>JACJXJ010000022.1 GCA_020636695.1 Prevotellaceae bacterium
TTAGAATTGCAAAAAACTGCTTTGTTGCTGGATTCGTTGCAACGTGATAAGAACTTTATTTTGGTAGCATTTAATCCTACCCAATTGGAACAAAATTCAACCGATTTGAATCAGTTGATAGATTTTATGACTGCTCATTATCGTGTTAAACTACGTGATTATCATCGTGTGCTAATTGGTAATAAAGAGTCTGGAAATTGGGCATATAATGCTAGCAATTTTAATCCTGCTTTGGTACATGCTGTTTATTTGTTAAATACGAATTTGGATAGTTCACGCACATTGCCCACCAATGAGTTTTATTATTTGTCGGCAGGCGATGAGAGTGCTACTTGTACCGAATTGTCGCAGTTGTATGTGGATTGTCGGAATCAATCAATTAGTCATCAATGCCGCATACTCAATGGTAACGATAGCTTCGAAACATTCTTATATTTATTGCAAGAAAGTATTCCGTATATTGGTCTCAAACTTAATAAGTTTTGATTATGAAACAGCGTCTCGTCTTAATGTTTTTGCTGGCTGTATTCTCCGTGTCAGTGTTCGCTACGGAGATAGAAGGATGCTCTTTTTACAGCCGTGTGTTGCAAAAGGAAATCAACTATAGCGTCGTTTTGCCCGATCATTATTTTACAAGCAAACAACGTTATCCAGTACTTTACATGCTTCACGGATTGGGCGATAATGCGTCGTCGTGGTTGGAATATGGAAGCGTAGGACAAGTCTCCAAACAGCTAGTTCGCAAAGGCGAAATTCAGCCTATGATATTGATTATGCCTCAAGGCTTTTCTGATTATTATTCTAATTTCTATTCAGGAGATTATAATTATCAAACCATGTTTGTAACCGAATTGGTGCCTTTGGTTGACAGTTTGTATAGAACCATTGCCAATGCGCAAAATCGTGCTGTGACAGGTTACTCTATGGGAGGTTTTGGGGCTTTGATGTTGCCAATCAATCATCCTGATGTGTTTTCTGTAAGTATACCTTTGAGTGCCTCTATTCGTACACATGAGCAATACATGACAGAGCAGTCACAAATAGGTTGGGATCAACAATGGGGACGCATTTTTGGTGGTGTTGGTTTGTCGGGTGAAGCACGTTTGACCGATTATTATCTTAAAAATTCACCATTTGGAGTGATTGCTTCTAAGTCGGCAGAAGAGCTGCGTCGTGTTCATTTTTTCATTGATAATGGTGATCAAGAAGGAACTTTGTGTCGCAGTAACGAGGAATTGCATCAGCTACTTTTGGATAAAGGGGTGGCTCATGTGTATCGTGTGCATAGTGGTGGTCACGATTTTAAATTTTGGCGTAGTTCATTACCAGCTGTTTTCCGCTTCGCTGATGCGCAATTTCACCAGAAAGCGTTCAGCTTGAGTGAAACTTACCAACTACCGCAGATTCATAAACGGCAATCGATTTTTTCTAAATCATATCGTTGCCTGAATCACGAATTATCGCTCTATTATCCTTTCAATGATAGCCAATCTCAACGTAAATATGCGGTGGTATATATCGTTGGCTGTCCTGACAAAAACACAGAAAAACGCATTGCTCAATATTATACAGCGTCGTACGAAAAAGGGATTTTACCAGCTATGGCACTCTGTTTTGTGCCTCAAGTATTAGCGTTTAATCTTCTTTCTGACATTGTTCCAATGCTTGAATTGCAAGCGAATATACGTGATAATAGACGCTATCGTTCTGTGTGGCAAATGAGTGGTTCTGCCGATGCCGTACTTGCTCAAATACTCGTGCCACAGTCGTTCACGGCTGCTGTGTTTACCAATTGTCAGTTTGGAGATAAAGCTACTTTGGGAACCTTGATAGCACGTAATGAAACAACGAAAAATAATTTGCAGTTATCCATTTATTCGCCAAGCATGGCGGGTTCTACTTATTCTGGTAATGGTTATTTGCATGTGGCTTTGCGCGAGCATGGTTTTAAACACGAATATAGAGCGATGCCTTTTGAAATGAACTCTTTGGCACTTATGCCTGATCTGTTTTTATTTATTAGCGAACGAATACATCATTAATATTAACCTTAAATTTTTACAGTATGTACATTGTCGAAAGTTATTCATTAGCAGTGCTTTTCTGCTTTATTACGATGCTCTGTTGGGGCTCGTGGGGAAATACTCAAAAGCTAGCGGCCAAAAGTTGGCGTTATGAGTTGTTTTATTGGGATTATGTGATTGGTATTGTGCTTTTTAGCATTATACTTGGTTTCACATTGGGAAGCATTGGCGATCAAGGACGTTCTTTTGTGACCGATTTACAACAAGCGGACGCCAAGAATATAGGCAGTGCCATTTTTGGTGGTATTGTGTTTAATGCTGCCAATATTTTATTGTCGGCTTCAGTCTCTATTGCTGGCTTGGCTGTGGCTTTTCCATTAGGCGTAGGCTTAGCGTTAGTGCTAGGTGTTGTTATCAATTACATGGGACAAGCTAAAGGCGATCCTGTGCTATTATTTATTGGTGTCGCTTTGGTTGTTATTGCCATTGTGTTAAATGGCATCGCCGCAGGTAAGACTCAAAAAGATAGTAAATCCAGTCGCAAAGGTATAATTTTGGCGGTTGTGGCTGGTATTTTAATGGCTTTCTTCTATCGTTTCGTAGCTTCAGCTATGGATTTAGAAAACTTTGCTGCTCCAGCTATCGGTAAAATGACTCCTTATTCTGCTTTCTTTGTCTTTGCCATTGGTATTTTATTGAGCAATTTTATTTTCAATACATTCATTATGCGCAAACCATTTGTGGGGACACCAGTGAGCTATAAAGAATATTTTGCTGGCAACGCACGTGTGCATTTGGTTGGTATTTTAGGTGGTGTTATTTGGGCTATTGGTACAGCGTTAAGCTACATCGCTTCTGGTGAAGCCGGCACAGCCATTTCTTATGGATTAGGTCAAGGTGCCACCATGGTTTCTGCTGCTTGGGGTGTGTTCATTTGGAAGGAATTTAAAGGCTCAAGTAAATTGGTGCATGTGCTAATCGCTTTCATGTTTGTGTTTTTCTTAACAGGTTTAGGTTTAATTATTTATGCAGGAAACTAATGTCCTGATATGTATATCTATATTTATTAACTTTTTAAATTTTTATTATTATGAAAAAACATTTTTTGACCCTATTAATGTTTGCTGTAGCAACATTAGGATTTACATCATGTGATCCAAACAGTGGTGGTGATGATCCACAAACAGAAGACAAAGAGTATCGCTTGAAAAAATTATCATTCCTTTACAACTGGGATGGCATGGATGAAAGCAAGGCTAAAGTAACGAGCTGGGCGTATACTTATGATGCTCAAGGTCGTGTGACAAAAGTAGTTGAAACAGGTGAAGATTGGACAGAGGACATGATTTTGGATTATAGTACTGCAGGACAAGTTACTTTAGTACGTGAAGATGCTACAAAAAATCGTGTTTGGAAATTAAATGAGAAAGGTTTAGTTTCAACTATTGAAAACATCTGGGGCGATGGCGGTAATGCTAATTTTGAATATGATGCTAATGGTATGTTGTCAAAAATCTACGAAGATTATGGTACACCTGAATTGAAATCAACATTTACCATTACTGATGGTAATGCAGTATCCTTTACACGTGGCGATCGTTCTAAAAACTTTACATTCTCTTCAGGTTTGAACACAGGTAAAATTTATCAAGTAATCAATGATAGCTTCATTGATGATTGGAAAGCTCATACAGGTTTGTTTGGCGCGCCTTGTAAAAACTTGAACACCGAAGTAAAATGGTCAGATAAAGAATCGGTAACACAAATTACATTTGATTTTTACGATGATGGACGTGTAAAACGTTCAAAGCGTACCGATGGCCTTACTTGGTTTGAGTATTATGATTATGAATATGAAGAAATTGTGAAATAAGTCCTCAATAAATAGTTCATTCATAGTTGTACTCCAACTTATTCGAGAGAATAAGTTGGAGTTTTTTGTATAATATGATTTGCTTTTTTGAAAAAATTAATAAAAATTGGTATTTAGCTGGGTATTTCGAGTAGAATTCTTTGTATCTTTGCAAGTTGGATGGGTATCATCCATTTAACGTCAAAATAATAAACAAAAATAAATAACTATAAACAACGAATTTTATGTCAAAAAAAGCAGTTTTAATGATATTAGATGGCTGGGGCATAGGCGATAAAGCCAAAGATGATGTGATCTCACAAACACCTACGCCTTATTGGGATTCTTTGAACGCACAATATCCACATTCTGAATTGCAAGCCTCAGGCGAAAATGTCGGTTTACCCGATGGTCAAATGGGTAATTCAGAAGTAGGACACTTAAATATTGGTGCCGGTCGCGTGGTATATCAAGATTTAGTTAAAATTAACATCGCTTGCCGTAACAACTCTATTTTACAAAATCCAGAAATTATACGTGCCTATGAATATGCCAAAAAACACGGATCAAAAATGCATTTCATTGGTCTTGTTTCCGATGGTGGCGTACATAGCTCGTTAGATCATTTGTACAAATTATGCGATATCGCTAAAGAGTACAACATAGCTGATGCTTACGTGCATTGTTTCATGGATGGTCGTGATACCGACCCACGAAGCGGCAAAGGCTTTATTCAAGCACTCGAAAATCACTTAAACAAAACAGGCGGAAAAATTGCGTCTATTGTTGGCCGTTATTATGCCATGGACCGCGATAAACGTTGGGAACGTGTGAAAGTTGGTTACGATTTATTGGTGAATGGCGTTGGCGAAGCTGCAACGGATATGGTGGCAGCTGTACAAAAATCGTATGATGGCGATGTGACCGATGAATTTATCAAGCCAATTGTGCATGTGGATGCTCAAGGTAATCCTGTGGCAAAAATTGAGGCCAACGATGTGGTTATTTTCTTCAATTATCGTAACGACCGTGCTAAAGAGTTAACCCTTGTATTAACTCAAAAAGATATGCCTGAATTTGGTATGCACACCTTGCCATTGCAATTTTTTTGCATGACTCCATACGATTCTTCATTTGAAGGCGTTTATGTATTATTCGACAAGGATAATGTAATGAATACGCTCGGCGAAACTATTTCAAAGGCGGGATTAAAACAATTGCATATAGCAGAAACCGAGAAATACGCACATGTTACTTTCTTCTTCAACGGCGGACGTGAAGAGCCATTTGCGGGCGAAGAACGTATTTTAATTCCATCACCTAAGGTGGCTACTTACGATTTGAAACCAGAAATGAGCGCTTACGAAGTGGCTGATGCCTTGACTGCCGAATTAGAAAAACAAAAATTTGATTTTGTGGTGGTCAATTTTGCTAATGGCGATATGGTGGGCCATACTGGTGTGTATGAGGCTATTCAAACAGCTGTAAAAGCGATTGATGCGTGTGTCGAAAAAGTGGTTGAGACGGCAAAACGGAACGATTATGAATTAATTATTATTGCTGACCATGGTAATGCCGATCATGCTTTAAATGAAGATGGGTCTCCAAATACAGCCCATTCGTTAAATCCTGTTCCATTTGTATATGTGAGCAAAAACAAAGAGGCTGTGGTCGAAAATGGTATTTTAGCCGACGTGGCACCATCTATTTGTCATATTTTGGGTATTCAACAACCTGCTGATATGAGCGGTAAAAATCTTATTAAGTAATTTTTAAATTAATCAAATAACGAACACTTATCTTTATTATGAAAACAACAAAATTCTTTATCGGTTTATTGTTTTTTACTATGAGTTCTTTGGCGATGGCAGAAAAAAGCCCTGTGCTTATGACCATTGATGGTCATGATGTAACCAAAGCTGAATTTGAGTATATTTATCATAAGAACAACACCAATAATGCTGTTGATAAAAAAACACTCGATGAATACGTCGAATTGTTCAAGAATTTTAAATTGAAAGTTGTGGAAGCTCAGCATCGCGGTTTGGATACCTTGCCTGCGTTTGTAAATGAGTTACGCGGTTACCGTAATCAATTGGCGAAACCTTATTTGACTGACATGTCGCTTGAGGATAAGTTATGTCGCGAAGCGTATGAGCATTTGAAACAAGATGTGGAAGTAAGTCACATTTTGATTAAAATTAAAGAGAACCCAAGTCCAACAGATACTTTGGCAGCTTATCAAAAAGCATTGAGAGCACGTAAACGTTTAATGACCGAAGGTTTTGACAAAGTGGCTCCAGAAGTTTCTGATGATCCATCGGTAGCCCAAAATAAAGGGTATTTGGGATTTTTCACAGGCGGTATGTTGGTTTATCCATTCGAAAAAGCCATGTATGAATTGCCTGTTGGCCAAATTTCACAACCTGTACGTACGTTTTACGGTTATCACATTATCAAAGTACATAGCCGTCGTCCATCAAGAGGTCAAGTGCAAGTGTCTCACATTATAAAAGTTGTAAAAGCTGATGCCTCTGAAGCAGATAAAGAAAAAGCGCATAAAGAAATACTAGATATTTATGCTCGTTTGAAAGCTGGCGAAGAGTTTGAGAAAATTGCACGTATGGAATCAGATGATAAAGGTTCTGCATCTCGTGGTGGTGAATTAACTTGGTTTGGAGTTGGGCGTATGGTTCGAGAATTTGAAGATGCCGCGTTTGCATTAAAAACTAAAGGCCAGATAAGTGAACCTGTAAAAACAGCGTTTGGTTGGCATATTATTAGATTAAATGACAAACGTGGTTTAGAACCATATGAAAAGAAAAAACCAGATTTAGTACGGGCGATGCAACGCGATGAACGTGCATCAATGGGACGTAAAGTCTTAGTTGATCGTTTGAAAAAAGAATATAATTATCAGGTTATTGATAAAGCCATGAAAGAAGTAACTGCTTTCATGATGAGAACTCAATATATTGATTCTACATTTATCAAAAAGGCTGATTTGCTTAATAAACCATTAGCTACATTTGCTGATAAAACATTATATCAGAATGATTTGTTACGCTTTATTGCATTAACAAGCCCCGATAAGAGCGAAGCGATGTTGATGTTAGCCGAAAAGATGGAACCATTTGTACAAGAACAAATTCTGGCTTATGAAGACACGCAATTAGAAAATAAATACGATGAATTCCGCTTTTTGATGCAAGAATATCATGATGGTATATTATTGTTTGATGTAAGCAATACAGAAGTATGGGAAAAAGCTGCTAAAGATGTAGAAGGTTTACAAACGTATTTTGAGCAAAATAAAGATCAATATGCTTGGGCTACACCGCATTATAAAGGTCGTATTGTGACTTGTAAAGATGCTGCTACCGCCAAAATGGTTAAGGCATTATTGAAAAAATTACCAACCGATTCTGTTAGTTCATACCTCAATACACGTATTAATAACGATAGTGTTACATTGGTAAAAACTGAAGTAGGCATATGGAAACAAGGTGACAATCCTTTGGTTGATAAATATGCTTTCAAGGCTAAAAAAGCTGAAGTAACAGTTAATGAGGACTTCCCTGTAGTAGTTGTAGTAGGTAAAATGCTCAAAAAAGGCCCTGAAGCCTACACCGATGTGCGTGGAGCTGTTACCGCCGATTATCAAAATGAGCTTGATCGTTTATGGATCGAAAAATTACGAGCTAAATATCCGATAGTAGTAAATCAAGCGGTATTGAAAACGATTAAAGAATAATGTTGGGATTTAAACATATCACTTTAGGATGCTGTTTGTTACTTGTTGTTGGGTCGTGCCAACAACAAGTAGCTGACACTTCGCGTGAACCTATTTTAGAAGTCGAAGGAAAGTTTTTGTATCGTGATGATCTTGATAAAATTATCCCAGAAGGCACCTCGCGCGAAGACAGTACCAATTTGGCTGATGCGTATATTCGAAAATGGATAACAGATGTGTTGCTTTATGAAAATGCCAAACGTAATATTTCCAATGAAGATGTAGTGGAAGATTTGGTAGAAGAATATCGTAAGTCGTTGACAATTAATTATTATCAGCAACGTCTAGTAGCACAACGTTTAGTTGAGCCTACGGATGAAGAAGTCGCATCCTTTTACGAAAAACATACAGACCAATTCCTTTTGGCGGAAAATATGTTACGAGGGGTCTATTTAAAAGTACCTTTGGCCTCTCCTAAAGTTGATCGAGTACGTGGTTATATGCGTAAAATAAATGAAAAATCCATTCAACAAATAGAACAATATAGTATTCAGCATGCTGTAAGCTATGATTATTTTGTAGATAAATGGCTTTATTTCAATGATGTCCTAAAAAAAATGCCATCGTCTATTCCCGATCAAGCTGCTTTTCTATCGAACACTAAATTCTATGAAACGAGAGATTCTGTATATACTTATATGTTGAATATTACAGATTATCAATTGGCAGGTTCGCCAGCTCCTTTAGAATTTGTCCAAGAAAAAGTGCGTACAATTCTCTATAATCAACGTAAAATAGAGTATATAAAGAATTTTGAAACAGAACTTTATGACGATGCTCAAAAAGATGGCGATATAACTTATTTCGGTGTGAAATAACACTCTAACATCCAATACCTTTAAAATTATGCGATTAAAAAAAATATGTGGATTTTTGTTTCTTAGTTGTTCTGCTTTTTCGTTACAGGCTCAGTCGAATATGATTGATGGTGTAGTGTGGGTCGTTGGTGATAACGCTATTTTACGGTCAGAGGTGGAAGAACAACGCGTTCGTGCCCAATATGAAGGTAATCGTATTCAAGGTGATCCGTATTGTGTTATTCCTGAGCAATTGGCAGTCCAAAAATTATTCTTGCACCAAGCTAAAATTGATAGTGTTGAAGCGAGTGCTTCCCAAGTAGAATCTCAATTAAATATGCGTATTGATCACATGTTACGTGAGATTGGTTCGAAAGAAAAAATGGAGGAGTACTTTAAAAAGACAACAACCGAAATTAAAGAAGAACTTCGTCAAACCATTCAGGATCAAATGACTATTCAAATGGTTCAACAAAAATTGGTGGGCGACATTAAATTAACGCCGAGTGAAGTTCGCCAGTTTTATCAAAATCTTCCAGCTGATAGTATTCCTATGATTCCTGCTATGGTGGAAGTGCAAATAGTCACGATAGAACCTCCAATCCCTATGGAGGATATTGAAGCGACTAAGAAACGTTTACGTGAATTTGCAGATCGTGTGAATAATGGAACGGCCGATTTTTCTTTATTGGCTCGTTTGTACTCCGACGATACAGGAACGGCAGCTAAAGGTGGTGAACTTGGATTTTTTGGTAGAGGTACTATGGTTCCAGAATTTACTAATGCGGCTTTTGCATTGCAAGAACCTGGTCAAGTATCACGTGTTTTTGAAACAGAATTTGGATTTCACATCGTACAACTTATCGAAAAACGTGGCGACCGAATTAACTGTCGACATATCTTGTTGCGTCCTCGTGTCTCGAGTGACATAAAGGTAAAAACATTTATGAAATTGGATAGCGTGGCAAACCTTATTCGTGCAGATAAACAGACGTTTGAGGCCGCAGCAACACTAAATTCATCTGATAAAAATACACGTATGAATGGTGGTTTGATGACCAATTCAGCAACAGGGACTACTAAATTTGAATATCAAGATTTACCACAAGAGGTGGCAAAAGCAGTTTATAGTTTGAATGTGGGCGAAATATCAGCACCATTTTCGATGATGAGTCAAGAGTTAGGGCGAGAAGTGTATGCTTTTGTTAAAGTTAAGTCAAAAATAGAGAATCATAAAGCAAATTTAACTGACGATTATCAGCAATTAAAACAATATTGCCAAGCATTTAAAAGTCAGGAAATTATTCAAAAATGGGTAGAGCAAAAAATTAAAGATACTTATGTCTATATAGCTCCAGATTGGCGCAATTGTGAATTCAAATATCCTAATTGGGTGAAAAAGTAATGTGTGAATGGGAGTAACTCGATTTAAAATAGGACTTTTTATCATGCTAATGTTATTTAGCGTGGGTTCGCTCGCACAAAATACTATGCTGCGACCTGCACCAGGTAAGTCCGGTAATGTTATCAAACCCAAAACGCCGCCTCAATCTCCTAAAACGGCTACACCTGTGGTGGCACAACCAAAAGGTACTCAGCCAGCCTCCAATACCAAGAAAACTAGCGTTTTTTTGGAAAATGCTGAAACATTTAGCTACGACAAAGATTTGATGGCCGATGGTCAGTTACTCAAAGGCAATGTGCGTTTCCGCCATGACGATGCCTATTTGTATTGTGATAGTGCTTATTTCTTCGAAGAACGAAATTCTTTTAATGCGTATGGTCATGTACGTATTGTACAAGGTGATACATTATTTATTTATGGCGATGTTTTATACTATGACGGTGACACGAAAATGGCTCGTTTGCGTAAAAATGTACGTATGCATAATCGTACAGTACGTTTAACCACCGATAGCCTAAATTATGACCGTGCGGCTAATGTTGGGTATTATTTTACTGGTGGTAAACTAACTGATGAGACTAATACATTGACTTCGAAATTTGGCTACTATTATCCAGGGTTAGAAATGGCATTGTTCAGAGGTAACGTTCAATTGACAAATCCTAAATTTGTAATGGATGCTGACACTTTGAAGTATTTTACAGAAACAAATTTGGCGCAAATTCTGGGGCCTACTACGGTACTTTATGAAAAAGAAACAACTATTTATACTGAGAAGGGTTGGTATGATACTAAAACTGAACAATCTGAACTATTAGTTAATTCGCTCATCACACACCAAGATGGTAAAACTTTGAAAGGAGATACCATATTTTACGATAAAAAACAGGGAATTGGACGTGCTCACCATCATGTGGAATTGGAAGATTCTGTAAAAAAAGTCTCTTTGCGTGGTCACTATCTCTATTATAAAGAAGAGGGTGATATTGCCGTGGCAAGGGATTCCGCGTTGATGATAGACCATTCCACTACAGATACACTCTACTTGAACGCTGATACACTATTTTCGTATGCAGTAGATTCTGTTGATAAAGTGGTTGAGGCGTTTCACAATGTACGTGTGTTTAGAAGCGATGTGCAGGCAGTGTGTGATTCGGCTCGATATGAAACGCGTGATTCTATATTGCATCTCATGAAATTGCCTGTCTTATGGTCTCAAAATCAACAAATCACAGGTGATACAATTCGTATTTTTTCGGTTAATGGAGCGGTGGAGCGTTTACAAGTTATAAATTCTGCGTTTGTCTGTCAACAAGAAGATTCTATTCGTTTTAATCAATTGTCAGGTAAGGAAGTGACCGCTTATGTAGCTGATGGAGAATTATACAGAGTGGATGTGCGTGGTAATGCCCAATCATTATTTTTCCCACGCGAAGCTGATAGTACCATGATTGGGATGAATGAGACGGAAAGTAGCTTTTTGACCGTTTATTTAAAACAACAAAAAATAGATCGCATTGTATTATATCCCGCTCCAACAGGTATTATGACACCGCTCGATCAGGTAAATACAGAGATGATGTATTTACCAAATTATTCGTGGCAGGTGGCTATTCGACCTCAAAAATGGGAAGATGTGTTCGCCCGCCCAGTGAGAATGGTAGCGTCTACGTCTAAACGTCGTCGCCGTGCAACAGAGAGTGAATCACAAGATGAAACAAAATCCGAAGTAAGAGCTAATGCTGCATCATCCACACAAGCAACATCAGTGTCATCGGGTTCTTCGCCTCGTCCAACAATGCCTAATATAGGTGGCTCATCTAGCACTTTGAAAACTAATTCTTTAGGAGGGAAGTGATGAAACGACCAGTAGTTGTCTTAAAATATAGTGAATCAGAAACGACATCGGTTTGTTTTGGAGAACACTTAGCTGCAGGATTTAATTATGATCTACATATTTTGCTTATTGGTGATAAAACCGAGAATAATATAGTACGATTAGGAGATGTGGCAGCCGTTTTAGAACAATTGGATGCATCATTATTAGTAGTTGAATTGACTAAAAAAATGCCAGTTCAAAGCTATTTAGATGCATTCCGAGCTTTACGTATACCTTATTTGTTTGTTAGAGAAGGGCAAATTCCACATTTTGAAAAGGTGGCTTTACCTATTTCTTTTCTGGTTGAAGAGAAGGAAAAAGGTCCTTTTGCAGCGGCTTTTGGTAGGTTCTTTCATGCTCAGTTAGTGATTTTTCAACCGAAAGATTATGGTACTAAGGCGTTGCAAAATATAGAGGCGATTAAGACTTTATTAGAATCTTTTCAATTGAATTATGACGTGCGTAAAGCAGTTAAAGATAGCAGTGGCGTCGAACGTGAGGCGGCTAATTGGGCAGCAGGTGGTGAGGCTGGGTTAGTATTAGTTTCTGCTTCGCGCGAATATGGATTGGATGATTTATTGTTTGGTAGCAAAGAGCGTAAAATTTTAACACGTATCAATGTCCCTATTTTACTTATCAATCCGCGAGGTGATTTGTATACTTTATGTGATTAATTAAAAAACAAAATAGCTATGAAAAGAATTTTACTGTGTGCAATTTTAGTCTTGGTTGGCATTTCTGTGTCAGCTCAAGCACTTAATTATCCCATTGTGCAAGTGGATGGTAAAAACTACTATTCGTACACTGTTGAGCCTAAAGATGGTTTGTATGCTATTTCTCGCAAATTTGGAGTGTCTCAAGCCGATTTGCATGCTTGCAATAAGGGGCTACAAAGTGGTTTGACTATAGGTCAAATTATTTTGGTGCCAGTGGTGGGACCGGTTGTTAAAGAAAATCCAACAGGAACTTTTATTACACATGAAGTTTTGCCAAAGCAGACGCTATATTCGCTTTCTCGACAATATGGAGTTTCGGTAGATGAATTGATTGCGAATAATCCTGAAGCTGCATCAGGTTTAACCATTGGTATGCAGTTGAAAATCCCAGTTAAAACGCTTCAAACCAGCAAACAAACGGTAAAAACCTCAGTGCCAACGCCACCAGTAGTGACCAAAATAGAGAAGGAAGAAAAAACTGAAATGCCCCAACGTACACATGTTGTACAGCGTAAAGAGACATTGTATAGTATCAGCCGTCAGTATAATGTATCAGTGGAGGAGTTAGCTAGAGCCAATAATATTACTTCTATCAAGGTGGGACAAGAATTGGTAATTCCTATGCCACAAAAAGAAGAACAGACTACTGTCGAAGAACCCTCAGTAAGAGTGGTAGAAAATCCAATTTTAGCTGTTAAAAAGGCCGATTTAGATCTTCTTAATAATACTCAGTCCGTTAAACCTGTTGTGCATAATCCTAACGCGTTGCGTATAGCTGTATTGTTGCCTTTTATGCTTGAAACACCTTATATTGACGCATCTGTCAATTATTTTTGGGATTTCTATCGTGGTATTTTGTTGGGATTGAATGAGGTGAAAAAATCAGGTATTTCGGTTGATTTATATACGTTCGATATTGAGAAAAATCAAGGTACGTTAGATTCTGTTTTGCGATTACCAGTATTAAAAACCATGGATTTAATTATTGGGCCAGCTTATTCTAACCAAGTGGCAGCAGTGTCTAGATTTTCTAGAGATAATCGTATTCACATGGTTGTGCCGTTTACATCAAAAATTGAGTTAGATGATTCGCACGAGTTTTTATTACAGTTTAACCCATCTCAAGATGTGTTACTACCATTGGTGGCACAAACTATGGTTGACCGTTTTTCTTCCTCTAATTTTATTATAGCACGTTTCACTGGAAAACAAGATAAAGCTAATGCGTTGGCCGATGAGGTGATAAAAGCGCTTGCTGCTAAACGCAAAACATACCGTGAACTTCAATTGAGTACGAGTAATGTGGATACGCTTAAGACGCTGGCTGGGCGTAATAAAACACTCTTATTCCTAGCCACTACGCGTTTAGACGTGGTATCTTCATTGTTACCACAAATCGAAACGTTGGGCTTGCCGGCTTTGCAAATTTGGGGATTTGAAGATTGGAAACAGTGGGTCAATTTCCACGAAGGAACCTATTATTATTCGCTTTTCAAGAAAAAAGATACAAGTACTTATCAAGCCAATTATAAACAATGGTATGGCGAGTTAAGTCCAATAAATATCCCTATGTACGACTTGATTGGGTATGATTTAATTAATTATACAACCGCAGCTCTTAAAGCTAAACGTAAGAATATGTCGGCCGCTTTTGGTAATGTAGAGTGTGATTTATTACAATCAGAATTCAAGTTCCAAAAAGTAAAATCGGGAACTCATTGGATGAATATGAGTTGGTCATTGTTTGGTTATTACAATGGAAAAGTGACTGAAATAAAATGAACTATCGTAAACTAATCATATTATTCACGCTAGTTGTTAGTGCCAATGGCGTATTCGGACAAGTTAATTATTTTGTTCCTGAATATGGTGTTGGTGTACGTGGCGGAGCAACTGCTTCGTGGGTATCTTTCTTGCCATCTGTAGGGCAAAGTCCTACTTATGGGCTGCAGGCTGGTGGTGTATTCCGCTATATTTCGGCTAAGTACTTTGGTGTACAAGTTGAAGCCAATTTTACGCAGCGCGGTTGGACTGAACAATCAGATGCTTATACCTATATACGCCAATTGAATTATGTGGAAGTCCCTTTTTTGTCACATATTTATTTTGGCGGCAAAGTGTTTCGATGGTTTTTTAATTTAGGTCCATCGGTAAGTTATCAAATTTCTGATAACATTGAATCTACGGTGACTAATGCCGAACAAAAGCCACGCCACACGATGGCGGTTAAAAATCGTTTGGATTATGCTATTGCGGTGGGAACAGGATTTGAATTTAATACCAAACGGGCTGGTATTTATCAATTAGAGGCGCGTTATTCATTTGGTTTGGGCGATATGTTCCCTAATAGTGCTACCGATGATTATCGGCGTTCTAGTAATCAAAATGTATCCATCTGTTTAGGTTTGTTATTTAATGCGGGTAAGCGTTAGAACTTTCTAAAATACATAAAAAGGCGAAACAAATTTGTTTCGCCTTTTTTATTGCATCTCTTTTGCTAAAGCATATTATAGTTCCAAGTCTGCATTGATAATTTCGTGCCAAGGCAAACCGCTTTCGGCCACTTTTGCCAAAAATGGATCTGGATCCAATTCTTCAAGATTGAATACGCCCGGTTGGTTCCATTTGCCAGTCATAAAGAGATAAGCACCCGTCATAGCAGGAACGCCAGTGGTGTAACTTACACCTTGTGTGCCAGTTTCTTTGTAGGCTGCTTCGTGGCTGCAATTGTTGTAAATGTAGTATGTTTTAGCTTGGCCATCTTTTATGCCTTTAATACGACAGCCGATTGATGTCCAACCAGTATAATTCGCGCCTAATTCTTCTGGAGCAGGTAATACCGCTTTTAAGAATTGAATTGGTACAATTTGTTGCCCGTTATAGTCAATTGGGTCGATGCGCGACATGCCAATGTTTTGAATAACACGCAAGTGTGTTAAGTATTCTTGTCCAAATGTCATCCAAAAACGAGCACGTTTTAGAGTTGGGAAGTTCTTTACTAATGATTCCAACTCTTCGTGATACATCAGGTACGATTCGCGAGGACCAACTTCAGGATAGGTAATTGGTTGGTGAACTTCTAAAGCGCCAGTTTCTTCCCATTTGCCATTTAAGAAATAACGACCTTTTTGAGTAATTTCTCGAATATTAATTTCAGGATTAAAATTGGTAGCAAATGCTTTATGGTGATCACCAGCATTACAATCTACAATATCCAATTCGTGAATTTCGTCGAAATGATGTTTAGCAGCGTATGCCGTATAAACGCTCGTGCAGCCAGGGTCAAAACCACAGCCTAGAATGGCCATTAAACCAGCTTGTTTGAACCGATCTTGATATGCCCATTGCCATGAATATTCGTATTTAGCTTCTTCCAAAGGTTCGTAATTAGCTGTGTCCAAATAATTACATCCAGCCTCCAAACAAGCATCCATAATATGTAAATCTTGGTATGGTAAAGCCAAATTCATCACAAGTTTTGGTTGAAATTGTTTCATCAGAGCCACAAGTTCTGGAACATTGTCTGCGTCCACCTTAGCTGTTGAAACAGTTACGCCATAACGTGCTTTAAGGTCGGCAGCTATAGCATCGCATTTCGATTTGGTACGACTGGCAATCATAATTTCAGTAAACACGTCTGTGTTTTGTGCCAACTTATGGGCGGCCACAGTGGCCACACCGCCAGCTCCAATAATCAATACTTTTCCCATTCGGTTTATTGTTTTTAAGTTTGTAGTATTTTTATGCTTTTAATGTGTTTATTAAGGTTTTAATTACCTAAAATAATCACGATACAAAGGTACATATTTTTTCGAATAGGGAAGTGGTTTTGCTGTCTAAAATTGTTTTTGTACCTTTGTCTTATCTTATGAAACGACAGATACTGTATATTGCCTTTCTTTTTGTGGTCTCTAGCTTATTCGCGGAGCCATTTTACACGCATGTTACTGTTAATAATATTCGTACCTTACAAGTGCGTATAGCTGATAATCCGTTAGCCATTCCTGTCATTGAATTAGGTTCTGACCAATCAGTGCAGATTTCATTTGATGAGATGTCCTACGAACCCAAAAGTTACACGTATGCCTTGGTGCATTGTAATGCCGATTGGACACGTTCTTCGTTGTCGGAAGTTGATTATTTGGAAGGTTTTGCCAATGGTACTATTGATAATTATGCTTTTTCGTCGAATACGACAACGCTTTACGTACACTATCAATTTGATGTGCCTAACGACGATTTAAAATTGAAGGTATCTGGTAATTATGCCGTAGTCATTGCTCAAGATAATGATTTTACGAAGCCAGTGGCTGTGGCTTGTTTCTCGGTTGTTCAGTCTCGTGTAACGGTCAAAGGGTCGGTGCGTGGTAATACCGATAGAGAGTTGGCAGGGCGCTATCAGCAAGTCGATTTTGAGGTGCAAACAAGCGGTTATGAAGTGCGCGATCCATTTACAGAACTCAAAGTAACGGTGCAGCAAAATCGTCGTTGGGACAATGCCGTTACCAACTTAACACCGACTTATACATCGTCCAATGTGCAATCATACACCAATAATCGGCGTTTGATTTTTGAAGGCGGTAATCAATATCGTAGTGTCGATTTTTCATCAGAATATACCTATGGTAGCGGCATTGACCGTATTACGTTTGATCGTACATTTTATCATGTGTGGTTATTCCCGAGTGAAAGCCGTTCAGAACGTGGCGTAGAACAAGGCTATGATGCTAATGGACAGTTTTTAGTAAATCGTCAACGTTCCAACGATGTGGATGTCGAAGCTGATTATATGTGGGTACATTTTGTAGTACCAATGTCGGAGCCTTATTTCAATGGAACGCTTTGTTTACTTGGTCAGGTGTTTAACAATCAAATTAATGAACAATCGCGTATGGTGTATGACTTTGCACAGAAAGCTTACGTAAAGTCACTTTTTCTAAAACAGGGCGGTTATAATTTTCAGTATCTGTTCGTTGAGAAGGATGCCAAGAGTGGAACGCTTCAACCCATGGAAGGTAGTTATTGGCAAACCGAAAATGAGTATGCTATTTATGTGTATCATCGCCCTTGGGGTGAACGTTATGATAAATTAGTGGCGGTTAAATTACTCTCGCAATAGCGTATGTTTAGATGAAAAATAGATCGTTTCTATTTATACAATAGCTGTTGTAAAACAGCTATTTTTTTTTGTTAATATAAAATTAAAGATGTAATTTACCCCTTTTATTTTTAGTATATTTTAACGCATATCAAGATTAATATAATAGATTATATATGAGTTACTTGAAATTTGATAAAATGTTGCTTACCAACCTCGAAAAGTCGTTGGATAAAGAAATGTTGCGTACAAATAAGGCAGGCGCTTATGCTAGTACAACCATTATTGATTGTAATACGCGTAAATATCATGGTTTACTAGTTGTGCCAGTTCCCGAAATAGACCGTGATAATCATGTTTTATTATCATCTTGTGACGAAACAGTCATTCAGCATGGAGCCGAATTTAATTTGGGTATTCATAAGTACCAAGGCGACCATTATAGTCCACGCGGACATAAGTATATTCGTGAATTTCATATTGACTCTGTTGCTACCACAATTTATCGTGTGGGTGGTGTGATTCTTCAGAAAGAACGAGTTTTTGTTTCTGGCGAAAATCGCATTTTAATTAGTTACACCTTGCTTGAAGCCCATTCGCCTACTACATTGCGTTTGCGCCCATTTTTAGCATTTCGTAATGTGAACGAATTGACGCAAGAAAATAACACGATTAATAAAACATATCAAGAGGTGGAAAATGGTATTTCGTGCTGTTTGTACGAACCTTATCCTCATTTGGTGATGCAAACCAACAAACAAGGTGTGTTTGTTCCCCAGCCCGACTGGTATCGTGGTATCGAATATTATAAAGAACAGGAGCGCGGTTACGATTTTCGTGAGGATTTGTATGTGCCAGGTTATTTCGAATTGTCTATCAAAAAAGGTGAAACGATTATTTTCTCTGCTGGCACTGAACCTATTGGTGTACGTAAACTGAAAACATTATTCGAAGAAGAAAAGGCTAAACGGACGGGACGTGCTGATTTTGTGAGTTGTCTTAAAAACTCTGCACAACAATTTTATAATAAAAAAGAGGATGGTTATTATTTGTTGGCAGGTTATCCTTGGTTTAAGTACCGCGCGCGGGATGAATTTATTGCTTTGCCTGGTACGACATTGGCTATCGGCGACGTGGCGATGTTCGAAAATATGATGAAAATTGGTGTAGTAGCGGTGCGCGATTACATCGATGGAAAACCTAA
>JACJXJ010000023.1 GCA_020636695.1 Prevotellaceae bacterium
ATACCGATGCGCTTAAAACGTTGTTGTATGAAAAGGTGAAACAAATTCATATTACCCGTTTTCCTTATAATGACTTTTTGTTTCAGAAGTTTGATGAAGAAGATTTTTAATGTTATTGTTGGATTGGCTTTTTGTAGCCTTACGTTTGCCAATTCAGTAGATTCTACCCAAGTTATTACCACTGATGATGTGGAAAATTGGTTAAAAGAATATGCTGATGTTGACACAACGGTTACCGACACGTTAATAGTAGAAGCTGCCCATGATACCGTCGCGTTAAAACCTGCTGTACCGCATGTGGTTTTTAAACCATTGTCGCTGCTGCCTACGCCAGAACCTACTCCAACAGCACCAATAGCCTCCAAACCCACTATAAAATCGATAAAGTCCACTCCAACTACACCGATAAAACGGGTAGAGTGGTTGGATACAATTCCCATCAAAGTAGCTGATTTTATCAATAAAGAAGATTCGCTTCAAATTCGGCGTGATGCTTTACAACGGAGACAATATAATCCTTTATTTATGAATGAATGGGTGTTCTCAACGGCAAAAAAAACAGAAAAAACGCCCGAGACAGAGGATGAAATTGTGGCATCGTTGCGACAAGGAGCACGAGCTGAATTATTTAAACAAGATCCAGCTATTTATGCTTATCATGAATCGCAATTGCCTAATATTGAAGAGATTATTAGTCGTAGAATAGCTGTGTTACCTAATGAAAAAATCAAGGTCGATCGCATTGCACGTAATACGTCAGATCCAATAAATACATTTAAATTGGCTGTCAGTCCTTGGGTGTATAATGCCGATTTACAAGCGCAAATCTCGCAAAATTATATTTCTGATAATTGGTATACGGGTGGTGAAAGTAATCTCACAACCTATTTCTTTATCAAAGGAAATTTGAATTATAATAATAAGAAGAATTTGCAATGGGACAATCAGTTGAATGCTAAATTTAGTTTTAATACCGCTGGTTCAGATACGTTGCGTTTGTTCCGTACTAATGACGATTTGGTGAAATTGACTTCCAAATTAGGAATGCGTATTACCAATACAAAACGTTTTTATTATACGGCTGAAGCGGAATTTTCAACTCCGTTGTTTAACACGTATGTAGCAAATACGTATCAACGTGTTGCTGGCCCATTTTCGCCCATTCGTTTTTATATGTCGCTTGGTGTGGATTACAAGCGCGATAATTTATCGGTATTCGTGTCGCCATTGTCATACAAAATGATTTATGTGTCTGATACGACTACACGACCAGGAGTGTCGGTAAGTATAGCCGATAAAGTGGGTATTGATGCTGGAAGAAAAATAAAAAATGAGCTTGGTAGTAAAATGAAAGTGAAGTGGGAATATGCCCTTTCAAAAGAGATTAAGATGGAAACGAACTTTTCGCTTTATACCAACTATAAAGGCGTGGAAGCCGATTGGGAAATTATTGGTAATTTTATCATCAATCGTTTTATGTCGGCGCGTATTGCGCTTAATCCACGTTTCGATTCTACCATTACGTTGCCCGATGATGAAAAACCTAAATTACAATTTAAGGAGCTGATTAGTGTTGGTTTTCGTTATAAGTTGTAAGGTTATTGCTCAGCTCTTGGGCGCTTTTATGCAAAATAGGATGTTCCCATGTTGGCCATATCTCGCATAGTGGAGTCAATACAAACAAGCGTTTTTGCATCTGTGGATGAGGTAACTGCAAGTCAACTGTTTCTACAATTTGCCCGTCATAATCAATCAAATCAATATCGATAATACGGTCGGCGTAGTTGCCTTGTTTCGATTTGGTGATGCGTCCCAACGCTTTTTCAATCTGTTGTGTTTCAGCTAAAATCACTTCAGCCGATAAGGCACTTTTTACGATTATTACTTGATTGACAAATGTATGTTCTGACACAAATCCCCACGGTTCTGTTGTTAACACACTCGATTGTGCCACCACCTGTCCGATACGACTGGCGATGAGTTCAATCGCTCGCAGGAGATTGGCTCGTCCGTCGCCAAGATTACTGCCAAGTGCTAGAATACTAGTGTGCGTGTGTGTCATAAAACTGCTAGATACTAAAAACCTCCCAAGTGAATGCTTGGAAGGTTTTATTATTTTTGATGATTGTATTAACCGATTAACGCTTCGTAAGCTGCTGCATCCAATAATGTATCGAGTTCTGCCAAATCGTTGATAGCTACTTTTATCATCCAACCATCACCATAAGGGTCGTTGTTCACTAATTCGGGATGATCTTCGAGTGCGGCATTCATTTCCAAAATTTCGCCCGACATTGGCATAAATAGGTCAGATACCGTTTTTACAGCTTCTACCGAACCAAAGGTCGCATTTTCAGCTAACGTTTCGCCTACGGTTTCAATCTCTACAAATACAATTTCGCCTAATTCGCCTTGTGCATAGTCGGTAATGCCTACATAGGCTACTTCGCCTTCTACACGAATCCATTCGTGTTCTTTGGTATACTTCAAATTACTTGGAATATTCATGTTTGTCAGTTTTAATGAATAAGGTTATTTAATGTGACAAAGATAACGTTATTTTTTCGATTGTTGAAATGATAAATTTTCTTTTCTCTTTAAATAGTGCGTCCAGGATATACTTCGAGTGCTTTTTTGAGCACCAAAAGTGCTTGTCGCAAGTCTTCTTTTTCTAACACGTAAGCAATACGTACTTCTTGGCGTCCATGTTCGGGCGATGTGTAAAAACCTGATGCTGGTGCCATCATCACGGTTTGTCCTTCGTATTCGAAATCAGAAAGTAACCACGCACAGAATTTATCGGAATCGTCGATTGGTAAACGTGCTACGGTGTAGAAAGCGCCCATTGGAATGGGTGAATAAACGCCTGGAATACGATTTAAACCATCAATCAAGAATTTACGACGTTCCACGTATTCGTTGTACATATCAAGCAGATAATCTTCTTCCACATCGATGGAGGCTTCAGCAACAATCTGTCCGATGAGTGGTGGGCTTAATCGTGCTTGACAAAATTTCATCACACTTTCGTGAATCGTTTTGTTTTTGCAAACCAATGCACCAATACGAATACCGCATTCGCTGTAACGCTTTGATACAGAGTCAATCAAAATAATATTTTTTTCGATGCCATCTAAGTGGAACGCTGAAATATAAGGAGCGCCTGTGTAGCAAAATTCGCGATAAACTTCATCCGAGAAAAGGAACAAATCGTATTTTTTTACCAAATCACGAATTTGGTTCATCTCTTTGCGCGTATACAAATAACCGGTGGGATTGTTTGGGTTGCAAATAAGAATACCTTTTGTTTTAGGCGTTATCAGTTTTTCAAATTCTTTGATTGGTGGTAAAGCAAATCCCTCTTCGATGGTAGAAACTACGGGACGAACTACGGCACCTGCTGCGATGGCAAAGGCTGTGTAGTTAGCGTATGCGGGTTCTGGTACAATAATTTCGTCGCCTGGATCGAGACAGCTCATAAAGGCAAATTGTACTGCTTCCGAACCGCCTGTGGTGATAATAATATCTTCGATGCTTAAATCGATATTGAATTTACTGTAGTAATTCAACATCTTCATACGCAGGCTTTTGAAACCGTCGCTCGGGCTGTATTCCAAAACGGTGCGGTCGATATTTTTCAACGTGTCGAGCGCCACTTGAGGTGTTTTCAAGTCGGGCTGACCAATGTTTAAGTGAAATACTTTCACACCACGTGCTTTGGCTTTATCGGCCAATGGAGCAAGTTTTCTAATAGGCGATTGTGGCATCAAGAGGCCACGTTGCGAAGGTTTTGGCATAAGCTCTGTTTTTATGGATAAACTCTTAATTTGTCACCCGAAATAGCTACATGATACTGTTTCATAGGATAGCGCGCTGGACCTTTTACTGGAAATCCTTGGCTGTAACCTACGTCAAATGTTGATCCACATTTGGGACAAACGGCTTGTCCTGCCATGTTTACCGACACGCGTGTATTGCGGTCTATTTCATGTGGACAGGCCATATCGAAGGCGACAAATTGGTCGTCGAAATTATGAAAAATAACGATACCGCCAAAGCCCAAATATTGATAAGGTCGAGAAGCCGATGTGAATTCGGCTACGCCACCAATAGCGTCGAGTTCTGACGCATCTTGTGGAATAGTAATTTCCAACGCTACCGCGTAACTTGGAATGGGCGAAACTGCATTATTAGTGCAGGCAGCCAAACTCGTTATTAGCAGTAGAAGAATGATGAATCTGTTCATTGGAAATAAATGGGTTCAAATTATAACAACGGTAATACTTTGGTTAACCCAATGCCATTGGAACCTTTGATTAATAACGTTCTGTTGTTTAGCGGATGTTGTTCTAAATAGGACATCAACGCAGCCGTCGTTTCAAACTGTTGAAATTGGTCGGCCACTGCTCCAAATTGTTTGCCGACTAAATAAACCGATTCAAACTGCGCTTGTTTCAAATAGTCCACAATGCGACGATGTTCTTCCGCACTTTGTGGACCCAATTCAAGCATATCGCCAAGAATAACGCCTTTGGCTGGCAGTTCCATCGCTTTGAAATTTTCCAAAGCAGCCATCATACTCGTTGGGTTGGCGTTGTAGGCATCTACCACCAAACGGTTGTGTTTGGTTTCTACAAATTGCGAGCGGTTATTTTGTGGTGTGTATGTGCCCAAAGCCTGATTGATAGCGTGAGGCGAAACGCCAAAATGTAGTCCCACGGTAATGGCCGCTAACATATTTTCGGCATTATAAATACCTACAAAATGCGTGTCGACTGTGTGTGGTGCTTCGCCTTTTTTACGCCATTTAATCGAAACGAAAGGTGAACAGGCGGTAACAGAACCTTGTATGTCGGCTTCGCCGTCGATAGCGTAAGTGGTGGTGTTTAATTTGTGTGCAATGGATTTTAATAACTCATTGTTGGAGTTGATAAAAACTTGCCCATTGTGTTCGCGCAAATAATCGTACAATTCGCCTTTGGTATGCAGCACGCCTTCGAGCGAACCAAATCCTTCGAGGTGAGCTTTGCCCACGTTTGTAATTAAACCACAATCAGGACAAGCAATATTGACCAATGTTTTGATTTCGCCTGGATGATTGGCACCCATTTCAATCACGGCGATGTCGTGTTCTTTGGTTAATTTCAATAATGTGAGCGGCACTCCAATATGGTTATTGAAATTTCCTTGCGTGTAAAGTACGCGGTATTTTTCGGAAAGTACCGCCGAAACTAACTCTTTGGTGGTGGTTTTACCGTTCGTACCTGTGATGCCGATAATGGGTGTTCCGAGCGTTTTGCGGTGTAGTGTGGCTAGTTGCTGCAACGCGGTTAATACATTTTCAACCACTATAAAACGCTCATCTACAGCATACGTTTCGTCGTCTACAATGGCGTATTGGCAGCCTTTTCCGAGTGCTGAAAGTGCAAAATGATTGCCATCGAAACTTTCGCCTTTTAAAGCGAAGAACAGTGAACCTTCAGGACAAACCCGGCTATCGGTGGTTACCACAGGATGTTGGCAAAACACCTCGTATAATTGGTTGATTGTAAATGGTTTCATCTGATAGTAGTTAGATGTTGCAAAGGTAGTAATTTGTTATCAAATGCAGACCGTTTTTTATAACGATTTTTTAACTATTCCCAAACCATTTAATTATATTATTTAGGCTGCATCGTTACCAATGGCACGAGCATCTCTTCCATCGAAATACCGCCGTGTTGAAACGTGTCTTTGTAGTAGCCAGCGTAGTAATTGTAATTATTTGGATATGCAAAAAAATCTTCTTGCGTGGCAAATACGTAAGCCGAACTCACATTAGGGCTTGGCAAGCCAAATTTGGCTGGTTGCAGCATTTCAAATACCTCTTTTTTGTTATAACTGAGCATTTTGCCCACTTTGTAACGTAAATTGGTGTTGGTGTTTTTATCACCTAACACTTTGATAGGTTTATTGACACGAATCGTTCCGTGGTCGGTGGTGACTACCACTTTGTAGCCTTGTTGCGCCAGTTCTTTGAATAGATTGAACGTGCTGGAGTGGCGAAACCACGATAATGTGAGCGAACGATACGCCGATTCGGTGTTTGCCAATTCGCGCATCATTTTGCTTTCGGTTCGTGCGTGCGAGAGCATATCTACAAAATTGAGCACACACACATTGAGTGGATTTTCTCTGAGTGCTTTGAGCTGTTCTACCAACTTTTCGCCATATTGCGTGTTGTTTACTTTGTGGTACGAAAATGGTATTTTTCGGCGAAAACGGTCCAATTGTGTTTGAATCAAAGCCTCTTCGTTCATATTTTTACCTTCTTCGTCTTCTTCTTCCACCCACAAGTCGGGATAAAGTTCTTTAATTTGCAACGGCATTAAACCTGAAAAAATGGCGTTACGGGCGTATTGCGTGGCGGTAGGCAGAATGGTACAATAGAGTTCCTCCTGCTCCATGGTGTAAAATTCGCCCAACAGTTCTTTAATCACCTGCCATTGGTCGAGGCGGAAATTATCGATAACCACAAAAAAGACTTTTTCGCCTTGATCTAATAACGGGAAAATACGCTTTTTGAAAATATCGGGACTCATTAATGGACGTTCCTCGGGATGTTCGAACCAAAGCGGATAGTTTTGGCGAATGTACTTCGCAAAAATGCCATTAGCCTCTGTTTTTTGAGCCGCCAACATTTCGTGCATGCCCGTTTCCGTGTCGTTCAATTCAAGTTCCCAGTAAACCAGTTTTTTATAGAGTTCTTTCCATGCTTCGAAAGAAAGTGATTCGCTCATTTGCGTGCCAATTTGCATAAATTCTGCGCGGTAATTGGACGACACTTGCTCCGCAATAATCTCTTTTTTGTGAATGTGTTTTTTGAGCGCTAGCAGAATTTGGTTTGGATTGACGGGTTTTATCAAATAATCGGCAATTTTATTACCAATGGCCATATCCATGATATTTTCCTCTTCGCTTTTGGTAATCATCACCACGGGTACCAAAGGGTCGATCTGCTTGATGTGTGTCAAGGTTTCTAAGCCACTTAAACCAGGCATATTTTCGTCCAAAAAAACGATATCGAATGGTTGCTCTTTACAATGCGTGATGGCATCTTGTCCGTTGGTGGCGGTTATCACTTCGTAGCCTTTCCCTTCTAAAAAAATGATGTATGGACGCAACAAGTCCATTTCGTCGTCGGCCCACAGTATGCGTTCTTTTTTGTTCATAATTTTCTTAGTTTAAGTTCCAAGCTCGTGTTTACTTAAAATTCTGTTTAAAGAATTGATTGTATTCTTTCAACGATAAAAGTGTTACCAACGCTAAATTATCGTTGGAAATATAAATGCGTGAAGCAATTTTAGCCATTACCGATTCCGTCAAAGCGGGTTCTGTGGTCAGTAATTTATCGTACCAAAGCACTTCGTTGTAGTTCTCGAAGTTCGAGATGGCAATCATTTTTTCGCCTTCAATGGTGCGTATCGCCAAATCGAAATCTTTTATCAAGAATTTCGAGAAGTTATAGGCTGCCAAGTCAAATAAAAGTTGATTGACAGAGCTTTGATCGCTAGGTTTTAATAACAATACAAAAGGTGTTTGCTTGTCGGCGGTATAGGTTTTGGTAGTAATTGGTTCTTGTGCTTCACTTTGTACTTCTTGTTCGCGTCGCGATAATAAACTGCCATGCGAACCGCCTTTTTGTGCTTGCTGACCTTGTGCCATCAGCGCCAAAATATCTTTTGACATACTGGCCACATCACTGGTAGGATAAAGTTCCACTAATTTATTTAACGCCTCTTGAAAGTTAGTGGCACTTGCCGTTTTACCGATGCTCAGAGCACGTAAAAATGTGAATTTTGGCATTAAGGTTGATAATGGGAAGTTGCTTGCCATGTACTCATAATTACTCAACACCTGTTTAAATTCATTTTTGCTGTATGCCGTGTATGTCGCTGCGTAGAGCGAATCTTGCATCACGTACATCTGTTTCATGCGCTCAGCATAATCTGGTTGCGACAAAATGATAGCGTATTTACTAGTTGGGTAGTTCGTGACAATGGTTTGGCGAACACTATTTTGTGCGGCTGTTTGTTGTAATTGTCCGTACACTTGGTATAAAGCGTAGTAACTTTCAAGTAAACGATCGCTTTTGGGGAACCGTTTTTGAAAATCTAACAAGGCAGCTTCAGCCATTTCCGAATCTTCCAATCTGTTTTTATAAATATCCGCCATGTTCAGCAGTGCTTCCGCAATCGCTAAATTTGATTGTTCCTTTTGAGCCTCCGTTCTTGGAATTTGCGCTAAATAAAAAGCTGGATTTTTGGTATCTTCCATTTTTGGTGGAAGTGAGTCGTTCGCGGTATTTGCTGCGTTTGTTTCGGTTTCTTCCACTTCAGCCATTTGTGCCGTTTTATTGAGGCGACGCCATTGATCTTCCAATTTACGTTTTCCCCAACGGCGTTGAAACTCTGTTCGTCCACTCGTAATTAATGCTGGATTATAAAAATACCATTCGCCCGTAGTGCCAACTGGTGTTAATCCTGCCGAGCCGAAAGCTGGTTCATCTCCTGCGGCATTTAAAGCGGCTGCATCTTCGGCGGCACGTAGTTTGGCTTCTTCTTCATCGGCAATAAGTTTAGCAATGAGTTTGTCCACAATGGTACGTTGTTCTTTATCGCTTAACGTCGACAAATATTGTAAACTATCTTGCAGTACTACGGTGTTATAATTCACCGCTAAATCGCCTAAAGTCTCGGCTAATTTCGTAACACGTGCATAGTCGGTATGCGTATTGCTGATAATGGTCGATGCTTCTTCGTAACATGGCTGAGCGTCGATGTATTTTTTCTTACCATAATACAAATCGCCCAGTTTCAATAAAACAACGGCTTTTTCTATGCCATTGCGCGTGCTTTGTTTGATAGCGGTTTGGTAAGCGGTAATGGCTTTATCTTCTTTGCCTGCAAAGAGTTGTATATTACCAATGGCGTAATATATTTGATCCAAATATTCTTTGTTATTTGGACTTTTTGCCATTTTCTCCAACGATTTGATGGCTTTAGACGGATTGGTTGTTTCTGCTTGTAACACTTGCATTCGCGCATTGAACTCCATGGTGTAAGAGGGCGTCAATTTCAATACCGCTTTAAAGTAGTTAGCAGCTGTTTTGCGGTCATTTTGTAGTAAAAGTAATTGCCCTAAAATGTAGTTAAATCGTGTGCGTTGATAGCGATTTTTTTCTTTGTCAAGTGCAATTTTTAAAAATGGAACCGATTCTTTGTAGCGACCTTGCTTCATTAATAAATCGGCTTTGGTGGCTGCGAATAAACCGTTCAAATCGGTTGTTACGTCATTTTCATTAATCTTACCGAGTACTTCTTCGGCTTCGTAAATCCAATTCATTTCGGCATAAGCACGCGCCATCCAGATACGTGCTTCCGCTACTACGGCTGGTTCGGCAGAAAAATGTTTGGTAATATAGGTAAAGGTGCCTATGGAACCTATGAAATCAGCTTTGTGAAATTCCGCTTGACCTATCAATAGCCACGCTTTTTTCACCATAGGGTTAAATTCAGTTTGTTTCAACCATTGTTGATATTCAGGATCCTTGCTTTTTTTCGGATTCTTTTGTGGCTTCTTTTGTATGGAATGCAATTTAATTGCTTTGCGACATTTTTCTATCACTATATCCATGGTGCTCAACAGCTTGCCCATTAGCGTGATTACTAATAGGATACATGGGTAAAATGTTCGAATAGTCGTCTTGCTGCATTTTTTGGAGTTCACCCATTCCTTTGTCGTAATTGGTTTGTGCATTGAACACAATATTAAATCGTGTGGTGGTAGTGTGGTAAGCGCGTGTGCTCCACGTGTTTTTCTTGGTAGAACAACTCGTTGATACCACTAGCAGTAGCATCAATATAGCCCAAACACTATGTTTTAATTTTAAGTACATAGGTTAATAATCAAAAGAAGTATCATCCGGATTTACAAACGTGTAAATACCTATATTATTGCCAATAATGAGCAGACAAAGATACGAAAAAGTCGCGAGTTGGCTCCTTGGATTCTAATATTTTTCAGTGATGCAGTATTGGTGTAAGCTATCATTTTGTGAACGATGGGTGTTTTGAGGTGTTATTTTATGAAAAATTATGTTGTTTTGTAAAAAAGGATTATATTTGCCTGACAAACCGAATATTAACTAAAATGCACAATTATGAAAACTAAAATGGTTTACTTGGTGCTGCTCTTGTGTGTGGCTCATTATCGGTGGTGGCGCAAGATGCAAAAGCGGTTATGGAAGAGGCTATTAAAGGTTCTCAACAAGCTGTAGAATTGGTAAAGGTCCAGCAGAAAAAATGGAAAGTATCTGGTGTTATGGGCTTAACGCTACGGCTACGGTATGTGGAATTGGGCTGCTGGTGGTAACAATAATGCGAATGGTGTAGTTTTTTGCGAACGTGTCGCTACTATATCGAAAAACAAGTTGGCATGGGAGAGCTAATCTTGATACAGAGCTTGAGCTATGTATATGGAAGGTACTGCTTACGATTGGCGCAAATCGAGCGATAAACTGAATTTCTCGACAAAAGTGGGTTATGAATTTATGCCAAAATGGTACGCCACGGCTTTAGGAAGTTTTAAATCGCAGTTTTGAGTGGTTATGAGTATAAAACAGTTGGTGGTGTGAAACGGAGACCTATATTTCCAATTGGTTATCACCTTCATATACTGATGTTTCATTAGGTCTCGATTGGAAACCTAATGATATTTTTTCTGCTTATTTTCACCAGTTGCGGACGTATTTCTACTTCTGTAGATCCAACGTTACGTGCTAAATACGGTGTTGAATTAGATCAAACTAGCCGCAGTGCATTTGGTTTATCATTTAAAGGCGGCGTGAATTATGCGCGTATCGAAAACTTCAAAGTTATTTCTACGTTGGGATTATTTACACTTATAATAAAGATTTTGGTAATTTTGATGTCGATTGGGATATGGCTGTTTCTTATCAATTTCTTAAAGTGTTGAACGTACATTAAGCACATCGCTCAAATATTACGACAAAGTACTGATAGCTGACCAGACAGGTTATCTTGCTCCGCGCGTTCAATTTAAAACCGTTTTGGGAGTTGGTGTTGGGTATAGTTTTAGTAAGTTGTTTGTTTTCAGATTGATGAATGATTTTTGATGTTAAAAACTATTTTTTGCTTCAAAAATATGGTACTTTCAAAAAAGTTTATACCTTTATCCCTACAAATTGAGGTCGTATGTCCTCTATAAAAAACCGATTATTAATTACTTATTTTATTAATTTTATTAAATTCTTTTTATCATGAAAAAAATTACTTTTTTGTTGGCTTTCGTAGCAGTTGCTATGTTTGCAAATGCTGCTGATTGGGTAGAAACTTTTGGTCCAGACGATGTAGTTAAAAACGTCAGGCTATTGGCCTTATGTAAGTGGTAGTGCTGAAAATTATGTTTACACAAACTACGATCACGCTGCTGATTGTGTGTATGATGGTTATAGCGCATCTGTTCGTAAAGTAAACGCGTGGTACAGACTACTGCTATTGGTAACCACGTATGGTTAGCTGCTCCAAAACCAGCGAATCCTCCTACCTATCCTAATCCATCTGAATCTTGGTTGTCAATTTCTGGTATCGTAGCTGATGGTGCTCAATATGTATCATTTGATTTGGCTCCTCAAATGATGGTCAAGTTGTTAATATGAAACTTTGGATTAATGGTGTTGAAGTAGCTAAGAGATACAAAACATTGTTTGTTGTTAATGATGTTAATGCAAAAAGCATAGTTATTACACCAGTAAAACAAATTCGTCTTTATGGCGTACGTATTACCACAGATGCTACAGCTATCAAAAACGTAACTATCGACAATAGCGTATATGCTACTAACGGTACTGTTTATGCTGAAGGCGAATTCCAAATCTTCTCAGTTGCTGGTCAAAACGTAACTGAATTGAATGGTCAATTGAACGGTATTTATGTTGTTAAAACTGCTAAAGGCATCCAAAAAGTGGCTGTTAAATAAGCATTTCAAACAATCTTATATGAGAGGGTTCTGCATTACAGAACCCTCTTTTTTGTCTAATATATTAATAGATTGGTCGATAAATAAAATGATTGCTTGCATTTTATAAGAAGTTTAATTATCTTTGCCGAGCATAATTGTTATGTTTAATCATTATTATTAATTTATAAATTGTTCATTATGAAAAAAATTACTTTTTTGGTTGCGGCTTTGTTCGCTACAATGGGAAGTGTGAGTGCAGCAACCATTATGTCAGAAACCTTTGCAAGTGGTCAAGGTGAATTCGTTATCAATGATGTCACTTTGCCAGAGGGAGGTACGTATGTTTGGAAAGCAGATGTTACTAATGGCTATATGAAGGCGTCTGCTTATATTTCTAGTGCTGCTAAAGCCGCAGAAAGTTGGTTGATTTCTCCGGCAATGGATTTAAGTGCTGCAACTTCAGCCAAATTAACTTTTGATCATACCGCTAAGTATCAGGCTGGAACTTTGACTGAAGAAGCTACGGTATGGGTTGCAGTTAATCCAAGTGCAACTTTTACTGCTTCGGAATGGACTCAATTAACCATTCCTACTTATCCTGCTGCAGGAACTTGGACTTTTGTTTCTTCTGGTGATATTGATTTAACTGCTTATGTAGGTAATGCTAATGTTAAAGTTGCATTTAAATATCTTTCTACTGCAGCTGCAGCTGATACATGGGAGGTAAAAAATGTGTTAGTTACAGATGGTGAAGCAGGTGGCGGTGAAACTGGTGGTGAAACTGTGGCTCTTGATGTAAATTATGCACAAGCACAATATCTCGAAGAATATAGCTCTGCAGGTGCATTCAATTGGGAAATTGACTTAATTAATGCAACCAGCGAAACAGATTATACTTCATGGATGTACATCGACTTAATTACACCAACTTTAAATAGTATTGTTGGGACATGGACTACATCTAATGGTTTGGATATTTCTTATTCTGGTATTGATTTGGTTAATGGTACCGATACTACTTATTTAGCTGCTACGGATATTACCTTGACATTTACTTATGAAGGTGACGATGTAGACGGTTATCCTACCTATGCCGTAACTGCAAGCATGATTTGTGATGATGGCAAAACATACACTGTAACTCAAACGTTGACAGTTTATGCATTTAATGCTACAACAGAAGCAGATCTTGATATGGAAAATGCTTCAGCAATTTCTAAAATTGAAGTTCTTAATAATGTTTTCGCAAATCAAGGACGTATTTATACTGAAGAAACAGCACGTATTTACACAATTACTGGTTTGGATGTGACCTCTATGAATGGTAATTTAGAAGGTTTGTACATTGTAAAAGCCGGTAATAAAATGGCTAAAGTTATGGTGACTAAATAATTTTTATCACTTTATATCACTCTAAGTGGAGATGCTTTTTAGTATCTCCACTTTTTTGTTGTGAATAATGGACTGATATTGTGTAAAATATTGTACTTTTGTGCTAAATATTAATTTAGTCTTATGAAGAAAGTTTTATTCTTATTGGTTGGTTTGTCCATTTCAATATTTGCTCATAGCAAAACGGTTATTCTCACCATGTCGGATTATGCCACTACGTCATTTAATGATAAAAATTTAGCTGTCTCAACAGCCAAAGGAACAGGTTACACAAATCCAGCGTATAATACAACATCAGGTGATTTGCGTATTTATGCTAATGGAACAATCACCATTTTAACAACTGATACTGCTCATATTACAGCCATTGTATTTGACTTGTCTTATCAAGGTCAACAACAATTGGCCACATTGACACCCACTAACGGAACTGTATCTCAATCTAGTGATCCTGCCGAAGCCTCGTGGTCGGGTTTTGCCAACAGTGTAACTTTTACGGTGGGGCCAAAAGCTGACTATGGCAGTAAACCTAATGATAACGGTCAATTGTGCTTTCTGTCGCTTCATATTACAACTACAGCCGTAGGTTCCGATGAAGATGATTGTACGCTTGATTTAACACAAGAATTTGATATTGTGAAAGGTCATGCTATTTACTATCCTCAAAACGGAACGGCTCTCAAGAGTTTTTACCTTCAAGTATTTTCAAATTTTGAAATGGAGTATGAAACGTCTACTAATGATTGGGTGATTGTAAATGGTAATGGCTCCTTCTATACGTTTGATATTTATCCAAGTACGGAACGTAGCTTTGTAGGCACTTATACTTCTACCATTGGTGATAATAAATTGGGAGGACTTGGCGTTAAAAACCAAAGTTCACTCATTATTCATAAATGCAACAATGATGTGCAATCATTCTTGAAAAGTGGCTCTGTAACCGTGGCGTGGGTACGTGATAATTTGTATAATGTGACATACGATGTGACAGATGAAGCTACAAATCGTCATTCACATACGTGGACAGAAATCCCAATAGACGCTTATAATGAAACAGGAGGCGTTTATACAATCACGAATGAACAAACCGCAATCGGTAGGATTGAATGTTCTCTGGGCGTTTATGTGCGTAATGGGCAGATTGTAGTTCCAGCCGAAGTTGGTCAATTAATTACAGTTTATAATACGATGGGACAAGCCGTTTATAGCAAATCCGCTGAAAATGTAGAAACCCTTATTGATGGGCTTTCGTCGAATCAAGTATTGGTAGTACGTGTTGGCCAAAAAATAGCTAAGATAGTTTTATGATTTTTTGAAACGATTGATAAACCAAAAAGAGATGCCTTCAAGGCATCTCTTTTTGGTTTATTCTAACTGTCGGAGTACGTTACTCACAATATTGTGTTCAAACCCTCTACTTTGTGCAAATCGAAATAATTTTCCTTGCTTTTCGTATTCGAATTTATAGGTTAAACTTTTAAGTTTTGTTTGTAATATCACTACTAAAGCTTCTTCATATTCAGCCTCATCAATTTGGGCCAAGGCGTTGGTTATTTCTTCTTCCGGTAATTGTTTGGAACGTAGCATCATCCCAATTTTAATTTTTCCCCAACGATTAAAGCGAAATTTATCACGTGTGTAGTAGGTGCAATAACGTGTGTCGTTTATAAAGTCATCGTGTCGAAGTTGATCGATTACTTTGGCTACATCCGTGTTCGAAACGTCCCATGTACGTAGTTTTTCTTTGACTTCATATTCGCACTTTTCCGATAAGGAGCAGTAGGCTGCTGCCTTTTGTAAAGCCTCATTAAAGTTCATTGTATTTGGTTTATTTTGGTTTGGTTAACAGCGCACGAATTAGGCGATTTTTGCCCGATAAATCTTTGCGTAATTCTACCGTTTTGAACCCAATTTCTTTGAGTAATTGTACGGTTTCTTTACCTAATGCTTGATTGATTTCTAAGAATAGCTGACCGTCTTCCTTTAGGTGTTGTGCGGCAAATTGGCCAATGTGTCGATAGAAAATAAGTGGATCTTCATCGGTCACAAAAAGAGCTATTTCTGGCTCGTGGTTTAATACATTTTCCTCCATGTTTTCTCGCTCCGAATTCATAACGTAAGGCGGATTGCTTACAATGACATCAAATGTGTCTTCCCAATGTGCGGTTTTGAGAATGTTGACGTGGAAGAAACGTATCAACACATTGTTGAGTTCTGCGTTTTCGTGAGCTGCATGTAGTGCATCCAACGAAATGTCGAAACCTGTAACCGTAGCTTGTCGAAATTTATTTGCTAGGGCAATAGCAATACAGCCGCTTCCAGTACCAATATCTAAAATGGCTGGTGCAGGATGATGAACAGTTTCAACAATCCAATCAATTAATTCTGCCGTTTCGGGGCGTGGAATGAGCACACGATTGTCAATCCATAAGCGCATACCGCAAAATTCGGTTTCACCTAAAATGTATTGAATTGGTTCGTGTTCTTTGAGTCGTTCTACGGCTTGATGTATGAATAAAGTTTGCTCATCCGACAATTCTAAATCATCGTGTGTGAGTATGTCGGTCAAAGTCCAGCCGGCCACTTTCTCGAGCAGCAATCGTGTGAAAGCTTTCACTTCCCCTTCAGGATAAAAATCCTTCAGTTCAGATTGTATGTGATTAATGATGGTCGGCATAGGCCTCTTTATTCGGTTATTAACATAGGCATCAACAGCATTAACAGTTCTTCGTTAGCTTCGTTTTCAAACGGAAGGATGATACCTGCGCGTGAAGGATCGGCCAATTCGATAACCACGTCACCGCTATTGATGTTATTTAAGATATCTACTAAAAATGGCGCTTTGAATCCAATATTGATGGTTTCACCTTGATATTGACAAGTCATGGTTTCTTTTGCTGACGTTGAAAAGTCAATGTCTTGCGCTGTGATTACCAATGTGTTTTCGCTAATAGCCAATTTAATCAACCCTGTACCTTGGTTTGAGAAGGTGTACACGCGTTTGATGGCGTTCATTAACGACAAACGGTCGATAATCAATTTGTATGGATTATTTTGTGGAATTACACCGTTGTAATTTGGGAAACGACCTTCAATTTGACGACAAACCATAACGTATGAAGGAAGTTTGAATACGATATTTTTTTGATCGAAACGTATTTCTACATCACCGCTTTCTTTAGCGATGATATTTTTGAGCATGTTAGCTGGTTTTTTAGGCAAAATAAATGCCGCATCAACACCACTTTTAACGCTTGTATTTTTTAACCGCACCAATTTGTGTGCGTCAGTTGCTACAAAGGTAATGTCGTCTGATTTGATGTCAAAATAGATACCAGTCATCGTTGGGCGTAAATCGTCATCAGCGGTAGCAAAAGCCGCTTTGTTCACACCATTAGCCAAGATTTCCACAGGCAAAGTGAGTGTATTAGCTTCGTCGCCTAATGCTGGTAATTTTGGATATTCGTCGCCATTTTGGCCAATGAAATTGTAGTTGCCACTTTCTGTTTTGATAATGACAGCCAAATTATTTTCATTGATATCAAATTGCAATGGTTGTTCCGAAAATTCACGTAAAGAATCCATCAATAATTTTGCGTTTACAGCTAACGTGATGTTGCCCGATGGATTTTCAACTTCTAACGAAGTAATTAAAGTCGTTTCTAGGTCAGAAGCGGTTATGGTAAGTGTCTTATCTTCTATTTTGAGTAAAAAATTTTCCAGAATTGGCAGTGGGCTTTTAGGATTGATAACACGACCAATAGATTGCAAGTGGCTCAAAAGAGCGGTGCTAGAGACTGTAAATTTCATATGTTTTTTAGTTTTATTGATTAGACGATATTACGCTTTGTAACTCACAAAGATAGCTGGAATTATTTTATTTTACAAATTTTTTGAAGGAAATTTAGCCTTTTTCAAAACGTTTGCGACGTACCACAAAATGCATCACACCAAAGATGGCTAGTAATGCTAATGGTAATAAAATATTGCTCCATTGCCAAAAGTGACGATTGGTATTAACCGCTGTTTTATTCAGTAAATGAAGCTTAAAAGTTCTATTACGTAACGAAAGCCAATCTTGGTCATCGGTGAGATAAAGTAGGGCGTTGAGTAAGAAATCTTTGTTGCCAAACGTCATGTGACTGGCTCTGTCGTAGCCCGCAGGAATAATGTGAATGCCTTGTGCCGAATTTTCGACTTCATTACGAATAATATCGCCATCGGCTACCACAATCATACGAGTTGGTACACTCTCGTCGCGATGTGGTTTTTCGCTGACAATGCCTGCTGGTACCATGCGACCGCGTGAAGGAAAATTGGAAGGAAAAACGCCTTGTAATGAAGCGGCTATTGGCTGGTATTTGGTAAAGAAATAGCCATCTTGTTTAGAATTTTCGAGTAGCTGCGATAAGTCGATAGTGGCTGGCGCTTGGCTTACGTGTGTTGCGTTCGACGTGATGAGTAACAAGTCTTTTTGTACTTTATTTTCATCACTCGTAAAATCTAATACAGAGGCAAAGTCTGCTTTGACTTGCATTAAATTTTTAGTAATAGGGCTGATGGGCGAAGGCAATAATAATGGCGTATAGAACCAAGGTAATGGCTCAAATTGAGGTGTTTCACCAGGTTTGGCGATATTCATAGGCATGTAGGCACATTGTGCGTCTTGCACTAATGTGCTAGTAATGCGAACGCCATAACGAAATAATTGGTCTTGTAAATTAACATCCAAAGGAAGCATAGGCGCAACTCCTCGTTGTGTCAAGTCGCTTTCTTGTATTTGGACGCCGTCAATTAACCACAATACGCGACCACCATTCATAATGTATTGGTCGATAATATATTTGTCCGATTCACTAAATGGTTTCTTAGGTTTGGCAATCACTATTGCTTTGTAATCGTCCAAAATACTGGCATCTAGACCAATGACGCCTCGGTCGATTTGGAAATAACGACTAAAAGCTTCCGATACATCATATACTAATTCTTCTGACAATTCGCCATGTCCTTCGAGAAAAGCTATTTTCTCTACCTTCTTCTTATTCAAGATACGAATGGCGTCTGTAAATTGAAATTCGAGGTTTTCAATAGCTCTATTGATGCCATTTTCACCATTACGTTGTCCGTCGGGCTGGAGCAAACAAACGG
>JACJXJ010000024.1 GCA_020636695.1 Prevotellaceae bacterium
AAAGCGTGTCGTGCCGTTGGTGGTGCCAATCATCGTAATCCGATTGCTATTTTGGTGCCGTGCCATCGTGTGGTTGGCGCGAGTGGTGCGCTTACTGGCTACGCTGGCGGTTTGGAGCGTAAGCAAGCGTTGTTGGCGCACGAACAGCGCACGCAGCAGATGCTTTAAATATGAATTATTAACTCGAGTTTGAGATATGAAAAAACCAAAATTAGTTTTTGCCGTTGCATTAATTTGCTTGGCGGTGTATATGTTGTTTTTTGTAGATAGAGCGCCTAAAAAGGAGTATTTTATGGATAGCGGTTATGTGTTTGGCACTACGTATCACATTACGTACGAAGCTGATTCGTCGCTTACCAATGCGATTCGAGCTTCATTTCAGCGTTTCGATGCGTCGTTGTCCATGTTTAATCCTAAATCGGTGATTGCGTCGGTCAATCGTAACGATTCGGTAACGCTCGACTCGCTTTTTTTGAATGTGTTTCATAAAGCAACCGAAGTGTCGGCAGCTACCAATGGGGCGTTCGACATGACCGTGGCTCCTTTGGTCAATTTATGGGGGTTTGGATTCAAAGAAAAAGCGCAAGTTACCGCTGCGCGTGTCGATAGTTTGTTGCCGTTGGTTGGTTATCAAAAAATGAGGATTGAAAATAACCGTGTGGTGAAACAAAATCCACAGATGATGATTGATGCTAGCGCTATAGCTAAAGGATATGCCTGTGATGTGGTAGCAGAGGAATTGGCGCGTCATGGTGCTAAAAATTACATCGTGGAAATTGGCGGTGAAGTAGTGGTGGAAGGACAAAATGCCAAAGGAAAACCTTGGCGTGTCGGGATTAATAAGCCCGTAGAAGATAGTACCTCTACGGTGAGCGAAATTGAACAAGTGGTAGAATTGACACGTGGCGGTATGGCTACGTCGGGCAATTATCGTAATTTTTATGTCGAAAATGGCAAAAAATATTCGCATACCATCGATCCAAAATCGGGTTATCCTGTTCAACATTCGTTATTAAGCGCCACTATTCTAGCTCACGACTGTATGACTGCCGATGCTTATGCAACGGCTTGTATGGTGGTAGGATTGGAGCAAAGTTTGGAGCTGTGCCGCGTGCATCCCGACATTGAAGGTTATTTTATTTATGATGATCAGGGGACATTGAAAACCGTTTGGAGTGATGGGTTTCCTATTCGTCAGGATAAATGATTGATTAGTAAAAATTAAGCAATAATAACGGTCAAAACAGCGTTATGCTAGGTGAATAAAAAATATTTTCATTATTCGTGCTTTTTATATAACTTTGCAAGCTGAAATCATTATGACTAAAAGAATTCTCTATATAAGCGCTTTACTGCTGCTTTTGGTATCGTGTAACGACTATCAACAGTTGCTTAAAAATACGGATCCAGATGTAAAATTTACAGCTGCTAAGAATTATTTTCAGGAGAAGGATTTTAGCAAGAGTGCCACGTTGCTTGAGGATGTTATGGCGTACTACAAAGGTAGTGGGCGTTCCGAAGAGGTGCTCTATTTGTTGGCTGAATCGTATTTAGGACAAGAGGATTATTACTCGGCTGCTGAATATTATCGTACGTACGTGAAAAGTTATCCACGTGGTGAGTTTGCTGCTGATTGTAAATACATGGTGGGTTATTGCTATTATAAAGATTCGTCAGACCCACGTCTTGATCAAGCGAGTACACATAGTGCAATTCAAGCATTTAGTGAATTTTTGGAACAATATCCACAAAGTGATCGCACACCACAAGCGTATCAATATATGTTTGAACTAGAAGATAAGTTGGCATACAAAGGCTATTTGAATGCTAAGTTATACTATAATTTAGGTATGTACTTGGGTAATAATTACCGCTCGGCTATTATCACAGCCAACAATACGTTGAAAGATTATCCCGAGACCAAACATCGCGAATTATTGCTGTACCTTATTTTACAGTCGAAGTATAAAGAAGCCACGTTGAGTATTGCAGAAAAACAACCAGAGCGTTATAGCGAAGTGGTGGATGAATATTATAATTATTCAAGTGAGTATCCAAATGGTAAATACATTCGTGATGCTAATAAAATGTTGAAAGAAGCAAAACAACACATAAAATAAATAGGATTATGGATTACAAAAAAGTTAAAGCACCAACAAACACGATTACACGTGATATGAACTCATTGGCTGAGCCAGTAGGGAATGTGTATGAAACTGTGCGCATTATAGGTAAACGTTCTAACCAAATTGCGGCAGAAATGAAACGCGAATTGGACAAGAAACTTCAGGATTTTTCATCGGTGAGCGATAACTTGGAAGAAGTATTTGAAAATCGTGAACAAATAGAGATTTCACGTTATTATGAAAAAATGCCAAAACCAACCTTGAGCGCCATTAAAGAATTTGAAGAGGGAGGGACTTATTATAAAAATCCGGCGAAAATGGAGTCTTAAATGTTCATTTAATTTGGACTTGATGTAAAAATACAAAGAGCGGAATTCAAGATGCAAACGCATACTGGATTCAGCTCTTTTTCGTTTTTTTTGTTTGTCTATTTAGAACGTTGTTTAGCCGTTTTATTTGATTTATTGATCACTTAATCGATTATTATATGTACGAAGATTTACTACAATTAGATACGATTCGTATCAATTTTTCGGCTGGTGGTATGCATATCATCAATATTGTGTTGGCATTTGTCATGTTTGGTGTCGCTTTGGGTATTCAGCCAAGCATGTTCAAAGAGGTTTTTAAAAAACCAAAATCGGTGGTTGTGGGTTTGGTCTCGCAGCTTGTTTTGTTACCAGCACTTACGTTTTTACTTATTGTTGTGTTCAATCAGTATATTACGCCCATGGTGGCTATGGGTATGATTTTGGTGGCAGCATGTCCTGGCGGCAATATTTCCAATTTTATGTCGCAGTTATCTAAAGCAAATACCGAACTATCAGTTACACTAACCGCTATTACTACTTCACTTTCTACAGTGTTAACGCCAGCCAATTTTGCTTTGTGGGGAGGTTTATACGTCAATTTTGTAAACCCAGAGGCAGGAAGTGCTTTGCGCGAATTACACATCGATATTTATCAAATGTTTGAAACCGTTTTTTTATTGTTAGGAGTACCGTTGTTGATAGGTATTTTGGTTTCACATTATTTACCTAAAGTGGCTCAGAAGCTGAAAAAGCCAATGCAATATTTTTCCATCTTATTTTTTATTATGATGGTTGTATTGGCATTTGGTAATAACGTAGACTTATTTTTGAAATACATTGGTTTCATATTTATTTTAGTGCTTATTCATAATGGATTGGCATTGTCAACAGGGTTTGGTATGGCAACTTTGTTCAAATTGCCTTTTGCCGACAGACGGACACTTACGATTGAAACTGGTATTCAAAATTCGGGTTTAGGTTTGGTACTTTTGTTCAATCCTAAAATATTTCCACCCGATTTAGCCATTGGCGGTATGTTGTTTATTACCGCTTGGTGGGGCATTTGGCATATTATTTCAGGTTTGTCAGTGTCGTTGGTGTTTTCACGTTGGTACAAAAATTAATTGAATTGTTTTTTTATAGCTATGGCTCGCATTCAAGATAAGAATAAATTCTATTCACTATTACGTTATTACGTCGACGCTACCTTTTTTATGGCGTATCGACGGTTTGAATATACCGAATTGGATAAAATCCCGAGAGACGGAGCGGTGATTTTTGCACCGAATCATACGAATGCTTTGCAGGATGCCTTGGCGGTGTTGGTGGCCGACCATAAACCAACTGTGTTTGTGGCGCGTGCCGATATCTTTAAAAAACCGCTTATCGCTAAAATCCTTACGTTCTTGAAAATTATGCCTATCTTGCGCATTCGCGATGGCTTTAGCAATTTGTCGAAGAACGACGAAATTATGGATCGTGCTGTGGATGTTTTGTGCGATAAAGTGCCATTTTGTATTATGCCAGAAGGTACACATCGTGCCAAACATAGTTTATTACCTTTGGTGAAAGGTATTTTTCGTATCGCGTTATTGACCAACGAACGCGCAGCTGGTCGTATGCCCGTGTATATTGTGCCTATGGGCGTTGAATATGGGAACTATTTTCGTTATCGCTCGTCGTTACTTTTTACGGTAGGTAATCCTATTAATGTAACGCGTTATGTAGCCGAACATCCCGACGATGAAGTACCGCAGTTGATGAATGGACTTCGTAACGAACTGGCCGAAGAATTGAAAAAGGTTATTTTGTGGATTCCCGATGATGAAACGTATGATGCCATATTGGAATTGTGCTATTTATCTACGGCTAAGCGTATGAAAGAGCAAGGCGTGAAGTCGTCGCTCAAAAACCGATTACAGATGAACCAAACCGTGGTGGCTGATGCACAGAAATTGGCTCAAGAGCAACCACAAAAAGCGGCACAAGTGTTTCAAAAAGCGGCACAAGTGGCTGAGGCACGTCAGAAATATGGTATTTCAGTCGATTCTCTGCATGTGAAACATTTGGTTGGCTCTTTACTGCTCAAGGCGTGCGTGTTATTGGTGACGTTACCTTATTTCTTGGTGGCGGCTGTGGTTACTTTGCCTATTTGGGCAACGGCTGAGGGCATTACCTCGCGTATGGAAGATAAAGCATTTCGCAATTCGTTTCGGTACGTGTTGACATTGCTTTTGTTGCCTATTATTATGTTGGTTTGTGCGTTGATTTTATTTTTGAATTTTTCGTGGCCTGTAGCTTTAGTATTATGTCTGGCGGTCGTTCCATCACATATCGTTTTGAACGAATATATGCGTTTATTACGTTTAACAGTTTCCGATTGGCGTTTGTTTAGAAACCCAACGTTACGTGCCCTGATAGCAGAAGTGCGTACGTTATTTTATTAACCACCAAAATCTGTTTACAAGTATGAAAAGAAAAATCGTGTTGTTATTCGCTTGTCTGTCTGTCGGTGTGCTCTCAGCACAAGAAGACATGCACGACTTGGCTCCTTTGGCCGATGATACCTTGGTATCGACGGTTTCAAAAAATGAGGCGCTTGCTTTAGATTCTACAGCGACTGAAAAGAAAGGACTTTTTGGTCACAAAAACAAAAAAGACATTATTAAGAAAGGATTTTCGTTTGGTTCACTGCCTGTGGTTGCCTTTGATCAAGACCGCGGTTTGCAGTATGGCGCGTTGTTGAATATTTACGACTTCGGCGACGGCTCTACGTATCCACAACCACGTCAACAATGGTATCTTGAAGCGTCGGCTTATACCAAAGGCGGACAAAAATACATTGTTACCTACGATACGCGCCATTTGATTCCACATGTTCGTATGTCGCTCGCTGGTAATGTGATGATTGAAAAAGCGTTGGACTTTTATGGATTCAATGGCTACCAATCGTTTTACGATTTCGATAATGTGACAGCGTTGAAAGACGCTCAAAAAGCTGGAGATGTTTATAGCTCTACCAATTTACCAAATCCTGAATACATGACCGCTTTTTATCGTGTCGACCGTTTAGTGCCCACCTTTAAGGCAGATTTTAGTGGCAATATTTGGGATCATAAACTCTTGTGGGAAGCTGGTTATCACTTCAGTTGGTTTCGTATGCGTACCATCGACCAAGACCGTGTGAATAAAGGCAAGGACAGCGTGTATATGTTTTCAAAACAAACGTTGTTCGATAAATACAAGGATTGGGGCGTGATTCCTGCTGATGAAGCAGATGGCGGTTTTTCGAGTGCCTTGCGTTTAGGTTTGGTGTATGATACGCGCGATTACGAAGCTGCACCAAACCGTGGTATTTGGGCGGATGTACACGCCATTATTGCCCCTAAATTCTTAGGAACTACGCATCCTTATTATCGCTATTCTGCCACGTTTCGTCAGTATGTCCCTATTGTAAAAGACCAATTGACATTCGCTTATCGTGTAGTTTATCAAGGCACGATGGGGAAATCGGCGCCATATTATGTGTTGCCTTACATTACCAATATGGGTTTGAATTTCGATCGCGAAGCGTTTGGTGGCTATCGTAGTACACGCGGTTTGTTGTTCTGCCGTTTACAAGGACTCGACTTGGTATCGTGGAACAGCGAATTTCGTTGGAAGTTTGTCAAATTCCCGCTATTGAATCAAAATGTGGCGTTGGGTTTGAGTGCTTTCTTCGATGGTGGCATGGTAACGCGTCCTTACGATATGTCGTACAATCCAGCGCCTGGAACCGATACGCCAGCGTTGCGTGCTGCCTATGATGCGTATATGGCCAAAGGCACCAAAGAAATGCCTCACATGGCTGCTGGTGGCGGTTTTCGTGTTATTATTAACCACAATTTTATTGTGGCGGTGGAATACGGTATGCCATTCAATCACCAAGATGGCGGCGGTAGTTTGTATATCAATACAGGTTATTTATTTTAAAAGCTAAATTTCATAATATAAAAAATCCCGCTCTGAAATTTCAAAGCGGGATTTTTTTGTGGGATTATGTGAACGCTGTTTAGCGTAGTTTTGCACCTAGTTTTTCTTCAAAATTGGCAATTAATTTCTGCATAATCGCGTCAATCTGTTTGTCGTTCAAGGTTTTTTCGTTGTCCTGAAGTGTGAAGTTCACCGCATACGATTTTTTACCAGCTTCGAGGTTTTTACCTTCGTACACATCAAACAAGTGAACCGATTGCAACAGTTTACGTTCGGTGTTGCGTGCTACTTGTTCAACTTCGGCAAAGGTAATGTGTTTGTCGAGCAATAACGCCAAGTCGCGTTTTACAGCCGGGAATTTTGAAATTTCGTGATACGCAATTTTGTGTTTACCCGATTCTTTGAGCAACTGTTTCCATTCCAAATCGGCGAAATAGACTGTGGTGTTGATGTCGAATGCTTTCAACAATTTTGGAGCAACCAAACCGAGTGTTGCCAATGGTTTGCCCGATACGGTGGCAATAGTTAAACCTTCCGACCATAAATCGTTGCTGAATTCTGTAATCGTTGTTTTTTGCAAATCGATGCCCAAACGGCGTAATACGTTTTGTACATACGCTTTTAGTTCGTAGAACGATGCTTTTTCTTCGGCACGCAACCAACTTTGTTGCGCACGTTTGCCGCAGAGCCACAAGCCTAAATGATATTCTTCGCTGTAAGGTGCTAATACGTTTTCTGCATCACGTTTGTCGCCGTTGAAATGGTAGCAATTACCAAATTCGTAGAATTTCAAATCGGCATTTTGACGATTGATATTGTAAGCCACACTTTCCAAACCACCAAACAACAGCGTTTGACGCATTACGCTCAAATCGTTGCTCAGTGCGTTCATCAATTTTACGCAGTTTTGAGCTGGTAAGGTTTCGAGTGTATCGTAGTAGCTGGCTTTGGTCAAGGAGTTATTCAAAATTTCGTTGAATCCACAGGCTGTGAGTTGTTCCGAAATTTGGTGTTGTAACTTGTTGCTGTCAGGACGTTGTGAGTAGCTGATATTCGATTTCAACGAATCGCTAAATTCCACATTGTTGTAACCATAAATACGCATAATGTCTTCAATCACGTCCACATCGCGTTGCACATCCACACGGTAAGGCGGAATGCTCAATTCGTATGCACCATTTGCTTTGGCGAGTACGCGCATTTCCAAACCTTTGAAAATGGTTTCGATAGTTTCTTCTGGAATGGCTTTGCCAATCAACGTGTGAATTTTATCGAGCGTAACGTTTACTTTGAAATCGGCCATCGGTGTAGGGTAGAGGTCGATAATTTCGCTCGAAATTTCGCCGCCAGCCAATTCTTGAATGAGTAACGCCACGTATTTAAGTACATAAATTGTATTGTTTGGGTCGATGCCGCGTTCGTAGCGGAAGCTCGCATCGGTATTTAAGCCGTGACGACGTGCCGTTTTGCGTATCGTTACTGGATTGAAATAAGCACTTTCGATGAAAATACTGGTGGTTTGTTCTGTTACGCCCGAATCGTGACCGCCAAATACACCAGCCATACACATCGGTTCTTCGGCGTTGCAAATCATTAAATCTTGTGCCGATAGTTTGCGTTCAATGCCATCGAGCGTGACAAACTTGGTGCCTTCAGTCACTTTTTTTACGATGATTTTTCCACCTTTAATTTTGGTTGCATCAAAGGCGTGTAGTGGTTGACCAAATGCGTGTAGCGCATAATTGGTGGCATCTACTACGTTATTAATTGGACGTATGCCGATAATATTGAGGCGATCTTGTAACCATTTTGGCGATTCTTTTACTTGAATATTGGAAATGGTAACGCCAGCATAACGTGGACAATCGTCGCTGTTTTCAACCGTTACTGGAATAGTCAGGTTGGTATGAGCTACTTTGAATCCGTCAACACTTGGTTTGGTTAACGTTGTTGGTTGGTTGTGTGTTGCAAAATAAGCCGCTGCATCGCGTGCCACACCAAAATGAGAAGCTGCATCGGCGCGGTTTGGCGTAATGTCAACTTCAATAACGGTGTCGTCCTTAATATCAAAATAATCTTTGGCAAGTGTTCCAACTTTGGTGTCGGCTGGTAATACCATAATGCCATCGTGGCTTTTACCAACGCCAATTTCGTCTTCTGCGCAAATCATGCCTAATGATTCCACGCCACGAATTTTGGAACGTTTGATGGTAAACGATTCGTCGCCCGAATAGAGTACCGTGCCCACAGTGGCTACAATTACTTTTTGACCAGCAGCTACGTTGGCTGCACCACATACAATTTGTAAGGGTTCGCCACTACCAACATTAACTGTGGTAACGTGTAAGTGGTCGGAATTTTCGTGTTCCGTGCATGTGAGTACTTCGCCTACAACTAAACCTTCTAATCCGCCTTTAATGGTTTGTACTGTTTCAACTGAACCCACTTCCAATCCGATGGAAGTAAGTATTTTTCCAAGCTCAACAGGAGCTACTTCGGTGGCCAAATACGTTTTGAGCCAATGATAAGAAATATTCATTGAATGATTAAATTTAGCGTGTTATTCTGTCATTTTTTTGCAGTCGACAAAGGTACAAAAAAAATATGTATCCTTGAAGTCTATCGGTGTTTTTCTCTAGTAGATAAAAAGAGAACTAATCGAACAGAGGTTTTGTTACTCTATTTGATTAGTCCTGAATTAGATTCGACGATAACTAATGCTTTACATGTCGAAGTCCATGTGGAAATCGAATTTGCTTCTCGGCTTTTCTTCTTCTTTGTCTTCTACAGGTTCGTCGGTAATGTCTGTTGGAGCAAGTTTCACCTCATCTTCGGGTAACGCTTGGTGTACAAAATCAATCACATCTTGTAAGGCCACCGTGAATTTTTCAAAATCTTCTCTGTAGAGAAATATTTTGTGTTTTTCGAATGTGACTTGTACATTTTCGTCGGTACCTGTAACTCGTTTTTTACTTTCAGTAATAGCTAAAAATAGATCGTCGGTACGTGTGCGCTTTACATCTAAATAGTAGATGCGTTTTCCCGTTTTAATAGCTCTCGAAAATACAATTTCTTGCTCTCTCTTGTCGTTAGTTGAATGTTCCATAATAGCGTTCGTTATATATCTAACTTTCTGATATAAAGTTTTTTATTTAGTTTATATGGGATGCTCCTTTTAAGTAAAATGCTGTTTGTTTGTTCTCCCAAAATTGAGAATAATTTTTCAGTTGAACAAACTATTTGATGTTATTTTTGTGAGTGCTCTTTTTGTTTTCTTATATAAATTATTTAACGAGCTGATTTTTAATTGTTTGAATTATATTAAAATCTTTTTTGGCGAAAAAAGCGGTGATTCCCTCCAAAATGTTTATCTTTGCACCATCAAAAATATCCGTTTTTTTATGATAAACAGAGCTCTTCTCCGTATTAAAGCTGTACAAGTATTATATGCTTATTTTCAGAGTGATAATAAAAGTATACCAGCTGCTGAAAAAGAATTAAAGTTAAGCATATCAAAAGCTTACGACTTGTATCATTTTCTACTTTCAATGATTATCGAGTTAACGCATTATGCAGAACTAACCATTGATAACAAACGGAATAAGTTCCGACCTACGGAACAAGAATTAAATCCCAACACGCGTTTTATTGATAATTTATTTGTGCATCAATTGGTGCAGAATGAACAATTGGCGTTGTATCGTAAAAACGCTAAATTCCCTTGGGATGAGCATCAAGATGTGCTAAAACGTATTTACGAAAGCATTTTGGAATCGGATTATTATGCGGCTTACATGGCCGAGACCGCACATACATACGAATCGGACAAGAATTTGTGGCGTAAAATCATCAAGCAAGAATTGTTGAATAATGACGAATTTGATGCGTTCTTGGAAGAGCAGAGTATTTATTGGAACGACGACCTTGAAATTGTGGAAAGTTTTGTGTTGAAAACCATTAAACAATTTGACCAAGCTAATGGCGCTGACCAAAAGTTATTGCCTATGTACAAAGATGCGTCTGACGAGGAATTTGTAACAACGTTGTTTCATAATGCTATTGCTAATGCTGACGAATACGGCGCTTTGATTGATGACCATACCAAAAATTGGGAATTGGATCGTATCGCTTTCATGGATATTTTGATTATGAAAGTGGCGTTGTCTGAACTCTTTTCATTCCCTACTATTCCTGTTAACGTCACTTTTAACGAATATATTGAAATCGCTAAAATGTACAGTACGGCTCGTAGTGGTTTGTTTGTGAATGGTGTTTTGGATAAAATTGTGACTGAACTCAAGCGCTCTAATAAATTAATGAAGGCAGAATCGGTTTATTCAAAATAAATTACTATCTTTGTCTAGATTTATAAACCTAAAATTAAATTGATTACGTTATGAACTTATTAACTATTATGTTACAGGCCGCAGCAGAACCATCACCAGCTAGTAATTGGAGTGGTATATTGATGATGGTCCTTATTTTTGTGGTATTCTATTTCTTTATGATTCGTCCACAAAGCAAACGTCAAAAAGAAGTACGTAAATTCCAAGATTCATTAGAATCAGGTAAACACGTGGTGACCTCTGGCGGTATTTATGGTAAAATTAAAGAGGTAAAAGATAATATCGTTGTGCTCGAAATTGCTGATAACGTTCGCATTAAGGTGAATAAAAACATGGTTTTTGATTCTCCAGAAGATGCATCGCAACAGCCTGCAAAATAATTTGTAGCTGATTTTTCAAACAGCGAGTCTGTTATGCAAAAAATTGCTTGGACGTCCATATTAAAACGCACTAAGACGATTATCACAAAAGTTGCCGAAGTCTTTTTTACAAAAGACACGGCAACTTTTTTCTTATTTTTGTGCTTGGCGTCAGCCTTTTGGTTTATGCACACCATTGGTACGCGCCGATCCATGACTGTTTCGTTCGATTTGGTGTATGAAGGAATCCCGAATGATGTGTTGCTTACAACTGATTTACCTCAACATGTGACGTTCTCGGTTAAGAATGAGGGGCAGAAGCTGATGAATTATTATTTAAATGCAGATGTCGATACATTAGTTGTTGATTTATCTAATTCTTTTGATGGTTCGGGACAAGTGATTTATGATATGCAACTTTTAAAAAGCGATATCCAACGTCGTCTGCCAGAATCTTCACAAATTGAAGACTTAACTCCAGGATTGCTTACATTGAATTATTTGACATTGGGGCATAAAGTGTTGCCTATTCGTTTGTCGGAAGATGTTCCTTTAGCGGCACAGTATGTCTTGGCAGATTCAATTTCGATAACACCCGCTTTGGTTAATGTGTATGCTCCTCAAGCGGTGCTTGATACCATGCATTTTATAGCTGTAAAACCATTTTTTGTAAAGCCACTCTCTAAAACGTCAGTATTTAAGGAGCCGTTGATGACTTTAGAGTATGGTCATGTGGAGGTATCAGAGGTTCAAATCAATGTCCCTATAGAGTTATCTACCGAAAAAACCCTTGAAATTCCGATTCAAAGTGTAAATTTCCCATCAACCACAGTTTTACGTACCTTTCCTGCTTTTGTACGGGTTACATTTTCAATTGGCGTGAGTCGCTTTAACTCCGTTACTGCAAATGATTTTAAAGCCGAGGTCTTTTACGAAGATTTAGAAAATACAAAAGAACATCAAGTAAAGGTACATCTTTCTACACTCCACACAGATGTGCTCAATATGCGGTATGCTCCTATGGAGGTTGAATTTCTATTAGAGAAAGAATAGTGTGATGTCCCTTTATATTCAATTTTAACATTGATGTTATGATAAAAATCGGTATTACTGGTGGCATAGGCAGTGGCAAGTCGGTGGTTTCTGACGTCATTCGTTTGCTCGGTTATCCCGTTTATAACTCCGACATACGAGCCAAAGAGCTCTCCGATACGAATAGTACTATTCGTCAATCGTTAGTGGCGTTGTTTGGTTCAGCTATTTACACCGATAATCATTTGAATCGTCCACTTTTAGCTTCTTATTTATTTCAAGATTCATCCCAACGCGCAGCGGTTAATGCCATTATTCATCCCGTAGTTTTTGCCGATTTTAATACGTGGTGTACCACTCAACAGACTACTTTGGTTTTTGCAGAATCTGCTATTTTGTTTGAGTCGGGCTTTTCTACTGTGATGGATAAGACGATAGTTGTTGAAGCACCTCAAGAGTTGCGTTTGCAGCGCGTAGTGGAACGTGATGCGGTGACTATGGAACAGGTTCAAAAACGGATGGAAACGCAAATGGATGCGTTAGTGTTGCGCCATCATGCTGATTATGTTATTTATAATGACAATGAACATCTTTTAATATCACAAATCGTCGATATCGTCAACAAGTTAGTAAATTTATGAAAAAATTATTTTGGAAGATACCAGTTTGGTTTTTTAGTGTTACATTTGCTGTAGTTGTTTTATTGAAGTTTGTACCTATTTATGTTACACCTTTAGTGGTGATTCGTGTGGTACAAGCTATGTTCGATGAAGATAGGGATGTGCGTGTAGAAAAGACGTGGGTTCCAATAGAAAAAATGTCGCCCAAAGTTGTGCGTGCCGCTATTGCAGGAGAAGATGATTTATTTTTAACTCATTATGGTTTTTCGATTAAGGGAATTCAACAAGCCTATAAGGATAATAAAAAAGGGAAACGTCTAAAAGGTGGTAGTACTATTTCGCAACAAACCGCCAAGAATGTGTTTACCTCTGGTTCGCGAACTTGGGTTCGTAAAGGATTTGAAACCTATTTCACACTTTTAATAGAACTTGTGTGGGGTAAAGAACGTATCATGGAAGTTTATCTCAATGTTGTGGAACTTGGCGATGGTATCTATGGTGTTGAAGCGGCTTCGCACCATTATTTCCATAAATCGGCGGCTAAATTGAATGCACCACAAGCGGCTTTATTAGTTGCTAGTTTGCCAAGTCCTCGTCGTTATAGTGTAACAAATCCAGGTCCTTATATGCGCCGTCGTCAAGGACAAATTTTATGGATGATGCGCATGTTGCCGAATATCGAGTGGCATAATTAATTACACCAAAATCTAAAACCAATGCTATGTTAACACCGTATTCATTTTTTGTCTCTGTTTTGCATACTTTGCCGTTTTCAAATTCTATTCTTATTGCGCTTTTCATATTCTTTTTTGCAGATTGGAGAAAAGATCATTCTGTCCGCGCATTATTACTATTATTTTCAATTTATCCATTACTTTTTTTTCTGTGGCTCAATTACGAAATGGTTTCAGTAGAGGCTCCTCTACCCATTTTAGACTTTTTTACCATGAGTCATATGATTCTGATGGTGCCTATTTTCTATAATTATGTGTATGCTGTTACTACAGGGCATTGTATGCGGTGGAAAAGATGGTTTGTTTTCTACATGCCTTTAGTTTTCTTATTTTTGGCTCATTATGTTGTACAACATTACTATGGTAATGCACCTTTAGTTTATTCCTTTGAGGAAATTAAACCATATTGGTCACATCCTGATATGATTGTACGTTTTATTGCACTTTTAATGCGGATATCGTATGGTATGATTTTGATAATAGGAACGTATGTCAATTATAAACAGTATCAATCTGATTTGGAGAAAGATTTTGCTATAGTTTCTTCTCGTAGTACTCTTAATTGGATGTTTTTGGTCATTGTCCTTTACATTACTTATTTTCTACTATCCATTGTTTCGTATGTGAATGGTGACATATGGATTCATTTGTTAGTCTTGGCTAGTACTATTATTTTTTATACTTCTTTAGCATTTTTTGGTTATGCGCATAAAAGTGTTTATTCAAAAGATTTTGAGCCTTTATCTCAATTAGAACCTGATGATTCTATGGGACTAGAGCAGTATGAGGGAATGTCTGTCGCATTTAATAAATTATGTCAAGAGGATAAAATTTGGCGAAATAGCGAGTTGGCAGCTACAGATGTAATAGCTTATTTAAATACCAATCGTACCTATTTTTCTCAATTTCTTAAGCAGGTATACAATACTAATTTCCGTACATGTGTTAATACGTATCGTGTAAATGAGGCGCAACACTTGATTCGCGAAAATCCCGATATGAATATGATGGATATTTACGTGCAATGTGGTTTTGCTTCATCTTCATCATTTAATGAATGGTTTAAAAAAATAACAGGTAAAGCTCCTTCTGAATATAAGGAAAGGTTATAGAGTTATCTGCAAGTGATGATGGTGTTAGTACAAATGTTTTTTTTCGTTATATACTTTTACAATTATGTCAATTTGCATCGAACAGTGGGGAACTATCGATTATCAAGAAGCTTGGGATCGTCAAACGGTCTTATTCGATGAAATTATTAATAAGAAAATAGCCAATCAAACAACTACGAGTCGTTTGGTGTTTTGTGAACATCCACATGTTTATACACTCGGAAAGAGTGGACACTCAGAAAATATGTTATATAATCCTTATAACGTGCCTTTAGTTAGAACCAATAGAGGTGGTGATATTACTTACCATGGTCCTGGACAAATTGTGGGTTATCCTATTTTTGACTTGGATAAATTTCACCTCGGTTTAAAAGACTATATATATAAGGTGGAAGAGGCTGTTATCTTGACTTTAGCTCATTATGGTATCACAGCGACTCGACTCGAACATGCTACAGGGGTTTGGTTGGATGTCGAAAGTGTTACTCGGTGCCGTAAAATATGTGCCATTGGAGTCAAAAGTAGCCGATTTGTAACCATGCATGGCTTTGCTTTAAACATAAATACCGATCTTACTTATTTTAAAAATATCAATCCTTGTGGATTTGTTGACAAAGGTGTGACCTCTATGGAGCAAGAATTGGGTCAAAAATTGGATTTGTTAGAGGTCGAAAATGTACTAGCTAGCTTTTTTACTCAACTTTTTACAGATTAAATTCAGGGGTTAAAATTGTATTTTGTCCCTAATTTGATAAAAATGTGCTTTAAAGTGACTTTTAGAACTTCTTTTGAGACTAATTATTTACCTCAAAACTCACGTCAGAATGCACATCTTTCCTTTTCTCACAGCCTTTAGCACTTTTGAATCAAAAATAAGTAAATTGAAAATGAGTTAGTTGAGAAAAA
>JACJXJ010000025.1 GCA_020636695.1 Prevotellaceae bacterium
TTGGGTGAAACACCAAACATATCGTATTCGGTGCAGCCTTTGGCTTTAGAGATTTTAATAGCCTCCCATTGTAAAGCGTAAGTAGCCATAAAATTACGATTATTGCTCGACGACGCGCCATACAAATACGAACCACGATTGCCAGAAACAATTAAAAACATAGCTGCTAACGGTGCGTTATCGACCTCTGCTATTAAATAGTACACGTCTGCTGGCGATGTAGTACTCGCCGATTTAGCGGTCAATATCGCTTCAAAATGTTTAATATCATTCACAAATAAACCATTGCGATGAGCGGTTTCTTTGTACAATTGATACCAAATGTGTAAATCGCTCAAGTCGGCGATACGCACAGTCACCCCTTTTTTAATCGACAAATTGATATTATAACGCGTTTTAGGCTTCATCCGGGCCAGAATAACATCAAGCGATTCTTGTAAATCGAGATAAAGTGTATTCGTTGGTAACATATTAGTTTGCGATTTACTTAAATTCCAATTGACCGTATTAAAGTTCAAACGCATCTCTTGCGATTTAGTTGACGGTTCTTCAAGAACATGACCGCTGTCATCTACAAATGATGCATCGTCAGCCCAAAACGCCTCCCAACATAAGTCGTAACGAATCATAAAACAATTTTTGGGTAGAAACGACCGCAAACATTCCGACAATTCCTCCAAAAACAAACCCTGAAATTCCTGATCAGGTTCTAATTCTGGACCATAAGGCACATACGCAATGCTATCAGATTGATTAATCTGCTGAATAATGACTAATAAATCAGAGGTTATTGCACGATCATTAGACACGTTATGAAATAATTGACTGTGATACGATTTAAAATTGAGTGCCATAGATTGCCAACCAACTTTACGTTTTACAATCGACCAAAAGGCGGTTTGTTGAACAATAGAGGTTTTATATAATTCATCGATTTCTTTTCGTTGTACATCTTGTAACATATCTTTATACTTTTACTGTGAGCACATAACAACTATATGCCTCACAATGATTGCTATCAACAGCAATCGGTGTTTGCAAAAAATAAGGGGCTTGTCCGCAGTTCGAACAAGCCCCTTAGTAGAATTATGTTTGTTTCTGTTTAGAAAAACAAGTAACGTTGATCTTCTATGTTAGCGGCTTTTTTAAGTGCTTCTATTGAGAAGTAAGGCACCGTATTTTTAGCACGTTCAGTCAATAAAACTTTTTCGGCTTTAGCATCGAAGGCTGCAGGCGACTCTGTTTTATTTACCACGGTGAATACAAATACACCCATATTACCTTTTTGAGGAGCCGAGAGTTCATTTACTTTAGCCATTGGAGCTAAGGCAAACAATACAGGTTCATTGCCAATAGAGCCAGCGTAAGGCGTATTAAACGTTACATTAGATACAGTATCAATCGTAGCGCTTTCAGCTTGCAACTGAGTCATGGTTTTACCAGTCATCTCTTTTTGTAAAAGTTCAGCCTTTTTGTCGTTGCGACATTCAGCCATCAACATGGTTTTCACATCCGCCAAATCGCGATAACCTTTTTCACGTAAACGTTCAACACCTGCAACTACCAATTGATCATCACATTCGAATACATCAGACACAGCATCTTCTTCAGCTTTAAATGCCCAACGTACAATTTGACGTGAATTTTTGATGTTCGCAATTTTATTGGCGTTGATGTTCAAGTTCATTGCTGGTAATACTTGTAAGCCTGCTTTAGTAGCAGCAGCTTCCATAGCTTCCACGGTTTGGTTGGCTGAAGCAAATTGTTTAGCTTCATTAAAGATTTTAGCTTGTGTACGTGAACTTGCAATTACACGACGTTCCAAAACTGCTAATTTTACTTTAGGAGTCACAGCACCGCGTTCCATAACTTGGAATAGTTGAATACCATTCATATTTTTAACTTGGAACAAGCCATTCACACCTGTTTTGAAAGCTGATTCTGCCACATCTTTATCAACTTCTGTTTCACGAACCCAGCCAATTTCGCCACCTTTAGCAGCAGTTTGTTCTACACGTGAATGTTGACGAGCCAACACTGCGAAATCAGCACCGCTACGAATTGCTTTTTCTAAGCTGTCAGCCAACAATTGTGTAGCAGCTTGCGATTCGGCAGCTACAAAGATATGACGTAATTTCACAGAGTCTGGTGATGCAATACCTGATTCAACAATACGAGCCATTCTATAGGTATTATCAGTAAACAATGGACCTACGACATCACCTGTTCTACCAGAGAAAGCAAATCCACGCAAGTCTTCTGCTACATCTTCTTTAGAAAGATTGATACCTTTGTAAGCAACATCACTATTAGAGTTTGTGACATCAGCCACATCTTCAGTAGTGGCAAATTCCACTTTCAAATCATTAATCCATTTTTCAACTTCAGCAAAGTCTTCTTTTGATGGTTGAATTGCAAAAGCGACATATTTCAAATCGCAATTAGCTTCTTGTTTGAATTGCTCTTTTTTCTTTTCATACAATGCTTTCACCTCTTTGTCAGAAACTGTAACCAACGAATCGGCTACTGAAAAATAAGGTTTCATAGCATATACCACATCTACAGCCGTTTTTGAACCTTCAAACGAATTTTTAGCTTCGAGTGAATTGGCTACAGTAGCTTTGGTCAACAACATGTTGTATTTTTCTTCCAAACGGCTATTTTTAACCGTTTTTTCCCAGAATTTCCAATATTGTTTGTAAGTATTAAGCTGATCAGCAGGGATATTAGAACTTTCTTCAGAGTCCAACATGCTGATAAATTGGGATAAAATTTTAGGGTCAAAAGCGCCGGTTTCTGGGTTATAGAATACACGACGACCACGAATAAGCGGATGAATGTTGTTACCCAAAATTAAATCAAACAACTCTTGTTTGCTCACTTCCATACCAATCGCTTTGGTTTCAGCATCAAGTAGTTTTTCACGAACAGTGCTCTCCCAAACTGATTGACGAATTTGTTCGGTCATTTCCTCATTGATATTGGATTCGCCAAATTCAACTTTATAAACTTCAGTCAATTGATCGATAGACGCCATGTAATCAACCATTTTAACGTTATCGCCATTAATTTCTGCTACATTGGCTTTAGATTCATTGAAATAGGTAGAACCTGAATTCAAAAAATCACCTACGATAAAGGCCAAAAGTGCTAAACCAACTACCACAATGAGCAAAACTCCGTGGCTTCTAATTCTTTCTAATGTTGCCATTTTAAATTGTTAAATAGAATATAAATACTGTTGTTAATATGTCCGAAAAATCAGGGTACGAATATACAAAAAAAAGCAATACAAGTGAACGCCTATTTAAATTTGATTAATTTTCTAAAAATAAGAATGTTACCATTAATTAATGGTTAATTTAACCAAATCAATACGGTTATTATGTGCCTGCAAAATCTTAAAAGTCCAGTCAGAGATACGAATTGTATCATTTAATTTAGGAAATTGTTCATAATGATGCAGAATAAATCCTGCTACCGTCACATAATTATCCGAGTCGGGCAAGTTTAAATCGAACAATGAATTTACATGATCAATTTCTAAACGACCAGATAACACATATTCATTCTCACCAACTTGCTTAGCCACATACTCTTTGTTATCATGTTCATCTTCAATTTCGCCAAAAATCTCCTCCATAATATCTTCGAGCGTAACAATACCAGCTGTGCCACCAAACTCATCGACCACCAAAGCCATACTACGTTTTTCCTGCATAAACATATTCATCAACTTATTGGCAGCCATGGTTTCTGGAACAATAGCAATTGGCCTTAAATACTCATGCCAGTCCGTTGGTTGCTTAAATAAATCTGAAGAATGAAAATAACCTATAATATTATCAATATTATCTTTATAAATAGGAATTTTGGAGAAGCCTGTTTCTATAAACGTATTACGCAATTCTTCCAAAGAGGATGTGTCGCTTAATGATACTATTTCAGTACGAGGCACAATACAGTCACGTAATTTTACAGACGAAAAATCTAACGCATTTTGAAATATTTTGACTTCATTTTCAACCTCTTCTTGATTATCGGCATGTTCAAAAGAATCGTTGACCCAATAATCTAAATCCACTTTACCAAGTTCTTGTTTCTCGCCCTTATCTACGACCTTTACCTTAAATAATTGCAGTAATTTAACAGATAAAAAGGTAGAAAAACGCGCAATTGGAAATAGTAAAACGTAACACAGCCACAACAAAGGTGAAAAGATAGTCAGCCAGGCATTAGGATTGATACGAAAGACTGTTTTAGGAAGAAATTCGCCCGTAAATAACACTATAATGGTCGCAATAATCGTTTGAATAACATTAATGGCGACAGCATTGTTTATAAACAAGCACAATATTGGAGACAACAAATCGGCCATCTTGATACCATATATTACTAATGCTATATTATTGCCAACAAGCATCGTAGCAATAAATTGTTCAGAATTATTATAAAATATAGTAATAATAGACGATGTTAAACTCTGCCGTTTTTTGTCAAGTTCAAAACGTAATTTATTAGAGGATAGAAAGGCGATTTCCATACCCGAAAAAAAGGCTGAGAAAAGTAACGAAATAGCTATAATCCAATAAATCATCATTATAATTCCTCCTCCGATTCTATAGGTATAATGCCTTTTGTTTTACGAATAGTATAACGCGTCATACTTTGATTGGACTCAAACCCTTCACCCATAATTTTTTTATCACGTTGTGTCACAACTATAGCTGAATCGGAATAAATGCGTTCTTCATTTTGACTCCAAAACAATTGTTGTGTTGCAAATTGATCACCCTGTAAATTGGTGGCACGAACACTATCATTTAATTCCCAGACACGACGATTTTGATAATAACGTGCTCGTTTACAATCTATTTTAGCATCAGGATTGTACTGTTCATCAAATCGCTCTAAATGTAAACCTTCCGGAAAATCCCAATACGGTTCTGTAGCTTTATCATACACGCACCATACTTTGGCACTGATACGATAACGTGTAATTCCTGAATCAGAAATAATGGTAGTTATATCATCTACTTTCAAACCAGGCATTTCACTCCTATTGGTTATCGCGCCAGTTATCGATGGTTTATTATCACCACAGGCGATGCACAAAAACAGCATAACAATCGTTCCAAGAGCGATTGTTATACGAATTTTAGTGATTTTATTAATAACGCTTTTCAAAATGAGCGTAATCTATTAACGACAAATTGTAGACTCTCCAATCCACCCACCAACAAAGAACGATTTTCCTGCGCCTAAATCAGGTTCAAAGAATATTTCTTCGGTACTTGGGAAATAACGACTGTAGGTTCGAATATATTCGTTTGTTTTATTAATCACCTCCTCTGTTGGTTCCACTTGTTGTGCTTTACGAAATTTATCCACAGCCACCCAATAGACAGTTTTATTTAAGGTAGCGCTATCGTAAATGCCACGTGTGCCAGCATAAAGTAAACCTATCAAAATATATGGAGCACCTTTATTAGGATCACGTTCAATAGATAATCGTGCATATTCACGTGCTTTGATTGAATTGTCAAATTTAGCATTGTAGATAACTGCCACTTTATACAAATAATCAGCAGCTTCCACATCACTAGTTGCCAAAGAAACAGCTTCTTTATAATAATCTATGGTTTTAGCATAATCTCCTTTATTATAAGCCATTTCTGCACATCCATTAGCTGATTCTGCACTAGGTTTAATAGCGTGAGCATATTGAGCAGCTTTAAAGAATACATCTGATGTGGTACATCCTAAACGTTTGAAGAAACGAACCGTATTAGTCAAAAAATCGTAATCTGTTTTACGAGTTTGAACTTGTGGCCCATAAATTTTGTCTAATTGTGCACAATCAGCTACACCCGATTGGACAAATAATGCATCTAAAGCGGCATCCACATCTCCAAAAATTGAAGCCGTTTTCAGTTGATCATTAGCGGCATTTGTTTCCAAAATTTGATTGGCTAACAAATAGTCTGCAATAAATTTCTCTGCACGTTTATTATCTGCTTTATACAACTCTGACGATGCAACAACAAACTGCTGCAAGAAACTTGGTTGTGAATTTAGGCCTAAAGTTTTAACCGATTCTTCCAACCAAGGGTAAGGAGTTACATAATCTGTAGGACGATACAATAATGAATAATATGCTTTCATGCCTAGCAAATAAGCTCTAGGTTGTTTAGCATCGTTACCGAAGTATTTAATTTGGTCATCATATAGTTTCATCAATTTTGTAACCAATTGATCTTTTACCGTAGCATCTTTTTCATTATCAATTTGCCAAACGATAATACGTGATCCATATGTATAAATAGCTCTAGAAGCTCTAGGACATTCTGCATAGGCAGCTTCCCATGGAGCTAGAGCATCAGCATAATTCTTATATTTTGCTGATTCCGCAAATAAACTAATATTATTTAAACAAGCCTCAGAGACTTCAGCAGGTTGTTCTGTTTGATTTTCATTAGCAGCAGTTGCAGTCTCTGCATCTGTCGACTTTTTACTTTTTTGTGCTACACAACTCAGTGTAGTTAAAACACTAAATGCTAAAATTAGAAGATTTCTACTATTCATACTCATATAAATTTATGATTTTATTACTGAATCCGTTGTTTAAAGAACCACAACTCATTCAATGTTAAATTAATTCCTACTTTAAAATAATTCTCACTTAAAAGTGTATGTTGACTCGTACCTATATTCCCATATTCAAAATTCACATTCACCATCGTTTTAGTGGTACGCAAAGGAAATCCTAAACCACAAGTCACAGCAAATGTTTGTGTTCCAACATTATTAAATGTAGCATACGAATTCGAATAATTGGCACCTAAACGCCAACGCATACGATCGATGTATTTATTACCATTAGGATTATGGATATATTCACCACCTAACGAGACTTTATAACGATTGCTCAATGTGTCTGTTTTGCCATAATAACGGGCTTTCGAAAATTCCTGAAAGGTATAATCTGCACCAACAGTTAATCGATTGTCATACGTATACGTAAAACCACCACCGTATAATGAAGGGATATCAAATTTCAAAGAATCAGAAGCAATAGTATCACTCACGACACCAGTTGTTATTTGTGTAAAATCACCATTTAACTTCGATAAACGATCATACACTAGCCCGATACAAAAACTGTGCCGACCAAATGTCTCTTGATATTGCAACCCATAACGAAAATTCAAATTCTGCACATATAAATTAGAGGTTTGCGTTGTCGCATAGGTAGTTACACTAGATGATGTAGCAGTCATTGTGCGCACGTTATTAATAGAGCCAAACATATAATACATATTCACACCTAATGACAAACGCTTCCAAATGGTAGCACCAATACCAACATAAGCTTGCGAAATACCACCTGTACCATAAAAAGATTGCGATTGGGCCAATGTTGACGAAATAGAATCAGTCGTGCCATAATTGTAACCAACAAACGAATAAGGAATTAGTCCAACACTCATCCCCATCCAATGCGTAAGTGGCAATTGAAATGCCAAATAATCCAAATTACTGGTAAACGTATTCACACTATTAGAACCAGACGAAAAATTTGAATACAAACCAGAAACGCCAAATTCAAACAAAAAACTGGTACTATCTATACTACTATTAGACGCAGGATTGGCAGGATTCATACTAACACGACTCCGCAAGCCATAAGCGACTCCCCCCATACTTTGACTTGTAGAAAATCCGGGATCTTCTAAATGCCCATATCCAAAACGAGTGTAAGGTGAATTAGTATTATTTTGTGCACCAGCGTATAAAGTTAGAGTCAACATCCCTAAGAACGTAAAAAGTCTTACACTAGGCACCTGTAAAAACTGAAACAACCGTTTAATGTATATCATTGTAAATGAGTATTTCGTTCAAACCAACAAGAACTAAATTTGGTTCTGCAAAGATGCAATTTTTTATCTGTTTTTCAAAGTAATTTGTTGTTCCACCAGTCAAAAAAATAGAAAATTCATCATAATTTAACTTTAATTGACCTATCACCCCTTCTATTTCGTGTAAAATTCCCCAATAAGCACCACCCAATATTGCCTGATGGGTACTTGTACCTAAATAATTGGTCGGTTGGGCTACATCCACTTTTGGTAATTGCCCAGTAAATGTATGCATAGCCTTCAAGCGCATTGCGAACCCAGGAGCGATATTACCACCGACAAAAACACCGTCGGCAGTTATAAAATCATACGTGATACACGTTCCCATGTCAATGACTAGCGCTGCTTTATGAGGTCTCAAAAACCATGCGCCAACCAAGGCTGCAATACGATCACGTCCTAATGTTTGGGGCGTTTCATAAGCTAATGTAATAGGAATGGGAGTTTGATTAGTTAATTCTACAAAACGCAACGTATTACTATTGAAAAAATCGGTTAATACTGATTCTGTAGGTACAACCGAACTATAAATAACCTGGTCAATATAATAAGTTTCTATTAATGTAGTCAAGACAGAAGGCACACATGCACGAAGCGTTTCTTGACACACCAAACAATGATCATCAAAAACAGCAATTTTTGTCGAAGAATTTCCTCTATCAATAACTAAATTCATAATGGCTCAATTGAAAGCACAAAGTTAATCAATAATATAAAGATACACAAAAGCATAATGTTTGTACGTTACACACAAGAAACGACATAGTATTTACGCATCAAATTCAAAAAAATTGTATCCTACGACTATTATTTCGAACTTTTTCTTTACTTTTGCAACCGCATTTTTAATTCTGCAAGAAAATAACTTTATTAATACTAAAGCGCTTACACCAACAGCGCTATTTTTCAAGGAAAATTTACTATGGGAAGAGCATTTGAATTTCGGAAAGCAAGAAAATTTAAACGTTGGGGCAACATGGCTCGCGTATTCACTAAATTAGGCAAAGAGATTACCATCGCTGTAAAAGCTGGAGGTCCTGATGCTGAAAATAATCCTCGTTTACGTGCCTTGATTGCTACGGCAAAAAAAGAAAATATGCCGAAAGAAAATGTAGAACGTGCCATCAAAAAAGCTACTTCTAAAGATTTTACCGACTACAAAGAGATGAACTACGAAGGTTACGGACCTCATGGCATCGCCGTATTTGTAGAAACCGCCACCGACAATACCACGCGTACCGTAGCTAACGTACGTAGCTATTTCAATAAATGCGGCGGTTCTTTAGGTACTAGTGGTAGCTTGGAGTTCTTATTCGATCATAAATGTGTATTCCACGTTGCGCCTAAAGAAGGTGTATCTATAGAGGACTTAGAACTTGAATTGATTGATTTTGGCGTAGATGAATTAATCGAAGACGAAGGCGAAATTATTTTATATGGTGAATTTGCACAAAATTCAACCATCCAAAAATACTTAGAGGAAAACGGCTTTGAAATTACTAGTAGTGAATTTGTTCGTATTCCAAACGACCAAAAAACACTAACCGCCGAACAACGTGCAGCGGTAAATAAATTAATAGAAAAATTAGAAGAAGACGAAGATGTTCAAAATGTTTTCCACAACATGGTAGAATCAGACGACGAAGAATAATTCTGCTCTATCAGATATAAATAAAAAAAGCATTCGACATCGAATGCTTTTTTTTCGTACCATAACATATGAACAAAAAAAAGAAAGCTGCCCAAATGAACAGCTTTCTTTTATATCAAGATGATAATACTTACGCTTCAAGTTTTTCCACCGAAACGAACGATTTGTTATCACGTTTTTTGCGGAATACAACAACGCCATCAACCAAAGCAAACAAGGTATGATCTTTACCAATACCTACGTTTTCACCAGGATTATGAACTGTACCACGTTGACGAACAAGAATATTACCTGCTTTAGCAAATTGTCCACCAAATATTTTTACGCCGAGTCGTTTGCTTTCTGACTCACGGCCGTTCTTCGAACTACCTACACCTTTCTTATGTGCCATTTTCTTCTAAATTTTAAAGGGTTAAGCTACAATTTCGTTAATCATAAGTTCTGTAAAGTCTTGACGGTGTCCGTTCAATTTACGATAACCTTTACGACGTTTTTTGTGGAAAACAAGTACTTTTTCACCACGAACGTGAGAAACAACTTCTGCGACCACTTTTGCACCTTTCACAGTAGGAGCTCCTACAGCTACTTTGCCATCATTGTCAATTAACAATACATTTTCGAACTCTACTTTCGAGCCACGTTCAGCTTCATTCATGCGGTGCACAAAAAGTTTTTTGCCCGCTTCAACCTTAAACTGTTGTCCAAGGATTTCTACAATTGCATACATTTGCTGTAAAAATTAATTTAATTAGACCGGGAGGTGAGATGCCAAAATCAACTTGACAGCGCTACTTTCGAACCTCTTTACGAATCGGACTGCAAAAGTACACTTTTTTTTTTAGTTGTGCAAACGTTTGTATAAAAAAAACAAAACTCATTATCAACTCTTTATCAAAGGGAGTTTACCACGGTTACCAAGTGGCAAGCAACCACTCCGGCTGTCTCGGTACGCAGACGACTATTACCCAAAGTTATTGCTTTAAAGTTATTATCAAGTGCCAACTTCACTTCATCTAAGCTAAAATCACCTTCAGGGCCAACCAGAACCACCACATCCGAATGAGGAGGACAACTATGAAGCAAATGAGCCTTTTCTGCTTCGTAACAATGTGCTATAAAACGATGAGATTCAGTCACTGAATTCATAAATTCATTGTAAGGAATCATCGGATTCAACTTGGGAACAAACGCTTTGAGCGATTGTTTGGATGCCGAAATTAAAATTTTCTCTATACGTTCTGGCTTTATCAACTTACGTTCAGAATACCGACACAACAAAGGCGTTATAGTATCGACACCAATTTCTGTCGCTTTTTCTACAAACCATTCAAAACGATCACTATTTTTGGTAGGTGCCACAGCCAAATGAACACGAAAAGGACGTTTTTCAAAATCGTGTTGTTCAGATAGAATTCGAACTTCAGTATGTTTAGCATGTGGGGCAATAATTTCGACTTGATATAAACCACCTACGCCATCAATCACATGAGCAACATCACCAGTTGTAAGGCGTAAAACTTTTGCACAATGCAAAGACTCCTCTTCATTAAGGAAAGGAGTCTGAGCAATATTCGGAGCGTAAAATAAAGTCATTTGATCTATTACTGATTCTTTTCAACATGAGAACCGCAAGGGTTTTCACAAGGTTTAGTGCATTTTTCATCTGCTTCACTTTTACAACAGTGATGTTCTGCCTCAACAGCTTCGGCATGTTCACAACAATGATGAGCCGTGTCTTCTGCACAAGAAGTCGCTGCTTTGTCTTTACAAACACCTTTATCGTCACCACCACAACAGCGATCTTCAGGACGTTTCATCTCTTTTAAAACCGCCAACACTGTATTACCTTTTTTTAAGATAAGTTCATCTTGAGTAACTTCATAGCCATTTGCTAAATTCAAAACGTCAAGCATTTTTACTTCTAATGCACTAGCCGCAGAATCACAAGCCATACGTGTGGTACCAGGCATATTAAATTGCACGGTACTATCCGTCATTTGATATTGAGCAAAATAGCGATTGCAACCTGTACTACCAGACAAACGCGATTCAATGGTATCAAAAAACATAGTTGGTGGCTGCGGATTATGGCAGCAAATATGTTCTCCTTGGAGCGACACAACTACAAGTTCTTTCTGCAAAAAATCAAGTTTTTCGGATTTAGTACCACAACAACTCGCCAATAAAGCTACAATGCCAGCAAGCACAAAAAAGGATGTCGTTTTTTTCATTTTCATTTATTTTTTTTATTAATAATCAAATCATTAGAAAGCAGCTTGAATCATAACCAAGTCAGCCATAAACATTATTTAGGGACTAACTTAACGTATCAGCAACCAAACCTACACATTCGGTTTAAAACGCGCACAAATATACACTTATTTTTGAAAATGGTGAGAAAACATTAGAAATTTATAGTACTTTTGCAAAACGATTTTAATATATCTATGTTAATTTTCACAACTATGAAAAAAATTTTTACTCTCATTCTTTCAGTCCTTCTATTAGCTGGATGCAACAATGCAAAGCGTCAATATGAGTCGATTGTAAAAACGTTAGATTTATCCAAGCCTATAGAATTAGAAAACATACAAAAAGCCCATTTGATGATTACTGAGGCTAATGAATTTACGCCTGAGCAAGCCGTCGATTTACAAGAGCGCTTTACAAGCTATATTGGTGCTTGTGGTCAAAAAGAGGCTAAACAAATAGAAGAAAAATACAACACCATATTAAGTAGTGATGATTCTGAACATATTGATGCACAAATTGATTCATTGAATGAATCAGTAGAACCACTACGAGAGTACGGCATCATTATATACAGTGCCGAAGGCTACATAGAATCAGAAGTTATGCCCATGTATATTGCCGAATTATTTTGGAAATATTTGTCAGATGCAGAACGAGACTTAGCGCAATTGGCAGAACTAGAAGTTGAAAATCCGTCACTACAAGATGCTTCTATTACCATTTCATATCAAGAGCTAGGTGACCGTCTCAAAATGTGTGATGATATGGCTTTAAAATTTTCTAAAGACGAATTATATCCACAAATTGCAGCTTGTCAAAAGTTTTATTTATCGCTCTTGTTAGCAGGCGCTGACAACTCCACTCCATTTGATTGGGAAACAAAAAAATTAAATCCTGAAGTCCGTCAAACGGTCATCAATTACATTGCAGAGCATCCAGATGCAGAAAGCACCAAAACATTAAAAGAGTTTATGGCTATTATGAAACGTAACAACTACCAATCATCATCTGAATCGGATATTTTTTTATTAAACAAAATTTCAACAGAAGAATAATCTAAAAATAAACTTATGTATACTTGGTTCACTTGTAAAGTAACATTCGACCGTCAAGGCGAAGATGGATTAATTAAAAAAGTAACAGAACCTTTCTTAGTAGATGCCTTGTCGTTTACCGAAGCTGAAGCACGCATTGCTAAAGAAGTGAATCCGTTTGTAACAGGCGAAATGCTTATTGCAGATATTAAACGGACAAAAATTGCCGAAATGTTCTACAATGAAGAAGGCGACAAATGGTATCGTTGTAAAATCAACTACCTCTCGGTAGACGAAAACAAAGGTGTAGAAAAACGAATTGCACAAAATGTAATGGTACAAGCGTCAAGTTTCAAAAATGCCGTTGATACACTTATTGACCGCATGAAGGGTGCTTTAGGCGATTACGAAATTGCTACTGTTACCGAAACCAATATACTCGACGTTTATCCATACGAACCACTAACGACAACTCCAGAACAGGTTTAATTTTAGTAAAATGTCAATTGCTCAAAATATAGCACACATTCGTAAACAACTACCTAGCAACGTTCAATTAGTCTGTGTTTCCAAATTTCATCCCGTTGAAGCAATTCAAACTGCTTACGATTTGGGCGAACGCATTTTTGGCGAAAGTCGTGCTCAAGAATTGGCCGAAAAACAAGCGCTGTTACCTAACGATATTGAGTGGCATTTTATTGGTTCACTACAAACGAACAAAATAAAACAAGTTGTACCTATTACGACCCTAATTCATAGTGTCGATTCCATCAAACTTCTGGAAGCCATCAATCGTTATGCTGAAAATCAACATATTATTAGCAATATATTGTTAGAGGTACACGTGGCACAAGAAGATACCAAACATGGATTTTCTACCGAAGAAATTAAGGCATTCTTTAGTCATAAATCTTGGAAAGCCTACCCTGCTGTACGTATTTGTGGGTTCATGACTATGGGCACTAATGGAGTTACGGAAGAAACTAATCGTAGAGAATTTGAATTGGTTACCAAACTATTCAGAGAGACACAACAAACATTTGACGCTCCCTATTTCAAGACTTTGTCAATGGGCATGAGCAATGATTACACAATAGCCGTAAGCGCAGGCAGTAATATGGTACGTATAGGTAGTTCTATTTTTGGTGAACGAACCTATTAACGTTTTGTCATCATATAAAATGCCCCGAAATAAAATTATTTCGGGGCATTTTATATAAGGTACAACAGTTCTAATTAGAACATTATTTTGCTCACAGCTTTACCAACACGAACCACATAAATACCTTTTGGTAATTGACCTACAAATAAGCGATTTTCGACTAAAGGCTGACGCATAACCGCTGCACCAAGTACCGTGTAAATTTGCACTGTAGCACCAGAATTAACGCCTTTTACCGTCAAAAATTGATTAGAAACGCTCATCTCTACGCCATCTTTGGTAACAATATCAATAGGCGATACCGAAGCAGTTGTATCGCGAATTTCGAACCATTGCATACGTAAATATTGTGTAGTAAATGGATCGTTACCATATTCAAAACGCACACGGCGAATGTCACGATTTTTATTTAGTAAAACAAAGGTAGCCTCACTAAAATATTTATTTTCTCCTGAAGCAAAATTGGCACCATTCAAATCGACATTGAGCGTTTCAACCACTACACTATCAGAATTCAAACCATATAATGTTGCCTTTTTATCACCACCTGAAGGCATTTGAATTTCCATAACGACTGCAAGGGCATTATTTTGTACATCAAAAAGTTGCGATGTTAAAAAATCGCCATCGTTTTTAAACTGCATAAAATAGACACCATTTTTATTTGTTTGAGGCCAAGTTGACATCCATCCATTCAACAGGGAACGATCATAACCAGCCGTGGTATAATAAGTTGCCCAAGCATTAGTTTTACTATCTTGAACACGTAAAGCAAATGCTGATAAACCAATAAACACCAACAAGGTGGTTAGAAAAAGTTTTTTCATAAATTGTTGAGATAAAAAATAAGAGCATTGTTTTGTATTAAGCAGAACAATGCTCTTATAAAATGAAATAATAATTTTAATTAGTCTTTGAACTTAGCGCAAATATACTCACGATTCAAGCGAGCAATATGGCTTAATGAAATATTTTTAGGACACTCAGCAGCACAAGCACCAGTATTGGTACAGTTACCAAAACCTAG
>JACJXJ010000026.1 GCA_020636695.1 Prevotellaceae bacterium
GAACAACTTAGATGAGCTTGGAAAACTCTCTATCAACGATTTACAAAAAGGATTCAAAGGTATTGGACAAACAAAAGCCATTACGCTTATTGCTGCTTTAGAACTTGGGCGACGTCGAAAGTTGGCACAAACATTGGAACGCACACAAATACGCGAAAGTTTAGATATTTACCACTATTTTGAACCTATTTTGGCGGATTTACCTCACGAAGAGTTTTGGATTTTACTCTTAAATCGTCATCATAAAATCATTCAAAGTGTGTGCATTAGCAAAGGCGGCGTAGCTGGTACCGTGGTAGACATTCGGCTTATTATGCGCCACGCTTTAGAACAATTGGCTTCTTCCATCGTCATTTGCCACAATCATCCTTCGGGCAATAAAAACCCAAGCGAAGGCGATCGTAAAATTACACAATCGATAAAAGAAGCTGGCCAATTAATGGAAATTCAATTGATTGATCACATTATTATTGCAGGCAAAACCTACTATAGTTTTGCAGACGAAGGTTTATTATATTAGTTATGAAACAAAAACGTATCGCTATAAAAATTGGTAGCAATGTATTAACACGTGCTAATGGCACTCTAGATGTTACGCGTATGTCGGCCTTGGTTGACCAACTAGCCTTTCTACATAAACAAGGCTTTCAATTGGTTGTCATTTCGTCAGGCGCCGTGGCGTCAGGTCGCAGCGAACTGAACCTTAATAAAAAACTAGATAGCGTAGAGCAACGCCAACTCTTCTCGGCAGTAGGACAAGCCAAGCTCATCAATCGCTATTACGAGCTTTTTCGTGAACACGGCATTTCGGTGGGGCAAGTGCTCACTACCAAAGAAAATTTTGGCACACGTCGACATTACCTCAATCAACGTAATTGTATGCGAGTGATGCTCGAAAACAACGTTATTCCGATAGTGAATGAGAATGATACGATTTCCGTTTCGGAACTCATGTTTACCGATAATGACGAGTTATCAGGCATGATTGCCTCGATGATGAATGTACAGAAACTCATTATTTTGAGTAATATCGACGGCATTTATAACGGGTCGCCTAGCGACAAGGATTCCAAAGTAATTCCTACCATCTCAAAAGATGATTACATCGACACCTACATACAAGCCTCTAAATCCACTTTCGGAAGAGGTGGTATGTTGACCAAAACTACCATTGCCCGCAAAATTGCAGAAGAAGGTATTGAAGTGATTATTGCTAATGGAACAAAAGAAGATATACTTATCAAATTATGCACGCAGCCACACTCCACCATTTGTACCCGATTTATTCCATCGAATAGCAACGTGTCGAGTGTAAAAAAATGGATTGCACACTCCGAAGGATTTGCCAAAGGCGCCATTTACATCAACGAAAATGCTGAAAAAGCGCTCTGCGGGGCGAATGCCGTAAGTTTATTACCTATTGGTGTAGAGCGTATTGAAGGCGATTTTGAAAAGGATGATATTGTACAGATTATTGGTCACGAACACACCCTTTTAGGAGTAGGTAAAACACAATTAGACAGCGAAAAAGCGCGTAATTTGATTGGCAAAAAAGGTCAAAAACCCATTATACATTACGACTATTTGTATTTAGAATAAGAGGATGTGTTAAAACTCAGGAAGATGTTTTTTTGTTGGTAAATAAATACATACTTACGAACAAAGAAAATGATTGTAAATACTAAAATCATAGACACTATTTTGGAAAACATATAGTAAAGTCCTATGCAGTCAGTAAATACCCAAAGAAAAAAGACATTAAGCAATAAGCCTAATCCGCCAATGGCAGTAAACAAAATAAATTCCAATGGTTTATTTTTTACTTTGGTTTGATTGAATACCCAAATGGTACTCAACAAATAATTGATACCACCTGCACATAATGATGAAAACACGGATGACCATAAGTAATAAACATGTGCACATTCCGTAAGCAAATACATCAAACCCAATTCGAGAACAAAGGCAAAAGAGCCTACCAAGGCATTACGAAAAAACTGCAAAATTGTACTATTTGCGGTATCTACAAACAACTTTGATAATGTTTTGCCCATTTTCTTTTCTCTTTATTTTAAAATTTCAAAACCGTAAGGCGGCAGTTTAATTTGAATTTTCCCGTCGTCTGTTTTCTTAAATTTGTTGCCAAATGTGGCTGTCAATGCTTTTGCCGAAAGTCCGTGCGCGTTACAATCAATCAAAAACGATTTGGCTGAAGCCGAATTATTTAGTAACACGATGGCCTCTTGATCAAAGTATTTACGTGCATATACCCACGATGCATCAGTCACTTCTACATTGATAAAATCGCCGTAAATCAAAGCCAAATTGGTGCGACGCAAATGATTAAGTTCGCTCACTTGGTTAAATAAACGCTGTTCGCGCGGATTCCAATTGGAGAATCGCATCATACGGCGACAATCGGGATCGTTTGCGCCTGTCATGCCAATTTCATCGCCATAATAAATAACAGGGACACCAGGAATCGTCAGATTGAAAGCATGAAACAAAGCCAACTTTTTATAGGCGGTGCTATCTGTAATACCAATTTCGCGCGTCCAAGCAGCTGCTTTAGCATCTTCGCCCACCTTTAAATCGCCCGAAGCCATCGCCATAAAACGAGGTTTGTCGTGATTTCCACTAATATAACCCATCAAATTATGCGCTCCATACACTTTCAAACTGCTGCGTAAAATATTGCTCACACGCTTCAATGTACCACCGCTGACACCATTAAAGGCCGATGTAGCTTCATCAAATACATTGAAATCAAATTGTCCATCGAGCATACCACTGTTCACGTAACTAGCCATTAATTCTGGGCTGCCATACGATTCACCAATTTGATAGAACTTACCTTGAGGGTCGTATTCTTTTAATTTGTAAGTCAATAGTCGCCAATATTCTTCATTCACATGTTTACAAGCGTCGTGGCGGAAGCCGTCGATATTAAATTCCGACATCCAAAACATAGCAGAATCTACCATCATACTCACCACTTTAGGATTGCCAAAATCGAGCGATGGCATAAACGTATCGAACCAAGTCGTTAAGCGTTGTTCATCCCACAACTGCGTATTCATACGCCCATCAGGCAAATAGAGTGGCGTAGCATATTCTGGATGATTTTTATATAATGGATGATCTTGATGCACATGATTGGCCACATAATCAAGCAACACATTAATACCATGCGCATGTGCTTCGGCAACCATCCCTTTTAATTCTTCATTCGTGCCAAATCGAAAATCCACTTTAGATGAGGATATAGGCCAATAGCCATGGTAACCAGCGAATTTAGTTTTACCAACCTCAGAATAACCATAAGGTTCCATGGGGTTTTGGTTCAATGGTGACACCCACAGCGTATTAACCCCCAATTTAGTAAAATAACCGTCTCGGATTTCTTGTTGTAAACCAGCCAAATCGCCGCCTTGATAATCAGCTTTTGGATTTACATCAGGGCGATTCATAGGGTGATCATTCTTGGGATTACCATTTTTAAAGCGATCGACCAACATGAAATAAATAATATTAGCATATTTATCGTGACGTGTGATATTAGCCGTATTTTCTAACACTTCGCCACGGTCGAGTGGCACTAAAATATCGTTGCTCACGCCATATTGGTTGACACCCCACACACGTATATACGAACGCTCTAATTCAGATGCTTCACGTGGTAATTTGACACTAATGCCTTCCTCTGTTAATGTGATAAAATCGGCAGGTAAACGGTAGTTTTGCCAATAAGCATACACTTTAGTCACTTCATTGGTAAATGAAAGTTCAATCTGTTTACGACTAAATGTCTTCGTATGCAACACAGGAAATTCTGACTCATAACCATCAACTTGTAGAATGGAATTGAATTTACCATAACCATTATCCACCTTATTTGGATTCGTAGAATCGTGATTTTGTTCACCATCAATAAGCAATTGGTATAAATAAGTTCCAGGGCTTAAATGCAACGTCACTTCGTATATACTGTCGGCATTCAGTTGTAAATCGGGCGACATGGAGGCGACCCAATTATTCATTTGTCCTGCAATCTGTACACGTCCCAACGGTTTTCCCTGTGGGTTATAGGTAAACACATAATCAATCTTATCAGATTTGCGTGCTGGCACCGAATAAGGGACTCCCGATACCCAAAACTGAATATCAACAAATTGCGGCAAATTTTTAGGAGCCGTCACCACCAATTTCAGCTTATCGGCAGACAAAGCACACTGCACATCAGCAAAGTCGCAAGTAACGGAATCAATGTCTTGACATTGCGGAATAAAATCTTGCGTGTAAATCTGATTATCGCCTTCACTAAGCGTTAATAACGAGTTAAGAAAAACCACTTTGCCTGAATCGGCTGGTAAATTGAGTGCTGGCTGAGAACACGCCACAGCTACCAACATCAAAACGGAACTAAAAACTATTTTTTTCATAATAGATAATGATATGATAAATTTACTGAATATCTAATACTAATACGGTTTTAGCTGGAACCAATATTGTTTTATTTAATTCTATGGATTGACGAGTTGTAACCTCAATGGCTTTTTTGCCTTGAATCTGCATTTCATCAAAACGCGCTAAATCGAGTTGTTTGTCTTCTTTGTTATTATTGGCCACCACCATGACGGTTTTATGATCATCATAACGGAAATAGACATAAAGACCATCATACGGAATAAATTGTTTCATGCGACCAGTCTGCAACGCTGGCGATTGTTTACGAAAATCCAAAAGTGCTTTCAAATAAGTAAATATTTCCTGTTCAGTTTCCGTTCTCTGCGAAACCTGAAAAGCATTGCGCGTATCGGTAGCCCAACCTCCAGGAAAATCGAAACGATGGCCTTCATAATTTCCAGCAACACCATCAAGCATAATTTCGGTGCCATAATAAATTTGAGGATAACCACGTGTTGTACAAAGCATTGCCAAAGCCATTTTGTAAATAGAAATATCACCTTTAGCCACCGTTGCATAACGATTAATATCGTGATTATCCAAGAAATTCATTACTAAATTGGGATTAGCATAGACAAAATCCTGCGCATAGTGGTTATAAAAACGAATCATACCTTTATCCCACGATTCACTCTCGGTGAAAGCGGTTTCAAACACATCTTTCAGCACAAAATCCATCACACTTTGCAAATGCGAATCAAATCCATCTTTATTATTGTTACCCGATTGATAATAGGCAATTTCGGCGGGGATTTTCACCCAGCACTCGCCTACCACGTTCATCTGTTGGTATTCGTCGCGAATGCGTTGAATAAACCGAGCTGCTGTGCGAATATTGTTATAAGGATACGTATCTACACGCATACCATCAATGTTTGCCAATTCAATCCAATAAATATACACTTGCGATAAATAATCGAACAATAACGGATTTTCCAGATTTAAATCAGGCATATTGGGTGCAAACCAACCTTTCGCTAATCGAGTTCTATCAAACTCGGAAGCGTGCGGGTCTGTCCAAGCGGTCATACGGTAATTGGAGCCTGTGTACGAATCCCAGCGATTGAACCAATCTTTTGCTGGCACATCATGATTCCACCAATGAGCTGCGCCGCAATGATTTGGCACCACATCGATTAATAATTTGAGTTGGTGTTTGTGACATTCATCGGACAACCGACGATAATCGTCAGCGGTACCTAGGCGTGGATCAATTTTATAATAATCGCCACACGCATAGTGATGATAAGAATAATTGGAATCGTTATTGTCAAAAAAAGGAGTTGGCCAAACAGCTGTACAGCCCAGTTCGGCGATGTGAGGTAAATGATTAATAATCCCCTGAATATCGCCACCATGACGCGCGCCTAAATCATTACGATTGACGGTTTGTACATAACCTTTCACATTATCATTGGCAGGATTTCCGTTTGCAAAACGATCGGGCATCAGCAAGTAAATAGCATCAGCCGATGTAAAACTTGCACGGTCGGCAGAACCATCGCGACGCGGTTTGAATTCGTAATTAACGACTTGTTTTTTACAACCATTTTTGATTATGAGTTGATATTTCCCAGCGGTCACACCAGCGGTGTTTACATACACAAACAAAAAGTTAGGATTGTCTGTTTTTTCAATACGTGAAATAACAATGGCATCAGCAGCAAAACCCACTTCACATTGTGCCACATTACTACCGTGCAACATAAGCTGCAATTCTGTATTAGCCATGCCCGACCACCACGAAAGTGGCTCCACACGGTCAACCAGCACAGGCGCTTTAGCAAACACCACTAAAGCAGATAAACTAAATACCAAACAAACGATTATTTTTTTCATACGCAATCAAAACTATTCATTTTTATGTTCTTTGATGAGCAACGTACAACCTGCTGCAATAACCAAAAATAGACCCGCTAACGCCAACATATACACTTGGTGACCGCCAACTATGTATAAAAGACCACCTCCAACTAAAGCTGCCACAATTTGAGGCAAACAAATAGTACCATTGAATAAACCAAGATAAGCACCCATGTGTTTCCCGGAAATATTATTGGTTAAAATAGTAAACGGTAACGCCAACATAGCAGCCCAAGCACAACCAATCAACAAATAGGAAACGAACAGCCAATACGGATTATGGAAAAACAGAGTCGACACAAAACCTACGCCACCGAGCACTAAACTTAATGCATACACCAATTTGCGATTTTTGAACAGCGGAATGACCATCGCCCAAAGAACAGAACCAACGGCTTGTACGGCAAACAACACGCCCACCCAATTACCAGCTTCTTGATAACCAGCCGAAGCCGTATCGGTTGTTCCCCAACACGTGTCGGCAATAGCACCATTCGTATAAGTCCACATATACATAAAGGCGGCCCAACTAAAAAACTGCACCAATCCAACAGTCCAAAATACTTTAGGCGCATGTAACAGAAGTTGAAATACATTCATTTTAGTATGTTCTTCACTTTCTGTAATGCCATGAAATTCGGCATATTCTTTAGGAGGCATCTCTTTCACTTTGAAAGACGTATAGAGCACACAGAGAATCAAAATAGCTGCACCCACATAAAACGAATAAATAACGGAATCGGGTACAACACCTTCAGCTGCAATATTGCTCACGCCGATAAATGTAAAAATAAATGGGAACAAATAACCCACCAAACTACCAGCGTTGCACAAAAAACTTTGGATAGAATAAGCCAATCCTTTCTGTTTTTCGTTAACTAAATCGCCCACTAACATTTTAAACGGCTGCATTGCCATATTAATACTGGTGTCGAGCAACATTAACGAAAGTAAACCAAACAACATAGCCGAACCAACTGTCAGGCCAAAACTACCAGCATTGGGCAACAACACCATCACTAAAACCGCCACTAAAGCACCCACAAAGAGATAGGGAATGCGTCGGCCAAAACGTGTCCATGTTTTGTCACTCATCACACCAACAATAGGCTGCACCAGAATCCCCATCAAAGGTGGTAATATCCAGAAATAACTCAAATTATGGGGATCAGCACCTAGTGTAGCAAATATACGGCTAATATTAGCACTTTGCAGTGCATAAGCAATCTGTACTCCAAAAAATCCAAAACTAATATTCCATAATTTCAGGAAACTCAAATCTGGCTTTGTTTTCATAGTTTTACATGAGATTTAACAAACTTCTGCCAAAGATAGAGGATTTTTTAAACTAGTCAAAAGAAAACTCTATTTTTTTACATCCATTCAAAAGAAAAATCATATCCATTTTGGGGCGAAAATAACATGATTTAATTGTCATTAGAGAAATTTGTTGTATTTTTGTTCGAACTTTTGATTGTACAACACTACTAATCCTATAAATAACACAATTATGTCTGACGAGAGAGTAAAAAAATACCTCGATGTAGCTGCCGAAGAAATGGATGCATCGGTATTATTTTTAGATGAAGCCTTAGCACATATTCGTGCTGGTAAAGCCAATACACGTATTTTAGACGGTGTTCGTGTAGAATATTATGGCGGCCTAGTTCCACTTGCCAATGTTGCTACCGTAACCACACCAGATGCTAAAACTATTCAGGTTCAACCTTGGGAAAAAGGATTAATTCCAATTATCGAAAAAGCCATTCTTGGCTCTGACGTTGGTATTACGCCTATGAATAATGGTGAAACCATACGTTTGTGTATTCCTCCCGTGACCGAAGAACGCCGTAAACAGCTGGTAAAAATTGCAAGTGGCGCAGTAGAAGAAGCCAAAGTAAGTATTCGTAATGCGCGTCGCGAAGCTATTGATAAGTTGAAAAAAGAGGTAAAAAATGGTCTACCTGAAGATGTTGAAAAAGACGGCGAAGCAGAAGTTCAAAAAGTGCACGATAAATTTATCAAAAAAGTAGAAGAGATGCTTGCAGCAAAAGAAAAGGAAATTATGACCGTATAATACTTTGCGCAATACTAACAATAACATTCAATAACAGACAGATTCTACTGGTTATTATCATAACAGTCGGTAGAATCTATTTCTTGCTTAATAGAATTCAAAAAGCGTGTTTTTAGCCATTACACATACAAACAAAAAAAGACTTTTTTTATTCATAATTAGTTATTTATGGATAAGTATTGGCTTGCACGCACAAACCGACAGTATAGCAACCGTAACAGACTCTGTAAAACCGAACAAAATATCACGTTGGGACTCGCTCTTTGACTGGAATTTTTTAGCCGTGCCAACCATCGCCTATCAACCTGAAACCAATTGGTCTTTTGGTTTGGCTGGTGCTTATTATTTCAAACTGAATGACGAAAAAACAAGCGATATTGGATTCTATATGGCTTATACACTAAACAAACAGTGGAATGTGAACATATTGTCTACCATGTATTTCGGAGGCAATAAACGCTGGTTTATGTATACCAATGTAGGGTTTAAGCGCTACCCCGATTTGTTTTATGGCATTGGCAATAACTCCAACCAACTACTGGCAACGCCCATTCATTATTCGTCGGACAATGTATATTTAACCGCACAACCGCAATATTACATCACCGACCATTGGATTGTAGGAGCCAATCTATCACTTCGTTGGGAGCAGGCATCGACGGCTGCAAACCTTGATTCTATTGGCACATTTTGCTCAACCTCAGGTTTAGAAAAACCTTATTTCATGGTTGGATTAGGTGGCATTATTTCGTACGACTCACGTGACCAACAATTTTATCCTTCACGAGGTATCTTTTTTAAAACTGTAGCCAGTTATTACGAACCCTATTTAGGAAGCACTTATCGTATGGGAAAAATTTCAGTCGATTTCCGGCACTTTGTACCTGTCTACAAAGAATTAATATTCGGTTGGCAAGCTTATACAGAATGGGCGTTAGGAAACGAGAAACCATTCCAATTACTACCCACATTAGGGGGAATGGATGTGCTACGTGGTATACGCCGAGGTACTTGGTGCGATGATGCGCTGATGGCTGTACAAGCCGAACTGCGCATCCCAATTTGGCGTTTTCTAAAAGGGTCTATTTTTAGCAGTATTGGTGATGTTTATAATTTAGAAAATTGGCAATGGAGCACGCCCAAAATAGGTTATGGTGCTGGCTTGCGGGTTGCATTAAATAAAGCAAAAGTAAATGTACGATTTGATGTCGCACGACAAAATTACGATAACAATTGGAGTTTTTACTTAACTATAAAAGAAGCTTTTTAAAGGAATTTGAACAATTATGACAGGATTAATTATCAAAAATACAGGCAGTGATTACGTGGTTCGATCTAGTGATGGTTCGAATAGCGTATGTCGCGTGAAAGGTTCTTTTCGTATCAAAGGGATAAAAAGTACGAGTCCTGTAACCGTAGGCGATCGCGTTGAGTTTGATGATACGGGATACATTACGGAGTTACACGAACGAAAAAACTACATCGTACGAAAACCAACTAATTTATCGAAACAACTCCACATTATTGCTGCCAATTTGGATCAAGCAATTTTAGTCGTCACCATTAAAAATCCAACTACGTCAACCACGTTTATCGATCGTTTTTTAGCTACTGCCGAAGCATATCACATTCCCACTATTTTGGTCTTCAACAAAATAGATTTACTCAATGCCGAAGACGAAAGCTATTTAAACGCCTTCATTCATTTATATGAAAGCATTGGTTACCAATGTTTAAAAATGAGTGCTGCAAACGGCGATGGTATTTCGGCACTGCAAGCTCAATTAGCTGGCAAAATTTCACTCTTGTCAGGTAACTCGGGAGTTGGCAAATCTACTATCATCAATCAAATTGTGCCCAATAGCTCTGCAAAAACAGGTGAAATATCTAATTCGCACCATAAAGGAATGCACACCACCACTTTTTCGGAGATGTACGAAATCAGCACAGATACGTTTCTAATCGATACACCAGGCATCAAAGGATTTGGTATGGTTGATATGAACGAAGAAGAAATTGGGCACTTTTTTCGAGACATATTCGAGGCATCAAAAAATTGTCGATTCAATAATTGTTCACATCGCCACGAACCTGGCTGTGCCGTATTACAGGCAGTAAATGAACATCGCATAGCCACATCGCGTTACGAAAGTTACCTCTCTATTTTAGAAGATATTACCGAAGGAAAATACCGATAAATGAAACCCGTGAAACTGATAAAAAATAGTTTACAACAGCCATTAATAGTGGTTGGCTGGAATTTTTTGCTAGCAATGCTACTCTTGTCGGCTTGCCGTATTTTTTTCTTTTTAATCTATCGCGACACTTTTTCGGACGTCACTTTCTCGCATCTAATCACCATGTGCGCTGGAGGTTTGCGATTTGACTTATCCGCCCTTTTGCTTTTTAACTCACTTTATTTTTTACTAATGCTTCTTCCTTTTCATTTCAGAGAGAAGCCTCTTTACCAAACCATCGCAAAATACATTTTCGGCATTGTCAATAGTCTACTGATTATAGCCAACTGTGTCGATATGATTTATTTTCCATTTAACAACAAGCGAACAACCATCACATTTTTAAGTGAATTTCAGAATGAAGGAAATTTACTTAAAATAGTAGGTATTAGTATGGTGCAATATTGGTACGTCACGCTCTTTGGTGTTATCATGATTGCCTTACTGATAGTTGGCTATAAACGATATAAAGGCGCTAGCAAGCAAAAAAACTGGATATACTACCCGCTTCATACGGTAATCTTATTAGTTTCCATTTACTTTACGGTGATTGGCATTCGCGGCGGATTTGGTGCCTACACACGCCCCATAAATATCAGCAATGCAGCACAATATGTAAATAAACCGATTGAAAATGCGATTGTTTTAAATACGCCATTTAGCTTCTTTGCCACCATTCAACAATCGGCATATAAAAGCCCCAATTACTTTTCACAAGAAGAACTAGCAACCATTTACACGCCAATACACCAAGGCAAAGCAGGCGAAACATTCCGTCCGATAAATGTAGTCATTATTATTTTAGAAAGTTTCAATAAGGAATATATTGGCTACTTCAACCGTGACCTTGACCAAGGAACATACAAAGGCTACACACCGTTTCTAGATTCCTTACTTGCCGAAAGTCGCACGTTTAAAAACAGTTTCTCTTCGGGACGAAAATCGATTGACGCCATGCCATCCACCTTGGCTAGCATCCCCATGTTCATTGAACCATACATCTTAACGCCTTATGTGACAAATGAAATTTCGTCGATTGCCAAAATCTTGAATAAAGAAGGCTATTATTCATCCTTCTTTCATGGAGCTCCCAATGGTTCGATGGGTTTTCAAGCCTTTGCCAAAGCAGCAGGATTCAAAGATTATTTTGGCATGACTGAATATGGCAACGATGCCGATTTCGATGGTGTTTGGGCGATTTGGGACGAAGAATTTTTTCAATTTTTTGAAGCTAAACTGAACACGTTTCAGCAACCATTTGTGTCGGCCATCTTCTCAGCTTCATCGCATCATCCGTATAACGTACCCGAACGATACGAAGGGAAATTCCCCGAAGGCACACATCCTATTCACAAATGTATCGGTTATTCTGACCATGCATTACGTCTATTTTTTGAAAAAGCCTCGCATGAATCGTGGTACAACAACACGCTATTTGTTTTCACTGCCGATCACACCAACGTGCTAACACGCAAAGAATACCAAAACGATAAAGGATTATTTGAAATTCCTATTTTCTATTATCAACCAGGCAGCAAGTTACGAGGCGAAAGCAATATACCAACCTCACAGGTCGATATTTTACCATCCATTTTAGGCTATCTGAATTATCCGAAACCCTATTTTGC
>JACJXJ010000027.1 GCA_020636695.1 Prevotellaceae bacterium
AACTACATTTGAAGAAATTGTAGACAAATATGTTGAAATGAACATGGCTCACCCATTTATGGAAGGAAATGGAAGAAGTACGCGAATCTGGTTAGATTTAATTCTGAAAAATCGACTAAACAAATGTGTTGATTGGAGTAAAATTGGGAAAAAAGTTTATATGAACGCTATTATTGAAAGTCCGTTAGACAGTAGTATCTTAAAGAAACTCATAGAAAGCAGTTTGACTGACAAAATAAATGACCGTGAAATGTTTATGAAAGGCATTGACTACTCGTATTATTACGAAGAAAACGACTGAAAAACATTAAACTATACGACTGCCCCTAACACAGGCCGATGTTCACAGGCTGGCTGGCTAGCACTAATTCACCAAACAAAAAAACGCCCGAGCTCAAAGTTTCGGGCGTTTTTTTTGTTATTTAGGAGTTGTTATCGTGCTAACCACAATTCAGGATTCTGAATAGAAGTATCTCTATAGATCATCAGATACAACTCGGTTTTATTGTCATTTTCGGTATCGACAAATATTTTACCAATTCTCTGTTTGGTCGACACCTTATCGCCTTCTTTCACATAAATCTCCGTCAAGTTAGAATAAACGGTGCGGTAGTTACCATGTTTCACAATCACAGCGCTATTGCTGCCTGGCACCATAAAACACTGCGTTACCACGCCTTCAAAAACCGCGCGTGCCGATGAGCCCGAAGGTGCTTGTATGTAAATACCTTTATTGTTGGTGGTTACATGTTTCAATACAGGGTGTGGTTGCACGCCAAAATGACCACTAATAAAGCCTTTTTCCACTGGTAATGGCAATCTTCCTTTATTCTTCTCAAAATTACCAGCTATCAATTTTTCATCTTTACTCATTTCGAATGTGGTAGGAACTGGTTTACCGCTCTCTTTAGCCGATTGATTAGCTGCTTGTCTACGGCGCTCTTCATCTTTACGAATTTCGGCTGCAATTAATTTCTGAATCTTATTATTCAGTTCATTCGCTTGTCGTTGCTGTTTTTTCTGTTGGTCTTTCAACTTCTTCTCTTTTTTCTGAAGTTGCGTCAACATCTTACTCTCCTGTTGGCGATCGGATTCGAGTTTTTTGGCTTCACGTTCTTTTTCGGTCAACACACGTTCTTTTTTATCCACATCATTGGTCAGATTTTTTTCTTTCACTGCCAACTGAGCGGTCACGCGCTGAATTTCGAACGCCTGTTTTTTACGATAATCGCTAAACTCTTGTAGGTAACGGAAACGGCGATACGCCTGTCCAGCATTATCTGAAGAGAGAATAAACAACAGCGGCGAAAAATGGTTACGACGCACATGTGTTTCGCGTATTAATTTGGCATAATCAGCTTTCAAATAGCGTAAACGTTCCTCGAGTTGTTGCTTCTCGGTACGCAACACGCCAATATTTCTTTCCAAAGCATCAATTTGACCATTGAGCGATTGAATCACGGTTTTACGCTCTTTGATATTGCGCTTAATCAAATTAATTTTATTGACACTGCCCTGCTTCGATTTTTGAGTTTCGTTCAATAACTTATTGGTTTGGGCTAAGTTTTCGAGTGCTTGTTTTTTCTTCTCTTCCAGCTCAGCAATGGACTGTGGGAAAAGAGGTTGCAACAAACACAGCGACACGATTAAAAACGACACAAACTTCTTCATAAATGTCTAAGGTATTATTTTCGAGAAAGCTACTTTTTCGTAGCGTTCCAAATTGACAGTCGAATATTCAAACGATTTATTAAATTCTAGTTGACTAATTTGGCAGTCTACATCCGCCAATTTGCCACCAACTTGCATGGTGATATTCAAAGCCAACGGAAAACGCACTCCGTTTTGCATACGATGGTTGGCGTATGTGCAGGTCAAACGGCCTTTATCTACAATGAGTTCCGTTTTGGCAATCGCCATCTGTTTGTCCACCAACTCAAACCGCTGAATCAACCCCGTGGCTAAATGCACCAACCGCGTCGGTTCTTGTGGCAGTGTTTCTACCACAAATTGATTCGGCGCAACAACGCCATCTACCACAAACAGTTGATTGAAGAACAAAGCCTGAATCACGTTAAAGTTGACATCAACGCCCAAACTATAGCGTAAAAAATCGTACGTATTATCGGTATATTTACGGTTCCATTTATCGATGATACGAAACGACGTCGGTGTAAATTCTAATCGAAACATTTCCACGCCCAACAGCGGCTGCACGGAGAAAACCAATAAACTGTCGGTCACAGCTTTTACGGTAGCACGAAAAGACAATTGTTGCGTGCCGTAATTCGCCACAATATCCATTTTTGAAATGTTCAAATAGCTGAATTGTGGTTGTTGCTGCTGCACTTGTGCCACGGTATAATCGACCACACTCAATTCCGAAGACGTGGTAGTAATCTGCTTGGTTTTACAAGACGACAGCATAGCTACCACCAAAAGCAGACAAAAGCCGATGTATAACTTATTTTTTTTCATCTTGTTCAATAATAATCAGTTCTGGAATATATTGTTTTTGTGCTATTTTTTCTTTTAAAATAGCTGATTCATTACCAGCATCCAAAGATTTTTGCCACCAACGCATAGCTTCGTCAACCTCGCCCAAGGCAAATAAAATATCGCCATAATGCTCTAGAATAACCATATCCGAATCTATATCAATAGCTCGTTCTTGATAAAATTTGGCCGACCGATAATCTTGACGCATAAAAAGTACCCAAGCGTAAGTGTCCAAAAAAGTGGCATTTTTAGGGTCCGATTTTACGGCGTCACTAATCAAACGCTCGGCTTTACGCAAATCGCCATTGGTGAGTGCCAAATAATAAGCGTAATTATTTTGCGTCATCGCATTGGCTGGATCAAACTCGAGCGATTGGTCGTAATAAGTAAAGGCCGGTTTATATTTTTTCTGTGAAATAAACACATCAGCCTTTAACGCCAAAAACATGCCTTTAATCCGTTTATCAATCGATTCCACAAACGTCAAAGCGGAGTCGATAGTCACCAACGCATCATCAAACAGGTTTAATTGCATTTGAGCACCCGCTTTTTGATAATACCAATTGGGCGAAAGTGGAAAATAAGCCAACGCCTCATTGGTCACTTGTAAAACCTTAGCGGGCGTGTACGGTTCCGATTCCAAAGTCAACAACGTTTGCCAATAGTCTTCGTCGGTAGGATTGAGTTCCAACAAGCGACGTTGTTGTGCAATGGCTGAAACCAGTTCACGTTTATGAATTAAATAATCGACATGTAGTTTTAACACCTCTTCTTCGTCTGGATAAAGCGTAAATAGCGTCGAAAAAAGGCTTGATATGCGTTCGTCCTCCTTCTTTTGTGCCAAGTCGACCACATAGGAGCGAACCCATTTCAACTTATTCTCAATCGGTAATCGTTTGTCAGTCAATGCTCTGAGCATTAATTCATTCGCCTTTTCTGGTTGATTTTTAGCGGTGTAGTACGACGCCATGGCCGTTAACCCATAACCATCGGTAGAGTCATTCAACAGCACTTTTTGATAACACGCTAATCCTTTCTTTTCTCGTCCTGTTTCACGATAAAAATCGCCCAACAACGTCACGTACGACGACTCACGAGGAAATTTTGCGATGAGTTTTTGAATTTCGGTTTCCACACGTTTAGTATTCCCCACTTGAACAATAAACCCAATTTCTCAAAAACAACCTCTTCGGTAACGCCATTCAATTTTTCCAGCTGATCGAGCACTTTGATTTGTTTCTTGGGTTGCTTGGTGGCGCCATATAATTCGTACAAATTATACAGATACGTTTCATTAGACGGTTTACGTTTGGATAACTTGACGTAACCGTCAATAGCTTCGTTGAAACGTTTTTGACCCACAAAAAAAGCCAACTGCACTTCGCGATATTGCGTATTGTCTGGTGCTAAATCGATGGCTGATTGTAAATAGACAAAAGCGCGTTCCGACTCTTTTTTAAATTGCAGGATTTTTGACAGCTCAAAATAGACCGCGGCATTTTTGCTATCAATTTCTCGACATCGTTGAAACGCAGCGAACGCTGAATCGAGTTTGTTTTGAGACGTCAGATTTACGCCTTGAAAAAAATAGTAATCAAAGAGCTGCTGTTTTGTTGTATCAGTCAATTGTTCCTTATCGACACTAGCTACAAACAACGAGTCGAGCGATTGCGCATTCAGCGCAAAACACCCTACAAAGATGAATGAGATAATGATGAAGAAACGTTTTATCATGATACAATAGAAATAACTACGAATCGCTTATTTTTTACCTGTATGACCAAAACCACCTTCGCCACGTTCGGTGTCGGACAATTCGTTAACCGCCACCCAAGAAGCTTGTTCATGTTTGGCTATTACCATTTGGCAAATACGCTCGCCATCTTCAATCAGAAAATCGTCAGAAGATAGGTTCACCACAATAGCACAAATTTCACCACGATAATCGGCATCAATCGTGCCAGGAGAATTAAGAATGGTAATTCCTTTTTTGATGGCCAAACCACTACGCGGACGAATTTGAGCTTCATAACCTTGTGGCAACTCCATATACAATCCTGTTGGAATCAATTTACGTTCTAACGGTTTCAAAAGTACAGGCTCCGATAAATTGGCGCGCAAATCCATACCTGCTGATAATTCAGTAGCATAAGCAGGCAAAGCATGTTTCGATTTATTGATAATTCTAACTTCCATCTAATTGTTGAATAAATATATAAACTAATGTGCAAAGATACACAAATAACAGCAATGTACAAGGACAAAAAAATGAAGAAAACATAAAAAAAAGCGGTTGAACTAAATTTAGTTCAACCGCTTCCAAAAGTCTGATTTAAAGTTTGTACTCTGCTAAAAATTCCTGAAAACTAGCCTTATAGGCGTCGCCTATAGGAATACGCACTTTACCAAACACAATCCGATTATTTTCTACCACTTTAACTTGCGATTTTTGAACTATAAACGAACGATGCACGCGCATAAAACGAGATGATGGCAAAGTAGCCTCTAACGACTTTAAACTCATGAGTGAAAAGACTGGCATTTCGTCGCCTTCACATACAAATTTCATATAATCTTTAAGTGCTTCTACGTACAACAGTTTATTCAAATTAATTTGTACCAACCGTCGTTCACTTTTGATATACATGATATCTGATTCCGCTGGACTAGAAGCATTATCTCCTGATTTTCTTGACATTTCGAACCAATTTAAAGCCTTATTGGATGCCTCCAAAAATACAGGATATGCAATAGGTTTAAGCAAATAATCCAACGCATTGATACGATAACTATCTGCCGCATATTCACTAAAAGCGGTCGTAAAAATAACACGAATATCAGAAGGTAACATTTTAGAAAAATCGATACCTGACAAATCGGGCATTTGAATATCTAAAAATAATAGATCAACTGATTGATTTGGTAACTCACGCATAGCCTGAATGGCACTCGAATAACGCCCCACCAAATTCAAAAAAGGTGTTCTACGAACATAACTCTCTAATAAATCGAGTGCTAAAGGTTCGTCATCAACTATGGCACAATTCACTATCATTTTTGTAGCGTATTAATAGTAAGTACAGATGTATATATTTTACTGTCTAATGACAAGTTAGTTTCCCACGAATAGGCATTAGGATATAATAAATCGAGACGACGATGCACTTGTTCTAAACCAATGCCAGAGCCACTTTTGTCTGAACCATCTTTAGGACTGTAAGAATTTCGAATATCGCATACTACAACTCCTTCAGACGTTTCTCCGATAAATACAGAAATAACACTGGAAGCATTGGGCAATACACCATGTTTGAACGCATTTTCGATTAAGGAAATAAATATGAGCGGCGCAATTTTTGTTTGACTTCCTCTAGGTACGGAAAAGCCTGTAGTCAATTCCACTTGATCTGTTAATCGAATACGCATCAACTCGATATAATTTTTAAGAAACTCCACCTCACGTTCTAATGGAACGTATGTATCCTGATTTTCGTATAATACATAACGCAATAATTTACTCAAGTCAATCACCGCTTTTTGAGCTTTATTCTTGTTAAAATCAATCAAGGCATAAATATTATTCAACGTATTTAATAAAAAATGAGGATTTAATTGATTACGTAAATTACTCAATTCAGCTTCCATACGTACTTTATCCGCTTCACGCCGTGCATTTTCTAATTCAGCGAAACGCAAACCCATTTTAATGGCCACACTAAAACCTATGGACAGCATCAACAACATTAAATCGCGTACAAAAAAGATAAGGTGACGCGATACCAACGTTGGGCGATGGGGAGGATGCGGATGGTCATGAAATCTACGGTGCATCACTTCAGGTGGAGGCATATCAAACATATTCCACCATTGTAATAAAAGCCCCATGGCCACAATCATGCCCACATTAATAACAAAAAATGATGTCTTATCGGGAGAAAACAGCAATTTGGGGACCAAGTAAAAATAGTTAATGTAAAAAACCACCAAAAATAGGACCATAGTCACACAATGGTGTTGGTACATGCCCCAATTCATCTGAAACCCAACCTGTCCCTTTTCCATAAAGAAAAAGGGAATGCTAAATAAAATAATCCATCCTCCAAGATGTATGAATATTTCAGAAATCTTAACGCGTTTGATAGGTTTCATGTTGCAAAGATAGTAAAAGTGATTGGTTTCCAGTAGCTAAAAAAGCAATTATATACATTGTCGAAATAAAGCAACACAAAAATAAGCTCCTCACAGTAGGATTGAAACGAATATAGACAAACAGAGAAGTTTTACCAATAAAAAGACTAATTAGAACGACAAACCAAGTCCTGCTTTAGCGGCTTGTTCGTATTCTTGACGATGTGTTAGACGATAACGAACACCATCTTTCACAAAATTAGAGCCAGTTTGATGGAAACTAAAATTGACGCGATAATCAAGACATTGCTGACGTACAGATAGAATATCATCGAAATTAGTTTGGCGTGCATGCGAATAAGATTCACCACCTACCGACACAGCCGTAATTAAACCTGTGGACAAATAGGGACGTAGATTGACAGCTTCTAAAATAGGAGCAACTACAACACCGCGAAATTTTAAAGGAGTATCCAACAGAAAAGGAATACGATCATCTGCCATTTTTTGATTTTCGGTGGTCACATTAAGTAATACATTGTCGTAACCATCACCCCAATCGGAAGGCAAACACTGCTTAATACGTTCGGGACGTTTAGTGATAATAAAGAATTTACAATCAGTACGTTGTGCAATCATTTGCCACACTTCAGGACGCCAATCATCGGCTTCTTCAATAAAAAAATCGGAGGTAAAACAGGTAGCGACAGCACTACCTGACGGTATACGATATTCTTTGTAACGATTACGCTTGAGTGGAAGATTAAAATTGGTTTTAACACGAGTAACCACATTCGAATCTTTCTGATAAAAGGCATCTTGGCTAAACACAAAACAATGTAGACATCCAGGACTTTTCTTGTGGCAGCCATGCCAAGGATTCCAATTGTAACGTTCCATGATTCCAGTTAAGAAATGCGCTTCACTGATTTAATAGCAGAAATCTTCAATAAGTTCATACACAAGAGATTAATATCTTCTGTACTGTAGACATAAATGGCCAATTGTCCATTGAAAACGCCATCTTTAGAATCAATATTAATGCTCTTAATATTGATATTGTAATCTTCGGTCACAATTTTTACGATGCGGCGCAACATGCCAACCTCATCCAAACCTGAAATTTCGATGGTTGTAAGGAATGATAATACTTTATGCGTGGCCCACTCAGCAGTAAGAATACGATTACCATAACTACTTTTGAGTTTTTGTGCGGTAGGACAATCTAATTTATGAACAACTACGGCACCTGAATCATCTAAGAAGCCAAGCACTGGATCACCAGGAATTGGCTGACAGCATTCGGCAATTTTATAGGTATTACCCACATCGGCATCCGTCAAATGAATGGTTTTCTGTTTTGTATTAGGTGATTCTGATGGAGTAGTTTTACCCTTCTTGGTACTTTTAGTATTGCCAAAATTTAATTTCCAAATTTTAATCCAACGACTTTGTGCTTTTTCTTTGAAAATAACCGTTTCTATTTTGGACAAATCCAAGCGTTCTTTAGCGGCAGAGGCGAATAATTCAATAACATTATTCAACTTGTAATATTCCAACAAACGTTGAATAGTGGTATTATTAAAAGGCAATTCCAGTTTAGCTAAACGCTCTTCAATGAGCTTTTGACCTGCTTTTTGTATGGCTTTATACTCTTTTTTGAACAATGTCTTTAATTGGCTTTTAGCTCTAGCCGTGGTCACCAAATCAATCCACTCAGGTTGAGGACGTTGCGTTTTTGATGTCAATATTTCCACCTGGTCGCCACTTTTCAACTCATAACTTAATGGCACTAATTTATGATCGACTTTAGCACCAATACAGTGTATGCCTATATCGGAGTGCAAAGCAAAGCAAAGTCAAAGCCGTCGATTTTGCAGGCATTTTTTAATATCACCTTGAGGCGTAAAGACGTATATTTCAGTGGAATACAAATTAAGCTGGAAGGTATCCATAAAATCGACTGCATTTGCATAATCAGCCGTGTCCAACATTTCTTTGAGCGATTTAAGCCACAAATCCAAGTCAGATTGTTCTTCAGAACCAGTTTTATATTTCCAATGGGCTGCTAAACCATGTTCAGCAATTTCATTCATGCGTTCGCTACGAATTTGTACCTCAATCCAATTCCCAGAAGGTCCCATAAGCGTAACGTGTAAAGCTTCATAACCATTGGCTTTAGGTGTATTAATCCAATCGCGCGTACGATCGGGATGCGCTTTATAAATGGACGTCAATGCTGAATAGGTAACCCAACAATTGGCTTTTTCATTTTCGCCTGATTTTGGTTTAAGAATAATACGTACCGCTAACAAATCATACACTTCGTCAAACGAAATATGTTTAGTTTGCATTTTACGAAATACGGAGTACGGAGATTTAATACGGCTCGTTATTTCGTAATTATACTTGTAAGAATCCAACAACCGTTTAATTGGTTCTATGAACTCTTGGAACGACTGTTCCAACTGCGGAGTAACTTCTTTTATCTGTTCTTCAAGTTTTTGATAAACAGATGGTTGTTCATATTTAAAACTTAAATTTTCGAGTTCTGTTTTAATCAAAAAGAAACCTAGGCGTTGGGCTAATGGCGCATATATATACTGAGTTTCACCCGTAATTTTAAGCTGTTTAGCAGGAGGCATAGAGCCAAGCGTACGCATATTGTGCAACCGATCGGCCATTTTTATCAATATAACACGTACATCTTCTGGAATGGTGAGAATTAAACGACGAAAATTCTCGGCTTGCTCAGACGCTTTATCACCAAAAATACCGCCCGAAATTTTGGTTAAACCACTTACAATCGAAGCTATTTTTGGTCCAAATAATTCTTCTATATCCTCACAAGTATAATCGGTATCTTCTACTACATCGTGCAAAAGGGCTGAACAAATAGAAGTAGAACCTAACCCAATTTCCTTCACTACAATGCGTGCTACTGACAACGGGTGCATGATGTAAGGTTCACCCGAACGACGTTTTGTACCTTTATGAGCTTTATTGGCAAACTCGAAGGCGCGCGTAATAATTTCAACTTTTTGTTTATGGCGGGTGGCCGCATAATCCTGCAAAAGAGCCTGAAACTCTTTTTGAATCATTTCATCTTCTTCTGCTTGAGTGAGATTAACAAACGTGTTCATATTGTATTGTTGGTTTTAGTCAAATACTTGACCAGCATTTTGGGACAATTGTACCATTTCATCGTATTGTTCTGGCGATAAATCGAGGAAGTAATAGTTTTGTGGATTCACAGGTTTGCCTTGGTAACGAACCTCGTAATGTAAGTGAGGACCTGTTGATTTGCCGGTATTTCCTACTTCACCTATCACGTCACCGCGGGTTACCCGTTGTCCAGAACGCACTTTAATTTTATTCATGTGGCCATAAAGTGTTTCATAGCCAAATCCATGATTAATTTTCACCGCATTACCATAACCTTGTTGCCAACCTGCTTGCACCACTTGCCCATTACCAGTGGCAAAAATATGCGTTCCTGTTGGTGCAGTAAAGTCCATACCTTGATGCATTTTGGGGCGACGGTAAATAGGATCGATACGCACACCAAAACCAGAAGCCACACGACGTAAATCTTTATTCAAAATTGGCTGAATAGCGGGTAAATGTTCCAAACGCAATTTATTTTGTTTCGCCAATTTTACCAATTCATCATATGATTGCGACTGTATATAAGTTTGTTTGGATAAATCATCTATTTGTTGAGCCGTTTCAATTAACAAGCTCGAATTAGACATATCAGCAAATTCTTCGTAACGATTCTTATTGCCGATACTGCTACGTCTCACCTCATAAGGAATGGGATCCGCCTGAAAAACAACACGGTAAAGATTATCATCACGTTGTTGCAAATCGCTTAAAATAGATTGTAAATCACCAATGCGACGTTCCATCAATTTATACTGCATCTTCATACGAGCATTTTCTGATGAAAGTTGTTTTTCTTCAGGCGACTCGACCAACCAAATAAAAATAAAGAAAAAGATAGCACCTGAAAATAAACTCGTCAACAGATGCAGCCCAACCTTCTTCACAATACCCCATGTAGTAGTCTCAACCTTCTCATACGAAAGCGTTTCGGGGTTAAAATGAAACTTGGTTTTACGTGCCATAAATGATGAATATATCGTCGGGCGAATTTATTTCGGACGGGAACTGCAAAAGTAATAAAATTTCATTAAATTTGCGCCTGATTTAACGAAAATAAGGAAGCCTGATGGAACCCACTTTTCAAAGTGAATTTAATAGCTTTATTTTCTGCATTTTACACACTTGATTTTAACAATTAAACTCGATAAGATTATGATGACGTCGAAAGAGATTCGCCAATCGTTTTTGGATTTTTTCGCTTCAAAAGGACACCACATTGTACCTTCTGCTCCAATGGTTATTAAGGATGACCCAACTTTGATGTTCACCAATGCGGGAATGAATCAATTTAAAAACATTATTTTAGGCAATGACCCTATTGTCTATCCACGCGTTGCCGATTCTCAAAAATGTTTGCGTGTAAGCGGTAAACACAACGATTTGGAAGAAGTAGGACACGACACCTACCACCACACCATGTTCGAAATGTTAGGCAACTGGTCGTTTGGCGACTATTTTAAAGCCGAAGCCATTGCGTGGGCGTGGGAATACCTCACCGAAGTACTGAAACTCGACAAAAACAGACTCTATGTTACCGTGTTTGAAGGAGCTCCAAGCGAAGGACTTACGCGTGACGAGGAAGCTGCTGCTATGTGGGAAAAATATATTGCCAAAGACCGCATCATTAACGGTAATAAAAAAGATAATTTCTGGGAAATGGGCGATACAGGTCCTTGTGGTCCTTGTTCCGAAATTCACATCGATTTACGTTCCGATGAAGAACGCGCTAAAATAGATGGTAAAACGCTCGTAAATGGCGATCATCCACAAGTTATTGAGATTTGGAACAACGTCTTTATGCAATACAATCGTAAAGCTGATGGCTCATTAGAGTCACTTCCAAACAAAGTTATCGACACAGGTATGGGTTTCGAACGCTTATGCGTAGCTGTACAAGGCAAAAAATCGAACTACGACACAGACGTATTCCAACCACTACTCCAGAACATTGGCGAAGTATGTAATTGCCACTATGGAGCCGACAAAAAAGTAGATATCGCGATGCGCGTTATTGCCGACCACATTCGTACCATTGCTTTTGCCATTACCGACGGACAGTTGCCAAGCAACGCCAAAGCTGGTTATGTTATTCGTCGTATTTTACGCCGTGCCGTGCGTTATGGTTATACATTTATGAACCAACGTAGCGCATTTATGTATAAACTCATTCCTGCGTTGATTGAGAACATGGGAGACGCTTATCCTGAACTCAAAGCCCAACAATCGCTTATCGAAAAAGTGATTAAAGAAGAGGAAGAATCGTTTTTACGGACGTTA
>JACJXJ010000028.1 GCA_020636695.1 Prevotellaceae bacterium
TTGATTAATTCTGGATTTAGTTTTGGTATGCGCACCAATGTACCCACTTCTACCTTATCTGGATTTTGAATTTTTTCTTTATTAGCTTCGTAAATATAAACCCAAAAATCTTTATGTCCATAATATTTTTGAGAAATCAGCGTCAAACGACCACCATCAGGGACACGCACTTCGGCTATAAATTCGGTATATTCACGAGGTTGATCAAATACAGACGTTTGTACTACAGGAGTTTCCGTAATAGAATCCGTAGCAGCAACTGCTACTTGTTCAACTGGTTTAACTGGCTCGATTGCCTGTTTTGGCTGTTTATCCGATTTCCAATCTGTCACCAAATTCATCACTGAGGTTTGAATCATCGTTCCATAAAAATAGTACACAGTGAATCCGCCACCGCCCAACAGCAGTGCCAAAAGAGTTATCCAAAGCCAGGTTAGTTTCCGTTTTTTAGGTTCTGGTACCATCGAAGCATTGGAAGAAATAGTATTCAACATAGGCTTTGATTCTTCAACCGTTGCCACAGGTGTATAACGACGTTCCACCGATGGAGTTTCAACCGAAGTTGGGACATCAAGCGCCTCGTATTTAACCACTTCTGGCTCAGTTTCAACAACAGGATCGGGTTGTATCTCCACTACTGGTTCAGGCTCATTGATAGACGACAAAATATCTTGAATTTCAATAGCTTGCGAAGCTAATTTTTGCAAAGGCATCTCTTTCGATACCTCCACTTTTTTCACAGGAGAACCATCCATGGACGTTGTCTCAAGATGTGAAAATGGTTCATTCACACGTTCTTTTAAACTAGTTTCAGGAACAAAAACCACTTTATAATGTCCTGCTATCTCAATAGCTTCGCCTGTTTGAACATTCACGCTACGGCGCGGTTCTACCCATTGCAAACGAAAGGTTCCGAGTCCTGTGATTTTTACGTTCTTGTCACGCAATAATCCCTCTTGAAAGATATCTTGAAATGCAGCAACAAAAGCCTCTGCATTCTTCTTGGTAATAGTGGTTCGACGTGCTAAAGCATCCGTCAAATCAGAAACATTTACTTTTTCGTCGCTCATGATTGTGATTGATTTTTAAGTTTGTCTTTGAACGTGCCTGTAACACGAAATGCGGGAGTCAATTTTTGTGGCACCAACATACGCTTTTGAGTCGTTGGATTAACTGATACACGTGACTCCTTTTTGCGGACCTCAAGTACACCAACTCCCAGAAAAGCAACCTGCTTTCCTTCAGTTAATTGTACATTAACTTCCTCAACAAATGCAGCTAAATGTGCAGCTGTCTCTTTTTGAGAGATACCTAATTTTTTAGACAGTTCTGCCTGTAATTCTTTGTTGTTCACGACAAGTATATTAAATTAAAAGATGGGTGCAAGTTACATTTTTTTTTGAAATGTACAAACTCACACTTTAAAATCGCCATATAAATCAAAAGTATCGGCACGCGTTATAGTAATTGGATATAAAGCCCCTATTTCTAATGATGGATTTGATTCAATAGGAATCAAGACTTCGCCATCGACTTCGGGAGAATCATATTCGGTACGACCAATAAAGTATTCTCCTTCCTGACGATCAATCATAACACGCAACGTGCGACCAACTTTTTGTTCATTAATTTCAGCAGCAATGCCTTCTTGAATCGACATAATTTCGTCCACACGTTGTTGTTTCACGTCAAACGGGATGTCGTCCGAATAAGTTTTGTTAGAATAGGTTCCTTCCTCATCGGAATACGCAAAAGCGCCTAATCGCTCAAAACGAATGTCACGTATAAATTGTTTGAGCTGTTCTACATCGTCTTCCTTTTCACCAGGATGACCTAGTAATAATGTGGTTCTCAAATGTATACCAGGAACTTCGTCGCGCAGGCGATGCATCAGGTCATAGGTTTGTTGAGATGTAATATGTCGGCGCATCTTAGTCAACATATTATCTGAAATATGTTGCAATGCAATATCTAAATAATTACAAACATTATCGCGCTCACGCATAACACGTAACAAGTCGAATGGGAATTGTGCAGGATAGGCATAATGCAAACGAAGCCATTCCACACCTGCAATATCAGATAAGCGCTCTATTAATTCTGGTAACTTGAGCGATTTATACAAATCCATACCATAATAGGACAAATCTTGCGCAATAATTTGAAATTCCTTAACACCTTGAGATGTCAACCAACGCACTTCTTGTTCTATATCCTCCATAGAACGACTTTGGTGATGACCTGTTATGATAGGAATGGCGCAATAAGAACACATGCGATTACAACCTTCGGAGATCTTAACATACGCATAATGAGGAGGCGTAGTAATAACCCGTTCCAACTGAAAATCAGGTTGAAATTGTTTGCCCAAGTCAGCCACCAATTCATTGTAATTAAATTTACCGTAGAATTTATCCACTTCAGGAATCTCTATTTGCAACTCTTTCAAATAACGCTCAGACAAACAACCCATAACAAACAACTGTTTTAATTGTTTGCGTTTTTTACGAGCTGCGAACTGCAGAATCATGTCAATACTCTCTTCTTTAGCATCACCAATAAAGCCACATGTGTTCACCACCACAACATCCCCATCTGGTTCTGGCGCATCGTGACGAACAGTATAGCCCACAGCTTCTAGCTGACGCATTAAGCGTTCGGTATCCACCAAGTTTTTAGAACAACCTAAAGTTATAAAATCTATTAGTATCATGAATTTTAACCCAATAAAGAATCAACAAATTCCTCTTTGTTGAATAGTTGCAAATGTTCCAAACCTTCGCCCAAGCCAATATATTTTACTGGTATTTTAAATTGATCCGATATACCAATAACCACACCACCTTTAGCTGTACCATCCAATTTGGTGATTGCTAAAGCTGTAACCTGAGTTGCTTTGGTAAATTGTTTGGCTTGTTCAAACGCATTTTGTCCAGTAGAGCCATCGAGCACCAAAAGCACTTCGTGCGGTGTATCAGGGACCACTTTACTCATCACATTGCGAATTTTAGTCAACTCATTCATTAAATTCACCTTATTGTGCAAACGCCCTGCGGTATCTATAATCACCACATCTGCACCGTTTGTCTTAGCTGACATAAGCGTATCATAAGCCACAGAAGCTGGATCTGCTCCCATTTTTTGTTTAATTACGGGTACACCTACGCGATCGCCCCAAATTGAAAGTTGCTCCACAGCTGCTGCCCGAAAAGTATCGGCAGCACCTAAATAAACTTTTTTACCAGCTTTTTTAAATTGATAAGCCAATTTTCCTATAGTCGTAGTCTTGCCAACACCATTCACACCAACAACCATGATAACATATGGTTTCGCTGGCAATTCAGCCGTAAAATCAACCGCATTACCTGTTTCATTTTCAGCTAATAATTTAACGATTTCCTCCTTAAGAATTACATTTAATTCGGCGGTATTGATATATTTATCACGAGCCACACGTTGTTCAATACGTTCTATAATACGCAACGTGGTTTCAACACCTACATCCGATGTCACGAGAGCTTCTTCAAGGTTATCAAGAACCTCATCATCCACTCTTGATTTACCAGCCACAGCACGCGTAAGCTTATCAAAAACATTCTCTTTGGTTTTAGACAAACCTGAGTCTAGTGTCTCTTTCTTTTCTTTACTGAAAAAATTGAAAAATCCCATAATTCTTTCTATATTCTAATTTAAAGACAAAAATACAATTTTTTCTCGATTTCATCAATAAAAAAATCCTCATATCTTCGATACAAGGATTCTTTTATTATTGTAAAGATAATAATATCTTATTTAGCGAAAAAATCTTTTACTTTTTCGTTTAATACCATTTCTTCTTGGAACACATATGCTCCTGATTTTGGTGATTTCACCATCTTGATTACTTTGGCGTAACCACGACCTTCACCTTTTTGCAACGATGCAACCGCTTTCTTTGCCATAGTAGTTTATCTTATTTAATTTCTTTGTGAACAGTTACTCTTTTCAAAATCGGATTATACTTTTTAAGCTCTAAACGCTCTGTAGTATTTTTACGATTTTTGGTGGTAATATAACGAGATGTACCCGGCATACCACTATCTTTATGCTCTGTGCATTCCAAAATAACTTGGACTCTTGCTTCTTTTGATTTTTTAGCCATTTTGCTTTTCTCCTAAAATTAAGCGATGATACGAATATTTTTCCAATCGCAATACCCTTTGGCTACAGCATCTTTAAGCGCAGCATCCAAACCTTTTTTATTAATGGTACGAAGACCAGCAGCTGAAACTTTAAGGCTGATCCAGCATTCTTGTTCTACATAATAGAACTTTTTAGCAAACAAATTCACATCAAATGTGCGTTTTGTACGACGTTTAGAGTGTGAAACATTGTTTCCAATCATTGCTTTTTTACCGGTAATCTGACAAATTTTTGACATTTTACTATTATATTTTTGCGTTTTACATTCCCTGAAAAGAGTGTGCAAAGGTAATATATTATTTCTTATTGGACAAGTCTTTTCAAAATATTTTTAAAAAAAGTGGAAAACGGTATTATTTTCTACTTAACACCAATGCCTTCGTACACAAATCCAGCCTCACGTAATTCTTTACCGTCATAAATATTACGACCATCAATAATAATATTCCCCACCATGGCTTTGCTAACCACTGACCAATTGGGAGCACGAAATTCCTTCCATTCTGTTACCAAAAAGAGGGCATTGGCATCATTCACAGCATCATAAATATCCGACGCATAGTAGACCGTATCTCCCAACTGTTTGTGCGCTTCTTCCATAGCCACGGGGTCATAAACTTTCACTTCACAACCCGCTGCCAAAAGAGCATTAGCGAGTACCACCGAAGGTGCTTCACGCATGTCATCTGTATTAGGTTTAAAGGACAAGCCCCACAACGCTATAGTTGCACCCTTCAACTGATCTAACGCAATATATTTCTGCAACTTGCGAAACAAGATTGTTTTCTGAGACTCATTCACTAGCTCAACAGCTTGAAGTACTCCCATCGGCACATCATATTCATTTCCAGTTTTGATTAACGCTTTCACATCTTTAGGGAAACATGATCCGCCATAACCACAGCCTGCATATAAAAATTTAGATCCTATACGTCCATCAGAGCCAATACCTTTCCGTACCATATTAATATCAGCACCTACTTTATCACATAAGTTTGCTATATCGTTCATAAAACTAATACGCGTAGCCAACATGGCATTTGCAGCGTATTTAGTCATTTCTGCAGAAGCTACATCCATAAAAATCACCCGAAAATTATTCAATAAAAATGGACGATACAAACGGGACAAAACTTCTTTGGCTTGTTCAGAATCAACTCCTACTACAACCCTATCTGGTGTCATAAAATCTTTGATAGCATCACCTTCTTTAAGAAATTCAGGATTAGAGGCTACATCAAACGAAATATCAACACCACGTTTATCCAATTCGGTTTGAATTGTTTGTTTTACCAATTTAGCCGTACCTACAGGGACTGTACTTTTATCGACAATCAAACAATATTGTGACAAATTCTCACCGATACTTTTGGCAACTTGCAATACATATTTCAAATCAGCACTGCCATCTACACTCGTCGGCGTACCAACTGCTATAAACAGCACTGCTGCCTGAGTGAGAGCTTCAGGCAATGATGTTGTAAAGGTTAAACGACCTGCAGCTACGTTACGTACAACCATATCATCCAAACCGGGTTCATAAATAGGAATTTCACCTTTTTGTAAACGTGCAACTTTATTGGCATCTACATCAACGCACTGTACATGCATACCCATTTCGGCAAAACAAGTACCCGAAACCAATCCCACATAACCTGTTCCTACAATGACTACATTCATCTTTTATGCTTTATTTGTATTATTTTCTTCAAATTCAGTTTGTACATAGTACCCACTACGATCACCATATGAGCTATTACCGTAACCATACCCATTACCATAATTCCCGAGTTTTTTAACATCTATATCATTCAAAATGAGATAAACATTAGGGACTCTATCTGTCTTAACTTGTGCCATAAAGCTCTTAAAGAAAGCCTTATTGGTTTTTCCACTACGCGCCACTATTAACGTCACATCCACCAAACTCGATAATGAATAAGCATCAGCCACCAATCCCAACGGGCTGGTATCAATCACAATGTAATCGTATCTAGTTTTCAACTCCATGATGATATTTTTCAATTTTTCAGAACGTATCAATTCTCCTGGATTAGGAGGTATAACGCCACCCAACAGTACATCAAACCCAATAGATTCATCCTTTATAATGGCCTCATCCAAGGTAATATCACCTATTAAATGGTTGACTAATCCTTTATCATGTTTATGTAATAGTGCAGCGACACTTGGTTTACGAAAATCCAAGTCAATTAATAATGTTTTTTTACTAATTAAGCTATAAACACCTGCAAAATTCGCCGAAAAGTAAGTTTTCCCATCACCCGATTCAGCAGAAGTCACCATAACACAAACGGGAGCCTTACGCTGTGCTACAAATTCAATACGTGTTCGTATAATACGTAATGATTCAGTAAATGCAGATTTTGGTGCTAATGTGGACAAAATGGCTTTATCACTATTAGTATGACGAACACCACCTATTAATGTAAACTTGGTCAATTTTTCTAGATCTTTTTCTGTACGAATAGTCACATTGAACATTTCACGTAAGATAATGAACGCTGCTGGAAGCAACAGACCTATGATACAAAACATCATGTAGGTACGTGATTTTTTATCACCATTAACTAACGAAATAACACGGGCTTGTTGCAATATAGAATTATCTGGACTGTTAGATGCTTTACGGATTTGAGCTTCTGAACGTTTTTGCAGCAAGAACGTATAATAATTGTCATTAATTTTATATTCACGTTCCATATTAATCATCGCATTTTCTTTCTCTGGCAATTGGCGGCTTTCTGTTAAAGCTTTAGCATACTGTTCGTTGAAACTTGTGCGATCTAAATCATACACACTACGCACATTACGTAACACCTCCAACAACATATTCCTCACCTTATCCATCTGACGAGAATAACGCTCATAATTAGGATTTTTAGGTCCGACGTCTGAACGCTGAAGTTGCAATTCATTGTATTGACCAACTAAATCGAGCAAAGTCGGATCCGAGACACCTATACTAGAAGGGGCAACCAGCACATCCTCTGTAATATTATCTTTTAAATATTTAGACAAATATCTGAAATAACGTTCCTTTTGATCGAGCACCATACGCTGTTCATCCAGAGTAGTCAACTTAGTAAGCACGTTCCCCATGTAACTATTGACATCAATAATATTGTTTTCGCGACGAAAATCACGTAAACGACCTTCGGATTCGGAAAGCGAACTGGCAATCAAACCTAACTGCTCATCAATAAATTCAATTGTTCGGATAGCTTCGGCATTCTTTTTATCTAAATTATTCGCTAAAAATTCATTAGCCAGAGCATTTAAAAAATCTTGATCACGGACAATATTTTCGCCAACCAACGTAGCACTGATTACGGATGACATATCACCCACATAACTCAACGATAAACGTCCAGAGAATTCACCTTCCAATGACTCTAAGGTTCTAAATCTTAGAAAAAACTTGCTGCCATCGGTCATATTACGCTTACGAACAGTGGCAAACATAAGTGAATGTTCAAAAGGCACACCAAATTTACCTTTTATCACTATAGGCTTATCGCTATCACCATCAGCGGTGAGCGTAAATGTATTATCATCAATTATATTACACTCAAATTCATATCCATAAGCCCGTTCATCTAAATACGCCAACTCTATACCAATAGGTTCTCTACCGTATAAACTGTTAGTCTTGAATCGTCCACGAGTATAATAATCCACGCCAAACGGTAACTTATTAAGTGTTTGACGAATCAAATCAAAAGAGCCTAACAATAGTAATTGATTATTGCTGTTGCGATAATTGTTGTTCACGCCAAATCCCTGCATAAAATTATACTGATTGGCCGAATTATCTTCAATAACAATTTTGGTTTCCGTGACATATTGCGGCACCCAGCTACGATTTTGAAAGTAAGCAATTCCTAAAGCGATAACTACACCTGCCACAAATAAATACCAATTACGTAAAAAACGTATAATCCACTCCATAAAATTGAATGACGAGTTGTCGTCGTCATCAAAAATGGGTTGATTAGGTTGCGTATTTTCAGGATAATAATTTTCCATAATTTCAAATTTATTTAGCTGTAGCTGTATTCCAAACCGTCAAAAGAAGTGTAATAGAAGATGTTATAATTGACAAAAAATTAGAGTATGATTCAACCGCCCAAAAGCTCTTTTTAGTTACATCCACATAAATAATATCATTAGGATACACATAGTAATATTCCGAATCCAATAAGCTTTTAGACCGCAAATCAAATGATACGATTTTCGTTCCGTCCGGCGTTTCTCTAATAATTTTAACGGCGCCATAATCGCCTGATTCATTAAGTCCTCCTGACAAAGCTAGTGCTTGAAAAATAGTTAAACGCTCTTTATAGATGGTAAAATACCCTCGACCAGCATCGCCAATAACACAAAAAGTACTAGTAGCAAGCGCCAGTTTAACTTGTACATCAGGAATATATGGTTTCAATTGTTCTCTCACAAAAGCTTCAGCTTCTTCAAGTGTCAAGCCCACTACTGGAACTTTACTTAAAAAAGGTAAATCTACTGTACCATCAGGATAAATACGGTACGAATAGGTTTGGCTCACACTCATAGTTTGCTGCGCACCAAACATCTCCGCAGACTCTTTGTTAGATGTAATAATACGCGCTGTTAACTCATCATTGGGACGCAGTTTATACTCACGATAAGCACCTTGATTGTATACAGGCAATCCCTTTCGATCTTGCAACAAACCAATGCTACGGTTGGTGTAACAAGAAGCGAATACAAAAATCGCTGCAAAACAAATTATATATTTAAATGCTTTCATCACGGTTTGGAAAATTGAGTAACCAATCCATAAATAAGTAATCCGAATGAAAAAGTCGAAATAACAAGCGACAAAGCCCCTGTCACATGCGACACACCAAAAAATTTGGCATTATCAAAAGGCACGTAAATAACGTCATTGGGTTGAATGTAATAATACTCCGAATTGATAATCGATTGGCTACGTAAATCGAATGTTTTCACAACAGTGCCATGCTCCGTTTGGCGAATAATCTGAATTTTGTTGCGTTTAGCATACAACGACATATCGCCACTCATAGCCAAAGCTTGAAAAATGGTTAGTTTTTCTTTGGGTATAGAATAGCGACCCGATCCAGACTCACCCAACACAGAAAAAGAACGATTGGACAACTTAACATCGACAGAAAAAGCGGAAATAGACTCACGCAAAACATCTTCTAACAAAAACTTTACTTCGCGAGTAGTTTTGTTCAGAACTTGCAACTTTCCGACATAGGGATAGTTAATTGTACCATCTTCAGCTACTAAATACAGTAACAAACGCGCATTCGCATTATCGCCAGCTTGCGACAATTGTTGATATTGATTAGAATTTCCTGTTGTTCCATTGTAAGTGGCCAAATCTTCAGGGTTTGGAGAGTAAATGCGAATATATAAATAATCGCCCTTTTGCAGTCGATAATCCTCATATTCTATAGAATCTGCATATTGAGGAATACCAGAGCCCGTTTGAAGATAATTCAAACGTTTCGTGGTCATACAAGATGACAATAATAAGACCAGCGGTAAAAATAGCAGTAAAAGTTTGGTCTTCATGGTTATTGTGCGATTTTTTCCATAGTAGCTTGCAAAGATACAGCTTTTTTCTAAATTTCTAGGGTTCTAAAAAAAAATCTCGCCACAAACCTGTTGATGGGAGATTTTTTTTAGAACACCAATAGTTATTTAACGTCCGGACTGTTCGATAGAATTTCTTAAAAACTCATTGAAATCATCACATTCCAAAAGATGTTCTAACGTCATGTGCATACGATATCGCCAACTAAATAGAGAATTCGAAGGCACATTAATACGCTCATCATTAGGATTATCACGGCGCAACTCTGGTGACATACCCATTAAATCTTGCCATTGAAAAATAGCCCACATCGCTGGCGAATAGAGATGTTGTAATATAACGTCACGATTTACCCACCACTCACAAAAATATGGAGCTTTACCCCAATGTCCTAATTGCGAATTATAAAAACGTTGTGCCACCCCAAAATCCTCTTCCCACCAACCACGAATCGTACTCATATCGTGCGTTGAAGGAGTCACAACGGACAAATAAGGCGCATCAGCAGGATGAAAGAATTCTATTTTATCATCTTTAGGAGCACGCTGAATTTCCAAACTCAAAATACCCAACTCCTTCATAACCGATGTTACACAATGTGTCATCATTCCCAAATCTTCACCACAAATTAGCATATTTGAAGCTCGCTTCAAAGCTGGTAATTTCCGCATACCTGATTGATACCAGAATGCATCTTGACGGCGATAGAAATAGTCGACTGATAATTCACGGAATACACGTTTTTGATGTTCGTCCAAGGCTTGAAAAGTAGACAACGTTTCCATTCCATAACGTGGATAATATTGTTTGCCATGGCTATCTGGTACTTCAAACAGTAAGACGTTGGAAATCAAATCAAATAGACCCC
>JACJXJ010000029.1 GCA_020636695.1 Prevotellaceae bacterium
AAACTCGGTACAATTTATTGAACCAAGTGGTAATGGTGCTATTGATGCAAATGAATTATCACATCTTCGATTTAAGGTTAAAAATTCTGGGCTAGGTGCAGCTTATGGGTGTATGGTAAGAGTTTATACTTCAGGGTCTATTGAGGGGCTGACTTGCTCTAATCAATCCCTACCGATTCTAGCCGTAGGTGAAACTGAGACTATTGAAATACCGATTCAAGCGTCTATTAAGACGACCGACGGGACGGCTCATTTTACGGTAAAGATAGATGAGCCAAATGGTTTTGGAACTGACCCTATTCAACTTGCTGTAAACACCAAAGCGTTCGAAGCACCATTACTTAAAATTGTCGATTTTACGGTTACTGGTGATCAAGTGGGTACTTTGGTAAAAAAACGTCCGTTTGATTTACAATTGTTGTTGCAGAATACACAATATGGAACAGCTGAAGATGTAATGGTTGAGGTAAAAATACCTGCAGGTGTTTATTTGATTGATGATAATAAAACGACGAAATTACAAAGTTTAGGAGGAGGCGATAAGAAGTCGTTGGTCTATTCATTAATTGTTAATAATAATTACGTTTCCGATATTATTCCAATAGAAGTCATTATTTCGGAAAAATATCGCAAATATTCTGAAAACAAAGTGATTAATCTGAAGATAAACCAGACGTTGGCAAGTAATAAGATTGTGGTAGATGAGAAACCTACAGCTCGTAGTACAATACAAATTGGTTCATTGGGTTCTGATGTCGATAAAAATATTCCTATTATAAAAACAATCAATGATAATGTGTTTGCCGTAGTTATAGCGAATGAACATTACAATAAAGTATCGCCAGTTCCTTACGCCTTGAATGATGGACGTGTGTTTGCTGAATATTGTGGAAAAACACTTGGATTACCCGCAAAAAATATTCGTTTTGTACAAAATGCAACCCTTAATGACTTGAAATACCAAGTGGATTGGCTCAGACAAATTATTGGAGCATATAATGGTAAAGCCAAAGTTATTTTTTATTATGCTGGTCATGGAATTCCTGATGAATCAAACAAAACAGCATACCTTTTACCCATTGATGGTTATGGTTCAGATGTGAATACGGGTTATAAATTGGATGATTTGTATGCGACATTAGGCAAAATGCCAACCCAATCGGTTACGGTTATTTTGGATGCTTGTTTTAGTGGCACTAAACGTGAAGGTGATATGTTGGCTAATGCGCGTGGAGTCGCTATTCGTGTAAAAAGTGGCCTTCCACAAGGTAATATGGTGGTTTTTACTGCTGCACAAGGTGACGAAACAGCCTATCCAAATTCTGAGCAAGAACATGGTTTGTTTACCTATTACTTATTGAAAAAATTACAAGAAACTAAAGGCGAGGTTTCTTACCAACAATTGAGTGATTATGTTACTCGACAAGTGCGCCAGCAATCATTAGTCTTGAATGGAAAAAGTCAAACGCCAACGATTATTTCTTCTCCCAATATTGCTGATGAATGGAAATTGTGGACGTTAAAATAAATTATTATGGAATCTCGTTTAAAACTTTTTTTAATATTAGTTGTTGCTCTTTTTTTGTGTTCTTGTGTGCGTGAAAAAGATGTTCTGACACGGAATCTACAAATCTGTTATAGTGTTTGTCCTTATCAAGATGGTTTACTTATTTCCAATTGGGGCACCGATTCTATCAACCCTTTAAATCAGGAAGGGAAAGGCTATATCGCGTTTCACAAAGAAGGTGTTACGTCTATTTTAATTCCTGCTGATGGCACGCTTTCAGCTCCCAAAGGTATGGCTGTCAAGGACGATTATTTATTCGTGGCCGATGTCAATAAAGTGGTTGTGTATAATTTAAATGAAACTTCCGACCAACCACAAGTGATATCATTTCCTGAAGGTAACGATTTTGTGAGTGATCTAGCAATTGTTGGTAATGTGTTACTCGCAGCGGTTACCAATACGAGTAGTATTTATGCCTTAGATATTAGTAATCTAGCTCATATTGATGTTGGGTCGTTGGCTGTTTATGCCGTGGTGCCAGGTGCTACCTGTTTATGTGTGTCCGATTATCATCTGTTTATAGGTTCTTCTACGACGTATGGCGAGCCCACTGAATTCAATGTTATTTACATGATTGATGATTTAAGTAATCCGGTGGCACAGCCTATAACGCATAGAATTGGACAATATCAAGATTTGGCATTAACGTCCGATGGCGAATCGCTCTATTTTATTGATAAAAATAGCGACAAACTTGGTCGGTTAGAATTTGCTACAGGTGTTGTCGATTTTATGGCTGTACCTATGAAATGGCAGAATCCGTCTTCACTTGTTTGGTGGCACGATCAATTTGTGATTGCCGACAAGTCGATGAGTACTATTTGGCTCTCGAAGTTCTAATAGCTAATTCTTGATAGAGTTGGGCAAAATGTCAAATAAATGAGTATCTTTGTGAGAGTTTTATATCAGATCCTCATCTTCAAATCCTTAGCGTTTAAACAAATCGTATGTTAGTTAAAACTTTTGGAGCGGCAGTTCAAGGCATCAAAGCTACTTTGGTAACCATAGAGGTGAATATCTCGGCTGGTATCAAATTCTTTTTGGTAGGTTTGCCCGACAATGCTGTGAAGGAAAGTCACGAACGCATCATGTCTGCTTTGCAGTACAATAAAATTCCCGTGCCACGCAAGCAAGTGGTTATAAATATGGCGCCAGCCGATATCCGCAAAGAAGGTTCGGCTTACGATTTACCACTCGCCATAGGTATGTTGGCTGCCAGCGAAGTGATAGATGCTGCTGATATAGAACAATATGTTATTATGGGCGAATTATCGCTTGATGGTACGTTGAAACCTGTGAAAGGTGTTCTGCCGATTGCAATTTTAGCACGTGAATTAGGTTTTAAAGGTTTTATTTTACCGAAAGAAAACAGTAAAGAAGCTGCAGTAGTCAATGATTTGGATGTGTTTGGCGTCGAAAATATTACGGATGTAGTTGATTTCTTCAATCACAAGAAAACATTAGAACGCACTGAGGTGAATACGCGCGAAGAATTTTTTGCGCGTATTAATGCGTTTGATATTGATTTTGCCGATGTAAAAGGGCAGGAAAATGTGAAACGAGCCATTGAAGTAGCTGCTGCAGGTGGACATAATATTATCATGGTTGGCCCTCCAGGAGCTGGTAAATCGATGATGGCAAAACGTATTCCAACCATATTACCTCCACTCACATTGCATGAGGCACTTGAAACCACTAAGATTCACTCGGTGGCAGGTAAAATTGATCGCGATACCGCATTGATGGCACAACGTCCATTTCGGAGTCCACATCATACCATTTCTGATGTAGCGTTAGTTGGTGGAGGAGCTTTCCCACAACCTGGAGAAATATCGTTAGCGCACAATGGTGTCCTGTTTTTGGACGAATTGCCAGAATTTAAACGCACGGTATTGGAAGTGATGCGTCAACCCCTCGAAGACCGTAAAATAGCTATTTCGCGCGCAAAATTTGCGGTAGAATATCCAGCTAGTTTTATGTTGGTTGCATCTATGAATCCTTGTCCATGTGGTTACTATAATCATCCCGATCGTGAATGTGTTTGTTCGCCAGGTATGGTTCAAAAATATTTAAGTCGCATTTCTGGGCCTTTATTGGATCGCATTGATATGCATATTGAAATTATTCCTGTTCCATTTGATAAGTTGTCAGAAGCCGCTCCTGCTGAACCTAGTGCACAAATTCGTGAGCGTGTTATGAAGGCTCGTCACATACAGGAAGCACGTTTTAAAGATGCTGAAGGTGTGTATTGTAATGCACAAATGTCATCCAAACTATTGCGTAAATATGCTGTGATCGATGCTGCAGGACAAGAATTGCTCAAAGCGGCTATGTTGCGGATGAATCTGTCGGCGCGTGCCTATGATCGGATTTTAAAAGTGTCGCGCACAATAGCCGATTTGGATAATAGCGAATCCATTCAAATACATCATTTGGCTGAGGCTATTAATTATCGCAATCTTGATCGCGAAGGGTGGGCTGGTTAATATGAAAACATTGTAAAATAGATAATTATGAAAGATTTAGGTGATTATATTTATTTGATTTTTATTGCTATAGCTGTTATTTCGAGTTTTTTTGGCAAGAAAAAAAAGAAAGAGATGTCACAACCTACAGAACATCCTGCTCCATCAACTAATTGGCAGGATATCATAAAACAAATGGCTGAAGGTAAGGAATCGGTGAATGAACCTGAACCTGTGCAAGAGGCTCCAATGAAGTCTACAGCTGACACTATTTCACCCGTTCAACTGGTTACTACTTCAGTGCAGGCGGCATCTGAAGGGACACGTTCTATCATCCATAAAACTGCTCCTATTGAAGATGAAGATACTGCGCAATCCTCTATTTTAGTGGAACTTGATGAACAGGATGATGCCATTAAGGCTGTTGTGTATTCGGAAATTTTGACTAGAAAATATTAAGTTGTAAAATTTGTAATATCAAAAAGAAAGAGTATCTTTGCATAGTGTTTATGACACGTCGGAAGGGTTCCAACTCTATGTTGGAATTCTTTTTGTTTTATCATTAATAATTAAAACTTCATTTTTTATGGCTGCAGTTTACATGACCGAAGATGGTTACAAAAAATTGTTAGAGCAAATCGAACATATGGAAACCGTGGAACGTCCACTGATTTCACATCAAATAGCAGAAGCACGCGATAAAGGCGATTTGTCGGAAAATGCTGAATACGATGCGGCAAAAGAGGCTCAAGGCATGTTGGAAATGAAAATTTCGCAACTCAAAGAACGATTGGCTAATGCTCGCCTTATTGATGAAAGTAAATTGAATACCGATAGTGTTCAAATTATGACCAAAGTACGTGTACGCAATCAGGCTAATGGACAAGAAATGGAGTATATGATTGTTGCTGAAAGCGAAGCAAATATTCGTGAGGGCAAATTAGCGATTACGACACCTATTGCTAAAGGATTACTTGGTAAGAAAATTGGCGAAATTGCTGAATTACAAGTGCCTTCTGGTCTTATTAAATTAGAAGTTTTAGCTATCTCATTATAAGTTTATGGCTACCATCTTTACACGTATTATCAATGGCGAAATACCTTGTTACAAAGTAGCGGAGGATGAACGTTATTTTGCTTTTTTGGATATCAATCCAATGACTAAAGGGCATACATTGGTTATTCCTAAATGTGAGGAAGATTATATTTTTAATCTCGATGATGAAACGTATGCAGGTTTGATGCTTTTTGCAAAAAAAGTGGCTGTGGCTATTGACGCTGCGGTTCCTTGTAAACGTGTTGGTGTAGCAGTAATGGGCATGGAAGTGCCTCATACTCACGTGCATCTGATTCCTATCACCAAAGAATCAGATATGATTATTTCTAATCCGAAATTAACATTATCGGCTCAGGAAATGACTGAAATAGCGTCGGCTATTGCTTCTAAATTATAGATTAAAGAGGTAAAAGCAATTTTTTAAGAAAAGTCTTTGTGGTTTTCGTGAAAAATGCTTACCTTTGCACTCCTAAAAATAGGAATAGATGGCGGGATAGCTCAGTTGGTTAGAGCGTCGGATTCATAACCCGGAGGTCACGAGTTCAACTCTCGTTCCCGCTACTAGAAATAAGAGTCAGTTTACTGGCTCTTATTTTTTTATGTACTAAAGTGGTAACAAAAAAAAACAGCCTTAAAGACTGTTTTTTTTGTTTTAGAAAGAGGCGTCGTTTTAAACGATGGATTATTTTTTTGAATCTTTAATCAGATATTCAGCAATTTGAACTGCATTTAAAGCTGCGCCTTTTTTGATTTGATCACTTACGCACCAAAAGGTCAAGCCATTAGGATTCGCTAAATCTTTACGAATACGTCCCACAAATACAGGATCTTTACCTGAAACAAACAAAGGCATTGGATATTCCTTGTTGGCAGGATTATCTTGTAAAATTATACCCTCGGCCGCAGCAAAAGCTTCACGGGCAGTTTCTACCGAAATAGGTTTTTCGGTTTCGACCCACACATTTTCGGAGTGCGCACGTAACGAAGGAACGCGTACACACGTAGCGCTTACTTCTACGTCAGAATGCATGATTTTGCGTGTTTCGTGATACATCTTCATCTCCTCTTTGGTGTAACCGTTTTCAGTAAATACATCAATATGAGGAATCAGATTGTAAGCCAATTGATACGCAAATTTATTTACGGTGGCAGGTTCTCCATTCAACACTTGACGATATTGTTCTTCCAATTCATCCATAGCAGCTGCTCCAGCGCCACTGGCTGCTTGGTAGGTAGATACGTGTACGCGTTTGATGTGTGAAATATCTTCGATGGCTTTTAAAGCTACCACCATTTGAATAGTTGTGCAGTTTGGATTGGCAATAATACCGCGTGGGCACATTTTAGCATCGCTTGCGTTTACTTCAGGTACAACTAGTGGCACATCCGTGTCCATACGGAAAGCACTCGAATTGTCAATCATAATGGCACCAAATTTGGTGATGTCGGCCGCAAATTCTTTTGAAATAGAGGCTCCTGCCGATGTAAAGGCGATATTTACGCCTTTGAAGTCATCTCCATGTTGGAGCTCTTTTACGATATATTTCTTGCCTCTAAATTCGTATTCGGTACCAGCACTACGTGCCGAACCAAATAGTAAAAGTTCGTCAATGGGGAACTGTCGTTCAGCCAAAACTTTAAGAAATTCTTGACCAACGGCGCCGCTAACGCCAACAATGGCTACTTTCATAGATAAAGAGTTTAGTTTGTTAGTTTTGAAAAAAATAAATATATTTACGAAGTAAATTCGGTCAGCAAAAATACAATTTTTTGTTCATTAATTACAACGAAGATGAAAAGATTTTTACTGTTTTTTCTAGTGCTATTTTCTACGACGATGCAGGCACAATTTTCCGATAATTTCTCGGATTTAGATTTTACGCAAAACCCTCTGTGGCAAGGCAGTGACGCAAAGTTTGTGGTGAATAATTCAGGGCAATTACAACTGAATGATAATGGTGCGACAACGGGTTCTAATAAGGCGTATTTAGCGACTCAGTCTCAAGCTATCATGTTGGCCACTTGGGAATGTTCGCTGTCGCTCAAAGTGGTACTAACTTCGGCGAATTATGTGCGTTTTTATTTGGTTTCCGATACGTTAGATTTATCATCATCACTTAATGGTTATTTTGTGATGTTGGGAGGAACTACTAAAGAAGTTTCTCTCTATCGACAAAATGGTTTAACAATCACCAAATTAATTGATGGGAATGATAATAGACTTCCTGCAGCTGCTGGTTATTCCGTGCACTTTAAAAGTTGAACGGAGTGCAGATGGAGAATGGCAGCTGTGGTCGCAACTTACTGCCGATAATCAATTCGTATCTGAAGGCACGTGTCGCGATAAAACGTTATTAAAAGCGGCTTATTCTGGGTTGTTTTTTAATTATTCTTCATCAAACAAAACTAATTTTGCTTGTGATAGTATTTCTGCTGTCGGTCAACCTTACATCAAACCTATTCAACATGTGTCTAAGCACGATGTTGTGTTTACTGAAATACTGGCTGACCCTGATCCTGTTATTCATTTACCCAATACGGAATTTGTGGAAATTTATAATCGTACAGACAAAATGATAGATCTGGCAGGTTGGTCGTTGTGCGTTGGCGATAAGTGCGGAACGATTATCGAGGGAGAATTGTTGCCACATACTTTTGCGCTATTGTGTGCGAGTGGTAAAGTAACTGATTTTCTGACTTATGGACAAGTTATTCCAGTTTTATCTTTCCCTGCTATTCCTAATTCTGGTGCCCTTATTACATTAGTTTCTGATGAGCAAAAAGTGGTGGCGTGGACCGATTTTTCGGATGCGTGGTATGGCGATGACGCATTTAAAAAAGCTGGAGGTTGGTCGTTAGAGCGTATAAATGTTGATTATTTAGATAATTTTAAAGATAATTGGATGCCTTCGCAAAATAATGCAGGTGGAACTCCTTCTGCGCCGAATTCTGTATCGTCCAATTTATCTGATCAACGTGAACCGCAATTGCAATACCTTGCTGTGTTGGCTCCAGATACATTATTATTGCAATTTTCAAAATCCATGGACGATAGCACATTGCAGAGCATTAGTAATTACCAACTTGAACCATTTGCTATTCGCTCACTCGTGGTTAACCAACCGTATGCTACTGCCGTGTCGCTTATCTTGGATGATTCACTTGCAGCAAATGAAAAGGCTCTATTACATATTTCGAATTTAAAGTGTGTTGATAATTTGTTATTGGATTCTCTTTCGTTGCGTGTCTCTTTACCTCAACAAGTGATGGCTGGTGATGTTGTTATTAATGAAATATTGTTTAATCCTAAAGACGATGGTGTTGATTATATTGAAATCTTAAATATCTCAGATAAGGTGTTGGATTTGTCTTCCTTATTGGTTACCAAACGTAAAGGCGATTATTTTGATGTCCCAGTATCTATTACCACTCGTCAAGCACTCTGTTTCCCTGGTGATTATTGGGTGTTGACATCTGACCAAGCGGTTGTGTGTGCTCAATTTTCGTGTGCTCCGTTAGCTCATTTTTCGGAAGTTGCCATTCCTTCTATGAACGATGATGAAGGTTCAGTGGTTTTGGTATTACGGGATGGTACTGTTGTGGATGAGTTCTCTTATTCTGCCAAAATGCATCATCCGTTTGTAATAAATCCCGAAGGTGTTTCATTAGAGCGTGTGAATCCATTTAGGGCAACACAAGTGCCAGACAATTGGCAGTCGGCTTCGTTTGAATCGGGTTATGGAACTCCTGGTTCTCAAAATTCACAGTATAGTGTACCTACTAGTACTACTGAAAATAGTTTATTTTGGCTAGAATACGATACTTTTACGCCCGATAATGATGGAATGCACGATTTGTTACATCTGAATTATCAGTTGCCACAAGATGGCTTTACGGTTTATGCGGACGTATTTAATGCCAATGGCGTGCATCAACGACAATTGCTCAATGGTGAATTGGTTGGAACGGATGGAGTTATTACTTGGAATGGACTTTCTGATAAAGGCACTTTGTGTAATGTGGGTGTTTATGTTCTTTTTGTAGAGGCTATACATCCAGGTGGAAGTCGCATACAAAAGAAAATTGTATGTGTGTTAAGTGCACGATAAAAGCAGATTGTAGCATAAAAAAAGGTCGAACATTTGAATGTTCGACCTTTTTTACTGAATTGTATTTTGATTATTCAGAAACAACTTCTAAAGTAATTTCTGCACTCACTTCGCGGTGTAATTTTACAATCGCTTTGTAAGTACCTACTTCTTTAATGCTGTCTTTGATTACAATCGTTTTACGATCAATTTCGAAACCTTTCTTAGCTAACTCTTCAGCAACTTGAATGTTGTTTACAGAACCGAAGATAGTGCCAGTTGCACTCGTTTTAGCACCCATGGTCAATGTTAAACCATTAAGTTTAGCTGCTAATGCTTCAGCATCAGTTTTGATTTTAGCCAATTTATGAGCGCGTTGTTTCAAGTTTTCAGCCAATACTTTACGAGCCGATTCGCTTGCAATAACTGCTTTGCCAGTAGGAATCAAAAAGTTACGTCCGTAACCGTCTTTCACAGTTACCACGTCATCTTTGTAGCCTAAGTTGATTACATCTTCTTTTAAAATAACTTGCATAGTTTGTTCCTCCTTAAAATTATTTCATCATATCGGTTACGTAAGGGAGCAAAGCCAAGTGACGTGCTCTTTTAACTGCTTGGGCAACTTTACGTTGGAATTTCAACGAAGTACCGGTAAGACGACGAGGAAGAATTTTTCCTTGTTCGTTCAAGAATTTTTTCAAAAATTCTGGATCTTTGTAGTCAATGTATCTAATACCGCTTTTTTTGAAACGGCAATATTTTTTCTTCTTGTTGTCAACTGCAACAGGAGTCAAATAACGGATGTCTGCATTGTTTGCCATGTCTTATTTCTCCCCTTGATTAGATTTGTTAATACGTTTGGTAGCATATTC
>JACJXJ010000003.1 GCA_020636695.1 Prevotellaceae bacterium
ATCGAGCAATAACTGCCCCACGTGTTGCCCTTGAAACGCAGGATCTACCGCAATAGAATAGATGCGTAAATTGGTAGAATTCGCTCGACACACCAACGACACATAACCCACCGCACGCGCTTCGTAACACGCCACCAAAAATGCGCCTTGTGCTTTCGTCATCAAATAAGCGAGTTGCCGTTTTGAGAATTGGTCGGCACCAAAACAGGCTTTTTCGAGTGCTACCACATCGGGCAAATGGCTCAATTTACCAGTTTCTATAACAACTGCTGGGGTCATAAAGCGGCGTGCATTTGGTTGAGCTTGCTCACAAAATAGTGCAAAATACGGTAGTACAGTTCATCGCCAATAACCGCATCTTCTACTTCGTGGTCGATACTTGGATTATCGTTGATTTCAATTACCATCGGTTTGCCATTCACCACTTTGAGGTCAACTCCATACAAACCTTTACCAATCAAAGCAGACGCTTTTACCGCCAAATCGAGCACTTTAGAAGGCACTTGATAAATAGGCACGGTTTCCCACGGACCACACAGATTTTTGCCCGTGACGGCATGATTGTAGATTTGCCAATGTCCTTTGGCCATGTAATATTTACAAGCAAACAGCGGTTCGCCATTCAACACACCCACACGCCAGTCGAACTCCGTAGGAATATACTCTTGCACCAATAAAATAGACGAATGTTGAAACAGATGTTCGATAGCTTCTTCAAATTCCGCTTCATTCGTCACACGACGCATACCAATAGAAAACGAACCATCAGGAATTTTAATGATAAATGGTGAACCAATTTGGGCACTCACGGCTTCAAATGTATAGTCCTGCGAACGGAACAACAAGAGCGATGCTGGAGCGGAAATTTTCCCTTTTTCGAATAATTCCGACAGATATACTTTATTGGTGCAGCGAATAATCGACTGTGGATCATCAATCACCACCATGCCGTTGAGTGCCGCTTTCTGCGATAAATTATACGTGTAGTGGTTGAGCGATGTGGTGGTTCGGATAAACAGACCATCAAACTCCATCAAACGCGTGGCGTCATCTTCGGTAATCAACTCCGCATGGATATTCATGCGTTTAGCGACTTCCAAAAATTTATTAATCGCTTGTTTATCGCTCGGTGGAAATTTTTCAGCTGGGTCGTGCAAAATAGCCAAACTGTAACGCGTTGATTTAGAGCAACGTGGCGAGCGCCACACTTTCTTATTAAAATGGTCGAGTGCGTCGGCAAAATCATCTTGTTCCGAATCGCTCAAGCGGTTTAAGGGTAGCGATTGAACGGATTCCAATTGATTACGTTTTTGGGTATTAAACGTAACACGCAATAGCGGACTTGGATAATTATCAAAAATATAACGGGCTATTTTCTCTAAACCTTTTTCCTTACATTGTCCAAAATAGATATTCAGAGACCACGTTTCGGTCAAATTGTTATGCGTAATATACTGATGACATTGCTTTTGAAGCACGTCCGACATACGTATACCCATGCCACTTTCTAGTTTATTGAGCGTATCTACACCAGGAATCACTCGATGTCCACGCGCTTGCGCCAACAGTGAACAATAATAGCCTTCGGAATTATAACTATAATCGTTGGCTAAGTTAATAACTAGTTGCGGTGTACGCCCCACGTATTGGTGTTCCAAATAATCGGAAACCGTCATCACGCTTTCGCTCGAACAGTATGGTTTCCAATCACTTAAACTGTTTAATAAAATAAAAACACTATTCATAGATAGAGGTTTAAAGACGCGCAAAGATAAATAAAAAAGCGTTTGTTATTCACAAATTTTATGAAATAAAAAAGCACTCAACGAAAAATCGTCAAGTGCTTTTTTATACAAGCTATAAAACAGTTATTTACCAAACATACGTAGTTTAATGTTGGTCAAAACCTTTTTGGTGTACAACGGGAAATCGCCTTGCATCATCCAGCCGTAGTAGCCCATGTCGTTACGCAACACATCTTCTACTTTTTGACCTTTATATTTGCCAAAATTGATAATTTCCTCGTCTTTATCGTTGTAAACAATACGGCCTGCAAAATCTACATTGCGATTGAACGACGTAAATTTGGATAAAAATTCCACATCGTTTTGTAAATCAGAATAACGGTCGAGTTGCGCTTTGAGTACTTCGTACGTAGCTTTGGTGTCAGCTTCAGCCGTGTGCGCATCATCCAAATTTTTAGCGCAATAAAATTGGTAAGCAGCACTCAACGTGCGTTGTTCCATTTTGTGAAAAACCACCTGCACATCGACAAATTTACGTTTCATCAAATCAATATCCACATCGGCACGCAAAAACTCTTCGGCCAACAACGGAATATCAAAGCGATTGGAGTTATAACCCGCCAAGTCGCAACCTTCAATATCTTTGGCTATGTTTTTAGCAACGGCTTTAAATACGGGCGCATTAGCCACATCTTGGTCGTAAATACCATGTATAGCACTCGATTCTGCTGGAATAGGACAACCAGGATTGATACGCATGGTTTTACTTTCTTCCATGCCATTAGGAGAAATTTTAAGATACGAAATTTCCACAATCCGATCGGATACAATATTGGTTCCAGTGGTTTCTAAATCGAAAAATACAAGGGGATTTTTGAGCTTGAGTTGCATAAATAATGTATAAACGGGCGTATATATAAAAAGAGTTTAATCTAACGAAATATGTTCAGCTTCTATGGTTTCTTGTAAAAAAATAGAGGCGGATGATTGAAATTTTTCGGCCGATTCGGTCGTTAAAAAGCGGGTTTTTCCACCTTTAGAGCAAGCCTGTTCAATTTCTGGGTGACGTTCCAAATAATCGGCTAAACTATCGGCCACAATGTTACCTTGCGTGACAATATGAATGTGTGATGGCAAATAGTGTTCAATTTTCTGTAGTAACAGCGGGTAATGCGTGCAACCCAAAATAAGCGTATCAATAGATGCATTTTTAGCGAGCAATTGATCTAAATATTTTTTGACGAAAAAATCAGCACCAGCCGATTGATGTTCGTTGTTTTCGATAAGTGGCACCCACATCGGGCACGCTTGATTGATGACTTGAATATCAGGAAATAATTTACCCACTTCCAAACTATATGAATTCGATTGAACTGTGCCATCGGTAGCGACTAAGCCAACCACACGAGTTTTGGTTAATGCATCGACACGTTCGGCTGTAGGACGAATCACGCCAAGTACACGGCGATTTGGATAATAGTGGAGCAATTCGTTTTGTTGAATGGAACGCAACGCCTTAGCCGAAGCCGTATTACAAGCCAGAATCACCAACTCGCAATCCATCTCAAATAACTTTTTGACACATTGCCATGTATATTGGTACACCACTTCGAACGAACGGGTACCATACGGCGTGCGAGCGTTATCACCCAAATAGATATAATCATATTGAGGTAATCGTTCGCGAATTTTTTCCAAAATGGTCAATCCGCCATAACCAGAATCGAATACGCCTATTTTCATTATTGTATCCCTAATTCCTGTTTAACCAACGGAAGTAAATCCACACAAGATTCGCTCACATACAACGGCGTAGCTTGATCTAATACAATAGAAACACCTTGCGCTTTAGCTACCGTTTCAATAGCCTGTTTTACTTTGCTATGAATAGGATTCCACAACAAGGTGGTTTGTTTTTTTATTTCTTCAGTGTAACGTTTTTTGTAAATAGCCATACGTTCTTCATACTCTGTAATCTCTGCTTGACGAGCCAATTTGATAGGCTCGCTCAACGATTTACTAGTAGCCAAATACGCTTTTACCTTTGCATTATACTCAGTAGTCATACGTTCATACTCGGTATTATACAAAATGTTGAGTTGCGACAATTGCGCCTCTACTTGCGATACTTCAGGCATGTTCGCATACAGTGCAGAACGTTCGAGATAGCCAATTTTACACGAATCCTGCGCCTGAACAGACAACAACGCCAACAAGCCCAAGATGAGAGAAAAAATTCGTTTCATAAATTAACACTATTATTTCAAAAAAGGCTACCAATGGCAGCCTTTTTTAAGTCAATATTGGTGGCACAAATTAAAGAATTCCCAACTCTTTTTTTACCAAAGGAGCAATATCTACTGCCTTAGGCGATTTGTACAAAATACCCGCTTCTGATTCAAACACCATGAAGAAATTGTTTTTTTGACCAACTGCTTCAATCGCTTTTTTGAGTTTATCTTGTACTGGTTGCAACAAACTTTGTTGTTTTGTTTGTGATTCCGTATACAACGTTTGTTGAGCTGTTTGGAAACGACGATATAACTCTTGTAAATCTTCTTCTTTCACTTTACGAACTGCTTCACTCAAAGTGGCTTTTTCTTGATCATATTTGGCAATTTTATCTTCCAGCTCTTTCTGCATATCCTGCATATATTTGGTATTTTGAGCATTAAAATCGGCCATTTGTTTTTCGATGGTACTAACTTCAGGCATCAACATCATCACTTCTTGTGTGTTGATATAACCAAATTTTAAATCTTCTGCCATAGCGGCTAACGGCATAATAGCCGCCAAAAACAAAATAATTTTCTTCATCATAGATTTCTATTTTTAATGATTTTAATAAGCAATTTCTAAAACGCAAAGGTAACTATTTATTTAGAATAACCAAGTTTATCGAGTACAGCGTCGCTGACATCAATTTTGGGTGACGCAAAAATCAAACTCATATTCGACGACTTATCCAAAATTAATTGATAATCTTTTTCATTAGCCAAGGTTTGTACCGCTGTAAATATTTCTTCTTGAATAGGTTTCATCAAACTTTCACGTTTTTTAAACAATTCGCCTTGTGGACCAAAATAGTTGCGTTTAAGTTCGTTGGCTTCTTTCTCCTTAGCTACAATTTCTTCTTCGCGTTTGGTTTTCATATCGGCAGACATGAATACCAATTCGGTTTGATAGTTTTTGTACATCGTTTGCACTTCGGCCAACTTCGTTTCTACCTCTTTTTGCCATTTTTTTGACAACTGATCCAATTGTTCATTCGCTGTTTCATAAGCAGGAACAGCTTTTAGAATATAATCCATATCAATCAACGCAAATTTCTGTGCCTGCGTAAAACCGAATGAACCAAGCATTAACGCTACGAGTAAAATAAGTTTTTTCATAATGATATCAATTACAATTACTGAATGCACGGCAAAAGTCTTGCCAAACCATGCTTTTTAACAACTATTATTAAAATTCTTGCCCCAAAACAAAAGCAAACTGGCTGCCACCTTTACCACTATCACCGCGAATTGGGTCAAAGCCCCAGCCCCAGTCAACACCAAGCAAACCTAACATTGGTAAGAATACACGAACACCAACACCAGCGGAACGTTTCAAATCGAATGGATTAAAATCTTTAAATTCGGACCAACAGTTACCTGCTTCCGAAAAGGCTAATGCCCACACATTGGTTTGACCTTCGAGCAATAATGGATAACGTAATTCAAATGATAATTTTGTATACAAGTTACCATTATAACCATTGCTGTTTTGAGGAGTTAACGAACCTGATTCATAACCGCGCAAACCAACCGTTTCTGTTCCTGCAGTGGTATAACCCGACATACCATCACCACCAACATAGAATTTCTCAAATGGTGACCGTTTATTTTTATTATAATATCCTAAGAAACCATACTCAGCACGCGCCATCAATACTAATTTTTCATCTTTAGTCAATGGTGTGAACATCTTAGCAGAGAATTTCCATTTGTGATATTCAATCCATTTATATTTATCAATATCAGGCATAGTAGTATAATCCTTACCATCAACTAAAGAATATGGGAACGTAGCCTTAACCGATAAAGCAAAAGAAGACCCACGACGCGTATAAATAGGATTAAAAATAGAATTACGAGATAAAGTCACACCCAATGCCAAGTTATAGGACAAACCCGTTTCAAAACCAAAATAGTATTTGTACCAATTTTTAAGATCATAACGTTGATAAGACAATTCACTATAGAGTGCAAAATAATCATCTGGCCAATCGAGACGTGTACCAATACCCACAGAAGCACCTAATGTACGTAAGTAAATATTTTTATCGTATTCGGTACCTACACCTGATGAATAATTATTGCCATATAATAACGAATTATAGTAAGTATTATCCATGTAGGCTTGCTGATAACGTTTGCTTAAACCTGTTTGTATGGAATAATAAACGCTTACGGATAACGAATTTGGGCGTTTACCGCCTAACCATGGCTCATAAAACGAAAGTCCATAATTTTGATAATAGATACCATTTGTTTGTGCTTTTATGCTAAATGTTTGCCCTTCACCTTGAGGCAAAATTTTATACATATCTTTCTTAAACACATTTTGAATAGCAAAATTGGTAAATTTCAAAGCCAAAGAAAACACCAAACCTGATTGTCCCCAACCAGCCGAAAATTCCACTTGGTCGCTCGATTTGGTTTCTAAATTCAAACCCACATCTACCGTACCATCTTCTTGATTTGGTTGAATGTCAACACCTTTATAGAGTTTTTCTTCGTCAAATTGTTTCATTTGAGCCAATTCGCGCAAGGTACGCACTAAATCCGATTGGCTGTATAAGTTACCTGGTTTCACACGTAATTCGCGACGAATAACATGTTCATACAAACGTGTGTTTCCAGTAATAGTTACATTGTTGATAGTGGCCGGCTTGCCTTCGTACATGCGCATTTCATAATCGATAGAATCAGATTCTACTTTCACCTCAACTGGGTCGATATTGAAAAACAAATAACCATTATCTTGGTACAATTTAGAAACCGCATCCTCATCCTCAGTTAATCGTTTGTTGAGCAGTTTAAGATTATAAATATCACCTGTTTTAACGTTCAACACACGATCCAAATAATCGCTTGGATAAACTGTATTACCAGCCCATTTGATATCGCGGAAATAATATTTTTTACCTTCGTCTACCGTCAAGTACACATCTACATGCGTTTCATCGTATTTTGCTACACTATCAAACACAATAGCTGCATCGCGATAACCAATTTCGTTGTATTTAGCAATTAAAGCATCTTTGTCGTTTTTAAATTCGTCCTGAACAAATTTTTTGCTTCTAAAAATATTCAAGATATTTGCCTGACGATTGGTTTTTTTCATCGTAGCGTCAATCTTGTTGAGCGAAAGAGCTTGATTGCCTGTTACATAAATTTCACGAACTTTAATTTTCTCCTTCTTATCGACATTCACATCCAAAATAACAGAACCCACTTGTGCAGGATCGGCCTTTTCATACATAAAAACCTCGGCATTGTAATACCCTTTTCCAGCCATCTCTTTTTTGATAGCTATTTTGGAACGATCGAGTAAATCGGGTGTAATTTGGCTACCTTTGGTGAGTGCTAACTTGGTTTGTAAATCCTCTTCTTCCGATTTTTTTAATCCGTAATAATTTACTTTTGAAATACGAGGACGTTGTTTTAAATGCAATTCCAGCCAAATGCTATCGTTTTGAATTTTAGTGGCCAATACACGTACATCGGAAAAATAACCTTGTTTCCAAAAACGTTTCACGGCACCGGAGATTTCAGTACCTGGCACTTTAATTTTTTGCCCAACGGACAAGCCCGAAAAGCCAATTAGCACATAATCTTCGTAAGTTTCAGAACCTATTATGGCAATATTGGCAATGGTTAAATCGCCACTTGGAATAGCGTAGTCGATAGTTGGTAACGAAGCAGTGAGCGTATCAACTGGTGCCACCGTTTGTTGTGCCACCACGTGAGCACCCAACAAAAGTAAAGAGAGGGAGAAAAAAACGCGTATGTTAGTTTTCATTGAGTTGTTCGCTAGTTTTACCGAAACGACGTTCGCGGCGTTGATAATCGACAATGGCTTCGTATAGTTGTTCTTCTCTAAAATCTGGCCAATGAATAGACGTAAAATAGAGTTCAGAATAAGCAATTTGCCATAGTAAAAAGTTACTAATACGTACTTCGCCACTCGTACGAATCAAAAGATCTGGATCTGGTATATTGGCGGTATTTAAATGTTGTGAAATAACATCTTCGGTGATTGAGTCTGGAGTTAACTGACCTTTTTGCACTTTCAGTGCTATTTGACGCATAGCGTCCGCCATTTCCCAACGAGAAGAATAACTTAATGCCAAAACCAACTTCAAACCACTGTTTTTAGAAGTATCGGCGATGCAATTTTGTAATTTTTTAAAAGCCTTTTCGGGCATACGAGTCAAATCGCCAATCGCTAATAAACGAATGTTATTTGCATGAAATGTAGGCGTTTCCTTCTCAATGTTTTCAACGAGCAATTCCATCAAAGCATCCACTTCTGATTTTGGACGATTCCAATTTTCCTTAGAAAAAGTGTACAAGGTTAAATATTCAACACCTATTTCAGTAGCAGCCTCAGTAACTTTACGAACAGATACAACGCCATTTTGATGACCTACCAAACGATTTAGTCCGCGTTCCTTAGCCCAACGCCCATTACCATCCATGATTATTGCAACATGTTTTGGCAAGGCTGTTTTGTCTATTTGTTCTTTAAAATTCATCTCTTTTGTTTATACCTAGCTTGATTACGACAGGGTGCGCAAATTTCTAAGAAGTCGTATGATACAAAAATCCCAAACGTTGAAAACCAATCTCTATTATTAAAAACTCCCCTATTCAATTGATATGGATCATTAACATTGTCAAAATTATCCGCCAACAGTTTGTGCATAGTCCACGATGCCCCGACATTCCAACGACGTCCAAACTTATATTTTACACCTAATCCAAAAGGCACATTCATACCTAAAAGACTAGCTTTAAAATTATAAAAAGTCGTGCCCAATCCAAAGAATATGTAAGGTGTTATATTTGAGGCATTTTCCTGATATTTTTTAGCACCGTAATTCCAAAAATTAAACGTATAAAGCAAACTAAAATCAACAAAATCAGTTGTTTGCATAACGTTATTCAGCATTTGTATACCAGCAACTCCTCCTGTCAAATCAACACCAACCTCATGATGACCATCAATTTTATATTTTCCAAAAGCACCGAACGAAGGACCTAACTGATGAAACAACGTGGAATTAACATCGCCTAAATAAAAGGCGCCACCACCTTGTAAGCCAGCCTCCATATAATAGCGATATTGTTCACGATTTTTTTGTGCCGAAACACTTACCGTAATCAACAGAAAAAGAGCTAGAAACGTTCTATAATTTATTTTATTCACCATCATTTTTATAACTATCGCCAAAGTAGAACGCATTCCTAGTTAAAAAATTGCTACAAATATACGTCTTTTTGTTGAAATTCAGCGCTCAACCTTAAAAATAGGGGGCTATTTTAACAAAAAAATGGCTATTTTATAAACTCTTTGTGTAACCATTTACGATTGTTTTTGCTTTTGCTCTTGCTCTAGCTGTGCTCGCGACTTACTTTGAGTGACAATATACACCCCACTAAACACCAAAACAGCTGCCAAAATTTGTACCCACCCAAACGTATCCATACCATACATGAAAGCGATAAAAGAGGCTACGATTGGTTGTAAATAATTGTACATACTGAGCGTGGTTGGTCGTAACGATTTTTGAGCAATAGGAATGAGCAAATACGTAAAAAATGTAGCGCCAACAACCACATAAGCAATTTTCCAATAAGCAGTCATGGGTGTGTTTGTAAAATCAAATGTAGAAATATGACGCCAATAAATACTTGTCCCAATAATTGCGGCAAACAAAAACATCCATTTCATCAATGTAACTGGTGAATAACGAGTAATCAAATCCGCGAAACAATGTCAAATACAACGCAAATGAAACAGCACTTGATAGTAACAATAAAACGCCTATTAAACTACCATTTCCATCAGTACTTATACCATCAGCAAAAACTAACAATAAAGCACCAGACAAGCCCATTAAAACACCTAAAATTTTACGTCCCGTAATTGGTTCTTTGAGAAATAATGCGGCAAAAAGCATGGTAATAATTGGCGTGATGGTCAACAGAATTCCTGTATCAATAACCGAAGAACGAGATAATCCTTCGAGAAAAGCAAATTGATTGATAACAATACCAAACATAGATGCCCCAAACAACAAGAGTAAATCTTTAAATGGAACTGATTCTTTCTTCACAAACAACGAAAGTACCCAAAATAACAAAGCCGCACCGCACACACGAAATAATGTCAACATTTGGGCATCAACATAGAGTGGTAATATGGTTTTAGAGAGTGGTAAATTTACCCCAAAGATTAAACTCGAAGTAAAAATAGCCAAATGACCGATTGATTTTTTATTAAATTCCATTAATTTTCAATATAAACTCATAATTGAACCTAAACTGCTTGGCAAAGGTACATCTTTTTTCGTTATCTTTGCAGCGTTTTATTCTCATAATCAAACTAAAAGAAGAACAACTTATGGCTTTTTTAGAAGTAAAAAATGTTAGAAAACAATACGCCAACCATTTGGCGCTCGACAACGTATCGTTGGAAATTGAAAAGCAACATGTCTATGGATTATTAGGCCCCAATGGCGCTGGCAAAACTACACTTATTCGAATAATCAATAATATCACTGCACCTGATAGCGGAGAGGTTTTACTCAATGGTAAACCACTAAATGCAAATGACACAGCACGTATTGGCTATTTGCCGGAAGAACGTGGTTTATATAAAAAGATGAAAGTGGGCGAACAAGCGCTTTATTTGTGCCAACTCAAAGGTTTATCAAAACCTGACGCGTTGAAACGTCTCAAATATTGGTTCGAAAAATTTGAAATCGAAAATTGGTGGGATAAAAAAGTGGAAGAATTATCGAAAGGAATGGCGCAAAAAGTACAATTCATTACCACCGTGCTACATCAACCAGAACTACTCATTTTCGATGAACCTTTTAGCGGTTTCGACCCCGTGAATGCCGACTTATTGAAACGAGAAATTTTGGAATTACGCGATAATGGTGCCACTATTATATTTTCCACACACAATATGGAATCAGTAGAAGCTATTTGCGACGACATTTCGCTTATCAACCATTCGCGCGTTGTGCTTCAAGGAAGCGTTAGCGACATTCAGCAACAATTTAAAGAAAATATTTACAGTGCATTAATCCGCACACAAGAGCTTAAAAACAGCGATTTATTCGATATTATTGATAAAAAAGTAATGGGCAATCAAACGCAGGTGCGATTAAAAACAGCCCTTGAATCAAATGCGCTACTACAAGCCCTCATCAGTGACTATGAAGTAAAAGCCTTCAACGAAGAATTACCAAGTATGCACGAAATTTTTATCAAAACCGTTACAGAAAACCATTAAGATGTTATGAAAATAGATCAATTACATTTTGAAACCTTGCAAGTGCATGCTGGTTTTACACCCGATGGCAATAATCCAGCAACGCCTCCTATTCACCCAAGTAATGCCTTCACTTTTGACAATGCGGAACATGGAGCCGACTTATTTAACTTAGATTTCAAAGAAGGAAAATCGCCCTTTATTTACACACGTCTCAACAATCCGACCAATAGCATTTTTGAACAACGTATGGCGGCATTAGAAGGTGGCGTGGCTGCCGTGGCAGTTGCTTCAGGACAAGCGGCACAAATGATTACCATCATGAACATCATGAAAAGCGGTGATAATTTTGTAACGTCTCCCTATTTGTATGGTGGCACTTACAACCAATTTTTTGTATCCTTCAAAGATTTAGGTATTGAAGCGCGCAAAGCCGCGAGCGACAAAGCCGAAGATATGGAGAAATTAATTGATACCAATACAAAAGCGCTTTATACTGAAAATATTGGCAATCCATATTTTAATGTTCCTGATTTTGAAAAACTAGCACGTTTAGCTCAAAAATACGAAATTCCACTTATTGTAGATAATACGTTTGGCTGTGCTGGATATTTGTGTCAACCGATTAAACATGGCGCCAATATCGTGGTAGAATCTGCCACAAAATGGATTGGAGGACATGCCACAGTTATGGGCGGTGTCATTGTAGATGGTGGAAATTTCAATTGGGGTAATGGCAAATTCCCAAAATATACAGAACCTTCAGAAGGTTATCATGGATTAGTTTTCTGGGAAAAATTTGGGAACATGTCGTTTGCTATGCGTTGTGTTGCCGAAAATTTACGGGATATGGGAGCTTGCATCAGTCCATTTAACTCTTGGCAGATGTTACAAGGTATCGAGACACTCTCCATTCGCGTAGAAAAAATGTGTCAACAAGCTTTAACCATGGCTCAATGGCTGGAAACACTGCCAGAAGTAAGTTCTGTGAGTTATTTGGGATTGAAAAATCATCCTTATCATGCATTAGCCAACCAATATTTACACAATGGTTATGGAGCAGTGCTTACCTTCCGGGTAAAAGGAGGACTTAAAGCCACCACTCGTTTTGTAGAGCAACTAAAACTCATAAAACACCTCACCAATGTAGGTGACGTACGAACACTTATTACACATGCAGCAAGCACCACACACCGACAATTGAGCGAAGAAGCACAAATAGCTGCAGGTGTTTATCCTGATTTGCTACGTCTATCGTTAGGCTTAGAACATATAGATGATTTAAAACAAGATATTTTACAAGCATTTGTGGCATCCAAATAAAAAAGAGCAGTTTTACTGCTCTTTTTTTTGTTCTTCCAAAAAGCGAATGTCGCTTGCTGGGGTTAAAACCTCTTCTCCTTTACGATAATAATAAATAATTCCGCAATCGGAACAGAGTTTCCAACGCTTATACGGAGGTAAATCTTTGTAATAGTTTTCAATAGCATCCCAAATGTCTTTGATGATTTCATCAATTTTAAGTCTCATAGTCGCCACACACTCCAAATTACGGGCTGTACTACTTTGAAAGACTTTCTGACTATTTTTATATTCTTTGAAAATATCAAAATGAACCTTGACTTTAGCCACAGAAGGGTTTTGAAGAGGTGCGCCACCATTGCGCAAACGTTCATTTTCACCTTCAATTATATTTTTCCCCCATTCAGTAATGGCTTGCTCATTAGTCAAATCAGGAACCGTAAAATCATCTGGATCTAATTTATAAAAACGTTTATAATCCTTCTTGATTTCGTTACGTATAACCGTTAAATTAAGCACTTGAATAAAATGCGAAATGTATAATCGCGCATTCTTTACTATTTGCTGATACTTTTTGTTAGCCGTAACTTGATTTTCAAACGTTTGATTATACTGTTGAATCATGCTTAAAAATAACGGATACTGCGATTTAGCTTCGTTTAGTAATTTAAATGACACAGGTAGCTCTGCCATTGACAGGTGCTCAAGTTCAATCACTTTTTCTAGCGAACGTAAGCGCGCTTGATCGGTGTTAGGTAATCGTCTGTAAGGCATAAGGTTAAATTATAAGGTTAATAGTCTTAATCTGTACGTCCCATTAATTGTTGTGCTAAAGCAACAAATGGTTGTTTATCAGTTGTATTTCCTGTGATTTGGTTCAAAGATTGCAATGCACGATTATAATAATCAGACATCGCCTTTTCGCACAAACTAGGAATCTCTAATTGCTCGTAAATAGCAGTAATTGTACTTATTTTCTGCTCTTCGGGCATCAATTTATCTGCTAACGTATTCTGAATCAACAAACGGTCATCGTTTTTGCTACGTGTTAAGGCATTAATCAACAAAAAAGTTTTTTTACCACACACTATATCACCACCGATACGTTTCCCAAAACTCTTTTCGTCACCAAAGGTATCTAAATAATCATCTTTCAATTGAAAAGCAATGCCAATAGCAATACCAAAATCATAGAGATGTTGAGCATCATCGTCCGAAGCGCCACCAATAATGGCACCTAACTGCAAAGCAGCACCTAATAGGACGGCTGTTTTTAGACGAATCATATTAAAATATTCATCTAATGTCACCTCTTCGCAACTTTCAAAATTCATATCATACTGCTGGCCTTCACATACTTCCAAAGCTGTACGCGTAAAAATAGGAAATAATTTAGCCCACAAATGCACTGGTGTATTTTCTAAAAACTCGTATGACTTAATCATCATTGCATCACCCGACAAAATAGCTGTGTTAGCGTTCCATTTTTTATGAACAGTCAACCTATTTCGGCGCGTTTCGGCATTATCCATAATATCATCGTGCAACAACGTGAAATTATGAAATACCTCTATAGCCAAGGCTGCACCCATAGCATCGTCTTTAGAACCACTAAACAACTCACAAGCCATAAGTACAAGTGCTGGTCTAATTCGCTTACCGCCACTTTCCAAAGCATAACCGATAGGGTGATAAAGCTCACGAGGAGACTTATTCCAATTCAAATTTTCTAGTTGTTTATTGATGTATGTATGCATGACTAATTGAAAAACAATTTATTACCATTTGCGAATATAGTGCGTTTTTTTATTACACCAATCATTCGCACAAAAATAGCCTTATTTTTTATATTTATTTATATTATAATTATATTTATTAACTTTAAAAGAGGTTAAAATAAATAGGCAGCCAAAATTTTGGCTGCCTATTTAAACAATGAGAGTCTAAACTTTATTAACTCAACTCATTTTCAATAATATCATTCATAACCTCTTTGATATCTAAACCTGCAGCACGAATTTGTTGTGGAATAAAGCTCGTAGCTGTCATACCTGGAGTAGTGTTTACCTCAAGCAAATTAATGGTGCCATCTGCTGCAATAATGTAATCGACGCGAATAATACCTTTTGCATGCAAAATAGTATAAATTCGCTCAGTAGTATATTGTATAGATTTAGTAAGTTCATCTGAAAGTCTTGCTGGAGTTATTTCGTCTACTTGACCATTATATTTGGCATCATAATCAAAAAACTCATTAGTGGTAACTACTTCAGTAATAGGGAATATGATCGATTTTGTTTTTGTTTTATACATGCCACTTGTTACCTCTGTACCACTTAAAAACGCTTCAATCATCACCTCATCACCTTCAGCAAACGCCTTCGCTATAGCGGGTTGAATTTGATCAATCGTCTTCACTTTGGTAACGCCGAAACTACTGCCTCCTACACTTGGTTTGATAAAGCATGGAAAACCAATTTGGTTAGCTACAGTAGCATTATCAATGGTTTCACTAGGACGCAATACGATGGATTCAGCCACTTTAAAACCAAAACTTTTCAAATAGTTATTGCAGGCATATTTATCGAAGGTCAGTGCGGCTTGTAGCACATCGCAGCAAGAAAAAGGTAAACCAATAAGTCGGAAATAACCTTGTAAAATACCATTTTCACCAGGTGTGCCGTGTATGGTAATGTAAGCAAAATCAAACGTTACTTTGTGATTTTCAAGCACAAATGAAAAATCATTTTTATCTATTGGCAAATGACTACCATCTGGCAATTCTACTTGCCATTTTTTACCCACAATAGTGACAATGTATTTTGTGTATTTATCACCATCAATAAATGAATTTAAACCAGCTGCACTACGCAAAGAAACTTCCCATTCAGAAGAGTCTCCTCCTGCTACAATTGCAATCACTTTTTTCATCATTATTCAAATTTAAAGACTATTCTTGCAAACTATTAGGCGAGTATTTTCGCCATTTATCAAGTAAATTAATCATGTCATCAGGCAGTTCGCTATCAAACTGCATCCAATTGCCAGAAGTTGGATGTACAAATCCTAAAGTCTTGGCATGCAAGGCTTGACGAGGACAAATATCAAAGCAATTTTTAATAAATTGCTTATATTTTGCTGAAGTTATGCCTTTTAATGGTTCATTGCCTCCATAGCGTTCATCATTAAAAAGTGTATGCCCAATGTGTTTCATGTGAACACGTATTTGATGTGTGCGCCCTGTTTCAAGCTTACATTCTACCAAAGTTACATAAGCAAAACGTTCTACGACTTTATAATGTGTAACAGCATGTTTGGCAGCTGGATTTTCACCTTCTGGGAATACGGTAAACAACATACGGTCGCGCGGATCGCGTGCTAATGCTCCAACAATAGTTCCTTCCTCCTCTTTTACCACACCCCAAACTAAGGCGTTATACGTACGTTCAGTTGTTTTATTAAAAAATTGAAGTGCTAATTTTGCTTTAGCATCCTCATTTTTTGCAATTAGAATCAAACCTGAAGTATCTTTATCGATACGATGAACAAGACCTATACGCGGGTCATTAGCATCAAAAGTTGGGTCGTCTTTTAAATGCCATGCCACAGCATTGAGTAATGTGCCATCAAAATTACCAAATCCAGGATGTACTACTAAATTAGGCTGTTTGTTTACCACCATCAAATCGGCATCTTCATACACCACATTTAGTGGAATATCTTGAGCTACAATAGAAAAATCACTTTTAGGATAATCAAGTACGATACTAATAACATCGTATGGTTTGATACGATAATTAGCTTTTACAGGGCGATCATTCACCAAAATCGTTCCAGCATCGGCAGCTTCTTGTATGCGATTACGGGAAATATTTGACATACAATTGACCAAATACTTATCAATGCGCAACAAGGCCTGACCTTTGTCCACAACAAAACGATGATGTTCAAATCGCTCATTTTGAGGCAAAAAATCATCTACTTCTTCATCTATTTCGTCAAGGAACTGATTTTCTTGCATGCCCACAGTGATTTAAAAGAAATCTTCTTCGGTGGTCTCTTTAGAACTTTTTTCCGACACTTTGTCAGCATCTTTGGTCAACCAAATATTGATACGGCGACCAAGTTCATAAGACGTTGTTGGTTCTGGGGATTGACGATAAACAAAGTAATTTGCTTTATCCGCCTCATTGGTAGGAGGGACATCAAAATCGACAGATCCAACAACAAAATTATTTTGCAAAATAAGTTGTTCTGCGGCCGATTGTGTAAATCCAATTACATCGGGTGCAACAGCAGTTTCACCTTGAGTTTTAGAGCCAACAATAAGCACAACATTAGCACCATCACGCAATCTATCACCAGGATGTACTGAGGTTTGTCCCACACGTATTCCCATTACTAAATCAGGAAATTCAGAAGGTTTATATTCTATATTGCTAACTACAAAACCAATAGCTTCTAAAGTGGCTCTTGCTTGGCGATAAGATACATTTTGTACTTGCGGCAAAATAATCATTTTGTCCGATTTTGAATTAATGGTCAAATAAATAGTTCTACCTGTTTTTACATTGCTTTCGGGACGTGGTATTTGTTCAAGAATTTCGCCTTGTAATTTATCTCGAACATAAACAGAATCAACAACTTGATAAGACAATTCTTGTTTTCTAAGTAAAACATCAGCCTCTTCCACATATAATCCCGTAACGTCAGGTACAACAACTTGTTCTCCATGCTTGGTGAAAAATTTTAAAGAGAACAATACAACGATTGCCAAAACAACTACGGATAAAATAGCCACACCTACATTTATCCACAAAAACTTGCTTTTGAGAAAATTAAAAACTGTTTTTAAATTCATAATCTCGATAGATTGAAGGAGTTCATAAATAACGTCAAAGGTACAATTATTTTAGAAATAATTTAGTTGAAAACAAAAAAAAGCAAAGATTTACATCTTCACTTTTTCTTATTTTTGTGTGGTTTTAAATTCTAAACCATTAAGCTTTTTTGCAGTATTCATCAGATACTGTCAATTTTTTTCTGCCACGCGCACGACGTGATGCTAATACACGACGACCATTTGCAGTTGCCATTCTTTCGCGAAAACCGTGTTTATTTTTACGTTTTCTGTTCGAGGGTTGAAATGTTCTTTTCATTGCTATCGATATTTTTGTGTTATTTCTAGACCTGCCAATTAGGGCTGCAAAGATAGATATATTTTTTCAATGCGCCAACAAAAGAACTTTATTTTTTGTTGAAAACTTTTTCAAGCCAATAAAAATCACCAAAATTTCACCAAAAAATTGTACCTTTGTGCCTTAATTTGGAAGCTTACAGTTAATTTATGAAAAAGCTATTTATAGAAACATACGGATGCCAAATGAATGTTGCCGATAGCGAAGTAGTTGCATCTATCATGCAATCAGATGGTTTTGAGCTAACCGAGACCATTACAACCGCCGACGCCATATTGGTTAATACCTGTTCCATTAGAGATAATGCAGAACAAAAGGTAATCAGCCGTTTACAATATTTTCAATCATTAAAACGTAAAAAACACGGATTAATAGTTGGTGTCATTGGTTGTATGGCGGAACGTGTACAAGAAGAATTGATTAAAGATCACGGCGTCGATTTTGTGGCTGGTCCAGATGCTTATCTGGATTTACCAAATTTAGTGGGGGCGGTAGAAAAAGGTGAAAAAGCAATCAATATTGAATTATCAACTACCGAAACATATCGCGAAGTATTGCCAGCACGGATTGGAAAATCCATTTCCGGTTTTGTAAGCATTATGCGTGGCTGTAATAATTTTTGTTCGTATTGCATTGTGCCTTATACCCGTGGACGAGAACGTAGTCGCGATATGGAAAGCATTCTAAATGAAGTAAAAGACTTAGATGCTCGCGGCTACAAAGAGGTGACACTACTTGGACAAAATGTAAACTCCTATAAATTCGAAAAAGAGGGGCAAACTATTGGTTTTCCTGAATTACTAGAGCAAGTTACCCTAGTTGTTCCCAATATGCGTATCCGTTTCACCACATCGCATCCTAAAGATATGAGCGATGCCACGCTCGAAATGATTGCGAAGTATCCAAATTTATGTAAATTTATACATTTACCTGTACAAAGCGGAAGTAATGCGGTACTAAAAGCTATGAATCGCAAATACACACGTGAATGGTACTTAGAACGTATTGCTGCTATTCGCCGTATTTTACCTGAAGCAACCATCGGAACCGATATTTTCTGCGGATTTCACAATGAAAGTGAAGAAAATCATCAAGAAACCTTGAGTTTGATGCGCGAAGTTGGTTTTGATGCCGCGTTTATGTTTAAATACTCCGAGCGTCCTGGTACTTTTGCGGCTAAAAATTTACCTGATAATATTTCAGAAGAAGAAAAAGTGCGTCGATTAAATGAAATCATCGCTTTGCAAATGGAACTCAGTCACGAATCCAATAAACGCGATGTGGGCAAAACGTTCGAAGTGCTAGTTGAAGGTTACTCTAAACGCTCACGCGACCATTTTTGTGGACGCACATCGCAAAACAAAATGGTGGTTTTCCCGAAAGCTGGACGAAAAATTGGCGATTTTGTACAAGTCACCATCGCCAAAGCCACTGCTGCCACTTTACTTGGTGAAATAGTGGAATAAAATTTGAAAAACTAAAATAAACTCAATATGTCTTTACAATGTGGTATTGTGGGTTTACCGAATGTTGGTAAATCAACCCTTTTCAACTGTTTGTCAAATGCTAAAGCGCAATCGGCCAATTTCCCATTTTGCACCATAGAACCCAATGTAGGTGTAATTACCGTACCTGACGAACGTCTTAATAAATTAGCCGAATTATGTAAACCACAACGCGTGATACCTACTACGGTAGAAATAGTGGATATTGCTGGTTTAGTAAAAGGTGCAAGCAAGGGAGAAGGATTAGGCAATAAATTTTTAGCCAATATTCGCGAAACGGATGCTATTTTACACGTTTTACGCTGTTTTGAAGATCCAAATGTGGTACATGTGGACGGTTCTGTAGATCCTGTACGCGATAAAGAAATTATCGATGCCGAATTGATGATTAAAGACCTTGAAACAGTAGATAGTCGCATTCAAAAAGTTCAAAAACAAGCACAAACTGGTGGAGACAAACAAGCTAAAGTCGCTTACGATGTACTTGTTAAATACAAAACTGCTTTAGAACAAGGTAAACCTGCACGCACTGTAACACTTGATAATAAAGACGAGCAAACTATTGCACACGATCTTTTCTTATTGACATCAAAACCAGTTATGTACGTTTGTAATGTAGACGAATCATCAGCTGTAAATGGTAATAAGTATGTAGAACAAGTACGAGAGGCTGTAAAGAACGAAAATGCAGAAGTATTGATTGTTGCTGCTAAAATTGAATCAGAAATTGCCGAATTAGAAACCTACGAAGAACGTCAAATGTTTTTGGAAGAAGTAGGTTTAAAAGAATCTGGTGTGGCACGACTCATCAAAGCCGCTTATCATCTATTGAAATTAAAAACATTTTTAACCGCAGGTGCCGACGAAGTAAGAGCTTGGACTTTTATGGATGGCTTTAAAGCACCGCAATGTGCAGGCGTTATTCACACCGATTTTGAGAAAGGCTTTATTCGTGCCGAAGTCATTAAATACGCCGATTTCATTCAATATGGTAGCGAAAGCGCCGTAAAAGAAGCAGGAAAACTTGGAGTTGAAGGTAAAGAATATTTAGTTCAAGATGGTGATATTATGCACTTTAGATTTAATGTTTAACAAGATTTACAAATAATTAAAAAAGGGAACTGAATTAATTCAGTTCCCTTTTTTAGTTCATCAACAGACCTATTTATAAAACAGGTGTTACCACTGTGTCATACATTTCGTCAATCAGAGCTTTGTAATTCTGTTGAATTACTGCACGACGCAATTTTAAAGTAGAAGTTAACTCGCCAGCTTCCATCGAAAATCCTTTCTTAATCAGACGGAAACGTTTAATTTTTTCAAAACTAGCCATTTCGACCTGACCTTCAGCAATTCGCTCCTCATAAAATTTGAGAACTATCGGATTTTCCAATAAATCTTCCATACGTTCATACGTAATGTGATGCTCTTCAGCCAAAGCTTTTACGGCATCTAAATTAGGGGCGATAATGGCAGTTACATAGTTACGATTATTACCAATAACGGCAATTTGATCAATGTATCGATCTGCACCTAACTTGGTCTCTATTTGCTGTGGTGCGATATATTTACCATTCGATGTTTTAAACAAATCTTTAATACGATCGGTCATCATTAAATGTTTACCATCAATAAGTTTACCTGCATCACCTGTACGAAACCAGCCATCTTCAAAAGCTGCTGCTGTAGCTTCTGGTTTATTATAGTAACCAGAAGTAACAGTTTTCCCTTTGACTAAAATTTCATTATCCTCGCCAATTTTTACTTGTACACCAGGCATCAATGATCCCATTGTTCCTACACGATAATCGGTATAATCGTAGCAACATACAGTAGCTGTTGTTTCTGTTAAACCGTAACCATACGTAATAGGAATACCAAGACTACGGAAAAATATAGCCAGTTTATCATCGAGTGCAGCACCTGCCACTGGGAACATACGTCCATTTTCTATTCCAATTGTCTTTTTCAATGTGCTAAATATCAAGTTATCAGCAACCAAATAGCGAAGACGCAAACCAAGGGGTGCAGGTTTCTTAATTCTCACATAATGCAAGTTATAAGTAGTACCAACTGCTACCGCCCAGGTTACTAATCCTTTTTTAAATGGTGTAAATGTTTCGATTTTTTCTTGTACACCAGCTGCCACCTTTTCCCAAAAACGAGGTACACTACACATTAAAGTTGGTCGTATTTCTTTAATTGTTTGTTGCACCTCAACTGGACGGAGGTTTAAATAAATCTTCACATCTTTGTGCATACAGAAATAAACCCAAGCACGTTCAAAAATATGTGACATAGGTAAGAACGCAATCGATTTATCCTGTTTATTGATGGTCACTAAACGTTCTGTATGAATGCGCATAGCTTCTTGTAAAGCGGTATGTGGCAACATAACACCTTTAGGTTCTCCAGTAGTTCCCGATGTATACATAATAATCGCTAAATCCTCTACTTTTGCAGCCTTTTTACGTTTTTCTACCTCTTTATCGTGCTTCATATCGGCACCTAAAGCTAGAAAATTTTCAAAATACATAGCGCGCTTTTCACCCTTCAAATCAACACTACTATCAAAAACGACAATGGTTTTCAAATAGTTCGAAGTGGCCAACACTTCTAAAGCATTATCGTATTGTTGTTGCTCTCCCACAAAAATCAGGGCAACTTTGGCATCATTCACAATATACTCAATTTGCGGAGCCGATGCTGTAGCATACATTGGCACAGAAACAGCCCGATTTGCAAAATTCGCGAAATCAACAATAACACCTTGGGGTTTATTTTGAGAACAGATAGCAATATTATCGTGTTCTTTTACACCAATTTCTACCATCGCACGAGCCGTAGTTTGCACTTTTTCAGCCAACTCGCTCCAAGTAATACCAACCCACTTAGCCAGCGAGTTGTCGCGATAAAATAAAATTCGATGATTACCACGCTTTTTAGCTTTGGCAAACACAAATTTTGAGAAAGGAATCAATTCCATAATGAATTTATTTTAGTTAATATTTAATGATGTTATACTACGTTCAATTTACGTAATGCTTGTTTCGAAGCATTTTGTTCTGCTTTGCGTTTTGCAAAACCAACACCCAAACCCGATTCAATATCGTCAACATAGACTTTTGAGTGAAATTTTATGAGATTTCCACCTTGTGGCTCTTCGGCAATCAGTTCAAAACGAATCGCTTTATGCTGTTTTTGCCCCCATTCTATCAATTTTGATTTAAAATTTTCCTCCGTTTTAGCCAATCGATCTAAATTCACATAACGAGCTAACAGTTGGTTTTCCACAAATTGTTTACATCCATCATATCCTTGATCTAAATAAATGGCGCCAATCAATGCTTCTAAAGCATTACCATACACATGGCGATTATTGTTAGAAGTATGCCCTTGCACCAACTCTGGTAAACCTATTTTTTCTGCTAACTGATCGAGGTTTTCACGTTTTACCAATTTGCTACGCATCATAGTCATAAACCCTTCATTTTGAGCTGGGAAATGATGATACAAAACATCACTAACGACTGCTTGCAACAAAGCATCACCAAGAAATTCTAACCGTTCATTATCCAATTTTTGACCTTTATCATCTTTAACTAAGGCCGATTTATGAAGTAACGCGAGATAGTAATAGTGCGGTTCACGAGGGATAAAACCCAACACAGAAACAAGTTGATTTGGTGATTCAGGAATAGGGTCGGATATAATACGACGCTTAGAGGAAAAAATATTAAACAATGATTTAATCATTTAAAAGCGGTCTAATTTTCGGGGGCAAAGGTACGCTTTTTTTTTGTGTATTAGGCAGAATTGCTCACTTTTTTAAAAAATGTGTAATTTTTTGTGATTATAAATCCAATTCCAACTGTGTATTCAATAATCGAAAAGTCATACGATGATAAGGTGTTGTACCATATAACTCGATAGCACGACGATGTTTTACGGTTGGATAACCTTTATTTGACTTCCAATCATATTGAGGAAACTCATCGGCTAAAGCAACCATATAATCATCACGATAGGTTTTGGCGAGCACAGAAGCGGCGGCTATGGACAAATATTTGCCATCGCCCTTTACAATAGTATGATGAGGGATGTCTTGATATTTTTTGAAGCGATTGCCATCGATAATTAGATGTTCTGGACGTATAGATAATCCATCTACTGCACGATGCATCGCCAAGATAGAGGCATTCAGAATATTAATTTTGTCAATTTCGGGAGCATCTACACGCGCTACTGACCAAGCCAATGCTCGTTGCTCAATGATAGGACGTAATGCATAACGTTGATGTTCGGTCAGTTGTTTACTATCGTTGAGTAAAGGAGATGAAAAATCGGCTGGCAAAATAACTGCGGCAGCAAACACAGGACCTGCCAAACAACCTCGTCCAGCTTCATCGCAACCTGCTTCGATGCAATCAACGGTAAAATAGGATGCCAACGGTTGATGAACTTTCACACTATTCAAGTTTTATGGATTATAAATAACTTGGAGTAAAGTTTGCCCCACAACATACAAGGTATTCTTATCAATATGCTTCATGGTATCATCCAATGTGTGCCAATAATCGCCAAAGCCAGTAGCGCTATACGGATTATATTGAATAATGTCAATACAAGGGATATTGGCTACTCGGTTCACATATAAGTGATCGTCGGTAATAGCACCACCCGATTGATTTACAAACTGACTACCAAATCCAAGCGATTGAGCTGCATCCCAAACCTTTTCAACAGCAAATGAAGCGTAATAAGTGGAAATCTGCTCCTTATAGAATTGGGCATTGGGAGCGCCAACCATATCCAATAAAATACCAAATTCAGCTTTATAACCACTTTTTACAGACTGTTGAGCCCAATATTGAGAACCTAAGCACCATGTATCTTCACGCTGAGGCCCTGTATAAAATTCTGGCGTACCCCAATCTTCTAAATCAAAGAGCACAATATCAACGCCAATGGTTGGTTCTTTTAGATGTAATTGACGAGCCACTTCGAGCAAAACGCCAACACCACTAGCCGCATCATTGGCTCCCAAAATTGGTTTATGATGATTAGCCGGGTTTTTATCTTGGTCAGCATAAGGACGAGTATCCCAATGAGCACAGAGTAAAAGACGTTTTGAGGCTTGCGGATTGTAACTGGCTATAATATTTTTTAAACGCATAGTACGTCCGTCGTACAACGTAGCTTCACCGTTTTGAATAGTCACTTCAGCTCCAAATCGACGAAATGTTGTATCCAAAAATGCAGCACAAGCGGCATGTTGAGTTGTGCCTGGAACGCGCGGTCCAAAAGCAACTTGAGTTTTTACAAATTGAAACGCAGAATCGCCACTAAAAACAGGAACTGAATTTGTGTCTACCAACTGTTTTTGTGCATTGGGTTTACCACCACAAGCCGCCAAAAGACAACATGTAGCGAATAGTAACATCAGAAATTTTTGAGGTATTTGCATTTTACAACCTATTTATCAAAGCTCAAAGTCCAGTGAAATACTTTGTTGCGAAACAGCCTGCATGTGCTTTTTCACAATATTACAATGATAAGGGTCATTTTGATATACCTCTAAAGCCTCCCAGCTATCAACGAGCACTTCCAACATAATATCAAATGAGCGTGGTGATTTTAACTCATCTATGTTCACAACAATCTCTTTAGCTGTAGGCACTTTACCTTTCATCGATTCCAGCACTTGTTTAGCTTGGGCACAATTGTGTGTGGTATTGTCGGCTAATTTAAAACAAACTACGTGTTTTATCATACGGTGTAATCTTTAAATTTATTTGTCTTCGGTGTACCAACTAGCGTACATCGCATAATTATGAGCTATTTTTTGATTTATCTCTTTGGCTTGTTCAGGCGACACCTCTTTCACTTGTTTAGCTGGGACGCCTGCCCAAATAGTATAAGGTGGAACTACGGTATTACTTAAAACCAATGCATTAGCAGCAATAATAGCTCCTTCGCCAACCACAGCACCATCTAAAACTGTCGAACCCATGCCAACTAAAGCATAATCTTTGATGGTAGCTCCATGAATATTGACATTGTGACCAACAGACACATAATCGCCGATATGAATTTGCGATTTTTCGTATAATGTATGTAATACTGCGCCATCCTGAATATTCACGTGATTACCTATCCGAATAGAATTCACATCACCTCGTACCACCGCATTAAACCACACACTACAGTTGTCACCAAGCACGGTATCACCAACAATAGTAGCATTATCAGCCAAAAAACAGTGCTGACCAATTTGTGGCGTAAAGCCACGTACAGATTTAATTAAAGCCATATTTTTTGTTGTTTCAAGTTTTCTGGTACAAAAATACGCTTTTTATCTCAAAAAAGAGAAAAATACGTTTTTTTAATGTCATTGTTCCTTTTTTATAATCTATTTTTATCACAAAATCATATTTTATTATTTTTGAACATGTTAAAAATGCACAAAAAACCTAATTTGTGCAGATATTTTACCAATTAGCTTAGTTTTTTAACTATCAATGCTTTATCAAAAAAATAAAAAAGTAACGGCTCCTAAAAAATGCACAATCATATATGGTTTGTGCCGAAACTAGTAAAATTATAGGTCAAAACGAATGTTGATTGAAAAAAAATTGTTTCCTTTGCAACTCAATTTTTTGAATTTTTTACTAACCCAAAACATTTTTGAATTATGTCACAATTAGAAGAAAAAGTAAAAGCTATTATTGTTGAAAAATTAGGCGTTGACGCTGCTGAAGTAACTAACGAAGCAAGTTTCACTGCTGATCTTGGCGCAGATTCTTTGGATACAGTTGAATTGATTATGGAATTCGAAAAAGAATTTAATATTCAAATCCCAGAAGAAGCAGCTGAAAAAATTGCTACTGTAGGTGATGCTATCTCTCACATCGAAGCAGCTACAAAATAATAACTCTTTCTCTACTTTTATGGAATTAAAACGAGTAGTAGTAACAGGCCTCGGCGCCGTCACTCCACTTGGCAACACTGTCCCACAATTCTGGGACAGCGTTGTAAATGGCAAGAGTGGTGCAGGCCCAATTACCCACTTTGACACTACCAATTTCAAGACCAAATTCGCGTGTGAAGTCAAAAATTTTGACGGATCTGAATTTATTGACCGCAAGGAAGTGCGTAAAATGGATTTATGTTCACAATACGCTGTTGTGGCTGCAGATGAAGCTATTGCAGATGCAAAAATTGAAGTTGAGAAGGAAAATTTGGATAAAATTGGTGTTATTTTTGGAATCGGTATCGGCGGTATTAAAACATTTGAAGAAGAAGTGTTGGGATATGCCAAAACAAAGGATACTATTGGTCCAAAATTCAATCCTTTTTTTATACCAAAAATGATTGCTGATATTGGTCCTGGTCACGTTTCCATTAAATATGGTTTTCGTGGTCCTAATTTCACCACCACATCAGCCTGTGCGTCTTCGACCAATGCTATTGTCGATGCATTTAACTATATCCGTTTAGGTAAAGCAAATATTATTGTAACGGGTGGTGCTGAAGCTGCTATTACCGAGGCTGGTGTAGGTGGTTTCAGTTCTATGCATGCTATTTCTGCACGCAACGATTCTCCTGAAACTGCATCTCGTCCATTTAGCGCTAGCCGCGATGGTTTTGTGATTGGTGAAGGTGGTGCCTGTTTAATTCTTGAAGAATACGAACACGCTAAAGCACGCGGTGCCAAAATTTATGCTGAATTAGCGGGCTGCGGTTTAAGTGCTGATGCACACCACATTACAGCTCCTCATCCAGAAGGTCTAGGAGCGATACTTGTAATGAAAAATGCTCTAGAAGATGCTGAGATGAAACCAGAAGATATTGACTATATCAATGTTCACGGCACATCTACTCCTCTAGGAGATATAGCAGAAACCAAAGCTATCAAAGAAGTATTCGGAGAGTCAGCTTACAAACTAAATATTAGCTCTTCTAAATCGATGACAGGACACTTACTTGGTGCTACTGGTGCATTAGAAGCTCTAGTTTGTGTACTTTCAATCCAAAACAACATTGTTACACCAACGATTAACTTTACCGAAGGTGATGAAGATCCTGAAATTGATTACAAATTGAATTTCACTTTCAACAAAGCTCAAAAGCGCGAAGTGCGCGCTGCTTTGTCGAACACATTCGGATTTGGTGGTCATAATGCAAGCGTTATCTTTAAGAAATTAAACTAATTACGCATCTTTTTGTTATACTAAAAGCGAGCTCTCAACGCCATGTTGAGAGCTCGCTTTACTTTTATCAGCGTTCAAACGTGAAATAAAATCAAATCGTTCAGACTATTTCTAAACATATTGTTACTTATCAATACAAGTTTGATTACCAATTATAATTCAATAAAAAACGTGGGCGGGAACTTCACAGCCCCCGCCCACTGATGCGGAACATAACCAATTATTCTTAGTTAAAACCTTACCTTTTGTTCCGCAAAATTAAATATTTTAACGTTTTTTCTGTTGCATCGCTTTTTGTTGTTGGCGTTGTGCTTCTTCTAAACGTGCCATAAAACCAGATTTTTTTGCAGGTTTTTGTTTCTTAGCTTCTAACTTTTTCAATAATTTTTCTTCATCTACAAACAAACGGAATAAGTAAGTTTGACCAATAGTAATCAATAATGAAATAAAGTAATAGTAGCTCAAACCTGACGCATAATCGTTGAACATAAACATAAACATGAATGGCATTAAGTACATCATCCACTTCATAGCCCCCATTTGCTGACCACCAGCTTGATTAGCCATATTTAGTTTGGTATAAATCACATTGGTGATAGTCATCAACAAGCAAAATAAACTAATATGATTGCCAAAATAAGGTGTTATAAGCGGAATATATGCATCCCAGCTAAATATGGCATCATAACTTGATAAATCGTGTGCCCAAAGAAAACTTTGTTGACGTAGTTCAATTGCAGCAGGAAAAAAGGAGAACATCGCAAACAAGATTGGCATTTGCAACAACATCGGCAAGCAACCACTCATTGGGCTTACCCCTACACGTTTGTACAATGCCATAGTGGCTTGTTGACGCTCCATCGCTTTTTCAGCAGGTATTTTTGCATTAATTTCGTCAATTTGCGGTTTTAAAACACGCATTTTAGCGGTTGACATATACGATTTATAGGTAAATGGCAATAAAATAAGTTTGATAGCAATAGTCATCAACAAAATGATGATACCATAGTTAGAAATAAAACTACCAAAGAAATTAAACATAGGGATAATTAGTAACCGACTCACCCAACGAAACAAACTCCAACCTAACGGAATGATTTCTTGTAATTTCAATTTTTTATCACTGTCAACATCTTTATCGTACTGACTTAATGTTTTATATTGATTTGGTCCAATATAAATCCGAAATTTAGAAGCTTCAGTTCCTTTAGGATCAAATGAAACGGCCGTTTCAGCTGTATAATTTTTGAGATATTTCGATTTTTCATTTTCGACAACACTTTCAAGAGCCGTAGATGTAAATGAGTTTTCGGCGATAAATATGGTGCTAAAAAATTGGTCTTTGAACGCAATCCAACGCACTTTACCAGCTGGTTTTTCTGCGTCATTTTTTGACTCGCTCAACTGTTCCATATCATCGGCTGTATAACGAAAGTTAAGTGTAGCATAACGACTTTCGAATTTACGACCTTTTTCTTGTTGACGAATACGCTGATTCCAGCGCATTTCGAGCGCTGTCATAGTTGGATCCAAGTAATTGGTCATATTATGTGCCTGCACATCAAGCTGTACCATATAATCGTCGGCAGGCAGTGTATAGGTAAAGTCGATATAGCTAGCTGAATCGACTGCTAAACGCATGACTAACGCTTGTCCATCAGCATTAGCCGTTTGCTTTTGAGGTACAAAATATAATTCATTAGTGCTTAAAACACGATTGTTACGGGTAAGTAATGTAAATGCTAAATCACTTTCTTTACCTTCAAATAAAACCAATGGCAACGAATCATGCGTTTGATATTTTTTGAGTTGAGCGGAATAAATGTATCCACCTTTTGTATTGACCTGTAACTTGAGCAAGTCGTTTTCAAGGGTTACGAGTTCCTCTTTGCCTTCGGCAGCCGAAGCAAAATCGCCATAAATAGCAGCTTTGGAAGTTACCGCCGTATCAGCAACTATTGGTTGTTGTGGTGTTTGAGCTTCGATGGCCTGTTCAGCTAATTTATTAGCTTCTTCTACCATGGCGATAGAGTCACGATAATGTTGTTTGGCAGCCTTTTGCTCTGCTGTCGGCTGGGTCATCCAATTGAATCCAAGAATAATTGCTAAAATGAGAACGATACCAATAATTGAATTTTTGTCCATAAAAATGAGGTTAATTTATAAGCCCTTAATTGAATCCTTTTTAGAAAGAACTGATAAGGTACTTAAATTGCTTAAAACAAATACGTAAACGAGGGGACAAAGTTACAGAAAATGTTTGAATTCAGGCGTATTTTTCATGACAATTGCTAAAATTTGCACACTTTAGCTTTATTGAGAAATTTTTAACTGGTTTATAGAGAGCCAATAGAAAAAAAGATGTAATTTTGCACACTATTGTAAATTTATACTCAAAATGAAGACTCCAAAAGTTTCAAAAACCCGTGTATTAATGGTTGACGTTGCTCGTCGACTTTTTGCACAGTATGGGAAAGAGAATGTCACCATGAACGATATTGCTGTGGCTTCAGGCAAAGGTCGTCGCACACTTTACACCTATTTTGGCAGCAAAGACGAGGTATATCTAGCCGTTATCGAAAATGAGTTGGATTTAATGGTAGAACGCCTACAAGGTGTATTACGAATGCCACTTTCACCCGAAAAAAAGTTGGAAGAGTATGTGTTTGTACATTTTGAAGCGGTAAAAGAAGCTATTACGCGTAACGGGTCTTTACGCGCTGACTTTTTTCGTAATATTTACGAAGTTGAAAAGGCTCGTCGCCCGATTGACATCAAAGAAATTCGTATGATTCGTGAAATTATGGAAGAAGGTGCCGTGAAAGGCGTATTTCGTCTACAAAGTACACAATGGGCTGCCATGATGTTTTTATATGCTTTGAAAGGTATGGAAACTCCTTATATCAATAACAACATTAGCAACTATATTAAAGACCATCGTACTCAAATTATGAACGTTATTTTAAATGGCCTTTCTACAAACAAATATGAATATTAAAACAATGACTAAAAGCGATTTAAGACGTGAAATAGTTCTATTTTTAGCGTATCCATTTTTAGAACTTGCTATACTCATTTTACGATTTCTACCTAAAACATGGCGCAATCATTTGGGCACATTTATCGGTGGTTTGTCGTACAAATGGAATGAAAAAACGCGTACGCGCACATTAGCGAGTCTAACCACCGCTTATGGTGACACAAAATCACCAGCAGAAATAGAAGTCATGGCGCGCGAAGTTTTAGTAAATATCAATAAATCGGTACTTGATTATTTTGCCACAGCGCATATAACCAAACCCGAGCGATTTTTTAAATTCGTGGAGGTCGTAGGTGAAGAACATTTAAAACAAGCATACGAGCAAAAACGTGGCGTTATTTGCCTTATTCCACACTTAAGTTCTTGGGAATTATCGGCAGTAACTCCTCCTATGTTAGGTTATAAAACGTGTGGAGCCAGCAAAAGCGTCAAAGGATTTTTACTACAACACATGATGGTTCGCTTTCGCGAACGACGCGGCATGCGTAATATTTCGCGCGAAGGTTCTTATTAAAAGTTAGTAACGGCACTTAAAAATGGCGAATGTTTAATTATCATGATTGATCAAGACACCAAAGTAAAAGGTCTCTTTGTTGATTTTTATGGTAAAAAAGCCTATACACCAATGGGTGTTGCGCGCTTAGCATTAGAAACCGACGCTGTAGTGGTACCAATGGCAACTACACGGATAGCCGATAGTCGTTATCGATTTACCATTTATCCAGCATTGGAAACCATCAAAACAGGTGATTACGAAAAAGATTTATACGCTAATACACAATTGGAAACTGATGTGATGGAGCAAATTATTCGTGAAACACCAACTCAATGGGTGTGGATGCATCGCCGTTGGAAAACAACACCAGAAAACTTAAAAATCTATTTGGAACGACGCGCACTCGAAAAACAAAAACAGGCTAAATAAAAAATGACACGTATTGGCATTTTATCGGACACACATGCTTACCTTGATGAGCGTATTTTTGAACACTTCAAAGAGTGCGATGAAATTTGGCACGCCGGTGACATTGGTTCTTTGGAAGTAGTTCAAAAATTAGCAGCTTTTAAACCTTTACGAGCCGTTCATGGCAATGTTGATGGTGGTTCTTTACGTGGAAATTATCCTGAATTCTTGAGCTTCGAATGTGAACAAGTATCAGTTTTACTGACGCATATTGGCGGCTATCCTGGACGTTACTGGCCCGAAGCAAAAAGAAAAATTATAGACCTGCGTCCCGATTTATTTGTATGTGGCCATTCGCACATTTTAAAAGTGCAATTCGACCAAACATTCAATATGCTTTGTGTAAATCCTGGAGCTGCAGGTTTAGAAGGATTCCACCAAGTACGTACACTGCTCCGCTTTGAAATTGATGGCAAAAACATTCAAAATTTAGAAGTGATAGAAATGCCTAAACATCATTAATACAACGTTGAAAAGACTCTTGACATACAGCATTATGACTCTTTTGAGCATGGGAATAACCTTCGCGCAGGAGTTTATTGTGTTCGGTCAAGTGCTCGATGCCGCAAATCAAGAACCTATTCAGGCAGCCAATGTTTGGTTTAAAGGAACACAAATAGGAAGTAGTACCAACGAAGAAGGTTACTTTATACTACGTACATCGGAGCCACAAAAAACCGTTTGCGTATCGGTATTAGGTTACAAACGTCGCGAAATAAATATGGCGAAAAACAGTAACCAAATGGTGACTATTTTGCTCCGAGAAGAACGAAATATTTTGGATGAAGTAATAGTTATGCCTGGCGAAAACGAAGCATTGCCAATTCTGCGTAACGTATTGGCTGCACGCGACAAGAATAATCCTGACAATTTTCTCAATTTATCAACTGCTGAAGATCAAAAGACTAAACTTTTTTTCATCAACATAAAACAACGTTCACTACAGCGCAAGCTATTCCGTGATATGCTACAAGGTTCTATTCGAGGAAATGATTCTTTGTTAATAATTCCTGTGTATCACGAACAAAAAAACGACGAAGTTAGAGTGGATAATAGTGGCAAAGTAGAACGCAAAACGATTACAAAAGACGAAAAATCATTACAAATTATACCTGAAAATCAACTAGCCATTTTTTTAGATACGTACACACCCCAAATTAATTTCTATAAAAATCATATCACCATATTACAATCCAACTTTATTAGTCCGCTAGCCAACCAAGGTCCGCTCTATTACCAATATTTTTTGATGGATAGCCTAATAACGGAAGGCTCCAAAACGTATCAAATACGTTTCCGACCAAAAAACGACAAAGAGTTGACGTTTAAAGGTGATATGTGGATTGATTCCGCCACCTATGCGCTGACTCACATACGTGCCGCCATGCCCGCCACGGCGAATATTAATTTTATGAATAGTTTAGTTGTAGAACAAACGTTTGAAAAATCGGAACAAAATTTATTCTATTACAAACAACAACATTTTGCCATGGGCTTTCGGTTCGATTTGGCAAATAATTCAACAAAAGACGGCATCGCTACAGTATTCGACAAAGATATAACCTACACCAATACACAAGTCAGTAGTAAAGAACTGCTGGCAGTAAAACGCATGGCAGCAATTGACTCATCCAATATAGCGGAAACCAATTTCCGAAACGCCATTGACAGCATCAATAAAACCAAATTACAGAGAGTCGCTTTTGGTATTGTAGATTTGGTAATGAATGGTTACATACACGCTTGGAAATTAGATATCGGACCTGCTGTAAATTGGATTCGCTATAATAAATTAGAAGGATTTCGACCAACCATAGCACTAAGAACTGGTCAAAAAATGATGGAAAATATGACCATAGGAGGCTATGTTGGTTATGGATTTGGCGACAAAAAATGGAAGTACGGCGGTGAAATTCAAGCTCGATTCGGCTCTGACAATGAGCATACTATTAGTGGTTTTTACGACAATGATGTCATTCGTTACGGTTACGGCAATGTTTTGCTCATTAACGAAAACATGGTAGGAAGTACCGAAAATTTGCTGACAACCTTGTCGCGTGTCACAAAATATGACAACTTGGCACAACAATATAAAGCCACGCTTACCTATCGTTACGAACAAGAAGGAGTTCGTTTTACAACCTCTTTTCAAGCAAAAGAACTACTGAGTAACAACGGCATGCCTTTTGTTCAAAATGGAATAAATGTAAACTCTATTAAATCGGTAGCAGGAACCATTGGTTTACGATTATCATTTGAAGAAAACACACTTAATAACTATTTTCATCGTTATTACTTACGTACCATTTATCCCATCATCAACATTCAAGGTGAATACGGCTACTATGAAGTGGGCAACAAACAAGAACCTTATGGCAAAGTCTTGCTCATGGTAAAACAAAGCGTTCCTATATTTTCTGGCAAATTAAAATACCTCATCGAAAGCGGCTATGTATTTGGCGATGTTCCATTTCCATTATTAGAATCTCCTAGAGGTACACGCGGAATTTGGTTTCCAGAATACGATTTCTGTTTGATAAATCAAATGGAATTTATGACGGATGCTTATATTATGGGGAATTTCCGTTACATCACCAGCGGATGGATTTTCAACTACATCCCTTGGGTGAAAAAGGCAAATTTAAGAGAAGAGGTGCTATTTAAAATTGCGTATGGCGGATTACGTAATGGACACAATAACATATTAGAATTACCAGTCAACAGTGCGGGCATAGATGTGCCTTATATGGAAGCTGGTATCGGAATATCCAATATTTTAAAGTTATTTTCGGTACAATCGGTATGGCGCTTAACCCACCGCGATGCTCCGAACGCTATCAACTGGGGAATTCGATTTAGATTTAATTTAGATTTTTAAGCCTATGGTACATATTGAAATAGATTCAAAATCAGGATTTTGCTTTGGCGTTATCAACGCTATTAAAAAAGCAGAAGAAAGCCTCACACATGAAGACTCGTTGTGTAGTTTGGGTGATATTGTGCATAACGAACAAGAAATGGCTCGCTTGTCACATAAAGGATTACACGCTATTAATCACGACGAACTAGCGACTATGCGTGGTTCTAAAATTTTATTTAGAGCACATGGTGAGCCACCTTCCACATACGATTTAGCACGTGAAAACGGTATCGAGATTATCGATGCTTCATGTCCGGTAGTGTTAGTTCTACAAAAGAAAATTAAGAAAGCTTATACAGAGCAACCCAACGCACAAATTGTGATTTATGGCAAAAAAGGACATGCAGAAGTGAATGGTTTGGTGGGACAAACGGGTGGAAATTGTATTGTAATTGAGCACAAAGAAGACTTAAATACGATTGATTTTACCAAAGACATCATTCTTTTCTCACAAACCACAAAATCCATTGCTGGTTTTAATGATTTAGTCAAAACTATAGAAGAAAAACTCGTACCTCCAGCACAATTCACCTACCACGACACTATTTGTCGTCAAGTAGCCAATCGTATCCCAAATATGCATAACTTTGCCTCTCGATTCGATATTGTGTTATTTGTAAGTGGAGTTCAAAGCTCAAATGGGAAAGTGCTATTTAAGGAGTGTCAGACGGTAAACAAACGCAGTTACTTCATTTCTACCTTAGATGATATCACGGATGACATGTTGCAGGATGCTCAGTCCATAGGGATTTGTGGAGCCACATCAACCCCCAAATGGCTTATGGAGAGTATTGCCCAAGAATTAGATAAACGATTAAATAAGTAATTTAAAATACTTAAGACATATGTATAGAATTAATTGCATTGGAATTTTAACTTCGGGAGGCGATGCTCCTGGAATGAACGCAGCTATCCGCTCCGTAACACGTACAGCCATCTTCAATGGTATTCAAGTGAAAGCCATCTACAGAGGCTACAAAGGATTAATTACAGGTGAAATTAAAGAGTTTCATACTGAAGATGTGAGCAATATCATACAACGTGGTGGAACAATTCTAAAAACAGCCCGTTGTAAAGAATTTATGACACCAGAAGGACGTCAAGTAGCCTTTGAAACAATGCAACGCGAAGGCATTGATGCTTTGGTGGTAATAGGCGGGGACGGAACGTTTACTGGAGCACATATCTTTGGACAAGAATATAATGTCCCAATCGTTGGTGTTCCAGGCACTATTGACAATGATTTATGGGGAACGGATTCTACCATTGGTTACGACACGGCAATGAACACTATCGTTGAAGCGGTGGACAAAATTAGAGATACTGCCAATTCGCACGAACGTCTCTTCTTTGTAGAAGTTATGGGACGCGATGCTGGTTTTTTAGCGCTCAATAGCGCATTAGCATCAGGTGCAGAAGCTGCCATTATTCCAGAACGATTAACAAAAGAAGATCAACTAGAAGAATTAATTAAAAATGGTTTCCGAAAATCCAAAAATAGCAGCATTGTGATTGTAGCAGAAAGCCCAAGCACGGGAGGAGCACAAGGTTTAGCGGAACGGATGCACAGAGAACATCCCGAATACGATGTACGTGTAACAATCCTTGGGCACTTACAACGAGGAGGTTCTCCCAAAGCATACGATCGTATTTTGGCGAGTCGCATGGGAGTAGCAGCTATCGATGCGTTATTAGATGAACAACGAAGCATTATGATTGGAATTGTGAACGATGAAATAGTACATGTACCATTCAGCAAAGCTATAAAAGACGACAAACAAGTCAATCCCGACAAACTAGGTGTTTTGCAAATTTTGTCGATTTAAAGAAGGCTTGCGTCTATTTTGAAATAAAACTAACAGCAGAGTACCAAAAGACCATAAAATGTGACTATTTTTGTGGACAATAAAACTCGCATCATTAAATTATTACGTATATGAAATTACAAAGAATCCCTTTCGTGTTGATGATTATAGTTGGCGTTTTTATGTCTGCTTGTACTGACACAGACGACTCCACCACCACATCCAAAACAACTACTATCACTAGATTTTACCTCAAAAATGATAGCGTGACTGGGTTAAATAAAACCGTTTTTACTATTGATAATGATAGTAATGTGATATACAATGTGGACTCATTACCCTATTTATCGGATGTGGACTCGGTTATTCCATCTATTTACAGCGCCATTACGCTATCTGCCGTTTACCTCAATGATACAACACTCTATACAGGCAAAGACACGTTAGATTTTACAAAGCCTGTAAAAATTACAACTATTGCTACCGACAAAAAAACGACACGCACTTACACGGTAAAAGTCAATGTGCATCAGGTAGATCCAGATTTATATGAATGGGAAGGCATAAAATCTGAAATTTATCAAGGGGCAACAGTGGAACAAACAGCACTTTTGTTCAGTAATACCATGCACTTGTTCGTAAAGACAACGACCGAATTCAAACGCTATGAAAGTGTGGACGGAAAATCATGGACTGCCTCAACCGTAACTGGACTTCCTTTGGCATCCAGTTTAAAAGGGATGATTACCACCAAGGACGAAATGCTATTAGTTTATAACCAAGAACTATATCGTAGCACCAATGGAAGTTCATGGAGCAAAATGACCTCTCCTACTGTGCAATTAACACGCTTACTTTTTAGTATGAATAACAAAGTGTATGCGTTGGGTACCACGGATGGTTCTAATAAAATTATGTTTGAATCATCTGATAAAACAAATTGGGTAAATCTTGGTGTTGCGCCAGAAAATTTTCCAGTATCTGGATTTAGCGTATGGGTAGATGCAGCTCCGTCAGGTAAAATGCAAGCTTTTATTGTGGGTGGCAGAAGTGCACAAGGTACGTTACTCAGCAGCGTTTGGAGTACGGAAAATGGTTCCTATTGGGCAAATCTAACAGCCGAAAAAGAATGGTTTACACCACGTGAAGAGGCCGCCGTAGTACAATATGGAGGGTGTTTGATGCTTATTGGAGGCAAAAATGATAATGGCACATTAACCGATACACAATGGGTGTCTCCGGACTATGGATTAAGCTGGAAAGCAGCTGAAGAAAAAGCCCAACTTCCTGATTTGTATATTCCACGTTTTGGACAATCCATCATTGTGGACAAAGACAATTATATTTACCTCATTGGAGGTCAAACATCGTCTACTTTCTTGAAAGATGTTTGGAAAGGTCGTAAAAATAGCGCCATACCAGGATTTTTAGATTAATATGAAACTCCATTTTTCACCTTCAGTTCATTTAGAAGGCTCTGTTGCCCTGCCTGCATCCAAAAGCATTAGCAATAGAGTGCTCATCATTAATGCGCTGTGTGAAAAGAAAAGTATCATAGAAAATCTGGCTGTTTGTGACGATACAACCGTATTATCAAACGCCCTGAAGCTTGAATCTAGCACGATTGATATTGGTGCAGCAGGCACCGCTATGCGCTTTTTAACGGCATTTTGTGCCATTCAGCCCGGTACATGGATACTCACAGGGTCGGAACGTATGAAAAACCGCCCAATCAAGATTTTAGTGGACGCATTGACACACATCGGAGCCAAGATTACGTATCTCGAAAAAGAAGGTTTTCCACCGTTACAGATTGTAGGCACTCACTTAAAAGGCGGAAAATTAGCACTCGATGGCAGCGTAAGTAGTCAATACGTATCAGCACTCATGATGATAGCTCCAAAATTGGCAGAAGGCCTCACCATAGAACTCACTAACAACATCAGTTCAGAGCCATACATTCGCATGACACAACAGATAATGGCTGCTTTTGGTGTAAAATCCGAGTTCTGTAACCAAACTATCGACATTCGTCCGCAACCCTATAAAGCTATTCCATTTCAAGTAGAATCCGATTGGTCGGCGGCTTCGTATTGGTACGAATTACTCGCCATACATGGTGCAGGCAAATTGCAATTACCTGGTTTAAAAAAAGAGAGCGCTCAAGGCGATTCGAAACTCATGGAATTATTCCAGTTGTTTGGCATAAAAACCACTTTCACCGATGAAATGGCTGAAATTGAAATTTCGCCCAACAAACCTGAGCGTCTAGAATATGATTTCAGTAATGAGCCCGATATTGTTCAAACACTGGCAGTAACTTGTTGCATGACACAAACGCAGTTCCATTTCACAGGCTTGTCGAGTTTGAAAATCAAAGAAACAAATCGTGTGGCGGCGTTAATAAACGAACTAGCCAAATGCGGTTTTGAATTAATAGAACCAGCGGAAAATGAATTGGCGTGGAATGGCAGCATGAAACAACCTGCTGATCCTATTAGCATCGCAACCTACGACGATCATCGCATGGCGATGGCATTTGCACCAATGGCGCTAAAAATGCCTATTACCATAGAACATCCTGAAGTGGTGAGCAAATCCTATCCCGATTTTTGGAAGGAACTATTGCGTTTTAACAACATACAAAATTTAGCATAATGACATTACAAGAAAAACAAGCAGAAATTATCGATGAATTCAGCCCTTTTGAAGACTGGATGGATCGTTATCAATATTTAGTAGAATTGGGCAATGGACTAGGAACCTTACCTGAATCGGACAAAACAGAACAAAATATTATTCAGGGCTGCCAAAGTAAAGTGTGGCTAACAGCCGACTATAAAGACGGTTTAATCTATTATCATGGCGAAAGTGATGCCGTGATTGTAAAAGGCATTGTGTCACTTTTAGTAAAAGTGCTTTCAGGCTGTACGCCCGACGAAATCATCAATTCAGATTTACATTTTATCGATCAAATCGGGCTAAAAGAGCATTTATCGCCTACCCGCTCCAACGGTTTACTCGCCATGGTAAAACAGATGAAACTGTATGCGCTAGCCTACAAAACAAAATACGCTAACTCGTAGTAGTAAAACAACAGTATTATTAAATATCAAATGAATGAATTGGGTATGCGAACATAAAAATTCGGATTATGCAACTTAACAAGTCAGATTCAATGAATTTATTATGAATGCGAATTAAAGTTTAAAATGAGGTAAGTAAATAGTTATATTTCAAAATTTTTAGCAAAATTTCAACTAGTTCAGATAAATTCAATCCACAACAATTGATTAGTTGATGAAAATATCTCCATTGCTACAAGCTGCAATGAACACACAGAGATTGAGAACATTGTCTTTTATAGACACTTCAGCATGAACATGATTTGCAATAAAATTCGATAATTTTCCACTTTTTAATTATATTGAATATTTCGATTATAGAAAAACTTTTTTAAATTATTAAATGGACTAAAAATCCCTGAAGTACTTATCTTTAATAAAATGTACATATTTTGAAAAATATCTGAATATAAGACTTTTATAATAAATACCAAACTATAACACTTCAGTTTTGTGAAAAAATTAGTAATTAAAATTTGACAATTCTAATAAACAGCAGAACTTCAAAAAGTCAAGGCGGTTGGTTTATTCCCAATTTTCAGCGAAAATTTTGTAAATATGCAAAACCTCTTAAAAGATGAACGAAATAATAATTGTATTTTCTAAATGGCGGTGAGAATACAACTATATTGAAGTAAAATTTTTATATAATTTATTGAATATTCGACTAAAATAATGAACACCATAAATGAAATCAAAGAACAAGAATTTGAAAAAATTGCGCGAGAATTCTTTATTTGAGAATTAATATTACAATCGATAAAATTGAGAATATTACTTGGGTCAAACTAAAATTCATTAAAAATAACCCAACTTATCTAATTTCTACTCAAAGTTACATGTACTTCAAACAAATTCTGTTGGCAACCGTTGAATAGCCCTTACAGAATTATATTATTATGAAAAGAAAATACATTAACAAAACCAGAAGCAATAATTACTTAAAAATGATATACCGTTTGAACACAAAAGAAGTTCATACTAAATGAAAAAAAAGAAGGTTCAAGCAAATGCTTGAACCTTCTTTTTTATTAATTCGTTTCTTACTATTTTATACCCAAGTGCATTCAAGAGTTTATCACGAAAATCGATATTTTCCATCCAACCATTAAATTGCTCAGAACCTGGGCCAAAAGCAAACACGGGAACCGGCACGCCGCTGTGATAAAAACTATTGAATTTGCCATCTACTTTACCCGTTTCAAAGTTGCCATCTAAAATGGAAAAAGCACCTGTTTCGTGGTCGGCCGTAATCACCACCAAGGTATTACCATCTTTGGCGGCAAATTCAAGCGCTTTGCCAATGGCTTTGTCGAAATCAACCATTTCGTTAATCAACTCGTTGGTATTGTTGTTATGGCCTTGATAATCGATTTGTGAGCCTTCTACCATGAGGAAGAAACCAGCCGTGTCTTGCGATAAAATAGAAATCGCCTTTTCTACCGAATTAGGCAACATATCGCCACGTTTACTAGCTACGGGCATATCCTTGTCATGTAACAGTGCTAACACTTTACCTTGTTCGATTTTATCCAAGGCTTTTTCAGAATGAACTACTTGATAGTTTTTAGCTTCAAATTGTGTTTTCAGATTCTGTTTGTCCGATCGCTTTTCGAAATCATCACGACCGCCACCAATCACCACATCAACATCAGCATTTAATAAATCCAGAGCAATTTCTTCACTCATTTTACGTGATATTTGATGCGCATAGAACGATGCTGGCGTTGCATGCGTAACCGCCACGGTAACAACAATGCCAGTAGCCAACCCTTTTTGTTCAGCAAAATAGAGCGACGACCACAATTTAGTGACGCTATCTGGCGCCAAACCTATCATGTTATTTTTGGTTTTGGAACCTGTAGCCAAAGCCGTTCCACCAGCAGCCGAATCGGTAATATATTTATTGGCGGAATAGGTTTTACTAAAGCCCGAAGCGGTGCATTTTTCAAGATTTAGATGACCGCCTTGAGCAGTCATAGCGGCATAAACCTGATTGATGCCCATGCCATCGCCAATCATAAAAATCACATTTTTAGCTTGAGGTTGCGCCCACACGTTTACTTGAAACAAGCAAATGCAAGTGGCTATAATAAGACCAGATTTTATATTCATAATTAAAATTTTATGGGATTAAAATTTGCTGATCAACAGCTTCGTTTTGATTCAGTTCATGACGAATAGCCACCAACTCCTTACGAATGGCGATTAATTTTTCTTGCATTTTTTGTTTCTTTACAACGCTGTCTTTATTCAGCTTTAGGCGTTCTTTAGCACCTGCAATGGTGAGTTTTTGAACACGTAACAAATAATGAATTTGTTTAATAACTTCTATATCATTCGCCGTGTAAAAACGAGTTCCCTTGGCATTTCGTTTGGGCTCAAGTTGCTCAAATTCATCTTCCCAAAAACGTAAGAGTGAATGATTCACATCGAACATTTTGGCCACTTCTGCTATCGAATAATAGACTTTTTCCATAGGTTTTTTATTTACGATAAATTTTTAAGCGTTGCCCAGGACGAATCATGGAGCTACGCAACCCATTCCATTTCTTAATTTGCGTTACAGTCACATGATAGCGAGCTGCAATAGCGCCTAACGTATCACCTGAACGCACTTTATGATAGGTAACATCTCCACTACCAGATGCTAAGTGACCTGGTACAGGTTCAATTCTAGCCCTCTGTGGCACTAATTCGGCTGCACGATAAGCCGCAATAGAATCCTTATTATCGATATAAGCCGTTATTTGATTAAATGGAAGTACAAGCGGATAAGGTTTAATATTACCAGGTACAATATCTTGACGATATTGTGGATTCAGAAATCTCAATTCATCAATAGAAATTTCAAGTACATCCGCCACTTGCTGTAAATTAATACGTTTGTCAACCATCATGGTATCTGTCGCCACAGACACTGTTGGCTGTGCTGGACACATATTATGAAATTTGTAATAATTCATAATATAGTTAGCCGCAATAAAAATAGGGACATAACTACGGGTTTCACGTGGTAAATAAGGATAAATCTGCCAATAATCTTTTTTACCTCCGCCAGCATAGCGCATCGCCTTAGCCACATTACCTGGACCACAATTATAAGCTGCAATAACTAAATGCCAATCCTGATAAATATTATACAAATCGCGCAAATAACGTGCAGCGGCATCAGACGATTTAATTGGATCGCAACGTTCGTCAACCAAACTATTGACTTCGAGACCATAAATTCTACCAGTAGACACCATAAATTGCCACAACCCACCAGCTCCCGCCTTAGATATAGCCCGTGCATTTAAAGCTGACTCAATAACTGGTAAATATTTCAATTCCAATGGAACATTGTATTTAGAAAGAGCGGCTTCAAAAATAGGGAAATAATAAGTTTGACCTATCCCAAGCATATATTCCACTTGGGTTTGACGTTTTGCAAAAACTTCTATTAAACTACGAATAATGCTATTATAAGGCATTTCCATGACATAAGGCAACTTCTGCATACGTTCAATGTACACTTCATCTGGATAAGTTATAAAACCTGTATCCTTTGAACAATTCCCCAACATGGCATTCTGTAAATACCAATTATGTATTATTTCATCCAAACTTTCGTCAAATTCATCTGGGACAATAACAGTTGTATCTGTTACACTTTTGCTAATGGGCAGTGGAGCATCCTCTTGTGCTACTATTTGTGAAAACATTTGACTACAAATAACCAAAGAAATAAGGGTCAAAAACAGTTTGGAAAAATTCTTCATCTCTATAATAGGGGTTTTTAAAATAAATTGAAATTCAGTTGTACGCCAACACTTGGCTTATAACTGTTTGGAGTTTGAAGCATAGTTGGTACAACCTGCATCGATAAATCTGGGCTAATATCAAAATCTGCCAACTGTGCATCGACATAAGCATCAATTACAGTAATGGCATAAAAAGCAACCGCACCAACAATAGATAAATCGCGATAACGACGATAGATATTTTGTCTACTTTTCATCAAATCTTTAGCATAACTAGATGTCGGATCGGTTCCATAGGGCAATAGTTTTTCATAACTATTTGTAGTTGGATCGGAATCCATAATATCTCTGTAACCACGAGAATAATCGCGATAATACTTCCCATTCCAAGAAATGGCATAGGTTAAACCAGCTACACCACCATACACAATAGGCACTTTCCAATATTGTCTATTATAAATCTGACCTAATCCAGGACAAATAATGGCATACCACAAACTTTTTTGAGGATTTGGTTTAAACACCACAGGCATTGTTACTAGTTCACTCTTTGCCAGAGAATCAAGAGTAATATTTACGCTATCTGGTAACTCTTTTTGTTGTTTTTGTGATAGTGTGTAAGATATGCTATCCGTCGTATTGATACGAATAGAATCAGCTGGAAGGGCTAATACATAGGCCACATTCAACAACACACCTACAAACAACAAAAATGGTCGTTTCATTTAGTTTAAACCATTTTTAAAAAGTTCTATTATTCGATTTAAATCTTCATCCGATTTAAAAACAATAGTAATTTTACCACCCTTCTCGGTATTAACAATTTGAGTTTTTGCTTTTAAACCTGCCGTTAATTCGATGGCCAAAGCGTTATATTGTTCGTTTAAATGGACATTTTTCTTGGTAGATTTAGAGGTTCCCGATTTAATTTCGGGTGATGCTTTTACTAAATCTTCAGTAGCATGTACCGAGAGACCTTCACTCAAAATCTTTTCATATACAGCCAATTGATCGACCGCGCTATCGACGCCAGCCAACACACGTGCATGACCCATGTCGATACGTTTATCTTTAAGTGCCAACTGAATTTCGGCTGGTAATTTTAGTAAGCGTAAATAATTGGCAATGGTAGCACGTTTTTTACCAACACGTTCACTCAAACCTTCTTGAGTGAGGTTATACTCCTCCATTAGTTTATAATAACAAAGTGCAATTTCAATGGCATTCAAATCTTCACGTTGAATATTTTCTATCAATGCCATCAACTGTACATGTTGGTCATCTTGGTTTGTTTTTATATAGGCTGGAATTTTATCTAAGCCTGCCAATTTGGATGCACGATAACGTCGTTCACCTGCAATAATTTGATAGGTATCGTCATCTAATTGACGCAACGTGATAGGTGACACAATACCCATTTCGCGTATTGAATTAGCCAACTCCTGTAAAGCTTCGGAATCAAAATGAGTTCGAGGCTGATTTGGATTTGGATGAATCTTAGAAATCTCTATTTCGTTAATAGACGATCCACCATCAGGTTTTATATCAGTATCAATTAACGCACTTAAACCGCGTCCTAATGCTTGTTTTTTCATTATATTTCGAATAATTTATTTACTTCTTTCTATGAGTTCTTTGGCTAAATCAAGGTAATTTTGTGCTCCTTTGGAATCTGCATCAAATTGCAAAACTGGTTGTCCATAGCTGGAAGCCTCACTTAATTTTACATTACGTTGAATCATCGTGTTGAATACCATATCGCCAAAATGGCTTTTTACTTCACTGGCAACTTGATTTGCATGACGTAAACGCGCATCGAACATAGTGAGCACAAAACCCTCGATACGCAATGTTGGATTTAGTTTATTTTTCAATAATTTGATGGTATGCAGCAACTTACCAATACCTTCCAAAGCAAAATATTCACTTTGAACAGGAATAATAACTGAATTGGCAGCAGTAAGAGCATTCAATGTTATCAGACCCAAAGATGGTGAACAATCGATGAAAATAAAATCATAATCATCCTTCACTTCGGCTAAGGCATTACGCATGTGAATTTCACGATCTTCAGCATCTACAATTTCAATTTCAACGCCGACCAGATTAATATCTGAAGAAATCAAATCCAAATTTGGAACATCTGTTTTACAAATTGCTTCTTTTGTCGAAATTGTATTAATCAAACATTGATAAATGGTTTTTTCCTGCTTTTCAATATCAACACCCAAGCCTGTCGAAGCATTAGCCTGAGGATCAGCATCTACCAAAAGGATTTTTTTACCAAAATAGGCCAATGACGCTGCCAAATTGATACTTGTGGTTGTTTTGCCAACGCCTCCTTTCTGATTCGCAATAGCAATAATTTTTCCCATAGATTATTTTTTTTCGAGTATATAGGTTATTTTCTTGATAATATTTTCCGATGCAATGGACTCTAAACACCGATAGTCGCCATAGTGACATTTTTTTTCTGCATGCGCCGTACACGGTCTACACGAAAAATCAACTTCTACACAGGTGTCTGGTGTTTGTTTCCATCCTAAAAAACCAGCATAACGATGTGTTGCTCCCCAAATTGAAACCACAGGAGTGGCAGTAAGTGCAGCTAAGTGCATATTGCCAGAGTCCATACTAACCATAACATCTAACTGTTCCATCAAAGCCAATTCTTCGCCTAATTGAAGAGATGTATGTACAGCATACACATGCTGAAAAATAGTTTGCCAATCGCTCAACAACTCATTTTCCATTTCACCTGCGCCAAATAAAAAAATCGTTGTATCAGGTTGACGATCAAAATAACGTATCACATTTTTTGTTTTACGTAAAGGCAATGTTTTACCACGCGCAATGGATAAAGGGGCAATACCAATCCAAGTTCCTTTTTTTTCACCATACACCTCAAGTACTTTCTGTCGACAACTAACCGATGCTGGCGCTAGTTTTTCAAATTGAGCGTCTGTTTCAAGACCTATTTTAGCAAAAACATCTGAATAACGTTCAAAAATAGTTTTTAGTGGCTTGTATTTACTCGCCCCACGATGTACTAATTGATGGGTTTCTGTTCTCTGTTTATCGACTGTGTAGACACGCTTGCCTAAGAACTTTAAAAAGCGCGCGATCAATCGACTGCGCCAAGAACCTTGTAAATCAATTACAACATCAAATTTAGCTTCTTTGAGCTGATTAATTAATTTAAAGGCTCCAAAAACGCCCTTATGTTCACCACGAATATCGGCACCCACAAAATCAACCTGTTCAAACGAATCAAATAAAGGGGACAAAAAGGAACGACTCAAAACCGTAAATCGATGTTGAGCGTAATTTCTATTAAGCGAGTCTAACAATGGCACAACCGAAGCGACATTGCTGATACCCGAAAAACAGATAATTAAAACCTTCATAATCAAACCTGAGTTAAGTAAAAATCCAGCGTTGATTTGCCCATTTTTGAGCAAAAAGTTTACACCCCTTGAATTGACAAAAATAAGCAAAAAAAGCCAATCTGCGACTGGCTGAATGGGCTTTTTTACTTTTTTAATTAAAAATGGCTGATATTTAGCTAAATCTGATCTTGCGAAAGCACCGTGAACCCCATTGTTTTCATATGCTCCGCTAAATATTCCTGTTCTGTTTGTCCTGGAGTAGGTATAAGAACAGCCTTTTTATCGAGCGAAACTAAATCCATTAATGTAGAATAACCCGAACGACAGATAACTGTAGGGGTTGAAGCTATTAAAGCTTGGAGAGTTGGTGTATCAAGGTGTGACAACAGTTTAACATTTATAATGTTAACTTCTTCAGTTTGTTGCGAAGGCACACCACGGACGATAAGAGATGGAAAAAGACTTTTTTGAAGATGTTTTATCAACTTATTTTCCAATATGGAACGATGAGGTTCGGGACCTGAAATTAAGGCAATAGTTTCGTAAGGCGAATGTCCAGACACTGCAAAAGCCGATGAAAAACGAGATAAAATACCGATAAATTGAGCCTTTTTTGGTAATTTATACTTATGAGTTAACTCTCCTGTCAGATTCTCATGATTAGGGAAATCGGGAATCCAACACGTATTATATTGATTGATAAACAAACGATGCACAAACCAAACTAATTTTTCTAATTTATTCCATTTTATCGGCATTTTTACCATAAGTTGGTGTGTCATATAAATGGAATACACACGTTTGTTCCACAGACCAAATCTATTATCAGATATAACAGTATCTATTTGATATTGAGCACAAATTTTCTTTATTTCACGATGTTCTTTTCTAATGCCTCTTAAAAAATACGGTAATTGCGCAAACATCGCCTCCATTTGATTGTCACCAACAGCATATTTCACCTTGAAACCTGGAAATGCAATATGTTCTAGATGCGGAAATTCTTGCTTGAGAAACTCCAATGGGAATCCATCAGCAGCTAATAACACGTTTTTACCACGCGCTTCTAACGCTTTAATGATAGGTACACAGCGTGCCGCATGCCCCAAACCCCAATCCAAAGGACAGACCAACACGTTTTGACCTGGCACATTATCCATCGCTTTCTCAAAAAGCAGATCCTTTTCTTGGTTCATTTCGTTTTCATTAAAAAGTTACTTGCGTTTCGATGCCTAACGCCTCTACACGTTTCGCAATAGCGGATAAAGTTTCGCTATTGGCCTTCTGTAAATTTTGCGCTGGCGTAGCACGATCCAACGAATAAATCATAACCTGTTGAGGACGAATACGCTTGAGCGCTTCCAACCAAGCCACAACTTCGATTTCAGTAGTATTATCGATATGCTGTCCTTTGTAATCGCCTGTAAAAAATAGTGTTTGAATAATCAACTTACCATTAAAAGCCTCCAATTGTGCAATAGTTTCATCTATCGAGAAAGTTGGATTGTTAGGTTGATTAATCAGTTTGGCAGTAGTAGCAATGGCAGAATCAAGTTTGAGAATATTATTATCCACTTTCAATAAAGCTTCACGTACTTTAGGCTTGTGAATACGTGTAGCATTAGAAAGCACACTAACTTTGGCTTTTGGGAAATAGGTATCACGTAAACGAATTGTATCATCTATAATAGCATTAAAATCACGATGCAAGGTAGGTTCTCCGTTCCCCGCAAAAGTAATCACATCAAGAGGGTCACCTTTTTCTAATAAGCTTTTTAATTTCTCTTCAAGCAATAGAGCCACTTCACTTCTGGTTGGTATATGTGCACCTTCGTGCGTAAAATTAAATCCGCACTCACAATAAATGCAATCAAATGAGCAAATCTTAGCATTAACTGGTAACAAATTAACGCCTAAAGAAGCCCCTAAACGGCGACTATGAATCGGGCCAAAAATGGTTTCATTAAACAACATAATTTCTAAATTTATGAGAGCACAAACTTACCTCTTTTTGTTCAATTAGGACTTTAAAATTTGTGAATGTTATAAACAGCTTACTTGTATTGAATGGTAACTGTGGAAAAATGAAATATGCTAAGCTATTAAATTGCTTAGCATATTTCATTGTAAATAAACAAGTTATTGATTACCTGTTCGCCGTTCGGACACTATTAATAGGGCTTCGTCACGCAAATCACTAGGTAAAGAAATATTACGCAGCTGTAAACTACGAATCCACCCAGCTACATCTTGTTCGCGCAGTGTGTAAAAAACATGTTCCAACATATCTATATCGGCTGGTGTATAACTCTCTAGCCCTTTGCCTTTGAGTTTATCAAGCTCTTCATCATCAAAATAAACAATTTCATCGGTTTTTGATAGTAAACTATCGCGTTCACATACAGCATGAGCACCACAGCAATCATCAGGAATCTCAATTGGGACTTCTTCGCCAGCTTGCGGTTTTGACTTTACAATAGCGATACCCAACCAAACGAGGGAAGCTATTCCAATAATACTAATTAAAATCCAAATTATCATAAGGCTAGAGCGATTTAGGAATTTCACCTAAACGCGATTGAATAAATGTTTCTACATAGCGAGCTCTTTTAGCTTCGTAAATATCATCAATAGTTATCATCATACCTGTATCATAAATATTTCCAAAGTCAAAGTCTTGAGCCGTTCCATACGTTTGCATACTTGATGACAGCTCAATGTAAGCGTGAATAAGAGGCGGAATACTCTCTTTGCGCTGTTTTACATAACTATTAAGCAAGCGGAAATTATCTTTATAATCTGATTCAGTAAAATACTGGTCAAACTCTTGCTTCAAGTTTACTGGAATTTGTAATGGATTTTTAGGATATATAAGTGCCATTTTAGGACCAAAGAATTGAGCCATAAAATAGATAATAGCCCAACGTGCTTCTTCGTTCATGTGGGGATAAATAGTAACCTTACCCATCAAATACTTTACATCACCAATCAACGCAATCAAAGCACCTATGCCATCCCATAAATTATCTAACGCAAAAAGGCTTTTAACTCCCATTTGTGACGATTGATATTTGGGTTGTACAAAAGCACGCGCCATTTCCATGGTATATGGTAAATAATTAGCGATGAATTCGGAAGAAAAATCAAATAAGTGCTCCATGGCTATTTGTGGTTGACCATTTGATTTTAAAACCGCATTTTTACCATAAAAGAAACGATAACCACCAATAATCTCCTCTGCTTCTGGATTCCAAACTATGAGTTGTTCATACGGAATATCAAGATAATCAAACTCATCGGTATCGGTTTCCTCACCGCTACCACCACCAGCAGTACGAAATGATAGTTCACGCAAACGCCCAATTTCACACATGGTGTGAGGGGCATTGTGGGCATTTACTACATAAATTTCATTATTTGCTTTATTCGTTTTACGTAGTAATCGTTCAATTGTTAACTCCTCTTTAATCAAAGAAGGGGCAACTGGTGCGATAATATCCTTCATCATGAGCTAAAAATTAAATGAACTTGTTAAATTTAAGAAATACCAAAGCGTTGAAACTTAAAATCACTCTGTAATTCAGTAATATAAGTTTCAATATGTCGATCGCGTTTTTCTTGATAAATATCAGCCACAGTGACTAAAATACCCGTTTCTTCGACATCACCAAATTCATCATTCACCGCTGTTCCAAAAACTTTCATCGTACTCGACAGATTCATATACGCATTGACCAACGGAGGAATATTTTGTCCCAAGGAACGAACTTCTTGATTCAATATTTTATAATTATCCTTGATGTCAAACATACTCAATAAACTATCCAATTTTTGGATATCACTTTCCATTTGCAATGGATAAATAGGAGTTACCAAGTTTTCTGGATCGTTAAAATGCTTTTGCAAAAAATAAAGAATAATATCACGTCCCTGCGCGCCAAATGATGGATACATAGTTACTTTACCAAAATAGTATTTGATTTGAGGATATTTAATGGAAAGTGCCCCAAGTCCATCCCACAAGTTATCTAAAGCAAACAAACTCTTGGCTCCAGCCTGCGACGATTGATACTCAATACGTACAAATGATCGACCAAGTTCTAATGTATATGGCAAATAATCTTTAATAAATTGATCTGAAAAATGAAATAAATGAGCGGTGGCTAATACAGGTTGACCATTTTCATCGATTTGCACATGCTCCCCTAAAATAAAACGATAACCTCCTATAATTTCATCTGCATCTGGATTCCAAACAATTAACTGTTGGCAAGGCTCATCCATCGTATCAAATGTATCAATGTCTATTTCCATACCTGTACCACCACCAGCATTACGAAAAGCTATTTCACGCAAACGACCAATTTCACGCATTGTATTAGGTGAGTTGTGCGCATTAACAATATAAATTTCATTATTCGCCTTATTGGTACTACGTAAAAAACGATCAACAGTCAATTCTGATTTTATCAAATCTTTATCAACGGGAGCTATTATTTCTTTCATCTTAGTGCGGTAAAAATACTTCAATAACTAATACTGTTTTTAACTAATTTCAATATAAAAAAAGGAGGACAAAGATACAGTTTGTTTTTTAAACTTCCATAAATGTATAGACCAACCAATAACGTGTATCTGCAAATTATTTATTTTGTATGAGATTGGTCGCCCATTGATATAACCATTTTACGAACATGATGTGCCCATTGTAAATCGGACTTACTAGAATCAAACGTTTGCCAAGGAATAGGTTTACCTATAGTCAACGTAAAATGCTTGTGTTTGGCTCTAAAAAGTTCATCCACCAAATACATCATACCAATATTGAATTTAAGTCCCAAAAATTTACTCACATTTGATATAAAATAGAACCAATTCGAGTTACGTCCTGTACAATGAATAGGAATGACATCTCGATGCGATTTTTTAGCACGGGTTACAAACATTTTTTTCCATGGCATTTCCGTTATTTTTCCATTGACCCTTTTAGCACAGGTACCTGCAGGAAAAATGGAAACTTGGTTGTCCGATTCAAACAGTTCTTCCATCAACACTCCAAAATCGCGTGTTTGTGGGCCGCCTAATAAATTGACAGGGATAAACATAGACGATAATGGTTTCATACCTGCAACTAAACTGTTGGAAATAAAACGAATATCATTACCATAGTGTTGACGTATAATTTCACCAACTATAAGAGAATCGGCACCTCCAAGTGGATGATTTCCGACGAAAATATATTTACCATCTTTGGGTAAATTCTCTTCACCAATAACAGTGTATGAAATATCTAAATAATCGAGCGCAAATTTAAAAAATTCAGGTCCTGAAAGGCCATTTGATTGATCAATAGCTTCGTTCATTTCTGATTCATGAACAATCTTTTTCAAATAATTAATCAAGAAACGGGGCATTTTTTTACGTAATTTTGGCCCTAACATTCCTTCAATATCAACATGATTTTGGTTTGGTTTTTCCATAATGGTTTACTTCAAGATAGCGATACAACGCTTCAGTTGTGCGATAAAATAATCTATTTCTTCTCGGGTATTATAAAAAGCAAATGAAATTCTAACGGTTCCAGGCACTTCAAGCAAATCGATAAGCGGTTGTGCACAATGATTTCCTGTACGCACGGCAACACCCGTTTTATCCAGCAATGTTCCCAAATCGAATGGATGAATACCAGCTATGACAAACGAAATAACACTACACTTATGTGCCGCCGTACCAATGATACGCATGTCTGGAATTTCCAATAATTTTGAGGTAGCGTATTCGAGTAATTCATTTTCGTAACTAGCTATACGTTCGATACCTATATTTGTTACATAGTCGAGTGCTGTAGCTAACGCCACAGAGCCCACATAGTCAGGTGTTCCAGCTTCAAATTTATAAGGAAGTTCGTTGTAGGTCGTTTTTTCGTAAGTCACATTCTGAATCATTTCTCCGCCACCTTGATAAGGCGGTAACTCTTCCAATAATTCACTTTTACCATAAAGCACACCAATACCTGTTGGTCCGTAAATTTTATGACCAGAAAAAACGTAAAAATCAGCGTCTAAATCGACCACATTCACGCCACTATGAGCCACAGCTTGAGCACCATCAATCAGCACACGAATTCCTTTTTGGTGAGCCATTTTTATAATCTCTTTCACAGGATTGATAGTTCCCAAAACATTGGAAATATGAGCCAAGGTGAGTAACTTTGTTTTAGCCGTCAGCAATTTATCTAACTCTTCAAGAATGAGTTCACCTCGTTCATTAATAGGGGCAACACGCAAAATTAATCCAGCTCGTTGAGCTGCCATTTGCCAAGGCACAATATTGGCATGATGCTCCATTTGAGTAAATACAATCTCGTCGCCAGCTTTACAAAAACGTTCGGTAAAAGCGGTTGCCACCAAGTTTATACTTTCAGTAGTTCCACGTGTAAATACTATTTCTTTAGAGCTGCGAGCTCCAAGAAAATCGGCCACAGTTTGGCGCGCATTTTCATGCGCCATAGTGGCTTTTTGACTCAAGTAATGTACACCACGATGAATGTTTGCATTCTGGGTAGTATAAACCTCCGTTATTTTGTTGAGGACGCAAAGCGGCTTTTGTGTGGTAGCTGCATTATCAAAATACACCAGCGGTTTCCCATACACCTTTTCAGATAGAATGGGAAAATCAGCACGAATGGCATCCAAATTAAATAATTCCACGTTATGTAGTTTTAAGTTGATTAACAAATAACACAGCCTTTACATTTCGATTCTTCACCGCGTAAACGTTTTTCAACCAGAAAATGTAAACGATCGCGCAAAGCATCAATTTCGACATGTTCCAAAACATCGGAAGTAAAAGCTAGCAAGAGAAGCATACGTGCTTCTTCATAACCAATACCACGTGTTTGCATGTAAAACAAAGCAGCCTCATCCAACTGTCCAGTAGTGGCTCCGTGACCACATTTCACATCATCGGCGTAAATTTCCAATTGTGGTTTTGCAAACATACGCGCCTCTTTAGTCAAACAAATATTACGATTGGTTTGATAAGCTTCTGTTTTTTGCGCCCCTTTTTGTACCACAATACGTCCCGAAAAAGCGCCTTCGGCAGCTCCATTCAGAATGTATTTAAACAATTCATTGCTATTACAGCGAGGAACATTGTGCCTAATCACCGTGAAATTTTCTGTTTGTTGATGGTGGTCACTGACTAACATCCCGCCCAACCAAGTTTCAGCACCTTCGCCATTCAAGTCTATTTCAATTTGATTGCGCGTGCGTCCATTATTCAAACCTATGATATTTGTTATCAGTCGAGAATTAGCCTGTTGCTCCACAACTAGTTGTGATAAACTGTTTGTTTTCTGATGTGTATTCTCTAAGGCATAATAATCAAAATGCGCGTTTTCACCGATAAATATTTCAGTTAATCGATTGGCAAAGAAATTCACATCGTCCATGGTATGATCGCATACCAACAATTTAGCTTGTGCACCAGATTCTAATATAATCAAATTACGACCATTTGCCATTAAATCGACATCGGAACGCAATATGTTAATCAACTGAATAGGGGTTTCAAGTACTACATTTTTAGGCACATAAAAGAAAAATCCATCTTGCGCAAATGCTTCGTTGAAAGCTGTAAAACCATCTTTTTTATGGGTCGTTTGTTTACCTAAATAGGTTGCTACCAACTCTGGATAACGCTCTGAAGCTTCAACCATGGAACACATAACCACTCCATCAGGTAATGGTTTCGAGGTAGCGCCAGAACCAGTATAAAATTGGTCGTTCAAAATAAAATAAAGATAGGCTTGAATACCTGGCACATCACACTTAAATACATTTGAAGGGTCAACAGGTATCGTTACACGATTGATATTCAAACCGTAATCAATACCCAAATGCTCCATCAAATGACAATACAAATAGTTTTCCTCGTTATTTGTGGGAAAACCAACAGCCGTAAATCGTTCAAAGGCCTCATCGCGTCGTGTATTAAGACAAGCGGCCGAATGCTTTTTTATCGATTCTACGGTTTGTTTGTATAAATCTATGTAGGGTTGTTCGTTCATTCTGCTTCAAATTCTTTTTTGATCCAATCATAGCCTTTTTCCTCAAGTTCTAAGGCTAATTCCTTCGAACCTGTTTTAACAATACGACCTTGGTACAACACGTGTACAAAATCGGGCACCACGTAATCTAATAAACGTTGATAGTGAGTAATCACAATCGATGCATTATCTTTGGTTTTGAGTAAATTAACACCATTTGCCACAATACGCAAAGCATCAATATCTAAACCAGAATCGGTTTCGTCCAAAATGGATAAACGTGGTTCCAACATCGCCATTTGGAAAATCTCATTCCGTTTCTTCTCACCTCCCGAAAATCCTTCGTTTACAGAGCGATTTGCCAACTTATTATCCAATTCTACCATCTCTTTTTTAGCACGCATCAGTTTTAAGAACTCCGATGCCGAGATTGGTTCTAATCCTTTATATTTACGGTGTTCGTTTACCGCCGTGCGCATAAAATTAACCATGCTCACGCCAGGAATTTCAACCGGATATTGGAAACTCATAAAAACACCTTCGCGCGAACGATCTTCAGGAGGTAAAGCCAAGAGATCTTTACCATAAAAGGTCACAGAACCTTCGGTAACTGTAAATGCAGGATTACCAGATAAAACCGATGAAAGCGTAGATTTTCCAGCTCCATTAGGACCCATTATGGCATGTACTTCGCCAGGACGAACAACCAAGTCCAATCCTTTTAAAATTTCTTTACCTGCAACGGTAGCATGTAAGTTTTTTATTTCAAGCATATTATTTTAGTTATAAATGATTCATTATAGCAACCGATACAAGTTGCAAATTATAAAGTCAGATGATTAATGATTTTTCTTTTTTGCTCGGGCCAGAGCACGTTCTTCCTCTAGCTGCTTACGCCAATTGAACCAAGCGTACACTGATATAATTACATATAAAACATATAATAAAGCGGTCAATTTCATACCCATCACTAGCCATAAAATACAGCTGGCGGAGTCGACCAAAATCCACAAAGCCCAATTTTCGATTTTTTTACGCGCCACCCAAGTTTGACCTATCACATTTGATATCAACAAAATGGCGTCAACATAAGGATATGCAGGTGTTTGTACAAAATCTGGAAAACGATTCGATAGATACACCATAAACCAACCCCAAGCTACACCACCCAAAACAATAGTTAACATATAGGAAATAAGTGCTTTGGTAGTCAACGTACTAATACGTAATTTCTTTTCGGCGTTTTGCTCACTCTTTTTAGGAAATGTCCATTTTATAATGCCATAAATATTGATAGAGGCAAACACCAACTGTAACAACATCATGGAATAGAGATGTTGTTGATAAAACAAGGAGAAAAACACCGCACAATTGAGTAAGCCAATCCAAAAAGTTAACACATGACCTTTGCCCGCCAAATAAATAGAAACAAAACCCGTGATAAAACCTATCAATTCCAAATACGATAGGTCATATCCCCACAATGTAGCTACAATATTATGTATATCAAAAAAGTTCATTCGTTCTAATTATTACATATAACATCTTATCCAACAGAGCCTTCCAATGAAATTGAAAGCAATTTTTGCGCTTCCACCGCAAATTCCATAGGCAATTTATTGAGTACCTCTTTGGCATAACCATTTACGATTAACGCTATCGCATCTTCGGTGCTTATACCACGTTGATTACAGTAAAATAGTTGATCCTCGCTAATTTTCGATGTAGTGGCTTCGTGTTCAATAATCGCCGTTTCATTTTTTATATCCATGTAAGGAAATGTGTGAGCACCGCAACGATCGCTTAAAAGCAAACTATCGCATTGCGAAAAGTTACGTGCGCCTTGAGCAGCAGGCACCACTTTCACTAAACCTCTATAGGAGTTTTGACTTTGTCCTGCCGATATGCCTTTCGAAACAATGCGACTTTTGGTGTTACGACCTAGATGCACCATTTTAGATCCTGTATCGGCTTGTTGGTAATTATTAGTCACCGCCACCGAATAAAATTCGCCAATCGAGTTATTTCCTTTCAATATACAACTTGGATATTTCCAAGTAATGGCAGAACCTGTTTCCACCTGCGTCCACGAAATTTTAGAATTATCGCCTTTGCAGATAGCGCGTTTCGTTACAAAATTATAGATACCTCCCTTTCCTTGCTTATCGCCTGGATACCAGTTTTGTACGGTAGAATATTTTACTTCGGCATTATTCATGACTACAATTTCCACGATAGCAGCATGCAATTGGTTTTCGTCGCGCATAGGAGCAGTACAACCTTCGAGATAAGAAACATACGAATCGTCGTCCGCCACAATAAGCGTTCGTTCGAATTGCCCCGTATTAATGGCATTTATACGAAAATAAGTAGAAAGTTCCATCGGACAGCGAACGCCTTTTGGAATATACACAAATGAACCGTCAGAAAAGACCGCACAATTGAGCGCAGCAAAGAAATTATCGGCATAAGGCACCACGGAACCAAGATATTGACGCACTAAATCGGGATGATCTTTTACCGCGTCGCTGATAGAACAAAAAATAATACCTTTCTCGGCCAAACTTTCACGAAAAGTAGTTTTCACCGACACACTGTCCATCACAGCATCAACAGCCATGCCCGACAACGCTTTTTGTTCTTCTAGCGGAATGCCTAACTTATTGAAGGTATTTATCAATTCGGGATCAACCTCGTCGAGACTTTGAGGGGCGTTTTTGCGTGGAGCTGCGTAATAGGCTATTTTTTGATAATCTATTTCAGGAAGGGTTAAGTGTGGCCAAACAGGCATTTTCATGGTTAACCAATGACGATACGCCTTTAAACGATAGTCCAATAACCACTCAGGTTCGCCTTTTTTAGCAGAAATTAAGCGTACCACATCTTCATTCAATCCTACTGGAATTACCTCTGTTTCAATATCTGTGGTAAATCCGTATTTATAATCACTCGATGTAACCTCATCGATGATATTTTTGTTTGTATCTGACATAATTTTATATCGAAAATAATTTACAAAGGTAAAAAAAATCATCGTGTAAACAAAATTACGACGAGAACACTGCAGGAACCAGCAAGAGAGAAGAAGTATAAAAAACTAGCTTAATTTTACAATAACACGATCACCAAGCTCCTTAGCAAATTGTGCTTTTAAAGTGTTGTAATTAGCTATTGTTTTCATGATAGATTCAGTAGCTTGTATATCGCGGGCTGCGGCAGCCTCTTTCAATTTTAACATCTCGCTCTTGATAAGGTCAACGACGATTGAATTTTTATATTCATAAATCACTCGTGGAACAGATTCCAAGAGCCAACGTCTATGTTCTTCCTGTTTTTGCGCATCGCGTTTAGCCTTGACTGTGACTCTATATTGCTCATCAACCGATGTATGTTGCTCTTCTCGCGTAAAAATTTTACTTAATTGATATTTGTCCGTCATTAAATCAACCGCCAAACGACTAATATCAGAATTCGTATGGCGCATAAAGAAATTAACAGGCTGGAAACCTTCATCTTGTAAATGAGTGGCAAATTCGTTTAATAATGCCATATTTAAAGGATTTTTAAACTCTATGTTATCTCCCAATAATTGAGCTACAATATACTCGCCCACACTCCAATCGCGCACAAATTCATGCGATTCTGGCTGGTATTCACGATACAAAAACTCTACTCCATGACGAATAGCAAAATACAGAATATCCAATTCTTGTTGGTTGATTTTTTGATCTACTGGATTTTCAATTTTATACTCCAATAATGTGGTAGACAGTATGTCGCTAGCCTCAGAAGTGCTATTTTTAAGGCGTTTTGTAGCGTCCTCGCGCATTTTCGCTTGTAACTTCTTAACTTCTCCATAAATATGTTCTTCTTCTAGAGAAAGCAAGGACGAACATTCTTTAACATATTCTGAGGTTATTAATTTATCGGGAATCAAAGCGATACTACGAACCACATCACCATTAAGAACAGCTTTTTTGACAGGATCATTACCTACATCTTGTAGTAATAAATTGATTTTGAACTTAATAAAATCGACCTGATTTTTATCGATAAAATCGATAAAATCGGACGCATTGTGTGTACGAGCATAACTATCTGGATCTTCGCCATCGGGAAGCAACACCACTTTGATGTTCATGCCTTCTTCGAGCAATAAATCGATTCCACGAATAGAAGCTTTGATACCGGCAGCATCGCCATCGTAGAGTACTGTAATATTGGGTGTAAAACGGTGAATTAACCGAATTTGACCTGGCGTAAGCGATGTACCCGAAGAAGCCACCACGTTTTGAACGCCAGCTTGATGCATCGAAATAACATCGGTATAACCTTCAACCAAAAAACAACGATCTTGTTTTACAATAGCATTTTTGGCAAAATAAATACCGTAAAGTTCATTGCTTTTATGATAAATTTCAGACTCTGGAGAATTAACATATTTAGCAGTCTTGTCGTCTTTTTTTAATACACGACCACCAAAAGCAACCACTTTGCCTGAAATCGTATGGACTGGAAACATAACCCGTCCACGAAAACGATCGTAATGAGAGCCGTCATCACGTTTTGGAGAAAGACCTGTTTTATCTAAAAATTCTGGTTTGAATCCTTTATTGGTGGCAGCACGAAATAAAGCATCAGATTCGTCCAAGGAATAACCCAATTGAAACTTCAGAATCGTTTCGTCAGAAAAACCTCGCTCACGAAAATAATTCATACCAATAGCTTTACCATCACGATGGTTGTGAAGCATCTCTGCAAAATATTTAGTGGCAAACTCGTTCACCGCCAACATACTTTCACGATCACTTTGTTGGAGTTTTTCTTCCTCTGAAAGTTCACGATCAACCACTTCAATATTGTATTTCTTAGCTAAATATTTTAAAGCATCAACATACGACAATTGTTCGTGTTCCATAATAAAGTGAACCGCATTACCACCTTTGCCACAACCAAAACATTTAAAAATGCCTTTGGCTGGAGATACTGTAAATGACCCTGTCTTTTCATTGTGAAAAGGGCACAAACCCAAATAGTTGACACCTCGTTTTTTGAGTGTCACAAAATCAGAAACCACATCAACAATTTGTGCAGCATCCATAATTTTTCCTATGGTCGTTTGGTCTATCATTTACAATCGATTTGTGGACACGAAAGTACTTGTTTTATTTGATTTATGCAAAATTTGTATACCTTTACCCTATAATTTTTAAACATCATGATAGAGATTTATCAACAAAAAAAGGCTATACGCGATCAGATAAAAGCGTATAAAAAAGAGTTTTCGACAGAAGAATTGCGTCAAAAATCAGAACAAATTATATCCAACCTAAAAACTTACGAGGCTTTTATGAAAGCTAAGACGGTGATGCTCTATTGGTCATTACCTGATGAAGTATACACGCATGCTTTAATCAACAGTTTGTTAAAAACAAAAACAGTCATTCTTCCGACAATTATGGATAATGAACTTGTGCCTGTTCAAATCACAGATATAGCCGACTTGCACGAAGGAAAATTTCATATTCTTGAACCAAAAAATAAAGAATTCATCGGTAAAATTGACATTATAGTAGTTCCTGGCGTAGCGTTTGACCGTTGCGGAAACCGACTTGGTCGAGGTCGGGGCTTTTACGATCGTTTTTTACGACATCAGACGGCTGAAACAGTTGGCATTGGTTTCAATTTTCAACTTGTGGAAAAAGTACCAACAGAACCAAACGATGTAAAATTGAAAAAAATTATTTCAGAAAATAACGAGTAGAAATAAAACATTTTACATCAATTATCGTTTATAAAAGAGGTGTTGCTCCTTTTAAGAAAAAAATGTACCTTTGAACCTCATTTGCCATCACAAAAAATGACATGAAAAAATGTGTTTTTATTCTAGTAATTATTACAGTTTGGACAACCTCACTATTTGGACAAGCTGGTAAAAACACGTATCAATTTTTAAACTTACCTACATCTGCGCGCACCGCTGCTTTGGGTGGAACCAATGTGTCACTCTTTGATAACGACCTTAACCTCGCTTTTAATAATCCATCGTTATTGACGGATAAGACAAACAATATGTTGTCACTCAATTATGTAAACTATTTAGCAGACATAAATTTTGGTTCAGTAGCCTATGGTCGATCCTTTGGCAAAAACAACCACATGATGTTTGGCATGCATTACATTGATTACGGCAAGTTTTTAGGCACGGACGAAACAGACCAATTGACTGGGAATTTTACCGCTAAAGATTTTGCACTTAACATTATGTACGCACGTACATTACCTTTGGGTTTCACTGTAGGTGCCACAGTCAAACCCGTCTATTCTGTTTACGAACGTTATTCTAGTTTTGGTGTAGCCTTCGATCTTGGCGCGTCTTATCATAATGATAGTGTTGGATTTTCAGCAGGATTAAGTTTACGCAATGCGGGATGGCAATTCACAGGTTATTACTCCATCGATGGAGCACAACATCGCGAAACATTACCACTCAATTTAGAATTGGGTATCTCTCAAAAATTAGAGCACGCTCCTATTCGATTTTCACTCACCCTACACAACTTACAGCAATGGGATTTGAGCTATGAACAATCCAGTTCTGTAACTACCAATGATAACACTTCAAATGAAGTTCCTTGGTACGACATGATGTTTCGTCACACTATATGGGCTGTGGAAATTTTACCAAGTAAAAATATGTATTTAACCGTGAGCTATAATCACCGACGACGAAAAGAGATGAACGTAACAGACTGGAAAACAGCTGCTGGTTTTGCCTTTGGAGCTGGTATACATATCTACAAGTTTAATGTTGGATTTTCATTAGTTCCTTACCAAGTAGGGAATTTATCGTACCATGTAACCTTAAGTACCGCGCTTACTGATTTTGGAGTTAAGTAAAGTTACGTTTTGAATTATTTGAACTAAAAAGGCTATGAAAAAAATTATTGTCGCCATCGACGGACTCTCCTCTTGTGGTAAAAGCACTATGGCAAAAGAATTGGCCAAAAATGTTGGTTACGTATACGTAGATACTGGTGCTATGTATCGTGCCGTATCACTATACTGCATTCGTCAAGGCTTTATGACAGCCGATTCAATTGATGAAACAGAATTAGAAAAACATATCAATTCTATCAACATTAGTTTTAAAACCACACCTGATGGACGGCAAGAAACGTACTTGAATGGTGAAAATGTGGAACGAGAAATTCGCACATTAGAAGTCGCCAACGGAGCAAGTCGTGTAAGTACCATTGGGTTTGTAAGACGCGAATTGGTACGACAACAACAACGCATGGGTTTGGAAAAAGGCATTGTAATGGATGGACGTGATATTGGCACCGTAGTTTTTCCAGAAGCAGAACTCAAAGTCTTTGTTACTGCATCTGCTGATGTTAGAGCAAAACGCCGTTATGACGAATTAGTTACAAAAGGACAAGCCGAAGATTTTGAAGCCGTACTCGCCAATGTAAAAGAACGCGACGAACGCGATACAAATCGCGTAGAAAGCCCATTAAAACAAGCTCCAGATGCCCTATTAATTGACAATTCGCTTCTAACAAAAGTAGAACAACGTGATCTTTTACGAAAATGGTTTGACGAAAAAACACGATAAAATAATTAACCTCGCATTTGCTAATTTTAGAGTAAATTGCTAATTTTGCACACCAATTAAAAAAAACGGGATGTAGCTCAGTCCGGTTTAGAGTACTCGTCTGGGGGGCGAGTGGTCGCTGGTTCGAATCCAGTCATCCCGACAAACACACAAAGCGAAATCGATACTAGATTTCGTTTTTTATTTATAATAACGTATGCGCAAATTAACAAATCCTTGGGAAGACATCTCTGGCTATAATTGCTTTGGTTGCGCGCCACATAATGGCGCAGGCGTAAAAATGGAGTTTTATGAAGACGGAGATGAAGTAGTAAGTGTATGGCAACCAAAATCACAATTCCAAGGTTGGCTAGACACCTTACATGGTGGCATTCAGTCTGTATTACTCGATGAAATTTGTGCTTGGGTCGTATTGTACAAACTTGAAACCACGGGTGTTACATCGAAAATGGAAACCCGTTTCCGAAAATCAGTATCAACCACCGACAATTATGTGGTATTAAGAGCGTCCATACAAGAACAAAAACGCAATATTATCACCATAAAAGCGACTCTTTACGATGAACAAGGCATTATTTGTACTGAGGCTCTTTGTACTTACTTTACATTCCCAAAAGAAAAAGCAGAAGAGATGAATTTTAGGACGTGTGTGCCTATAGGAAACGATAAAACACTAGAGGAGATTATTGAAACTTTAGATATCTCTTAACCAATACGGAGTTTAGCGCAGTTGGTAGCGCGCTACGTTCGGGACGTAGAGGTCGGGCGTTCGAATCGCCTAACTCCGACAAAAAAGGAGATAATCGCTAATAGATTATCTCCTTTTTGTATTAAATGCCAGAACCATTAATTTTCTGGAACTATTAGTTTGTAACCTTTACCGTGAATATTGATGATTTCTACTTCCTTATCGTCTTTCAATAATTTACGTAATTTGGTGATATACACGTCCATACTACGAGCATTAAAGTAGTTATCTTCCACCCAAATAGTTTTCAGTGCATAATTACGTTCCAAAATGTTATTCACATTTTGAGCCAACATATTCAACAATTCTGATTCTTTGGTGGTTAGTTTTGTGTGTCTATCACCAATTGAAAGCAATTGTTTTTGTGTGTCAAATGTAAATTTGCCCAACTTATATTCATTGCCATTTTTGTTCTTTTTACCGGTTAAACGGCGCAAAATAGCTTCAATACGGAATAATAATTCTTCCATACTAAATGGTTTTGTAATATAATCGTCAGCACCAATTTTGAAACCTTCTAGCACGTCTTCTTTCAACGATTTAGCAGTTAAGAAAACAATTGGCACTACACCATTCATTTTACGAATATCTTGTGCTAATGTGAAGCCATCTTTTTTAGGCATCATCACATCAAGAATACACAAGTCGTATTTACCATTTACAAACGATTTATAGCCAGCTTCGCCATCAGGCAAAAGGTCAACGTCGAAGCCTTTAGCTTGAAGATACTCTCTGAGTAACATACCCAAATTTTCGTCATCTTCGCATAATAAGATTTTTACCTTTTCCATAATTAATAATTTAAACAGTTAATATTTCAATAATAAATTTTGTTCCAATACCATATTCACTTTCCACCTTTATTGTTCCTCTATGTAACTTAATAATTTTAGACACATAAGCCAATCCCAAACCAAAGCCCTTTACATTATGCACATTACCTGTTGGAACACGATAAAACTGATCAAAAATACGTTTCAAATTTTCTCTTTTTATACCAACACCATTATCTTCTATACTAATACACAATTTATTCTTGTCATTCCATGTCGAAACCGTCAAAATCAATGTCTCTTTTCGATATTTTAGAGCATTATCCATCAAGTTATAAATAACATTGGTAAAGTGCATTTCATCTACCATTACTAAAGCATTCTGAGCATTAAGTTGAGAAATAATTTTACCATTCGTATTGTTGACTTTCAGCGAAAAATTCCCAACAACCGTTTCCAACAACTCATGCATGTCTAGCTCTTGAAAATTCATTGTCGCTCTACCACGTTCAAAAACAGACATCTGGAGCACTTTATCTACTAAAAAACTCAATCGTTTTGTTTCGTCAATAATGACATGGGAAATATGAGCCAAAATCTTAGGATTAGTATTTACAGAGTTATCACTCAACATCTGAGCAGCTAAAGATACTGATGAAATCGGCGTTTTTAATTCATGAGTCATATTATTTATGAAATCATTCTTAATACTCGTCAAACGCTTTTGACGCAATAGATATAAAATGATTAACATAAACGTAAGAAACATCAACATTGTTAAAATAATAGATGGTAACAACAATTTTAATGAATGTACTATGTATGCTGAACGGGTAGGAAAAAATACATTTAAAAAATAAATTTTATCTGAATTTTCGTTAGGAAAAAACTGTTGACGATAGAAATCTTTGGTAACAGGCATATTATCATCATGACATGAAAATATTATTTTACCATTCTTATCCGTAATAACATAATGGAAAGGTAACTCTACTCCATTATTGTAAAATTCCTTACTTAAAAGTTCATCAAGCAATACAAAATCTACACGTTTTTCAATAGGTTTGGTAGAAGCATCATTCATCAATTTGGCAGTCACTTCATCAAATAAAGCTTTAGATCGTAGAAACCGTTCTCTATATTGTTGATTTTGTGATTCACTCGCCTTTGAAATAGAGGTATTTTTACCACTTAACGATTTTATTTGAACAGACTCGTCAGGCATAGTAAGCTGGTCAACAGTATATGAATGCTTAAATAATAATTCATCACTATTTAGCAATTTTTTAGCTCGTTGAACATCATCAGACTTACCATTAATAAACGTCTCCAAATAATCACGAACCTCCATTTCATCTATAGTTTTGATGACTTGATACAGGCTACGTTTTACATTATCATCAAAACGTGCGCTAAAAATGGATGCCGATTGATTCACATACCGCACCTGCAATAGCAATAATCCAGTAAAGGAAAAAGCCATTAAAAGAATCAAAATCCAAATATAACTCTTACGCATAATGATAATTTTAGGAGCAAAGATAATATAATAATTATTATAACAATTCTAATTTTATAGAAATTTAACGGTAAAAATTGGGAAATATTTTATATTTTAACAAAAAAATAGCATATTAAGCCAAAATATATTTGTTATTAACAAAGATAAGAAGCGAATTATAGGGACTTTTTAACAAAAAAAGAACCTATAAGTATGGGGATACAATAATTGATACACCACAACAAAATACTAGCCAAAGCCATGCCAGCATCATTGGTGGAGAAAGCAGAAAGAATAAAAATAGCGTACGAACCACGCACCATAGCTTCAGAGAAAGCAAAGGATGGTGTGTAGGTAACAAGCAGATAAATAGTAGGAATAGAAAGAAACGCCTGAAAAGGGGTAAGTGTTACATTCATAAACAACAACATGGCATAAAATTGTGATGAATAGACAAAATAACGAAGTGCCGAAAAACACAAAATCAGCCATGCGTCATGAAATGATAAATGCTCAAGACCTTCAGCTAAACGATTTAACCACTGCCATTTAGATTTCGCTAAACGTTCACAAACCCACTTATAATGACCACACACTAAAACACAACCAATTACCAATATCAAAACCAGTAAAAAAGCCACAAGCCAAGCAGCTGTTGAAACCGAAAAAAGAAAAGGGGATGCATGATTCGAGAAATAAAAAACAGTTGTGATAAGACCAAATAACGTAATAACAATCATTTGCATGGCACTACCCACAAAACCTAATGCAATAGCTGGAATTACATTCTGTTTACTCAACATAAGAGCACGAGCTGGGAACTCACCAATGCGATTAGGCGTAAAAAAAGCACCCGCCTGACCAACAAGCACCGATCGAAAAGCTAAACTCAAGGGCATAGGTTGAAGTCCAAAGATTAACCTTTGCCACTTCAAAGCCTCAAATAAAAGATTCAACGGTAGCAAAACAAAAACCAGCACGAGGAACAAATAATCATGAAAAGAAACAGCAGCAAAATGCGATAACAAAGCCTCATAACCATCAAATGTAACAAGTTTATACCCTAGAAATAGATAGGCCAACAAAAAAATTAGCCATTTACTATATTTGAAAAGATAATCTCGTACACTGGTCATTTACTTTTTAAATGAAAAATGTTTTTGTGAAAAATAACTGAAAACGGTAGCAATAATAGTAGTTAAAATATTCGCCAATTCAGCACGAATACCACAGTATTCAACGAACAATTTCAAACAGATATAATTAATAATAACGCAAGCCGCAACCACTAAAAAATAACGAAATAACTGAATCCGTCCGCGTAAGGGCGAACCAGAAAAACTAATGTGTCGATTAAGCCAAAAACCTGTCAATAATGTAATAGGAAATTTAAAGATAAAGGCTGCAATATGGGGAGTAAAAGCGATAAATCCAAAATCGACAACTTGTTTTTGAAACAAAAAATTATAAAACACAAAATATAGCACCCAATCAAACACCATATTGGCTCCACCCGAAAAACCATAACGAAAAAAAGTAACAGGAATAAACTTGCGAAAAGGCGTATAAAAAAACTCTATAACATTCAATATAGCCTTTTCTGTAATACGTTCAATATGAGTCATAAGCATGAAGAATAAACACAAATACTGAAAAAAAAGAAATAAGTTTGGTAGAGTAAAATGAAATAACTACTTTTGCAACACTTAAAAAAAGACCCTGACAAAGGTAATTATTTTTTCGTTTATTCTAATGTAAATTCGCAAAAATGCCTGACGACCCGTTACTACATGACATTAGTAAGAGCAAAAAAGCACTTGGGACAACACTTCCTCAAAGATTTGTCTATAGCCCAACGTATAGCCGACAGTTTGCCGGAGGGTTGTGTTTTACCCGTTCTTGAAATAGGACCAGGCATGGGAGTATTAAGTCAATTCTTACTCCAAAATCACCAAATTACATTCAAAGCTGTAGAAATTGACCGTGAATCGGTTGATTATTTGCATGTGAAATTCCCTGAAATGGACGTTATTGAAAGTGATTTCTTAAAAATGGACTTAGCTCCTTTATTTGAAGGAAAACCATTTGCCATTATTGGAAATTTCCCTTATAACATTTCAAGCCAAATTTTTTTCCGCGTACTCGAAAATCGCGATCGAATCCCCTACGTAGTAGGTATGATTCAAAAGGAAGTGGCTGAACGAATTGCGGCACCACACGGCAATAAAACATACGGCATTACGAGTGTTTTACTACAAGCCTTCTACTCTATCGATTATTTATTCACCGTACACGAGCATGTATTTGACCCTCCGCCCAAGGTCAAATCGGCTGTGATTAGCCTCACTCGAAACGAGACAAAGCAACTCGACTGCGACGAAAAATTGTTCGTTCAAGTGGTGAAAACAGCCTTTAACCAACGACGAAAAACGCTCCGAAACTCTTTAAAACCTTTATTGCAAGGAGAAAATTGTTCGGAGCCAATATTCGAAAAACGCCCAGAGCAATTAAGCGTTGCCGATTTTGTGGTGTTAACCAACATTGTAGCGTTAAAACTGAATCATTAATCAGATTCGAATTTCACGAAGTACTCAAGAACATTGACTTTTAGATATTCGAATCGTTAACTAAAAGCTTATGTCAGAAATTCGTCTATTCTATCGGGAAAATAACCGACTAAAAATATCAAAAAATATTGATCTACTCAAAGAAATTCCACTCGAGAACTTTGTTTGGATAGACCTGAATGACGTTCCGGAAGACGCCGAAACCGAACTTGAGCAATTCTTGAAAATTTACATCCAGGAAGAAGAAGAGATGGAAGAAATCGAGATCAGTTCGCGTTATATGGAAACGGAAGATACATTAGTTGCGAACTCACGCTTCTTACTTGATAACTTCGAAGAAGAGCCAATCTCTTTCATTGTAAAAAATCATATTTTAGTATCTGTACGTAATCAAGAGTTACGCTCGTTCAACGAAACAGTTAAGAAAATGTTTGCCAACCAGCGTAATTATCCAAATGGATTCTACATATTGGTAGCATTATTGGAAACTCGGGTGGAGTACGATGCTGATATGATTGAGGAATTGGCAAAAGAGATTACACAGTTAAGTAATCGTTTGAAAACGGACGATGACGTTTCCGATGATATCTTAATAGCCATCAAGGAATTGCAAGAAAAAACGATGTTAATTCGTGAAAACATCATCGACAAACAACGAGTTTGCTCGAACATGTTAAAAAGTGAGCTATTCCCAAATGAAGCAAAAACGAAATTAGCCATCATTATCAAGGATATTAACTCATTATTCGAACACACACGTTTCAGTTTCGATCGTTTAGAATATTTACAAGATACATTTCTTGGTTTGGTTAATATTCAGCAGAATAAAATCATCAAAATTTTTACCATTGTATCGGTTATTTTCCTACCACCTACATTGATTGCTAGCATGTATGGCATGAACTTCGATTTTATGCCAGAACTACACTGGAAATATGGATATTTGTGGGCAATAGCATTAATGATATTATTTGTAGTAGCCATTTTATGGTTTTTCAAACGCCGAAAATGGTTATAACAAATCAATAAAAAATGGCGAGTGTCTGTATACACTCGCCATTTTTTATGTAGCGGATCCGGGAATCGAACCCGAGTTTCAGCCGTGAGAGGGCCGCGTCCTAGGCCACTAGACTAAACCGCCATCATATCGCACCGCAAAATTAAATATTTATTTTGTACAAGACAAGAAAAGATTATTCTTTTATACGATTTAATCGATAAAAAATTAAATAAACCAATATACAACTAATAACACCGAGCCACCAAGTATTAGCGGTTCCCAACACATCAATATCAAACTTGACATAGCCATTAAAAGTTAAAAAGAAAAGGATTACTGCTAAAGCATTATTAATAAAATGCGCCACGATAGATGCCCAAATTGAGCCTGAATACAAAAAAAGGTATCCTAATACCGCTCCAAGTAAAAGACGTGGTAAGAATCCATAAAATTGTAAATGGATTGCACTAAATATAAACGCAGTAATCCAAACAGACAAATGACGATTCAGTTTTTCACCCAAAACGGTCTGCAAAATGCCTCTAAAAAATAGCTCCTCCCCAAAAGCTGGCATTACCGCCATCACTAACAAATTAAGAGCTAATGAACTATAGGAAGATACACTTAAAAATCTCTCTGTAAGTACCTCCGATTGCTGTTCCATTTGTTGCATCCAAAATTCCACTCCACTCATAAAGTGGGGCAATACAACCATATCATTTAGTGATTTGAGCCAATTTACTGCTGGTAAAGCAAGCGGCATCAATAAAATAACGGCAAACCAAATAAAGGGATGAGAAATTGGTTTAAATTTTAAATAAGGAAGACCCTGACCGAATAAAAAGGTTAATAAAAATGCGGGTAAAATAAAAGTAAAAGATGTTTGAAGAACTTGCAGCCATTTCATAACTACTATGTTATTTGCATAATTAGTACACAAAAGAATAGCTACGGAACTAACTAACAAACCCACAAAAGCAATTACAAAAATTAAAACAATTTTTGTAATCAAAGATGATTTTATATAATGACCTGCCATCATAGAGAGCATAAAAAAACTTCCACTACAAAGATAGCGGAAGTTTTTGAATTTTTGTAGACTTTTGTATTAAGCGCGTGGACGGGCTTCTTTCACTACTAAAGCACGGCCTTCATATTCGGTACCGTTCAATTTTTCAATTACTTGTTGAGCTGCAGCGTCGTCAGGCATTTCCACAAAACTAAAACCTTTAGAACGACCTGTTTCACGATCCATAATCACTTTAACGGAAGTAATTTCACCGTACTCTGCCAACAATTGTTGGAGATCATTTTCTCGAACTTTATAGTTCAAGTTTCCAATGTAAATGTTCATAAAAATTAAATTAAGAATGTACTTATGCTTCTGATAGTCACCTATAACTATCTCAAAAACATTCACAAAGAAACAATTAATTATTGAATTAACAATACTTTTTAATAAAAAATTTCATTTTTTTATTAATCTGGTAAACGTGCAATGATGGTTTCATTACCACGTGTCTGTTCTCCCATTTGTACAAAAATTTCTGTACCTTCGGGGAAAAACAGGTCAACACGCGAACCAAATTTGATAAATCCCATATGTTCATTAATGCAACACGCATGATTAGGAGCGGCATATGTAACAATCCGACGAGCTAAAGCTCCAGCAATTTGACGTACCAAAATTTGATGTTTTGATTTGCTTTCAATTACAACCGTAGAACGTTCATTTTCATGACTTGATTTAGGTAAATACGCTGCCATGTGCCTACCACTGTGGTGTTTCACATATTTGACAACTCCATCTATAGGATACCAATTAGCATGGACACTAAATACAGACATAAAAATAGACACCTGAATACGACGTTCTCCTCCAAAATATTCATATTCCTCTGTAGGTTCGATAACAACCACACGTCCATCAGCAGGAGCTACGACCAAATTTGAATCTTCAATATAAGCTTCACGACTTGGATTTCGAAAGAAATAGAAGAAAAACGAAAATGCGAGAATCGACACTACTAAATTACAAATAAACACCAACTGATTAGGTGATTGGAAATAAAAAACGACGTTAATTACTAACAAAAGTAGCATTAATGAAAGTAAAATAGCATACCCTTCTTTATGCACTTTTAATCTACGCTTAAAATGTTTGTTTTTCATAAAAATAACCCTGTACTAAAAGACAAATTTAAAATAATTGTAAATAAAGATATATGGCTGGAACTGCCAACAACATACTATCAAAACGATCGAGTAAACCTCCATGTCCAGGAATAATCCGACCAGAATCTTTGACTCCAACAGAGCGTTTAGTCAAACTTTCCATCAAGTCGCCAAACGTCCCAAATATAACAACTAGTAATGAAAAGATAAGCCATTGCCACCATACTAAATCAGCTTCCAACAAAGAAAACACATAGCCAGCAACCATAGAAGCCACCGCTCCACCTATAAAACCTTCCCATGATTTTTTAGGAGATATACGTTCAAATAAACGATGTTTACCAAACATACTACCAACTAAATATGCAAAAGTATCATTTACCCAAATAATGATGAAAACGGCCAATAATAAATTTGGATTCCAAGTATTATTAAAATACAAAATATTACTCAACAAAGCAAATGGTAACGATATCATAACCTGTCCTAAAACAAAATAAGCCCAATTATGTAAAGGACGATGTCGGTGACGAAATAATTCTGAAAGAAGAACTAAAATGACGAACAAGCCATAAATAGGCATTAAATTAAAAGGAATAAATTCCATAAAATGGCGTGCAAAAAACACAAAAAACAGAATGCAATTGGCAACAATAGCTGGTCCAACCATTACATCAATACGACCAGGCGAATTAATCATATTGTAAAATTCACGCATCGCCAAGGATGAGATAATTAAAAAGACGGCCAAAAAAGTCCATGGACTCACCAGGATAGAGCTAACAATAGTTGCCACAAAAATAGCCCCAGAAACGCCTCGTTGTATTAAATTTCTACTTAGCATAATTATAGATTTTCGGCTATGAATACATATAATTTTCGTGGTCCATGAGCACCCATGACCAACGTTTTTTCAATATCGGCAGTACGGCTTGGGCCAGAAATAAAAGATACCAAAGAAGGTAATGCACCTAGGTATTTTTCTTGCAAAGCCTGTAAAGCATCGGTCACAAAAGGAACCAATTGACTACGTTTTGCTATGACAATATGTACTGGCGGAAAAACATTTAACTGCCTGCCGCCATAACTCGCTGACGAAATTAATACACTACCTGTGCGCGCCACTAAAAATTCACATTCAGTAATAGCTGCATCCATGTCAGCATAAGGCTCACTGTTTAAAAACACATTTGGCAATTGGTTTTGAATATCTGGCAACGACGAATAAACAGCTGCGAAACCTTTCTCCACCAAAAATGAATTAAGACCAGCGTATAATTCAGTATCCGTTTTAAAACTAAATGACTCACCACCTATTAACGCTAACTCTGCTTGAAAACAGCTATCTAAAGAACCTTCAATGGGTTTATAAATGCTGGCATCTTCATTTTCAAAAGTAGCATTGACAGCACTTTTATCGGAAAAGGCTGCGATTTTTTGTAAAATAATATGACGAGAATCAAGCTTCATCAGTGGTATTTAGTTCCGTTTCTGTTGGTAAAGCTGGCTCTTGGGCAACTTGGCTAAGTAATAATTCATCAGCACGACTTTTCCAAGGTCGTTTGCCTAAAATAGCTTCAACATCTTCAGCAAATAAGACTTCTTTTTCTAATAAAATTTGTGCCAATTTATTATGACCCTCTTGATGTTCTTTTAATAGTTTTTTGGCACGTTCAAACTGCTCTGCTATAATTTTTTTAGCTTCTTCATCGATAAGTTCTGCAGTTTTTTCACTGTAAGGCTTTGTAAACCCAAAGTCAGAATTACCAGACGAATCGTAATAACTCATATTGGCCAAGTTATCACTCATGCCAAAATAAGCTACCATGGCATACGCTTTTTTGGTTGACCGTTCCAAATCGCTAATAGCACCAGTACCAAGCATATTCAAAAATACTTCTTCGGCAGCTCTACCGCCCAATAACGAACATAACTCGTCCAAAATATGCTCACGTGAAGTTAATTGACGCTCTTCTGGCAAATACCAAGCAGCACCTAAAGCCTCGCCACGAGGAACAATCGTCACTTTTACAAGTGGATTTGCGTGCTCCAACAACCAGCTAATAGTGGCATGGCCAGCTTCATGATAAGCAATATTCTTTTTCTCTTCCTGAGTTAAGATCTTCGTTTTCTTTTCCAATCCTCCCACAATACGATCAACAGCGTCTAAAAAATCCTGCTTATCAACAGACTTTTTATCCTGTCGAGCAGCGATTAAAGCCGCTTCATTACAAACATTGGCAATATCAGCACCAGAAAAACCTGGTGTTTGACGAGATAAGAACTCTATATCAACTGTACTATCAAGTTTTAATGGGCGTAAATGCACTTGGAAAATTTCTTTACGCTCGTGCACATCAGGTAAGTCGACATGAATTTGGCGATCGAAACGACCTGCACGCAACAAGGCTTTATCCAAAATATCAGCACGATTGGTAGCTGCTAGAATAATGACACCACTATTAGAACCAAAACCGTCCATTTCTGTAAGCAATTGATTCAAAGTGTTTTCACGTTCATCATTACCTCCCATATTATTATTTTTACCACGAGCACGCCCAACAGCGTCAATTTCGTCGATAAACACAATACACGGCGCTTTTTCTTTAGCTTGACGGAATAAATCACGCACGCGACTAGCACCTACACCTACAAACATTTCCACAAAATCGGAACCAGACATCGAAAAGAATGGCACATCGGCCTCACCAGCAACGGCTTTCGCTAACAATGTTTTACCAGTTCCTGGAGGGCCTACAAGTAAAGCGCCTTTAGGAATTTTACCTCCCAATTCGGTATATTTATCAGGTTTACGCAAAAAGGCAACGATCTCTTCTACCTCTTGCTTGGCACCAGCTAACCCTGCCACATCCTTGAACGTGGTTTTAGTTTTCGTTGAATCACCTTTATCGAAGAGTTGAGCTTTAGATTTGCCGACATTAAAAACGCCTCCAGGCCCCCCCCCGCCACTAGACATTTTACGATTCATAAAGACAACAAAAAGTATCAACAATAAAATTGGTAACACAGAATAGAGAAACATCTCCATGTAGTTTTTACCTTCCTTGTACGATACCTCACCCGTAAACACCTTTTCCTTTTGAAGTTCGGTAATCAATTTAGAAAATTCCTCCACAGAAGGAACCAATGCATTGATATTAGGTATTTTATCGCCTTCTTTATAAGTTTTTCCAAACAATTGTTCTGCGCACTTTGGGTCAATTTCTGCATCAACCTTGTTTTGTGTAATGGTTACTGTCATACTTTTTACACATCCACTGCGCAATCCTTCCTCAAGTTTTGAGTAAGGTACTTCTTTAGAAGTTTGCCCTCCATCCCAAAAAAGCGATACCGCAAAAAACACGGCAATAGCCAAATAAATCCAATAAAAATTGAACTTCGGCTTAAATTGCTTAGGATTAGGCAACTGTGGCTTAATATTTTTTTTCTGTTCCATATATTTATACTATCAATAATTACATACCACTACGTTCACATACCACAATTACGGTCAACTCAGAATCTCACAAGCCCCAGATGGAGCTAACCTTGCAAATGTACGTGAATTTAAATCGAATTTTCGTTAAACAATATCTTCGTATTCTTTAATATCAGCATCTTCCCATAAATGTTCAATATCGTAAAATGCACGTGTCTCACGACGAAAAACATGCACAATGACAGAACCATAATCCAACGCAATCCATTCACAATTTTCAAAGCCATCAGTGGCAAAAGGTTTTTCATTGGCATTTTTGCGTACATAATCTTTGACTTCCATAGCGATGGAAGATACATGCACATTCGAATCACCTTCGCAAATAACAAAATACTGACAAGGAGCATCTAACTTAGTCATATCAACCGTAACAACGCGTTTTGCCTTTTTCTCTTGCATACCAGCTACAATAGCTTCAAGTAACTTTTTATCTTCTTTTTTCATTCAAAAATTTATTTCATTCTGTTCGTAAAATTCCACTTCACAAATATACACATTCTATTCCAAATCCTAAAACCAGACTTTTTGGCAGTTTTATCTAAAAAAACAGGCCATTGACATACATCCAAACCACATAACGCAAAAATTTACCCAATAACATGGATACGGCTACAATCCAAAATCGACTGCGCATAAATCCTGCTGCTACGGCTATGATATCGCCAACACCAGGTAAAAAAGAGAAGAACGCCAACCAATCGCCGTATTTGTGGAATTTTTGGTTGAATCGATCCACTTTTTCCTTCTTAATGCGTAACCATTTTTCAATCCACTCTATTTTACCAAGATGCCCTAGCCAATAGCACGTCAACCCACCAAGCCAATTGCCTAAAGTAGCCCAAAGCACACAAGTCCAAGCATCTAAACCACCAAATACAAGTGCGGTAAAAACCACTTCGGAACTGAACGGAACAACCGTTGCCGCTAAAAAAGAGGCAATAAAAAGTCCAGCATAACCATATTCGGCGAACTCTAACATTAAAATCCTAGTAGATTTAGTACACGATAAGCCAATCCTAAAACAATGAACGCAATAAAGACGATATTGACAAATTTAGATTGATTGGTTGAGAAGAAAAAACTCAATAGGAGAATAAGAAATATAATAGGGACAAATAATAATACGTCCAATTTATAAAAAAATAAAGCCACCCAAATAACGCCCAAAACAAAAGCCAAATTGATAAAGAAAAAGTTTAAACGAACGTGTAATTTAAAGTTTAAACTAACAGAAAAATAAGAAACTAACGCCATTAAAAACAACACTAATAACACACCTCCCAATAAAACATCAGTTCGTAATAGTGATAATGATGATAAATCAAACATATATAAATGGGACTCGCCCAAAATAGCATACAAAATTGGCAAATTATCAGATAAAAAGAACGCACTCCACACTAAAAATAAAGGAACTAAAATACCTGACAACAAGGCAAAAAATGTGCGAATAGTGAATGTACTAAAAATAATCATGCCGATGACAAATATAACTAGCAAATAGGCATATTCTACATGAAAGAATGCGGCACTTATAATTAAAAATCCTATATTAAAAGCGGCAGATACTTTTTCGCCGTTGTAACTATACATAGACAACAACTCCGAAATTGCCAATAAAAATAAAATTAATGCGATAGTACGGGCATCAAAGAATTGAAGATCGGCAATAATAGACATCACAAAAAGGGCTACAAACAAAGGAATCACACTACGTAAAGGAATCAGTTGCCAACGTTCACACCAGCGCATAAGTATTAAACCTATGGCTATTTGAAAGAAGAACTGAATAACGTGAGCCCAGCCAGCCGATAAAGTAAACCACGTAAAGGTTCCAAATAATTGAAACGGATAGCTATCTTGAGGATGAGCTATCCCCAATATAGCTGGCAAAAACCACAAAATAGCCGAAAAAATAATCGGTATTATGAGCCATTCTAAACTTGGTGTTACTAATTTTTTTAATATTTGCATGTTCAAATTAATTTGAAGAATACAACTAACAAAAGTCCACAAAGTTAGCAAAAAAAACAACAACTTTTACATCCTCATTGAAAGCATAAAAAAAGCGGCACTCTATAACCGAGTACCGCTCTTTATACTTAAAGATTTTAGTTTACAATCCGCGTCCTTTAATCATGGCCTCAGGATTTGGCTCAGCGCCACGGAATTGTTTATATAATTTCATTGGATCATCGCTACCGCCTTTTTCAAGAATATTTTTACGGAATGCTTTAGCCGTTTCTGGATCAAAAATACCTTTTTCTTTGAATAATTCAAACGCATCTTTATCCAATACTTCTGCCCACAAATAGCTATAATAACCAGCACTATAACCACTGTTAAAAATGTGATTAAAATAAGTAGTACGATAACGTGGAATGATTTCCTCAATCAAACCAATTTTAGCCATTTGTTCTTTTTCAAAGGTATTTACATCAATGCCTTCGACACTAGTAAGATCGTGCCAATTCATATCTAAGATAGAAGCAGCCACCAATTCGGTAGTCATAAAGCCTTGATTAAAGGTAGCGGTTTGTTGTATTTTAGCTACTAAATCAGCAGGAATCACTTCACCTGTTTTATAATGTTTAGCATACATGGCCAAAACTTCTGGTTCAAATGCCCAATTTTCAAGCACTTGCGATGGTAATTCCACAAAATCACGTGCCACATTAGTTCCGCTTACGCTCAAATAATTACACTTGGTCAACAAACCATGTAAAGCGTGGCCAAATTCGTGGAACATGGTTTCCACTTCATCCAAAGTCAAAAGAGATGGAGTAGTGGCAGTTGGTTTAGTAAAATTACCAACATTAACCACAATTGGACGAATTTCTTTGCCATCTACCACATGAGATTCACGGAAATTACTCATCCAGGCACCACCACGTTTACTAGTACGTGGATAATAATCGGTATAAAACAAACCAATAAGCGAACCATCAGCATCTGTTATTTTAAATGTTTCTACATCAGTATGATAAGTTGGAACCGAGTCTAATTTCTCAAATTTCAACCCATATAATTTGCTAGCCACAGCAAATACGCCTGCACGTACATTTTCCATTTGAAAATAAGGTTTGATTGCATCTTCGTTTAGGGCATATTTTTCTTGACGAAGTTTTTCTGCATAAAAATCCCAGTCCCAAGCAGCTAACTTAAAGCCTCCCTTTTCACGGTCTATAATTTGTTGCATTTCTGCACGCTCTTTTTTAGCTTTAGCCACCGCGGGAACAAATATTTTTGCTAAGAATTCATTCACCGTTTTTGAATTTTTAGCCATCGTTTCATCCAAAATAAAATTAGCTGGTGTATCAAAACCCATCATGTTGGCTTTTTCGATACGCAACTTCATGATATCCAATACAATTTTTTTATTATCGTTGGCATTATCATTATTACCACGCATTGCATACGCCTTGAACATTTTTTCACGTAAATCGCGACGTTCACTGTACTGCATGAAAGGAACCCAACTTGGTTTTTGTAAACCAAACAACCACTTGCCTTCCATACCAGCTTCTTTTGCAGCTTCGGCAGCAGCCGTACGAACTGCTTCAGGCAAACCTGCCAAATCGGCTTCTTTATCAATAATCAATTGAAACGCATTGGTTTCTGCTAACAAGTTATTACCAAATTTTTGCTCCAATGCTGATAATTGTTTATTAATTTCACGCAAACGTGCTTGTTTCTGGGCATCCAAGCCAATACCATTACGAATAAACCGACGATGCATTTTGTCCAACACCATTTTTTGTTCTATCGTTAAATCTAACTTATCTTGTTGATTATAAATTACATCTACACGATTGAACAATTTTACGTTCATAAAGATGTTATCACTGTGTTCCGATATCATCGGAAGTACTTGCTCCATCAATTTTTGCAAACTTTCGCTAGCATCAGATTCTGATAAATTGAATAATACCAAAGAAACTTTATTGAGCAATGCGCCCGATTTTTCGTATGCAGCTATGGTGTTTTCAAAAGTTGGTGCAGCTGTATCATTTACAATAGCTTCAATTTCAGCTTCTTGTTCTTTAATACCCGCTTCTAAAGCTGGTAAATAATGTTTTTCTTCAATTTTATTAAATGGTGGTAAACCATAAGGCGTATCCCATTCCATGAGAAAAGTTTGTTTCTTGCTTAGAACAGGCAATCATCATAATGGATGCAATTAAAAATAAAAATAATTTTTCATATCAATGTAAATTAAGTTACTATAGCTCATATAGTACACAAAACTTTTGATTTACAAGTTAAACAAAAATCAGAAAATACAAACGCTGATTAATTACAAAAAACCACACCTTATGGAAGGGTGGTTAGAACTATAAAATAGGATTTTATTGAAGAAATTGGATAATCTACTCCATAAATGTTCACTTTGGCAGTATCACCCTCAAAAATTAACTGAAATTTTGGCAACCCACTCTCACTGCATTTGTCATCAATTTACCAGAAAGAGGCCATTTGTTCCTACATTAACTTGCATATGGTTCAACGGTATAGTCAATGCTACAATAGTATCAGAACTAATACCTGATTGATTACCTTCAATAGAGACCGTATCATCCAATACATCGAATAACGTTGAATCACCCTCAATCCATGTACGAGTGGTATTTGAACATAAGTAGAAGCGATGTTTTGTGGACTTATTAATTTCCCATTTAAAACTTTAACATTATAAATCAGTTGATTAGAACTATTATATTTTGGCCCTATTTATAATTTGAGTCCCTTCTAATTTATAATTATCAATTAGAAATTTGTCCAAATGAAACATTAGGTTCAGAACCTTCTGTTCTATATAAGACCAGTAGCCACAACAGTCATTTTTCGATGTGACGCATATCATTTTTAAATATATTCTGAACCAATCTATTGTAATGCTTTTGGCCACAAGATCTTTGGATCACATATCAATCGGTAATTGTTTTTTTTCAAAATTATGCTACTACTAGATGTTGGACGACAGATCTTATAATGTGTTATTACGGCCCTAATATCATACATCTGATAAATTGAATAATACTAGAGAAACTTTACTAAGCAATGCACCTGATTTTTCGTATGCGGCTACCGTATTTTCAAAAGTTGGCGCGGCAGTGTCATTTACAATAGCTTCAATTTCAGCTTCTTGTTCTTTAATACCCGCTTCTAAAGCTGGTAAATAATGTTTTTCTTCAATTTTATTAAATGGTGGTAAACCATAAGGCGTATCCCATTCCATGAGAAAAGGATTTGTTTCTTGCTTAGAACAGGCAATCATCATAATGGATGCAATTAAGAATAAAAATAATTTTTTCATGACTATACATATTTAGTTATTAAATTAACAATTTATCATGCTCGAGTTGAGCCTTTAATTGATTGATAGAATCAAATTTACGTTCATCGCGCAATCGTTTACAAAATTTTAAAATAAGTGTTTCACCATATATATCCTGATCAAAATCAATTATATGAACTTCGATCGTTTGTTTTGCTCCAGATAGGGTTGGTCGTGTACCAATATTCAACATTCCTTTGAATACTTGATTATCAAATAAGACATCCACCGCATAAACGCCTCCTTTGGGTATTAATTTGGAAACATCCAATTGTAAATTGGCAGTAGGAAATCCAATTTGACGTCCTATTTGATTGCCCGACACCACAACTCCTTGCATCACATAAGATGAACCAAGTAATTGGTTGGCTTTCAAAATAGCTCCTTCTAGCAATAATGCACGAATTTTAGAAGAACTAACGGTTAGATTATCACTAACAAAAGGTTGACAAGCAATAACCTCAACGCCTATTTTTTTCCCTAACTGCACATAATCGTCAAACGTTCCCAACCGATCGCTCCCAAAATGATGATCATAACCAACTACTAGTTTTTTCACCCGATAGGTATCATGCAATAATTTCAAAAAATCATGAGAGGTTATAGCGGCAATATTTTCATCAAAATTTAACATCAAACAATTTTGCAAACCCAGTTCAGAAAAAATCGCTAATTTTTCGGACGAAGTGGTTAATAGTTTAATATCAGAACTTGGCGACAAAATACGTTGAGGAGAATCGACAAACGAAACCACCAAAGATTCCAATCCAAATTGTGCGGCATACACATTCAACTCATTCAACAAAAAACGATGCCCTAAATGAACGCCATCGAAAAAACCGATAGTCGCCACCGTATTTTGATTTGGCCTATTTATGTTGGAAAGAATATTCACCTTAAAAAAATATTGAATGACAAAGTTACACAAAAAAGAAGAAAAAGAGAAACTTTTAAAAAACGGAGAAAATAGTACCCAAATAATTAAAAATTTATGCCCCAATGGCGGACATAAAAAACTTATGCGATTCTCAAGCGGTTATTTCGGGATGAAAATAATTGTAAATTATTGAGGCTCTATGAGTTCCAACAATTTTTTCTAAATCAGATTTTTCTGCATTCTGGATGCGTTTCATACTTTTGAAATGCTGAAGTAGCTCAATTTTGGTTTTTTCACCAATTCCTGAAATAGTATCCAATTCAGAAGCAATTTGTTTTTTACTTCGCTTGTCGCGATGAAACGAAATGGCAAACCGATGAACTTCGTCCTGAATCGATGCCAAAAATTTAAATAAAAAATCAGTCGGTTTTAAACCTATGGCTGCCGGTGGAAATCCATACAACAATTCACTAGTACGATGGCGATTGTCTTTGGCTAAACCTGCAATAGGAATTTTTAGTTGAAGCTCATCTTCTACCACTTGACGCACAACTTCCATCTGACCTTTACCTCCATCGGTTATAATTAAGTCGGGTAGAGTAGTGCCTTCATTAATCATTCGTTGATACCGTCGACGAACAACTTCTTGCATTGATGCATAATCATCGGGGCCATCGACAGTTTTTATAGTGTATTTGCGATAATCTTTTTTTGATGGACGCGCTTTTTTGAATACCACACAAGCCGCTACAGCAGCTTCACCAGAAATATTAGAGTTATCAAAACATTCGATGGTTTGGGGTAAATTGGGTAAATGCAATACCGTTTGAATTTCCTTCATTAAGCGAATAGCCCGTTGATCAGGATTTAATTTTTCGGCTTGTTTCAACTTATCCAATTTGTACTGACGCACATTTTGCATCGAAAGATCTAGTAACTTTTTCTTATCGCCACGTTGAGGCACTATAATTTCTAATTTTTCATCGATGAAATCGGGTTCAAATGGAACAACTAATGTATGAGATGTACTATTTAAACGTTCGCGCAATTCTAAAATAGCAAAGGCCAACAGTTCTGTCTTTTGTTCCTCTATTTTTTTCTGATATTCTATTGTAAATCCCTGAATAACAGAACCTTTTGAGATTCTAAGAATGTTTATGTAGGCTGAATTTTCGTCCTCATCGTAAGCAAATACATCCAAATTATCATCGCTGGTGGTAGTAATAACTGTTTTAGATTGATATTTAACGATGGAATCGTACTTTTCCTTTAGTTTTTGAGCTTCTTCAAAACGTTGTTTTTCAGCCAATTCACGCATTTGAGCCAATAAATAATTAGTTATTTCGTGGCTATTCCCTTTGGCTATTTCCTTGATTTCATCGATCATTTTTCGATAATCTAGTTGCGATTGCAAACCCTCACAAACGCCTGTACAATTATGAATATGATATTGCAAGCAAACTTTGAATTTGTTCGCTTTAATCGTTTCTTCGGTTAATGGTAAACGGCAGGTACGAATAGGGTAGAGTTCGCGCACTAAATCTAACAACGTGTCTAAGGTCCATACAGAACTATACGGTCCAAAAAAATCGGCACCTTTTATCACTGTGCGCGTTTTGAACACACGAGGAAAAGGTTCTTTTGTAATACAAAGCCACGGATAAGTTTTACCATCTTTGAGTAAAATGTTATAACGTGGCTGATATTTTTTTATTAAATTATTTTCAAGCAACAACGCTTCATTCTCCGAATTGACCACGATATATTTCAAGTCAACAATATGTTTAACTAAAATATTAGTTTTAGGAGAATCGTGTATTTTGTTAAAATAGGAAGATACGCGGCGTTTCAGATTTTTGGCCTTGCCCACATAAATAATAACACCATCGGCGTTAAAAAATTGATACACCCCAGGAGAGCTGGGAAGTAATGCTATTTGTTGTTTTATGTAATCACGCGTGGGCATGGAAAATCTATAAATTTAGCTCCATCGTATTAATAGTGAATTAAAGAGTCAACTGTGATGTCTTTGTCAAACTGTTCACGACCTTTTAAGAAATCAAGTTCTACCAAGAAATTGACATATATTTTTTTAACTCCAAATTTACGAATTAACTCACAAGCAGCCTTCATAGTTCCACCCGTAGCGAGCAAATCATCATGAACCAATACCACATCATCAGGAGTTAAAGCGTCTTTATGAAGTTCAATAATGTCAACTCCGTATTCTTTTTCATAACTCACTTCAATGGTTTCAGCTGGCAATTTACCTTTTTTACGTACTGGTACAAAACCAACCCCCAATTTATTTCCTAAAACTGGAGCCATAATAAACCCGCGTGATTCTATACCTATCACCTTAGTAACGCCTTTGTCCTTATACAAACGATACATCTCGTCTTCAAAAAACTTCATACACCTAGGATTTTTAAAGGCCGTTGTCAAGTCTTTAAAAACAATTCCTGGAATAGGAAAATCAATCACGTCGCGAATGTTGCTTTTTACTTCTTCTATTGTCATAATAAATAGATTTATGTTCCACGTGGAACTTTTAGTAGTTTATTTTTAAATTTTTATTTATTTGTTCCACGTGGAACAAATAAACTTTAACGACCCAATAAAACCAATAAAACATTAATATCGTTTGGCGAAATACCTGGGATTCGGCTAGCTTGACCAATGGTTTTTGGTTTAATTTTAATCAATTTTTGACGAGCTTCTGTTGAGAGCGATAAGAGGTTTTCGTAATCAAATTTATCTTCAATTACAATGTGCTCTAGGCGCTGCAATTTGTCAGCAATCAATTTTTCTCTCTCTATATAGCCCGAATATTTAATCAAAATTTCAGAAGCTTCTAAAATTTCTTCTCTTCTAAGTTCTTCTATTTGGAAAATTTTTTCTTTGAACTCTGGTAAATTATTTTCTAAAATAGAAATATTTAATTGAGGGCGAAGAATCAAATCGTACAATTTTGTGGATTGTTTGAGTGATGCCGTTTCTAAAGTTTCCAATAAAGGATTAATTTCTGCAGCTTTTACAGAGTATTCTTTAGTGAATAAAAGTAGAGATTGTATAGCCTCTTGTTTTGTTTTTAATAGGTCAAACCGTTGACGATTAGCCAATCCTGCGAGATACGATTTTTCAGTTAAACGTGCATCAGCATCATCTTGACGTAATAAAATACGATATTCTGCACGCGAAGTAAACATACGGTATGGTTCGTCAACTCCCTTGGTTACCAAGTCATCAATCAACACACCAATGTAAGCTTCGTCTCTACTTAATATAAATTTTTGACCACCATGACAATTGATATGTGCATTCATTCCAGCAATCAATCCTTGTCCGGCTGCTTCTTCATAACCTGTGGTACCATTAATCTGTCCAGCAAAAAATAGATTTTTTACTAACTTCGTTTCTAACGTATGTGTTAATTGAGTAGGATCAAAAAAATCGTACTCAATAGCATAACCTGGTCGATAGGCTTTTACATTTTCTAAACCGGGAACAGTTTTCAACGCTTCGAACTGAACTTCAATTGGAAGTGATGATGAAAAACCATTTAAATAATATTCTTGTGTATAAGCTCCTTCTGGCTCTAAAAATAATTGATGTTGATCTTTATCCGCAAATGTTACTATTTTAGTTTCGATACTAGGGCAGTAACGAGGTCCGATACTTTGTATTTGACCATTGTATAATGGTGAATATGGTAAACCTCCTCTTAATATTTCGTGTGTTGAAGAATTGGTATAAGTAATCCAACAGCTGCGTTGTGGTAACGGACGAGGCTTATAATCTAGAAACGAAAATTTATGAAAATCATCTTCGCCCACTTGTTCTGCCATTTTTGAAAAATCAATAGAATTTCCATTCAATCGTACAGGTGTTCCTGTTTTCATACGATCTGTAGAAAATCCTATCTCTTTTAATTGTTCTGTTACACCAAATGAAGATGGTTCTGCAATACGACCACCTACCAATTGTGTTTTGCCAATATGCATCAATCCATTTAAAAAAGTACCTGTTGTAAGAATAACCGAAGTAGCTTTAAAATCGACATTCATACTTGTTTTACAACCTGTGACCGATCCTTTTTCAAAATGAAGTTTTGTTACTGTATCTTGCCAAATATCGAGATTGGGAGTAGCATCTAGTATTTCACGCCATTTAATAATAAATTGCATTCTGTCAGATTGTGAACGAGGACTCCACATGGCAGGACCTTTTGATTTATTAAGCATGCGAAATTGTATAGCAGTGGCATCAGTCACAATACCCATGAAACCTCCAAGAGCATCAATTTCTCGAACAATTTGTCCTTTAGCTATTCCTCCTATGGCAGGATTACAACTCATCTGGCCAATTTTGTTCATATCCATCGTTATTAACAATGTTTTTGAACCCATGTTAGCAGCAGCACAAGCCGCTTCACAGCCTGCATGTCCTGCACCTATCACAATTACATCGTAATTAAATATCATCAGATTTTAAATAAAAAAGAAAGAGCAAAATTACTATTTTTTTATGGGAAAAACAATTGGTTAAAAACTGTTGAAAAGTTGTTATCTATTTTTGAAAAAATCTAATAAAAAAGACTTGCATTATTCAAATAGAAAAATCTATAATGGAATTTTAAAATAAACAATGAACATTAGAGTTTTTTTAATTTTTAGTTATCAACTAGTTATTAATAACTATAGTTTATAGATAACTAATTGAATTTTAAATAACTAAAAATGTTATGAGCTTTTTCAACAGACTATTATTATCTTTATATTTTATATTTTAAATAGTAAAAAGAATATAATCTATATTTAGTGTTGAATAAAAAATTGTAAACTTAAAATAACGCCTTTATTCCGAACAATTTTGACACATATCTATACTTTTACGATTCGATAATACCGTTTTTCTGAACAATAATGCTTTATCGTTATTCCAAAGCTCTTTTACACTATATTTATTAAGATTGCCATAACTAAAATCAGCGTTTTTATCGAAACAACAAGGCAATAATTCACCGTCAGTGGTAATTACAGCACTTTGCCACATACGCAAGCAACGATTATGTAATTTCTTTTTTAATTCCCAGTTACCATTTTTAATTTTGTAACGACTATATTTTTTAATGGTTGGAATAAGCTCAGTTTTTTCTGAATAATTATAAATTTGGGCAGTTTTTATCGTTATTTTTTGAACTGTCATTTTTTTAGCTAATTTTTTGAAAGCCTCTATTTCATGTTCGTTATGTTGAAATACAATCATTTGCAATTCTATTATTGGAAAATGGCTATTTTGAGCCTTTTTTTCGGCATTAATAAATTCGATAGCTTGGAGCGTTTTATTCAAATTTCCACCTACTCGATAAGTTTCATAAGTTTCTTGTGTTACGCCGTCTAAAGAAATGATGATTTTCTTTAATCCTGATTTTACTATTTTTGATGCAATAGTTTGATTTATACTTTGTGCATTGGTGGAAGTGGCTGTATATATATTTTTTTTGTCAGCATAGGAAATTATATCAAAAATAGCAGGTGATAAAAAAGGTTCACCTTGAAAATAGAGTAGTAAATAGAGCAAATTGTGTTCAACTTCATCAATCACTTTTTTATACAAATCAAAATTTATTAATTTATTGGAGCGAACTATGTTATTAGATCCTAATGCACATTCGGGACAGTGTAATTGGCATATAGCGGCAGGTTCAATAGAAAGTGAAACAGGCATACCACTTACTTTTCCAGATTTAGAAATGTTTGAAATAGCGTAACTTAACCTATTTTTGAGTAAATTTTTGATTTTCTTTATACTTACTTTATGTAAAAAATCTGCTTTCATCTTTTATTTGCCCTTATTTTCTGCAAAAATACATTTTAATATTTGATATATTATAATAATTAAGTTTTTAGTTATCAACAATTTAAAATAATAAATTTAACATATACCTATTTTTTTTATTCAAAGGGAACCTTATTTATATAAAGAATTATTATCTTTGCATGCTGTGAACTGAATGATTTTCTTTAACTTAATAATAAAAATTTTTATTTGTATGAAAAAACAATCTCTTATCCTGACTCTAGCGGTAGCAGTATTGGTGTTATTCGCATGTAAACCACCTAAAGAATTTTTGAATGATTTGAAGGTGTCTGTAAATCCATTGGAATCTCACGCTGGAAAAATTGAGGTTACCATTGATGGAACGTTCCCTGTGAAATATTTCACAAAAAATATGGTTTTGACTGTAACTCCTGTTTTGAAATCAAAAACTTCTGATGCTACATTTAAAGCAGAACCTGTTTCTTACCAAGGTGAAAAAGTAAAAGGTAACAATTCGTCTATTTCTTACAAATTGGGTGGTAAATATACTCAAAAAGCAGTATTTACTTATGATCCAGCTATGGAAAGTTCTGAACTTTGGTTAGAAGTTGAAGCAAAAATAAAAGATAAAGTGTATACAATTCCTGCTGTAAAAGTAGCAGATGGTGTTAATATTACTCCACTTTTAGTGGCTTTACAACCAGGTGAAGTGGCTGCTAAAATTGAAAAAGATCAATTCCAACGTATTATCGAAGAACGTCAAGAAGCTGAAATTAAATTTTTGATTCAAAAATCTGAAATTCGTAAATCAGAAGTTAAATCAGAAACTGTTGTTGCTTTGACTAAACGTATCGAAGAAGCTAGCAAAGCTGCTAATCTTGAAATGAAAGGTTTGGAAGTTGCTTCTTACGCGTCACCTGATGGTGGTATGGAATTAAATGAAAAATTGGCTGACAAACGTGATAAAGAATCTGTAAAATTTATCAACAAAGAGTTGAAAAAATTGAAAGCTACAGTTACTATCGATTCTAAATTTACAGCTGAAGACTGGGATGGTTTCCAAAAATTAATGGAAGGTTCTAACATCCAAGACAAAGAAGTTATCTTACGCGTTTTGTCAATGTATTCTGACCCAGAACAACGTGAAAAAGAAATCAAAAACTTATCAGCAGCTTACAAATCTATTGCTGATGAAATTTTACCACAATTACGTCGTTCTAAAATGACTTTATTAGTTGATGTTATTGGTAAGTCAGATGCTGAAATCGATTCTTTGGCAAAAGTAAAAGCAGAATCTCTTTCTGTAGAAGAATTACTTTATGCAGGTTCATTGGCTACCGATTTAGCTAAAAAAGAAGCTGTTTATACAAAAGCTACTGAAGTTTATCCTTCAGAATACCGTGGCTTTAACAACTTAGGCGTAGTTAAATACGAACAAGGTGATGTAGCTGCTGCTGGTCGTTGTTTTGCTAAAGCTTTAGAATTGGCTCCTAAAAATGCTGCTGTTAACTTTAACTCTGGTTTAGTTGCTTTAGCAAATGGTGACGATGCAAAAGCTGAAGAATTTTTTGGCAATGCTGGTGGTGTAGGCGATGCTTTGAACTATGTAAATGGTGCTATCGCTATCAAAAAAGCTGATTACAAAAAAGCAGTTACATTATTTGGTAACGCTAAAATGAACAATGCTGCTTTGGCTAAAATCTTAACTAAAGATTATGCTGGTGCACGTACCATCCTTGATGGCGTAGAAAAACCAACTGCTACTACTAATTATTTGTTAGCTATTGTTGGTGCTCGTACTAACGATCGCGAATTGGCTAAAGTAAATTTACAAAAAGCCGTTGCTGCTGATGCTAAATTGAAAGCAAAAGCTGTGAAAGATGTAGAATTTATGGAATTTATGAAAGATGAAGCTTTTGCTGCTATCGTAAAATAAGTTCGTATTTCAATACAAATCAAAAACGGCTGCTCCACAAG
>JACJXJ010000030.1 GCA_020636695.1 Prevotellaceae bacterium
GGATTCGAACGCTTATGTGTAGCTGTACAAGGCAAAAAATCGAACTACGACACAGACGTGTTCCAACCACTACTCCGGAACATTGGCGACATCTGTAACTGTCAATATGGAGCCGACAAAAAAGTAGATATCGCTATGCGCGTTATTGCTGACCATATTCGTACTATTGCATTTGCTATTACCGATGGTCAATTGCCAAGCAACGCCAAAGCGGGCTATGTTATTCGTCGTATTTTACGCCGTGCTGTACGTTATGGTTACACCTTTATGGACCAACGTAGTGCTTTTTTGTATAAGTTAATTCCTGCGTTAATTGACAACATGGGTCAAGCTTATCCAGAACTTAAAGCGCAACAATCACTCATAGAGAAAGTGATTAAAGAGGAAGAAGAATCGTTTTTACGGACGTTAGAAACGGGTATTCGCCTGCTGGACAAAGTGATGGAAGACACTAAAAAAGCAAAACGTTCTGAGATTTCAGGTGTGGACGCTTTCACGTTATATGACACATACGGTTTCCCACTCGACTTAACCGAACTCATTTTGAAAGAAAACGGTTTGACTCTGAATTCCGATGATTTTAACACAGAAATGGAAAAACAGAAGAACCGTGCGCGTAATGCTGCTGCTGTAGAAACTGGCGACTGGATTAGCGTAGCAGAAGGTGATTCATCATTTGTTGGTTATGATCAATTAGCATGTGAAACTCGCATTTTGCGTTACCGTAAAATGGCTCAAAAAGGTAAAAATTACTATCAAGTAGTATTGAGCCAAACACCATTTTATGCCGAAATGGGTGGCCAAGTGGGTGACACAGGTACTTTGAGTAATGCCAACGAAACCATTGAAATACAAGATACTAAACGTGAAAATAATTTACCAATACATATTTTAGTTCAATTACCAAAAAATGTAACAGGCACATTCACCGCCACAGTAAATGCAAAACGTCGTGCAGCGATAGAAGCTAACCACTCTGCCACACACTTATTGCACGAAGCCTTGCGCGAATTACTAGGCACTCACGTTGAACAAAAAGGTTCTTACGTGTCGGCTGAATCACTTCGCTTCGACTTCTCGCACTTCCAAAAAGTAACGCCTGAAGAGTTGCGCACGTTAGAACACATGGTTAACAAACGTATTAGAGAAAACGTACTACTCGACGAACACCGTAATGTACCTATTGCAGAAGCAAAAAATATGGGAGCCATGGCTTTGTTCGGCGAAAAATATGGCGATAGTGTACGTGTCATTAAATACGGTTCATCGGTAGAATTATGTGGTGGAACACACGTAAAAGCCACAGGAAATATTGGTATGCTGCGCATCGTTTCCGAAAGTTCCATTGCTGCTGGCATTCGTCGTATCGAAGCAGTAACGGGCGAAAATGCTGAAATTTTAGTAGACAATCTACAAGACGTACAACGTACTATTCAAGAGTTACTTAACAACACGCCAGATATTATTTCTGCCATTAAAAAATCATTGGAAGATAACTCTATTTGGAAAAAGAAAGTAGAAGATTTCATGCAAGAACGCGCTCTACTATTGCGCGACACATTACTTCAAAATGCTCAAGACATTAACGGCATAAAAGTAATTCGCCACATAGGAAATGAAACACCCGATATGTTCAAGAACATTGTACCTCACTTCAAAGGTAAATTTGCAGATACTAAATTTATGTTTGTAGCAGGTACCGTGTACGAAGGCAAACCAACATTAACTATATTTTTAAGCCAGCCTATGATAGAGGCTGGTTTCCACGCCGGAAACATGGTACGTGAAGCTGCTAAACTCATCGAAGGCGGTGGCGGTGGTCAACCATTTATGGCATCAGCTGGCGGTAAAAAGCCAGAAGGTATAGATGCAGCCGTAGAACAAGTGATTGAATTGATAAAATAATTTGTCCCTTGTATTGTTTTGAATGTCTAACTTTGATAACTTAATTGCCTCATGCAAGAAATGACTTATAATACCAACAGCTACGACACGGCTGTGGAAATCAGCAAAAAAATCGAAACCGATATTGTAAATAATCCATCAAAATATCGTGTTCTAACAGGTGACCGTCCTACAGGGCGTTTGCATATTGGACATTATTTTGGATCCCTCCAAAACCGTGTCCGCCTATCCCATTTAGGGGTACCAACAATGATTTTAATTGCCGATTATCAAGTACTTACAGACCATGATGCTTACCAAGAAATCAGCCAGAACACAAAACAATTAGTAATCGATTATTTGGCAGCAGGCATTGAACCTAGCGAAAATGTAATTATTTACCCGCATAGCTATGTTCCAGAAGCCAATCAACTGATGATTCCATTTTTGACACTCGTATCCAATGCTGAACTTAATCGCAATCCAACTGTTAAAGAAGAAATTCAATCAGCAGGATTAAAAAGCGTAAACGCTGGCATGTACACTTATCCTGTTCACCAAGCTGTAGATATTTTATTTTGCAAAGGTAATGTAGTTCCTGTGGGGAAAGACCAATTACCTCATCTCGAACTCACGCGAACTATTGCACGTCGTTTCAATGAAAAATTTTGCACCAATTGCGCACCCGTTTTCCCTGAACCACAAGCTTTGCTTAGCAAAACACCAAGCATCATAGGTTTAGATGGAACTCAAAAAATGAGTAAAAGCCGTGGAAATGCCATTATGCTTTGTGCTTCAGAAGATGAAACAGCTGCACTCATCAAAAAAGCCAAAACAGACACCGAGCGTTTTATTACGTATGACCCTGTAAATAGACCAGAAGTAGCCAATCTTTTGATGCTCATCTCTCTATGTACGGAAGAAGAGCCAGAAGCAATCGCTGCGAAAATTGGTAATGGCGGTGGTGGTATGCTGAAAAATATGCTTACCGAAGCTTTAAACGAAAAACTACGTCCATTACGCACCCGTCGCAAACAATTGGAAGCAGAACCAGCTTATATCCAACAAGTTTTGAATGACGGATCACAGCGCGCACGCGAAATAGCAGCACGCACATTGGACGAAGTAAGATCAGCTATGAACATGGTGATTTAAGATGTTCTAACTAGTAGCTACAACAATCCAGTATCAATAACCGATGAAAAACACAAAAGCCTACATTGCCATTCTGGTTGCCATGACTATTTGGTCTGCATCCTTTATTTTCACGCGTATTGGCTTAGAAAGTTTTCCTCCAGTAACATTAGTTACCATGCGGATGGTGTTGGCGGCTATCATCTTAGGAATTGTTGGAGGAATTACAAAGCAAATACAAAGACTAGATCGCAAAGATGCCAAATTTTTGCTCATAGCGGCATTTGCAGAACCATTTTGTTACTTCGTGTGTGAAGCTTATGGGTTAACATTAGTTTCACCTACAGTTGCTTCTGTTATCTTATCGACCATACCCCTTTTTGCACCTTTATTTGCATTTACACTCTTACGTGAACGCGTTACTTGGAGTAATATGTTAGGAATTATCATCTCCTTGGTAGGTGTGCTTATGTTAGTTATAGAAAAAGAACAAATAGTTGTTTCTCCAGTCGGCTTATTAGTACTCATGTTAGCAGTAGTGGCAGCTGTTATTTACTCCTCCATGCTCAAAAAAGTACCAGAAAAATATAATGCAACTACCATCGTTTTTTATGTGTATCTCTTTAGTTTACTGTTCTTTATTCCAGCATTCTTTATCAAAGATTTTCCAGCTATCAACCAAATCGATTTTCAATGGCGATCATTTTATGCGGTTTTAACCTTGGCTATATTTGCATCAGTACTTTCATTTGTGCTATTTTGTTATAGTGTACGCAAATTAGGAGTAACTAGAGCCAATGCGTTCTGTAACATCATGCCTGGCTGTACAGCACTATTTATGTGGATATTATACGGCGAAACCTTGCCTACTATTAAAATTGTAGCCATTATTATTGTCATTATTGGCTTGTTCATAAGCCAAATGCAGTTTAAGACAAAAAAAGCACAACGAGACAACACCATGTTGTAACATCTCCTTAATACTTGAGTGATTATGAAAGAAAAAATCTGTCCACGCTGCGGTGCTCGCTTTATATGTAATCACGAAAATGTGAGCCAATGCCAATGTGCAGCCATCACACTCACACCTTCGCAACACGAAACATTGAAATCAGCTTACTCAGATTGCTTGTGTATCAATTGTTTAAAAGAACTTTTCTCACGATAAATTTATTAAAAAAAAACATCTTTGAAAACAAAACAAGTTATATACTCATTTAACAGGTGTACTTTAGTATGGAAATAATTGAACATAAACCAAACGAGACATTACATCCAATTATTGATAGTTATTATATTATAGAAACAACTGTCACTACGAATGATCGCATACCGCCTTTGGGACATCCAGTCATACAATTTCATCTAAAGAATGACATCAATGCGTTTTTTTCAAATTATACTTTCCCCATAGAAGAAATTGTTGTGGTTGGACAGCTCTCCAAATTTGCTCAAATAAATAGTATTAAAGATTCAAAATTAATTGGCGTTAACTTAAAACCGACAGCATTACATAAATTAACTAACATAAATATGGCTCTTTTAACCGATAAAGGAGCACCCGCATCCTATTATTTTAACCATGATATTTATAACTTATTGACAGACATCAAACAGAGTAATGATACCAATAGCGTTATCAATCTATTGGACAATTACTTCATGAAGCTGATTGAAAATAAGCCAATTAAACAAGATAAATTCGATTACCTTATCACTCGTATTATTGACACAAAAGGAAAAATCACTCTTGAAGAAATAGAAACGATATGTCCCATGTCCAGTAGAACACGCCAACGTTATTTCACAGAACGCATTGGATTAAGTATGAAAACTTACTTAAGAGTTATACGAAATTTAAGTCTTTTCAAATTATTAAACGAACATCCCAATAAACCTATATCCGAACTTATTTTTGCAGTTGGTTATTATGACTACAGCCATTTTAACAAAGACTTCAAATTAATGACAGGCATCACACCTCAACAGTACTTTTCTTCGAATCAACTATTTACAAAACAACTACTCAATATTTAAGTTGTCGTTTTTTTACATACTAACCTCTATCATATTGATATAACTTTGCGAGCAACAATTCCTTTCATAAATTGTCGTCTCTATCACTACGCAAAATTATCAATAACAAGTAGTTGCATCTCTTAACAAGAGAACTTACAAACCAAGGAATTAACTATTATAACATGCTTAGATAAAAAGTGGGATATGTACGTTTACTATACTTAAACACACATCAACCTTCTACGTTTTAAGGTACTTGATTTATGCCAAATTAGGACGAAAAAGAAAGCATGCATGTATTGATCACTTCTAACATATTGAAATAATTTAACACCACGCCATTATGAAAAAACAAATTTTACTCAGCATCTTTCTTGTGCTTTCTGCTATTATAGCAACAGCGCAAACAGTACTCAGTCCTGGAGATGTTGCCATTGTTCAAGTAAATTACAGTTATCATTATTCATTTGACTTTGTAGTTTTAACAGAACTTGAAGCTGGCACTCAAATCTGGTTTACCGATTACACTTATTCTGACTCCCTAAAACATCTCAATGAAACAACGTCATCAGACGGAAGATACCTTTATACTGCGCCAGAAAAAATTGAAGCTGGAACAGTTATCCAGAGTGCAGGAAATGCTAATATCGCAAAATCAGGATCTTCTCTAAGTTTTCGTAGCTTCCGCGACTCATACGTCCTCACTGGAGAAAACTTAATAGCTTATCAGGTCAACCATAGTGACACCACTTATCTTACGGCTTTCGGATGGATGCGACAAAATAGCTTTGCCCCAGGAAGCACAACAGAGCATAAATACAGCGACATTCCTCCTGGATTATCTTTTGCAAATCATACAGTCGTTCAAATGGATTCCAGCTATGGCACTATCGATATAAGACGCGATTTTAAATATAATTATCACTATTTGGGTACAGCTGAGAAAATACGAGAATGGCTCTCTAAAACAAGTAATTACAGTACAGCAAAAAACAGTAGCAACACACCTGTTAGTAAGTTCACCGTAATGCCTCTAGACTCCGTAAAATTTACCTTCGAGGATATATCCCCTGCGCATAATGAATCAAACGTATCCGTAAAAACCGATGTAAAAATTAGTTTTACAGGTAACGGACTTGCTGAAGTAAAAAAAGACATCACCGTACGCAATCTTTTAACTCAATCGACCTCTTATATTTTAGCTGAAGAGATGAAGGTTTCTAACGAAAGCGAAACAGAACTCACGAAAAAAGCAGTCGTATCTTTTTCATTAGCCAATAGAATAGAACCTTCACAAAACTATGCTATTGAAATACCTAGTGAAGCAATAACATCAGAATACGGAGGAAAATTTTGGCCTCAAAACGATACCGTTATCCATTTCAGCACAAGTTCCAGTCGCAGTTATGTTAATGTTGATTTTAGCGTCGATAAAAGAGAGAACTGTCATTGGACTACCGATTCGGTAAAAGAACGTTATGGAGATTTTTATTTATATGGATATTGGGATTTTGAAATAAAAGGTATACCAATGCGGTTCTACACCAACGAATACAGCGAAAATGGTTCTTCTCCCAATAAATTTAATACATATGGATATAATGACTACCTCTTTTTAGGTGGACGATTGGTAGTTAACCTGAGCAAAATCGAAAATACCATTACGGGTGTATGGAGCGAGCTATACGAAAATAACTGTGCAATAATAACAAACTTATATAGCAATGGGTCAGTCATTAGCTCCCGTACAATCACAGGTTCGAATCAATTACTTCCTAGTAATGACGGTATGTACCATGTACCACAATTTATCCAAATTGACGACAATAACAAAATTGATTCCATAGAATATTTAAGCCCAGAAGGTATTGCCTATAAAATGCAAATAGAACTTATCGATTTGGCTGCTCCACGAGTAGACTTAGGTGATGATATCAAAATTTGCCGTGGCGACTCTACTCTACTCGACGCAGGCTTTATTCCTGGAGCCGAATATATGTGGAGTAATAATGCTACCACTTCAAAAATTTGGGTAAAAGAGACCGGTGATTATCACGTAACGGTTAAAAACACGTTGGGACAAGCGAAAGATACCATAAAAGTAGAAGTATTGGAGCCAATTGTTACCATTTTACCCGATACCATTTATGCATGTGTAGGCGACACGGTTACCCTAAATGCAGGTGGAACAGATTACGGTTATTTTTGGAGCGTACGCTATCCTCAAGACACACCTATTCGTAAAGTGACCGAAAGTGGCCTATACCAAGTCATTATTAGCAATAGTGCTTGTATGGCTATTGACTCTGTTCGCGTTATTTTTCAAGGTGCTAAACTGGATGTTTTCTTCAACCAAGGAGGTATGTGTGGCGCCAACGACGTACAAGGCGAACTTTATCGTCGTGAACAAGTTGGTATGTTCAATGTATTTACACTTTACGAAAGTAAGAATATGCCCCAAATGGTACAATTTGATTCATTACCAGCTGGTGAATATTTATTCAAAGCACATTTTGTATCGTATTCATTTGTTGGCGAAAACCCATTTATCGATACCTACAATGGTGGAGAAGCAACTTGGTCGACAGTAACGCCATTCACACTAACCTGCACAACCGATACTACCATTTCATTCTCATTGGCTAGCAAGCCTTCTGCTTTTGAATTTGTAGGAACAGGCACTATTGCAGGACAAGTCATAATGCCATCTCCAAATCTTGTACGTGGTTTTGGTGCACCAAGCAACATATCTACATTTAGCAATATTTTAATCATGCTGTACGATGGAACAGGCACTTTAATTGCCACCACGTCACCTGATGCAAATGGTTTCTATAGCTTTACTAATTTGCCTGCTGGCACTTACAGCGTAAGTGTAGAACACACAGGATACAGCTTACAAAGTGTATTTAGCACCAATTTATCGGAAGGCGCTTCAGTTTCGAATGCCAACTTTAGTATCGAAGAAGAATCACATACCATCGTTCAGGGCATCAGCACAGAAATTGGTCAAATTTCAGACAACGATGTACGTGTAACTCTGCTTCCTAATCGTATACTCACATCGGCACAATTGGCCATTGCTAGCACCTGTGCTGATCGTGCTACCGTGACTTTATACGATATGACTGGTCGTGTGTGCAACCAATTCCAAATGAATTTGGTAGCAGGTAACAACGAAACAACCATTACCAACAACGGTATCAAAGGATTATATTTACTAAAAGTGGCAACTTCAGAGAAAACAACCACGTTGCGCGTTATTTTTGAATAAATAACGTTTCTAGTAAATTACCAATTTTCTTCCATCCAATAGGCAACTATTGGGTGGAAGTTTTTTTTTGTACCAAGTCGACATGAGTACCAAGAAGTTCACACTTAAGGCTATTTTGCAACAAATTAATATAAAAATGAATTTAATTCAATTAAA
>JACJXJ010000031.1 GCA_020636695.1 Prevotellaceae bacterium
TCTCAAATGTTTGACAATTGGAATTTCGGTGTCAATTTCAGAAGTACAGGCGAAGGGAATGAACGTAGTAACGAATATGAATTTAATTTCCTATACACACCAAATAACCGTATAACATTCAACGGTAACGTCGGATATCGTGATGATAATTTATCTGCTTCTAAATTCATTGGAGATTTTGACTTCGAATACACGCTTATACAGTCGGGGAAATTAAGTGCCAAAGCTTACACTCACACCAACGACTATAAGGAGTTTAAAAGCGCTCTAACGACCCAAGGCATAGGTCTTGTATATCGTGAAAGCTTTAACTCACTAGCCGAGTTATGGGAAAGCTGGAAATCAAGCACGGCAGACAGTAAAAAAGAAAGAGAAGCTAAAAAGAAAGAGCGAGAAGAAAAGGCTGCTCTCAAACAAGAGGAAAAGAACAAAGGAAAATAATTAAAAGAGGCAGAGTTTAAAGACTCTGCCTCTTTTAATTAGCGAAACACAATACTATAAACAATTTTTCTCCCAATAGCATTATTTATTTTCTCTATCAACTGCGAACGCTCCATAAACAAGTCATTGCGTAAAACAGCTGATGTAATACGTACATGCAAGGCGCCATCTTTGAACTCTAAGTTGGTAGAATATTGAGCCAGAGGACCCAATATTTGCGCCCAAGCCTCTTGGACTGACAATTCTGTTAAATGTATGGCTGCCTCATTGCCATTAGAGCTTAGTGCTTCACGCAATAAATCAGACGACAGACGTACAGCTTCTTTTCTTTGCATAATAGATTCCACTTTTAGTAATGCAAAGATAATAAAATTATAACAGTTTCCTGTACCCGCATAAAAAAAGCGCCTGAATTTATCAGGCGCTTTTCTATGTAAAATGAACTTATTATTCAGCAGTTTCTGTTGCAGGAGCTTCAACTACTGGAGCAGCTTCAACAGCTTTAGGTTCTACAGCTTTCTTGCTACGACGAGTACGAGTAGCTTTCTTAGCAGCAGTTTCTTTCAACATATTTTCGTTGTAGTCAACCAACTCAATAATACACATTTCTGCAGCATCACCTTGACGGAATCCTGTACGTAAAATACGTGTATAACCACCTGGGCGATTAGCCACTTTTTGAGAGATTTCACGGAACAATTCAGTCACAGCTTCTTTGTTTTGCAATTCGGCAAATACCACACGACGAGAATTAGTTGAATCCTCTTTACTTTTAGTAATAAGAGGTTCTACATATGTTCTCAAGGCTTTAGCTTTCGCTGTTGTAGTAGCAATGCGTTTATGTTGAATCAACGAGCATGCCATATTCGCCAACATAGAATTACGGTGAGCTGTTTTACGACCTAAATGATTGAATTTTTTATTATGTCTCATGTTTATTAATCTTTATCTAATTTATATTTCGAAAGATCCATACCAAACGACAAGTTTAAGCTTGCCAATTTAGCTTCCAACTCAGTTAATGATTTTTTACCGAAGTTTCTGAATTTCAACAATTCAGGACGAGTAATTTTACACAAAGCGCCTAAAGTTTCAATATCAGCAGCTTTCAAGCAGTTAATGGCACGAACTGAAAGATCGAGATCCACTAATTTACTTTTAAGCATTTGACGCATGTGTAAAACTTCTTCATCAAACTCTTCGTTACCAGCACCTTCTGTTGTATCTAACGCAATTTTATCGTCAGAGAATAACATAAAGTGTTGAATCAAAATACGAGCGGCTTCCTTCAATGCTTCTTTAGGGTGAATTGAGCCATCAGTATCAATATCCAAAAGCAATTTTTCGTAGTCCGTTTTTTGTTCTACACGATAGTTTTCTATCGCATATTTTACGTTACGGATTGGTGTAAAAATTGCGTCAATTGGGATAATACCAATCTCATCAGCTACCATTTTATTCTCTTCTGCTGGTAAATAACCACGACCTTTATTGATTGTCAATTCCATTTTCAAGGTAGCCGAAGCATCCATCTTGCACAACACAAGTTCAGGGTTCAACACTTCAAAATTGGTCAACAATGAATTTAAGTCACCAGCTTTTACCACTTCACGACCAGAAACAACTAATGTCAATTTCTCGCCATCGGTTTTGTCGTGAGTAGCTTTGAAACGAACTTGTTTCAAGTTGAGGATAATATTTGTAACATCATCTATTACTCCTGGGATGGTAGCAAATTCGTGATCAACGCCTTCAATTTTAATCGAAGTAATTGCATATCCTTCCAAAGAAGAGAGAAGAATGCGGCGCAAAGCATTACCTATAGTAATACCAAATCCGGGTTCCAACGGACGAAATTCAAATTTACCTTGAAAGTCGTTCGCTTCCAACATGATTACCTTGTCTGGTTTTTGAAATGCTAATATAGCCATATTCTACAATTATTTAGAGTACAATTCAACGATTAATTGTTCCTTAATGTTTTCAGGAATATCAGCACGTTCTGGAGTGTGTAAGAACTTTCCAGCCATAGCTGTATTATCCCATTCTAACCAAGGATATTTGCTGTGGTTAAAGCCGTTCAAAGCATCAACAATGACAACCATTGATTTATCTTTTTCACGAACAGCAATCACTTGTCCTTGTTTTACTGAATAAGAAGGTATATTTACCACCTCTCCATCTACAGTGATGTGTTTGTGAGATACCAACTGACGAGCAGCAGAACGTGTTTTTGCAATACCCAAACGATAAACAACGTTATCGAGACGGCATTCTAACAATTTCAACAAAATTTCACCTGTAATACCAGAGTGTGCTTGAGCTTTTTCAAACAAATTGCGGAATTGTTTTTCTAATACGCCGTAGGTATATTTAGCTTTTTGTTTTTCTTTCAACTGAACACCATACTCAGACGTTTTACGTTTACGAGTATTACCGTGTTGTCCAGGAGGATAATTTCTACGGGCTTGAGCTTTATCAGGTCCGAAAATTGGTTCACCAAATTTGCGAGCAATTTTTGATTTTGGTCCAGTATATCTTGCCATTTTTCTTTAATGTTTTAAACTGTTATACTCTTCTGCGTTTTGCGGGACGACATCCATTGTGTGGAAGTGGCGTAACATCGATGATTTCTGTTACTTCAATACCTGCACCATGTACAGTTCTAATAGCAGATTCACGACCGTTACCTGGTCCTTTTACATACGCTTTTACTTTTCTCAAACCAAGATCAAATGCAACTTTGGCACAATCTTGAGCTGCCATTTGAGCAGCATACGGCGTGTTCTTTTTAGAGCCACGGAAACCCATTTTACCGGCTGATGACCAAGAGATTACTTGACCTTCGCCATTAGCAAGGGTTACAATGATATTATTAAATGATGAGTGAACGTGTAATTGTCCGACACCATCTACTTTAACTACCCTTTTCTTGGTTGTTACTGTTTTCTTTGCCATATCAACTTCTAATTTTTAAGCAGTTAATTACTTAGTTGCTTTTTTCTTGTTAGCAACTGTTTTCTTTTTACCTTTACGTGTACGTGCATTGTTTTTAGTACTTTGACCACGAAGTGGCAAACCTAAACGGTGACGTACACCTCTGTAACAACCAATGTCCATCAATCGCTTGATGTTCAATTGTACTTCAGAGCGAAGTTCACCTTCAACTTTGAAGCCCGCGCCAATGATTTCGCGGATTTTTGCAGCCTGGTCATCAGTCCAATCTTGAACTTTAGTGTCAAAATTAACACCAGCCTCTGCTAAAATCTTGCGTGCACTACTGCGACCTATTCCGTAGATATAAGTCAATCCAACTTCCCCACGTTTGTTTTGGGGTAAATCTACTCCTACAATTCTTATAGCCATAAACTGTTTTTTAAAATTATCCTTGACGTTGTTTCATCTTAGGATTTTTTTTGTTAATAACATACAAGCGTCCTTTTCTACGAACAATTTTGCAATCGTCGTTACGCTTTTTAATAGATGCTCTTACTTTCATGTGATATAATTTTTATGAAAATTTTATTTATATCGAAACGATATACGACCCTTTGTCAAGTCGTAAGGCGACATTTCCACTTTAACTCTATCACCAGGAAGAATACGAATGTAATGCATGCGCATTTTCCCTGAGATATGGGCTGTAATTTCATGTCCATTTTCCAATTCAACGCGGAACATAGCGTTCGACAATGCTTCCACTATCGTACCATCTTGTTCTATTGCTGACTGTTTTGCCATAAATTTAATTCAGATTACTTAATACGTTTTCTATAATTCCAAAATCGGAAAGAATATCTGCTTTCCCTTTTTTAATTGCTACTGCATGTTCGAAATGTGCAGAACATTTTCCATCGATAGTACGAGTGGTCCAACCATCACGTTCGAAGCGTAACTCTTTACGACCTAAATTGATCATAGGCTCAATGCAAATAGTCATGCCCGTTTTTAACAATGGACCTGATCCACGGCGACCATAATTAGGAACCTCTGGAGATTCGTGCATCTTACGACCCACACCATGACCGACCATTTCACGTACCACACCGTATCCTTGAGCTTCGCAGTGATTTTGAACTGCATACCCTATATCTCCGATACGATTACCTTCTATGGCTTGTTCTATACCTTTGAACAAGGAATTTTTAGTGGTTTCTAAGAGTTTTTTCACATCGGCACTTACCTCTCCTACACAAAACGTATAAGCGGAATCTCCAACAAAACCATTCTTAAAAGTGCCACAATCAATGGAAACAATATCACCATCTTTCAAAATAACTTTGTCCGATGGGATACCGTGTACCACTTGATCATTTACCGACGTACAAATTGAAGCAGGAAAGCCTCCATATCCTTTGAACGCTGGTGTTGCTCCGTTATCTCGAATAAATTCTTCTGCAATCTTATCCAGCTGAGCTGTTGTTACGCCTGGCTTCACTAGTTTCGCTAATTCAGCCAAAGTTTTACTAACCAAAAGGCTGCTTTCTCGCAACAACTCAATTTCCTCTGCTGTCTTTAAATAGATCATTTTATCAATACGCAGCAATAGAGCCTGTGCGACCTTTAATACGACCTGATTTCAATAAGCCATCATAGTGTCTCATCAATAAGTGGCTTTCTACTTGTTGTAAAGTATCAAGCACAACACCTACCAAAATCAATAATGATGTACCACCATAAAATTGAGCAAAACTACCAGTTATACCAAAAATTTTGGCAAAAGCAGGCATAATAGCTACCAATGCTAAAAAGAATGACCCTGGCAACGTAATACGTGACATAATCATGTCAATATATTCTGCAGTTTTCTTACCTGGCTTTACACCTGGAATAAATCCATTATTACGTTTCATCTCTTCAGCCATTTGGGTTGGATTGATGGTAATTGCAGTGTAAAAATAGGTGAAAGCAACGATCATAATTGCGAATACAAAATTATACCAAAAACTGGTATTATCCATAAAAACTCGCATAAAGTTACTAACACCTGCAGCATTAAATCCAGCGAGCATAATTGGCACCATCATAATAGCTTGCGCAAAAATGATAGGCATTACACCTGCAGCATTTACTTTTAATGGTATATACTGACGAACACCGCCATATTGTTTATTGCCAACTACTCGTTTAGCATATTGCACAGGAACTTTACGAGTACCTTGTACCAACAAAATGCTAGCAGCAATAACCAATAACAATACGAGTATTTCACCGAGGAACATAATTAAGCCACCACCAGCATCGCCTGAGCGCGAGATAAACTCTTGAATCACAGCAGCAGGGAAACGAGCAATAATACCAATCATAATGATCATGGAGATTCCATTACCGATACCTTTGTCAGTCATACGTTCACCTAACCACATAACAAACATGGATCCAGCACACAAAATCAGTGTGGATGAAATTTTAAACCACATTCCGGCAGGCAAAGCTGCACCAGCTTGTCCTAACTGAACGCTTAAGTTAATCAGATATGAAGGACCTTGTAACAAAAGAATAGCAACCGTCAAATAACGAGTTAACTGATTCATTTTGCGACGTCCACTTTCTCCATCTCGTTGCATCTTTTGAAAATAAGGTACTGCTATGGTTAGCAATTGAATAACAATAGAGGCTGAGATGTAAGGCATAATTCCTAACGCAAAAATAGAAGCATTAGAGAACGCACCTCCAGAGAACATATCTAATAACGAAAGCAACCCACCGCTTGTTTGTGATTTCAAAGCGGTAAGTGCACTCGGATCAATACCTGGAAGGACAATAAACGAACCAAAACGATAAATTAAAATAAATAAAATTGTCGTTAAGATTTTAGATCGTAAATCCTCTATCTTCCAAATATTTTTAAAAGTCTCTAGTAATTTCATTATATTACAATTTTACGACACTTCCACCAGCTGCAACGATAGCGTCTTCAGCAGCTTTAGAAAATGCATGTGCTTCTACTTCTAATTTAGCCGTTAATGAACCTTTAGCTAAAATTTTAACTAATTGACTTTTTGTTATAAAGCCAGCTTGGATTAAAGCCGCTAAATCGATTTTAGTAGCTTTAGTAGCTTCAGCTAATGTTTGAAGTGTATCCAAATTAATAGCTTTGTACTCTACACGATTAATATTGTTAAAACCAAACTTAGGCAAACGACGTTGCAAAGGCATCTGACCGCCTTCGAAACCAATTTTACGTGAGTAACCAGAACGCGATTTTGCGCCCTTGTGACCACGTGTAGAAGTACCGCCTTTACCAGAACCAGTACCACGACCTAAACGTTTATTGGTTTTTACAGAACCCATTGCGGGTGTAATGTTACTTAAATTCATATCTTTTTTTGTTTAAAGATTTTACCAATGTTATTAGTCTACTATTTTTACCAAGTGTTTCACTTTTTCCACCATTCCTAAGATAGAAGGTGTAGCTTCGTGTTCAACTACGGCATTCATCTTTTTTAATCCAAGTGCATCTAAAGTCAATTTTTGAACTTTAGGACATTTGATTCTGCTTTTTACTTGTTGAATTTTTATTGTTGCCATAATTATCTAGTTTTAACCTTTAAACACTTTTTCCATAGAAACACCTCTGTTCTGTGCTACAGTATAAGCATCACGCAATTCGCCTAAAGCAGAAAATGTTGCTTTTACCAAGTTGTGAGGGTTAGAAGAACCTTTTGACTTAGCCAAAACGTCTGTTACACCAACACTTTCAAGCACAGCACGCATAGCACCACCAGCTTTAA
>JACJXJ010000032.1 GCA_020636695.1 Prevotellaceae bacterium
AATGGCTCCAATACCAATATAGCGAGCATAATGAGAAAAAATCCAATCAGGATCCATTTGACTTAACATCACAGAATCTACCGTGGTCATGCCAAGAAGTGGAATGATGAACCACCAAACAAATAAGGAACCAGCACAAATGATGATACTATATTTCAAACCAATAATATAACCGAGTCCTAATACGGCAGAGCTCGTATTGATTGAAAAGGTCATTTTTACTTTTTGTGCTACGGCTTCGCCCCACGGAATCATGCGCGAAGTGAGTGTTTCGCTCCAAGTGCCAAATGTGGCTACAACAAAGTCGTATAAACCACCAATGGCAGCTGCCCACATCAGCGGTTTGGCTTGACTGCCGCCTTTCTCACCCGAAACAAGTACTTGTGTGGTGGCTGTAGCTTCAGGGAAAGGATATTTCCCGTGCATATCGCTTACAAAATACTTACGAAATGGAATTAAAAATAAAATACCCAAAATGCCACCCAATAAAGAGCTTAAAAATACTTGCATAAAACTCACCGTGATTTCGGGATATTTGGCTTGCAAAATGTAAAGTGCAGGTAGTGTAAAGATGGCGCCTGCCACAATGACACCAGAACTTGCACCAATAGATTGAATAATAACATTTTCGCCTAATGCATTTTTACGTTTAGTAGCGCTTGATAAACCCACGGCGATGATGGCAATAGGAATGGCTGCTTCAAATACTTGTCCTACTTTTAAACCTAAATAAGCGGCGGCTGCCGAAAAAAGTACCGCCATGAGAATTCCCCATGACACAGAATAAAAACTAATCTCGGGAATGTTTTTGTTGGCAGGTAAAATAGGATGGTAGGTTTCGCCTGATTTGAGTTCTCTATTAGCGTTTTCAGGTAAACCTAGCTTTGGAGATTTTTCCATAAATTATTCAGATTTTATATGTGTATTAAAATGGGGTATCCTCGTTGTTGTGAGGTGGTAAATTATAGCTACTGTACGAAGGCAGTGGAGCATTGTTCAATTTTGAACCCAAAGTGGCAAACGGATCTACCGTGTCCTCCTCGTTCATAAAGCGTGCATATTCGTGCTTGAATACCAAATCAATATCGGCAGTAGCACCATTACGGTGTTTAGCAATGATAATTTGGGCAATACCACGCAAATCTTTTTGAGTGTTTGGGTCTTCGTAAATTTTATAATAGTCGGGACGGTGAATGAAACAAACCATATCGGCATCCTGCTCGATAGCACCAGATTCACGTAAATCCGATAATTGTGGTTTTTTGCCTTCTGAACCTTGACCACGGTTTTCCACATTACGATTTAGCTGTGATAGGGCGATGATGGGAATATCTAACTCTTTGGCCAATCCTTTCAACGAACGTGAAATGGTACTTACCTCTTGCTCGCGACTTTGGAACTTCATGCCCGAAGCATTCATTAACTGTAAGTAGTCAATAATGATAATTTGGATATCATTTTCTTCCTTCAAACGGCGTGCTTTCGTTTGAAATTCCAAAATGGACAAACTCGGTGTATCGTCAATATAAATGGGAGCACCTTCTAGCTTTTTGATTTTGACATCTAATTGCGCCCATTCGTGGGGCTCTAATTGTCCACTTTTAATTTTTTCACCTGGAATTTCGCAAACGTTTACAATAAGACGATTTACCAACTGAACATTAGACATTTCCAAAGAGAATACGGCTACAGGAATATTATAATCGACCGCCATATTTTTTGCCATAGATAGCACAAACGCGGTTTTACCCATTGCAGGACGAGCTGCAATAATCACTAAATCCGATTTCTGCCAACCAGAAGTGACTTTGTCTAATGCATGAAATCCGCTGCAAACGCCACTAAGACCGTCGGTTTGTGCTGCTGCTTTATTGAGTCGTGCTAACGCTTCATCAATCACAGGGTCGATTTGAGTCACGCCTTTTTTCTGACGCTTTTGTGATAATTCGAAAATACGACCTTCGGCTTCCTGCATTAAATCGTCCACATCCGTACTTTCTTCGAACGCTTTTGTTTGCACATCGGTAGAAATGCCAATGAGTTCACGAGCCATAAATTTTTGTGCAATAATTTGCGCGTGAAATAAAATGTGAGCGGCTGATGCTACTTTGGCAGTGAGCATGGCAATGGCGTAAGGACCACCAACTTCTTCCAAATCCCCATTCTTACGTAATTGTTCAGTCACCGTGTGCATATCAATAGGACTACGGTTACCATATAATTCAGTAATCGATTTGTAGATTTTTTGGTGCGTTTCTTTGTAAAAAGAATCGGCTGATAAAATATCTACCACTTTATCGATAGCTGTGTTGTCAATCATTAAGGCGCCTAAAACAGACTCTTCAATTTCGGTAGCTTGTGGTGGTACTTTACCGTAATCCACTACTATTTTAGTCTGTTTTTTGTTGGTCGATTTACTTTTTGCAGGTTCCATGAAATTCGAATTTAGAACCCCAAAAGTACTACAAAAAAGCCATCCTTTTGCCTATTCGTATTATGACTTATAAGTTGAGATTTCAACAAGTTTTCAACAATGTGGCTATTTCAAAAAATGATTATCTTTGCCACCAATAAATTAGCTTATTTATGATTACATTCCCGAATGCCAAAATCAACTTAGGACTCAATGTGGTAAACCGTCGCCCAGATGGTTATCACAATCTTGAAACGGTATTTTATCCCATCAATTTGTGCGATGCGTTGGAATTTGTGCCAGCTGTAAAAACGTCTTTAAATATAGCAGGTTTGCCTGTGTCTGGAGATATTGAACAGAATTTGGTAGTACGTGCATTTCGTTTATTGCAACGCGATTTTCAGTTACCAGAACTTGAAATAGCTTTGCTCAAAAATATTCCCATGGGTGCTGGTCTTGGTGGCGGTTCGGCTGATGCTGCTTTTATGTTGAAGCTCGTGAATCAACACTTTCTCTTGAATTTGTCGGTGGAGCAGTTGGAACACTATGCGTCTAGATTGGGAGCCGATTGTCCTTTCTTTATTCGTAATAAACCCATATTCGCAGCAGGTATTGGCAATGATTTTACGGCGCTTGAGGTGTCGTTGAAGGGCTATTATTTAGTGTTGGTAAAACCTGAGGTACATGTGTCTACGGCTGAAGCTTATGCGCATGTCGCATGTCAACGGTGGGACGTACCACTTTTGGAAGTAATGGCGATGCCACTTGAAAAATGGCGTCACTATTTAGTTAATGATTTTGAAACCAGTGTTTTTGAAGCTCATCCAGAATTGGCGGTCATCAAACAACACCTATATGACACAGGCGCAGTTTACGCAGCGATGTCGGGTTCGGGTTCTACCTTGTACGGTATTTTCAAAACTAAGCCAGAACTTAATTTCCCCGATAGTCGTGTTTTTACGTTGGATTTATAAGGAGTAAGTTTATTTGAATTAATAAAACGGGCAATCGAATTATCGATTGCCCGTTTGGTTTACTGAGAAATTGTTGTAAAATATAAGTTAGGGTATAACTTATCGAATGAATAATAATTCGCGATATTTAGGAAGTGTCCACATTTCATCGTCCACAATCATCTCTAATTCGTCGACGTGTTTGCGAATTTCTTCCATTAAAGGCACAATTGTATCGTGATATGCTAAGGCTTTAGCGCGTTCTCCCGCTAGGCGATTGGCTATTTTGCGAGCAGCTAACATCTCGTCAACCTTAGATACAATGGCCGTTACGTGTCCTGCAATACGACGAATGATAAGTGTGTCTTGAGCTGCTAATTCTTTTGCTTCTTTAGCATCGAATGCCTCTTTCATCCGGACTACATTGTCTAGTAAAATAGATTGATAACGACTAGAAACGGGTACAATGTGATTCATCACTAAATCGCCCAAAACGCGCGATTCAATTTGAATTTTTTTAGTGTAAGTTTCCCATTTTACTTCGCAACGTGAATGTAATTCTGATTCCGAAAGCACGTTTGTGGTTTTGAACATCTTTATAGTGTCTGGACTGATATAGTGCTCAAAAATAAGTGGAACACTTGTTTCGCAATCTAAGCCACGTTTCTCAGCTTCTTTTTTCCATTCATCGCTGTAGCCGTTGCCGTCGAAGCGAATAGCTTTACAAGCCGAAATGTAGCGTTTTATAACTGCGAATAGAGCGCGTTCTTTCGGTTCTCCTTTTTCTATGAGTGTATCTACATCTTTTTTGAAACAAATAAGTTGTTCTGCTACAGCGGCATTGATGGCTAACATGGCACCTCCGCAGTTAGCTGATGAACCAACGGCTCTGAATTCAAAACGATTGCCTGTAAAAGCAAATGGAGATGTACGGTTACGGTCGGTATTATCGAGTAATATTTCTGGAATGTTGGCCACACCGAGTTTCATCTCTTTTTTAGCATTGATGACAATACCTTTATCGGCCGATGCTTTTTCGAGTTTATCTAATACATCGGTGATTTGAGTGCCTAAGAACACTGAAATAATAGCAGGCGGAGCTTCGTTTGCGCCCAAACGGTGTGCATTTGTAGCTGAGCTAATAGATGCTTTAAGTAGTCCGTTGTGTTTGTGAACGGCCATAAGCACATTTACCAAAAAGGTGATAAATTGTAAATTAGAAGCAGCATTTTTACCTGGCGCTAATAAGTTGACGCCTGTATTGGTACCCATCGACCAGTTGCAGTGCTTACCCGAACCATTCACACCAGAGAATGGTTTCTCGTGCAATAATACACGGAAGTGGTGATGACGAGCCACGCGTTCCATTACGGACATTAGCAATAAATTGTGGTCGTTGGCTAAGTTTACTTCTTCATAGACTGGAGCTAATTCAAACTGATTTGGTGCCACTTCATTATGACGTGTTTTGACAGGAATGCCAAGTTTGAGCGATTCAATTTCGAGGTCGGTCATAAATTGTAATACGCGTTCTGGAATAGAACCAAAATAATGGTCTTCGAGCTGTTGGTTTTTGGCACTATCATGTCCCATTAATGTACGACCGGTTAACATAAGGTCGGGACGTGCAGCCCACAAGGCTTCGTCTACTAAAAAGTATTCTTGTTCCCAGCCAAGAAACGACGTCACTTTGGACACGTTTTTATCGAAATAACGACAGACATCTACCGCTGCTTTGTCGAGTGCCGATACTGATTTTATGAGTGGTGTTTTATAATCTAATGCTTCACCCGTATAAGCTACGAAAATGGTAGGAATACAAAGTGTGTCGCCAACAATAAATGCAGGTGATGATGGATCCCAAGCGGAATAGCCACGTGCCTCGAAGGTGTTGCGAATACCACCATTGGGGAAACTAGACGCATCAGGTTCTTGTTGGTAGAGTAATTTACCCGAAAATTCTTCTAACACTTTTCCTTCTGGTGTTTTGTCGATAAAACCATCGTGTTTTTCGGCTGTACCACCTGTTAAAGGCTGAAACCAGTGTGTGTAATGTGTAGCTCCGAATTCCGAAGCCCATTTTTTCATACCCATTGCCACTGAATTGGCAATGTCACGACTCAACGGTTTTCCATTGTCAATCACGTCAAAAAGTTGGTCTAGAATAGTATCGGCGATATATTCTTTCATCTTTTCACGTGTGAAAACCATTTTTCCAAAAAATACAGATGGGCGTTCTGTGGGTGTAGCTACTGCTACAGGTTTGTGAGAACAAGCATCTTCAAGCGCTTTGAAACGTAATTTGCTCATAATGTTGAAGTGATTAAATGACTAAATCTAATACTAGTTGTAATAGAATGCTGATTTTTGCTTCATTTTTAAAAACAACCCTCTTTTTGAGGGGTGTTTTTTGTTTTTATCTCTAAAAAAATGAAAATTGATGTTGCAAAGATACTAAAAAAATGATTTTATCACTATATTTTTGAAAAAATGTCGTAAAATGATGATTTATTTTTATGAACTATAACTTTTTTCTTTATTAATGGGTTTTAACGAATTGCGTGTGGACTATTTTTGCCTCAAAAATCTTTGTATCTTTGCACTTATTATACAAAAAACAATAGTTTAGATGGATATTTTTATTTCATTAATCGCCAAACAACTCCAAATTTCTGAACGTCAGGTTCAAAATACGGTCAAACTTTTGAGTGAGGGGTCGACCATTCCTTTTATTAGTCGTTATCGTAAAGAGCTAACCAGTGGTTTAGATGAAGTTCAGATTGGAGCAATAGCGGATTTGCACGCAAAATTAACGGAGTTAGCTAAACGTAAAGAGACTATTTTAAATACCATTGAAGAACAAGGAAAGTTAACGCCCGAACTGAAACAACAGATAGAGCAAACTTGGGAATCAACCGTTTTGGAGGATTTGTATTTACCGTACAAACCGAAACGGCGTACGCGAGGACAAATGGCCTGCGAAAAAGGCTTGGAGCCGCTAGCCAAACTTTTGATGACTCAACGACATGGTGATGTTGACTTACAAGCGGAGCGGTTTTTGAGTGATGCTGTTGCTTCCGTTAAAGATGCTTTGGCTGGTGCACGCGATATTATGGCTGAATGGATCAACGAAAATGGCTATGCCCGTAATACCATTCGAGCTATTTTTTCG
>JACJXJ010000033.1 GCA_020636695.1 Prevotellaceae bacterium
TGCGGTAAAAGATGTGACTTTTAAATTTGATGGTACAGCAAATCAATTATTACCTGGTGGTTCTGATATTGCGATTTCTCGTGCAAACAAAGCTATTTATACTGTTAGTTTAGATTGGGCTTTGGAAAAAGGTCTTGGGTTTACTGCTAAATTAACAAAAACTGGTAATGTTGATCTTCCCGATCCTGCAACTTATTCACTTGGTTTGATTGGTGGTGCTGTAGGGAGTTGGGATGTAGATGTTCCATTTACTTATGTTCCTAATACTTCTTGGCAATATAGAGTATCTAATCAATTGTTATTAGCTGATGGCTTTAAAGTTCGAACTGTTGGAAAATGGGACGATATTAATTTAGGTTATGACAATGTAACCATTACGGGTGATGCTACTAACTTTGAAAATGATGGTGGTAATATTAAATGTAAAACTGAAACTACCTATACAACGATTACATTATCTTATGATGGAGATACAGATAAATGGTCTTTGGATTTTGTGAAATAATTTAATCCGTTTTAAAGTAAAATAGCCCGATATTTATCGGGCTATTTTTTTGTACAACAGACATTGTTGTATATTCTCTTTTCGTTGATGTTTTTATTCTTTAGGATGTACTTGTAGTTGTTTTCGCCAGTCATTGAAAGCCATGCCTGTTTCATTGCGCACGGCGCGTTTTAGAGAGTCTATACAGCCAAATCCAGCTAAATCGGCTAAGGTTTCTAATGATAGTTGTGGTTGCTCTTTTAGAATGGCTTCCAACTCCTTCACACGATAGCGGTTGATGTAGCCACAAAAGCTCGTTTTATGTGCGCTGTTGATATAATTCGATAGATAGGTTCTATTACTACCGATAGCTGCCGCTAAATCGCGTATGGTAAGCGATGGATTCAAATAAATTTTCTTTTCGAGGGCTTGTGTTAGTTGTTCTTCTAATGCATGTGTTTTTGCATTTGTTGTTTTCTTCGAAGGTCGTATGTCAGCTTTTTCAAATAGGGGATTAATGACCTCTTGATGGAAACCTAGCAACCCAATAGCAAATAAGGTAGTTGAAAATACCACAGAAGCTATAGTAATTCCAGTCAATTCATGTGTGAAAAAATCTCGTCCGAGACAGCGTAAGATGAATGAAGCACAAGCCACAACCAACATGGTGATATTTAATAAAGTGGCTTTATTGATGCGACTGTGTTCAATATCAGAATAGTACTGCCCAGCTTTATTACCATAGGTTTTAAGCAACGAAAAATTTTTCCAAACCGTAAAGACGACTTGAACCAGAAAAACCAGTTTGATAAATAAAATCACTGTACGCTGATATAAACCTGCTAGCGTTATAGGTTGTCCATCATTAAAAATGAGTTCCTCATAACTGGTTTTATCCATCCATATTACACCAATCGTGTAAAGAATAAAAAGAGTGGTTGGTGCAACTAAATAAATAATGTGTTTACGGAACGAAAATCTGCGGTCAATCGTCAGTAGCCGGATGTAAATGTGAAACATAGGGTAAACCATCAACGAAGCATACTGGTAGAGTGGGTCAATGGCAATATAAAACGTATGCAGTGGTGCGAAAAATAGAAAATGCGAGGCATACACCACAAATGCAACTGACATAAACTTCCCTAAAAAAGACTGTGGAGACCGTGGACATTGTCCAATTTGTAACGTTAAACTCCAGAAGAATGTCACAAATACGGGGAAGGCCAATAGTAATGTTTTGAGCATAGGTGTGGTCTTTAGTATGAGTACAAATGTACGTCTTTTTTTCGTTTTGTTAGTATTTTACAACAAAAAATGTACCTTTTGCGTAAAAAATGTACTTTTTGAGAAACGAACGATGTTAAGTCATGATATCTTTGCTCCATCGTTTAACCTTAAAAATTACAATCATGAAAAAACAATTTACATTGATGTTTTTGGCATCACTCGTGATGTTATTGGTGTCCTGTGACCCCACCAATAATAACAATGGGGACGTTACGAATTATTGGACAACTAATGCGTTAGTACGTTTGCAACTAAAAGGTGCTGTGAAAACCATTACACAAAATGAAACTACTACAGAATTTAATAGTCAAGGGCAGGTTATAAAAATAACTAATCCGCAAACAGGCGAAGTGACTTATTCCTACAATGCAGAAGGAGTTTTAGTCAATAATGGTGAATATACCATTCAGTATAATAATTCGGGAAAATACATCCCAAACTTTCCATTTCACATTAATCATGCTGGTTTAACTCCCAACTTAAGTGCAATGATTGGTGAGTCAAGTCGTATGGATTATGTATTTGTGGGCGACACACTGTGGATGACAAGTCAGTACACCTATGGCGAAGAAGTGACCAGAGATACCACTAAGATTTACTATGCCGATAAATATCCAACTAATTTTGTAACCGATTATTCATTTATGAATGCTACTTATCAGGCTAATGGCATGTTCGATGTATATACCGAAGGATTTTTTGGACAAGGCTATACTAGTGAACGTAAGTCTACATACAAGAAAGATCCACAATATCTGTTGATGGATAAGTTTGAAATGACTGATACATCCGATTCTGGAAAGTCTTACAGTGTTACCACTTATACCTATAATGAGTCCAAAGATATTGTATTAGAGTCTCAAATAAGTGACAATTCTTATTATAAAACCGAATATTATGATTATGTGTACGATGCCAAAGGCAATTGGACGAGTCGTAAAAGTCACAGCCAAAATAATAGCGAAGTATGGGAGAATGATCGTGTAGAAACACGTACAATTACTTACTTTGAATAAAATTTAAGAAATATCGTTGTGTGATTATTTCAAAGAAAATTCCCGATTGCTTGTGTGTCAATCGGGAATTTTTGATGTTATTATTGGTCATGCCCAGGAGGCGTGCTACGCAGGTTGCCTTGAATACGATGCGCCACAGGTTGCGGAATCAGAATGGGGATTTTTTCTTCTATCGTAGAACTCGAATCTAAGCCTAAAGCTTTAATGTCGTTATTACCTAAATTTTTGATAATATTGTGTAAATTCATAATAAAGCCTTCTTTAGCCGGTAATTTGTAGTCGACCGTTAGTATACGATCGAGGTTAATAAATAAGAAATTGGAATTAATATGGTATTTACGCATCGAGTCAAACGGGCTTTCTAGGCTAAACTCGCCACTCGCTACTAAATCTTCGATTACTTGACGGAAGTATAAATTAATTTTCCGTTCAATCTTAAATCCCAATTTAAAATCAATCTTGATGAGTGTGCCTGGAATAATTTGGTTCACTTTGTATTGAAATGTATTTGGCGAATCGTCGTTATCTACATGCAACAAAAAGTAGGTGTTAGCTCTCTTTGGATTTTTCTGAAAAATAGAGTACATAATTTTAGATTCAATCTCCATGGGCATATCGGCTTTGGTAATGTACACCAAATTGGCACTCAAATAGGGAATGCTAGTATCATTTTTCAAGTCGCGGAACTGATTTAAATATTTATTCAAATCAGTAAAAGTAATGTAGCTATTTTTGATACGACGCCCATAAAACCAGCCATACATAATGGTAAAAAAGAATAGTGCTAGCAATATAGAAAACCAACCACCATGCATGAACTTATTTAGGTTTGAGATCAAAAATACACTTTCAATAGTGAGGAAAATTATGACAACCCCAATTCGGAACACATTTTTTAAGCCGTTTGATGGTAGCCAATACGACAATAAAAGTGTGGTCATAATCATGGTGATGGTGATAGACAACCCATAGGCTGCTTCCATTTTTTCGGAACTGCCGAAGAAAATAACCACAAACGAACAAGCAATCCATAAAAACCAATTGATAATAGAAATATATACTTGTCCTTTGATGATAGATGGATAACTAATTTTGAATTTTGGCCAAAAGTTGAGCGACATGGCTTCGCTTACTAACGTAAATGACCCAGTAATCAATGCTTGACTGGCAATAACAGCGGCGGCTGTAGCGAGTATAATGCCTGGTAACAAAAACCACGTAGGCATCACTCCAAAAAATGGATTAACTGTTTGCGCTAAATCGGGATGATTCAATGCCCAAGCACCTTGTCCTAAATAGGTTATAACCAGCATCGTTTTAACAAAAATCCACGAAATGCGTATGTTTTTGATGCCACAATGTCCCATGTCAGAATATAATGCTTCGGCACCCGTAGTGGCTAAAAATACGGCTCCTAAAAGCAGAATCCCACTAGGATATTCAATGAGTAATTTAATGGCGTACATTGGATTGAGTGCAACCAATACATGTGGCATGGTGCTAATTTGTATGGCACCTAGCACGCCCAACATCAAAAACCATAGTAACATGACAGGACCGAAAAACCTACCGATAACATTGGTTCCGAATCGCTGAAGGGTAAATAGTAGTACAAGAATAACTAATACCACGGGAATGACAGAAATACTTGGATAAACCATGCGTA
>JACJXJ010000034.1 GCA_020636695.1 Prevotellaceae bacterium
CGAACACGATCCAATTCTTCAGTTTCGGTTACCACTTCGGCTCCTGGACGAGTCGAATAAGCACCAACATCAATAATGCTAGCGCCTTCATTCAGCGCTTTTTCGACTGTCGGCAGTAAAACATTTTCATCTAAACAACGATTACCCGAATAAAATGAATCAGGTGTCACATTGACAATCGCCATCACAATAGGAGTCGACAAATCAATGATTTTACCGTTTAAAACAATATTTTTAGAAGATATCACGTTTACTCAATAATTAAAAGTCAATATTCAGGCACAAAAATAAGATTAAAAATCGTGTTTTTTGGCTTTTTTCGAACATAAAGTAAAAAAAATAGAACAAAGCATTAGTTTTTATAAAAATAATCGTACATTTGTGGTCGCTTTTACCAACTATTGAATACTTATGAAAGTCGCAAAACAATTCTTTGGTTTATTTATCGTGGTGGCAACCTTTATGGGCTGCCAATCAAAGGCTTCCATGCCTACAAACTTTTCTGAAAAAACTGGTTTTGATTACAATGATGAGCAAAACGGTTTCTTCAAAGTAAATAGTGTGTACGAAGGAAAAATACCTCCGGGAACTGTTTACATCTCCGTAATGACCACCGTAAAGGGTTCAAACAACGACCCTGTTTCAGCTCCTAACAACAACGCAAAACGTCGTATCAGTAATAGTGGTTACTTCATGGATGAATTCGAAGTAACTAACTTAAACTGGCGTGAGTACGTAGCGTGGTTAAGTGGCGTTTACGCACACGAACCTCGTAAAATTTTGTTAGCTATGCCTGACGAAACTGTATGGCGCAAAGAGTTGGCTTACAACGAACCTTATGTCGAAAATTATTATTCACACGTGGCTTATGGTTATTATCCAGTGGTTGGTGTAACTTGGAAACAAGCTGAAGCCTATTGCGAATGGCGTACGGACCGTGTGAACGAACTTGAATTAATCAATCAAAAGGTAATTCCTTTCCGCGACTTAAAAACGATTAATAAAGCAATCAAAGAAAAACCAGATTCATTATATGCTTACGTTTTTTCTACTAAAAAAGCAGGCGAATTTATTCGTGCCATTTATGGCGATAGCTCTGCAGTAGATTTAGACGGTATGCTATATGATGCTAATTTCCGCCTACCAACTGAAGCTGAATGGGAGTATGCTGCTTATGGCATTGAAGCTGTAGATGGTAACGTATTTGAAAATCAATCATATCCTTGGAGAGGTGAGCAAATGCGTGGTTTTGACGACAAAAAAACAGCTGGTGAATTTTATGCCAATTTTATACGTAGCCGAGGTGACCTCATTGGTATTGCAATTAACAACACTTTAACTGTACCAGTTAATTTCTTCCCTCCAAATGGTTATGGCTTGTACAATATGGCTGGTAACGTAAACGAATGGGTATTGGACGTTTATCGTGCTACAACCAATGAGGTTGTAGATGAATACAACTCATTCCGTGGTAACGTTTATCAAAGTGATTCAGCTTATGCCGAATCTATTCTAGACAAATTACCTAAAATGGATCAAGTGATGCGCGACAGTATGCGTAATGTACTTATTAAGGAGAAAAAATTTGCAGCAACAGGTGGTGACTTCCGGAGCTTTAAAGATGGTGATAAATTATCTGCTTTAGGTGACTCCATTTTAAGAGCCGAAAATGCGACCCCAATCGAACAAGCCAATATGATTTCGGATCAAGCACGCATCTACAAGGGTGGTTCTTGGAGAGATCGCGCTTATTGGTTGAATCCTGCTAACCGCCGTTATTTGAATGAAAATAAATGTTCAAATGACATTGGCTTCCGTTGTGCCATGAGTTCGGTGGGTGGTAAAAAACAAAACTAAGAAATAAAATCTCATACTTAAGAAAGCATCCTCAATCAGGATGCTTTTTTTGCGAGACTACCCTACTTCAAAACGCTAAAAATATAACATACGTAGACTATAACTCACACTTTTTTTATACCTTTGCAAACTAGAAATTTAAAAAGCCTCTAAGATATGAAACAGATGGAAAGAACTGTAATTGTAGACGCCCTAAAACGGACTGATATCGGTGCGGAAATCAACATAAAAGGTTGGGTTCGCACACGTCGTGGTAATAAGAACGTCAGCTTTATCGCTTTAAATGATGGCTCCACTATTAATAATATTCAAATTGTAGTGGATATGGCCAAGTTTGATGAAGACGCTTTAAAACCAATAACAACAGGTGCATGCATCAATGTCAACGGTAAATTAGTGGAATCTATGGGTCAAGGTCAGACTGTAGAAGTCCAAGCCGACGAAATAGAAATCTATGGCACTGCAGATCCTGAAAAATATCCATTACAGAAAAAAGGACACACGCTCGAATATCTACGTGAAATAGCTCACTTGCGTCCACGTACCAATACATTTGGTGCTATATTTCGCATACGCCACAATATGGCTATGGCTATTCATACATTTTTCCATGAACGTGGCTTTTTCTATTTCCACACGCCATTGATTACAGCTTCAGACTGCGAAGGTGCTGGACAAATGTTTCAAGTGACTACACAAAACTTGTACGATCTGAAGAAAACAGAAGATGGCAAAATTGATTACTCAAACGATTTCTTTGGAAAACAAGCAAGCTTGACTGTTTCAGGACAATTGGAAGGAGAATTGGCAGCTATGTCGTTAGGTAAAATTTACACGTTTGGACCTACGTTCCGTGCTGAAAATTCCAATACACCACGACATCTAGCGGAGTTCTGGATGATTGAACCAGAAGTAGCTTTTATCGAAATTGCAGAAAACATGCAATTGGCTCAAGAGTTTATCCAATTTTGTGTGCGTTGGGCACTCGAACACTGCCAAGACGATTTAGCATTTTTGTGCAAAATGTACGACAACGACTTAATAGATCGTTTAAAATTCGTTACTGAAAACGATTTCAAGCGCTTAACATACACCGAAGGCGTAGCTATTCTAAAAGAAGCCGTTCAAAATGGCAAAAAATTTGAATTCCCAGTGGATTGGGGAACCGATTTACAATCAGAACACGAACGTTATTTGGTAGAAGAACATTTTAAATTACCAGTCATCCTCACAGACTATCCAAAAGAGATAAAATCATTCTACATGAAACAGAATGAAGATGGGAAAACCGTGCGTGCCATGGACGTATTATTCCCAAAAATTGGTGAAATCATTGGTGGCTCACAACGTGAAGAAGATTACGAAAAACTCAGTCGACGCGCTGCTGAAATGGGTGTTCCTGAAAAAGATATCTGGTGGTATATGGACACACGCCGTTTTGGTACAGCTCCACACGCTGGCTTTGGTCTTGGATTTGAACGCTTAATGTTGTTTGTAACTGGTATGCAAAACATCCGCGATGTAATTCCATTCCCACGTACACCAAATAATTGCGACTTTTAAGTCGGCTTGACTGATACAATCTAAATGCCGATAATGACATCTGTTATTATCGGCATTTTTACAAAATAAAAAGCTAATACGTAACATGCTTTACCCTAGCGACATTGAACAAAAAATAGGCTTTGACAAAATTCGTTTGTTAATCAAACAGAACTGTCTAAGCGAGTTAGCTAAAGAAGAAATCGATGCATTATCCTTCTCTAGCAACTTTGATGTGATTGTCGCACAGCTAACATTAGTGGATGAAATGGCAAAACTGATGTTGGATCAAGAAGAATCGTTACCGCTTCATAGTACCGCTGATTTACGCGAAGCATTTTTAAAAACACGCATCGAAGGCACATTCCTTGAAGTGAACGATTTAGTCGCCATTCGTCAAAATGTATTGATGGTTCAAAGCGTTACCACCTTCTTATTAAAACGCGATGATATCCGTTTTGGTCATCTCAAACAACTAGCAACGCCCGTACAAAATTTTCCCGAAGTATTGAAACGCATTGATGCTATCATCAATAAATATGGCGAAATAAAAGACAATGCTTCGACCGAATTAGCACGCATACGTCGCGATATAGTAAAATCGCAAAGTTCCATATCTCGCACACTACATACCATTCTACGCCAAGCTCAAGCCGAAGGACTAGTTGAAAAAGACACCGCACCAACCATGCGCGATGGTCGTTTAGTAATTCCAATTCCTGCCATGAACAAACGTCGAATAGGCGGCATTATTCACGATGAATCGGCCAC
>JACJXJ010000035.1 GCA_020636695.1 Prevotellaceae bacterium
CAAAAAGGTATATAAATCAGTATAAATCCATTTTTTTTGTACCTTTGTTCAAATTTTGATTTTATGAAGATTATTATTGTCGGCACAGCCTATCCTTATCGTGGAGGTTTAGCCACTTTTAACGAACGTCTAGCGCATCAATTTCAGGCAGAAGGTCATGATGTGGAAATTATGACGTTTACATTACAATATCCAGGATTCCTTTTTCCTGGCAAAACACAATTCTCCGAAGACGAAGCTCCGGAAACACTGGAAATTTCTCGACAAATAAATTCGATTAATCCGTTGAATTGGATAAGAGTGGGGCAAACTTTGTCGCACAAACCACAATCGATACAACGTGATTCATCAACCTTAGGGTACAGAAAAACCTCTTCATCCGCCACCATTGCTATGCAATGCTGAGGACAAATATGCTCACAAGCTGTACAACCGCTACATTCTCGTTTATCAACAATTTGAATCATGAAATTGGCTTCAGATGTTACGTATCACAAAAGTACAAAAAAGCACTAGATGACAAACACAAAAAGGTATATAAATCAGTATAAATCTATTTTTTTTGTACCTTTGTTCAAATTTTGATTTTATGAAGATTATTATCGTCGGCACCGCCTATCCTTATCGTGGAGGTTTAGCCACTTTTAACGAACGTTTAGCGCATCAATTTCAGGCAGAAGGTCATGATGTGGAAATTATGACGTTTACCTTACAATATCCAGGCTTCCTTTTCCCTGGCAAAACACAATTCTCCGAAGACGAAGCTCCTGAAACACTGGAAATTTCACGGCAAGTAAATTCGATTAATCCATTGAATTGGATAAAAGTGGGCAAATCCATTCGTTCAAAAAACCCCGATTTAGTGATTTTTGCCTATTGGATGTCGTTTATAGCACCTTGTTTTGGTAGCATCGCCCGTATTATCAAGAAAGATAAAAACATAAAATGTGTGGCACTTGTTCACAACATGCTACCTCACGAACCAAGTTTATTGGACAAACTATTACCGCCCTATTTTGTGGCTTCGATGGATGAATTTGTGGCGCTTTCCCGCTCGGTTGTGACTGATATAGAAAAGATAGACAAAAAGCAGAAGCCGAAACGTTTTTCACCACACCCTATTTATGATCACTACGGCGATTTACTTCCAAAAGAACAAGCTGCCACACAATTAAAATTGGATTCGGACATTCCTTATCTCCTCTTTTTTGGGTTTATTCGGTCCTACAAAGGGTTAGATTTATTATTAGAAGCTTTGGCTGATGAACGTTTAAAAACATGGAATGCCAAACTGATTGTAGCGGGGGAATTTTACGAAGATAGCAAATCTTACCTAGACACTATTGAGCGTTTACAGTTACAAGAACGCGTTATTTTACACACGTCGTTTATTCCCAACAACGAAGTCAATCTCTTTTTCAGCGTGGCTGATTTAATAGTACAACCTTATAAAACGGCGACACAAAGTGGCGTTACGCAAATTGCTTATCATTTTGAAAAACCGATGCTGGTAACCAACGTGGGTGGATTAGCAGAAATAGTGCCACACGGCAAAGCTGGTTATGTGGCAGAACCAAACGCCATAGCCATTGCAGATGCGCTAGTCGAGTTCTATCAAAATCCATCTACATTTGCGGAAGGTATTAAAGCAGAAAAACAAAAATATGCATGGGATAAATTAACAAAAACAATATTCCATATCTCCTAAAAAAGTGGGACTCATTTGCCGTAGATTAACTGGCAAACACTTCTATTTTAAATATTTATAATAAGGTTTTATTCAAAAAAGTTGGATAAAACCTTATTTTTTATTATCTTTGTAAATATGGGTATTTTGACATTCGTGGGATGAGGATTAATAATACCTGATGATTCAAATGGCCCACCTCTCAATCTCACCCTACAATAACCACACGCTAATCCGTTCATTATCAAAAGTATTTCCATAAGCGTGCACCTTTTAAAAGCCTCATAAAACTTCAGACGGGAAGAAATGATGGCCATTATGAACCTAATAATATATCTATCCTTATGAAACTATTTATCATAGCAAACAGACTTCCACTAAAAGCCACAAGAAACGAAAACAACAAACTTGAATTTTCGAGGAGTGAAGGCGGTTTAACTACTGGCATGGATTCGCTCAATATGGATGTAGAGAAACATTGGATAGGCTGGCCTGGAACTTATGCCGAATCGGAAGAAGAGGAACTGTTAATGAGTGAGCATCTGAAAGAATTTAATTTTCACCCTGTTTTTTTGAATCATGAGCAAATCCTCAATTATTACGAAGGGTATAGCAATAGCACTTTATGGCCATTGTGTCATTATTTTTACACGTTTGTTGAATACGAAAATCAGTATTGGAATAGTTATAAAGAAGTGAATCGAATCTTTGCAGAAAAAGCTTTATCATTAATAGGTCCTGACGATATTGTTTGGATTCAAGACTACCAACTAATGCTACTTCCTCAAATGATTCGCAAAACACGTAATGACGTAAGCATTGGCTATTTCCATCATATTCCCTTTCCTTCCTATGAACTTTTCCGTGTATTACCGGAAAGAGCAGAATTATTAGAGGGACTCTTGGGGGCCGATCTTATTGGTTTTCATACACACGATTATATGCGACACTTTGTAAGTGCTGCTGAACGCGTATTGGATATTCGTTTTCGGTTCGACCAAGTGGTGCTGAATAACCGCATTGCTTTTGTTGATGCATTCCCCATGGGCATTAATTTCGATCTATATTATAATGCCATACAACAGCCAAGCGTACAAGCTAAAGTCGATTCCATGAGAGAAACCTACGGTAAACATAAACTTATTTTATCAGTAGATAGGCTCGATTATAGTAAAGGGATTATACATCGGCTCAAAGGTTTTGCACAATTTATTGAAAATCACCCCGAATATAGGGAAAAAGTGTCACTCGCCATGATTGTTGTTCCATCGCGCGATAGTGTGGATAGATACGCCTCACTAAAAACTAAAATAGATGAAACTATTGGTACCATTAATGGAAAATTCTCGACAATTAATTGGACACCAGTTTACTATTTCTATCATGCATTCCCTTTTGAAGAATTAGTGGCTTTCTATCACATGGCCGACATAGGACTTGTAACACCATTGCGCGACGGCATGAATCTAGTAGCTAAAGAATATCTGGCAGCCAAGCGAAACAAAGCAGGAGTTCTTATATTGAGTGAAATGGCAGGGGCAGCTATTGAGTTAAATGAAGCCCTAATTATTAATCCAAATAATGTCGACGAAATTGAGAAGGCTATCTTTAACGCCCTAATTATGCCTGAAGAAGAACAACTACGACGCTTGAAAATAATGCAAACTAGTATTGCTCGAAAATCGGTCAATAAATGGGCAAACGATTTTGTAAACGAACTAAAAATTATAAAAATACAAAATGAGAATCTAAATACAGAACGCATTGATAATCAGACAAAAATTAGAATTCAGTCAGATTATAGAAAAACCGAAAATCGTCTATTTATTCTCGATTATGACGGCACGTTAGCACCCTTCAGAAGTAAACCAGAAGAAGCATCACCTACAGAAGAAACTTACCAATTACTTCAAAAATTAACAGCTGACAAAAAAAATAAAGTAGTAATAAGTAGCGGGCGAGATCGAAACACTTTAGATAATTGGTTTGGTCACTTACATCTTGATTTAGCAGCAGAGCACGGAGCTTGTTACAAAGAAAACGGGTTATGGATAGACAATATAGGAAACGAAACACCTTGGGACAATGAAATAATGGAAGTTTTACAAAAATTTGTGGATAAAACCCCTCGCTCAAAAATTGAAGTAAAGAAAACAACCCTTGTGTGGCATTACCGCAACGTGGACACTTGGTTAGCATCACTGAGAGAACAGCAACTTTTTGAATCCTTAATGATTCCTTGTGCACGATTAGGATTACAAATCATGCGTGGCAATAAAATAATTGAAATAAAATCGCCCTTATATACGAAAGGCTCCGAAGCAAAACGATTATTATCGACAGGAGTATTTGACTTCATTCTCGCCATAGGTGATGACACAACAGATGAAGATACATTTCGCGAATTACCAGAATCGGCTTACACCA
>JACJXJ010000036.1 GCA_020636695.1 Prevotellaceae bacterium
ATTTCTAATCGATACACCAGGCATCAAAGGATTTGGTATGGTGGATATGGGCGAAGAAGAAATTGGTCACTTCTTTATCGATATTTTTGAAGTATCCAAACAATGTCGATTCAAGAATTGTTCACATCGACACGAACCAGGCTGTGCCGTATTGCAGGCAGTTAGTGAACATCGCATAGCCACATCGCGTTACGAAAGTTACCTCTCTATTTTAGATGATATAACCGAAGGGAAATACCGATAAAAATCATGAAAAAACAGTTGGCCTTCTTCATACTTGTTGCAAGTATTTATACACAAGTACACGCACAAAAATTTAGTTACGATGTCGATTTCATAACCTATTTCGACAACCGCGAATATCACAGTGGGTTACAGCCCTCACAAACCATTTTTGGTACACGTCTATCACCTGAAATAGGCGTTATATTCAACGATTCGTTAGGCGGTACGCACAAAATGATGGCTGGCGTTAGTTACATACAACCATTTGGTGCACAGTGGCAAGCTGCCAAATTTCATCATAACAGGTTTTTGGCAGGCTGGTATGCTCAAATAAACCATTTAGCCAATAAATCGAGCGACCAACCAAACTTCGGCGTATGCAACGATAGTGATATCAATCCATTTATTGGCGTTGATTTTTCAAATAAAACGCCGCTCGATTCGTTATCCTTAAAACTTGGTTACTTGGTAGGTATGCAGCGCGACCGAAAACAGGACAGCACATACATACCACAAGAAGCCACTATCGATTTGTTTGCGCGCTGGAGATTCTTAGCGATTCAAAGTCGACTATATTTTGGCGATAACCTTATGCCCTTGTATGGTACTTACGGTACGTTATTGAATCAAGGCAATGCCTTTTATCAATCGCCCATTTATAACAGAAATGACTTAATGATTTAAGTCATCCAACGACCATTTGTAAATTGTTAATTTGCTTGAAACTTACACTATACCAAAGGTGAAGAACTAGGACATCAGCAACAATTGATAGTTCGCTTTAACCTCGATGCGATAAAGCACCAAAACGAAAGATTAAAAAATTTATTTGATAAATAATCAATATGCCAATGACTCGAAAATCATATTATTTCAAAATTGGAGCATGGGTAGTGGCGTTTATTATTGTTACCACTTCATTACTCTTTACCAATCGCTTAGCTAAAAAATTAGCGCTTGAACAACACCGCAAGATGGAGATTTGGTCAGAAGCCATGCGTCAGTTCGTCAATGAAACTGAAGAAAGCGAACATTTTGATTTTCTGTGGAAAATCATAGAAGAAAATGATAATATTCCTGTACTTATAGCCGACCAAACAGATCAAATTATCACAACACGTAATTTCCCACATGTACCAGAACAACATGCTGACGTCTATTATGCTAAAGAATTAAAACGACTAAAAGGGTTACGAAAACCGATTGAAATAAGTTTGGGCGATAATCAAAAGCAATATATCTATTACGACGACTCGAATTTATTGAAACAATTGGCGTATTTTCCCTACATCCAATTGTCCGTTATTGCCATATTTTTAATTGGTGTACTCATGGCATTGGCCACCACTAAAAATGCCGAACAAAATCGTGTTTGGGTAGGATTATCGAAGGAAACCGCACATCAATTGGGAACGCCCATTTCGTCGTTATTAGCATGGATCGAAATCTTAAAAAGCAACTATCCCGACGACTTGATGATTAACGACATGGGCAACGACATCAATCGCCTAAAAACCATTGCAGAACGTTTTTCAAAGATTGGATCAAAATCAGAATTTGAACCCGTAAATATAAACGAAACATTGCAACAAGCGGTGCAATATATGCAAAAGCGGTCATCGCAAATGGTCACTTACACACTCACCCAAAGTCAATCCAATATTGAGGCGATGCTCTGTGTTCCTTTATTTGAATGGGTGATTGAGAATCTGTGTAAAAATGCCATCGACGCCATGGATGGTAAAGGCAGCATCCAAATAGAAACAAGTGTTGACGAGCGCAAACATGTGATTATAGATATAACAGATACCGGTAAAGGTCTTGAAAAACGACAATTCAAAACCATATTCAAACCTGGCTATACCACCAAACGCCGTGGCTGGGGATTAGGATTGTCGCTAGCAAAACGCATCATAGAAGAGTACCATCACGGTAAAATATTTGTCAAACAATCGGGATTGAACAAAGGTACCACCTTTAGAATAATACTTTCACAAAAGAAATAAATTCAAAAGATTGATTTTCAAAATATAAGCCGCTAAATTTTGGAAAGTTCGCGATAAAAGAAAAATATATTTCGTAAATCAGATATTTTTGCGTACTTTTGTGCCACTTTTTGATATCTCGTGTATCTATGGCAAATTTAGACTGTTACAACATCATTTTCAAATCGTTAGAGATTGGTAATCATACATTTGAATATGAATTAGATAACAACTTCTTTAAGAGTCTTGAAGATGCAGAGATTGAAGAAGGTTCGTTGAGTGCTGTAGTGACAGTACAAAAAAACGAAAAAAATGCTGAATTGAACATACAAATTGATGGAACGGTTCAAATTCCATGCGACCGTTGCTTGGATGAGATGACACAAGAAATTGAAGTAGATGAAGATTTACTAGTTCAATTTACTAGTGCAGGTGAAGAAACTGAGAATACCATTTTTATACCGGAACATGAAGGCGTTTTAAACATAGCTTGGCATCTATATGAGTTTATAGTACTCGCTATTCCTATTATGCATACACATCCTGATGGCGAATGCAACGAAGCTATGATGGATAAATATAACCAGTACGTAGTACGACACATCGACGAAGATCAAGATGATTGTGAAACCGACGATGTAACAAACGAGAGTGATAGAACGGACCCACGATGGGACGCTCTGAAAAATATTAGTAATAACAACTAAAGAAATTATTTACAATGGCACATCCTAAACGAAAACATTCAAAACAGAGAACCGCCAAACGTAGAACGCATGACAAAGCAGCGATGCCTACATTGGCTACTTGCTCTAACTGCGGTGCTATCCACATTTATCATACGGTTTGTCCGGAATGTGGTTACTACAGAGGCAAATTGGCAATCGAAAAAACAGTGAACGCCTAATTGGTTTGAATGACAAAAAGACAAAAAATCCTTCCTAATTTTAGGGAGGATTTTTTTATTTATAACAATCAGCCATCGTATTTAGCTCAACGAAACACAATTTGAGAGAACACCGTGGGCAAAAAAAGTGTATATTTGCAAAAAAAATAGCTGACTTATGACACTCTATCCAAAACTAATTTTAGATGCGCTAACGCATGTACGATATCCTGGCACAGGTAAAGATATTGTTTCTTCAGAAATGATAGAAGACGACTTGCGCATCGAAGGAAACAAAGTAACCTTTTCACTTATCTTCGACAAACAAAACGATCCATTTGCTAAATCGCTTGTAAAAGCTTGCGAACAAGCGATTTTAACTTACGTATCGCCAGAAGTTGATATCAAAGGAAATATCGCTATAAAATCAAAACAACCCATTGCCAAACAAGCTGAGCAACCATTGGCTGGTGTAAAATACACCATTGCTATTTCGTCGGGCAAAGGTGGCGTTGGAAAATCTACCGTATCGGCAAACCTAGCCGTAGCCTTGGCAAAACTTGGTTATAAAGTGGGTTTATTAGATGCCGATATTTATGGACCGTCGATGCCAAAAATGTTTGGACTCGAAGACGAACATCCCACTGCTGAATTAATTGATGGGAAAGAATGGATTCTTCCAATCGAAAAATATGGCGTTAAACTTCTGTCCATCGGTTTTTTTGTTGACCCCGACAAAGCACTTATTTGGCGTGGAGCCATGGCTAGCAACGCCATAAAACAACTTATCAATGACGCACAATGGGGCGAACTAGATTATTTTCTGATTGACTTACCTCCTGGAACTAGCGACATTCACTTGACCTTGGTGCAAGCCTTGCAACTGAGTGGCGCCATTGTAGTAAGTACACCGCAACAAGTAGCTTTGGCGGATGCACGCAAAGGCT
>JACJXJ010000037.1 GCA_020636695.1 Prevotellaceae bacterium
TTCTGATTCTTTTTGAGGTTTTGTTGCAACCTTGTCTTGTGCAAACGAAACACCAACCCCCAGCCAAAATAGTAAAGCTACAATAATATGTCGTTTCAACTGACTCATTAATTTACACGATAATAAATACGTAAATGATTTTCCGACACATTTTGAACATACGTGTTTTCTATTACTAATGAATCAATTTGATGTGTAGTTGTCGCAGTACTTTTTATAGTATGATAAACAAAACAGCCACATTCCAAGGAAATAAATTGATTCACATTCTCATGAGAAATAACAATGGTATCAGGTTCTAAAACACCGCGTTGCAAGACAAAAGCCGATGTTGATTGCAAAGCATGTAATGGCAAATTAAAAGAACTCAATGATTGTTCCTGATACAATATGGAATCATTATTCAATCCTTTGATGGTCATTTTTTCTTTAGTAGGCGAAGATACAAACGCTTCTTTTTCGGTATCAAATACCGTTTTATAGAGTGATACACCCATAACCACGACTTTCTCTTTACGACACTCGCCATCCGAAGCCGTACAACCCACTAATACTAGTAGGCACAAAACAAGAGTATATGTCAGTTTCTGTTTCAAAGTTTCTATTTTTTATAAACAAATAACTCGTCGTGCGATTTTCGCTTTTTCAAAGGTTTTTCATCCGTAGCAGCATAACCAATTGCCACCATGGCGATAGGCTCAACACCTTCTGGCAAGTCGAGAACTTGGGCACATTTCTGAGCATCAAAATTACAAATCCAGCACGAGCCAAGCCCCATATCTACGGCTGCCAAAGTAAGATGATCCACCGCGATAGCCACATCAATATCTGTATGATCTTTGCCATCCAACTTGCGATGCCACGCCTGTTGATGATTGCCACAAGCCACAATGCACATCGGTGCCGTTTTAAACCAATCGCGATTATAACAATCCTGCAACTGAGCCAATAGCACTTGGTCTGTCACTACATAAAATACACAAGGTTGAAAATTAACCGCCGACGGTGCCAAACGCACACACTCTAGCAAACAGTCAATCTTTTCTTGTTCTACAGGTCGACTATCATAGTTGCGTAATGAAAAACGGGCTTCAGCTAAATCTCGAAAAGTCATAACTAATAGGAATAATATTAAAAAAAAAATAGCCGATTTACATCAACTTTACCTCTTGTTTTAAAAAATTGAGTGCGACTTCTGTAGGTGTAGTTTCTGTGGCTGCATACGTTTGTATAAGCGATTGTGCCAACTGCATTGCGGAGTCCGAAGGCTGAACTTGTGCCGCTGAACCATTCACTAAACGCATTAAACTTTCACGTGCGTTCATCACCAACGTCCACGCTTCTGGGCTGACATAAATTTGCTGTCCCATATTGTGGTCAAACTCATCGCGAATAGTTTTTAGCAACTGCGTTTGTAAATCAAAATTCGATAGATTTGATAGATTCAAACGGAGCAAAATAGCCTCAGGCTTAGTACGTTCCAACAACAATGTTAAACGCTCATAAGCACGTAAACGAACTGGCGTAATCTGATTAACATTCAATTTACGTAATTCAAAATTACGACGATCGGCCTCGTTGGCCAACTGCTTTGACAACACCACATACGTAGCGCCTAAAACCACTAAGGCGGGCAAAATATACTTTAAGATTTCAAAAAAAATATCCATAATACAAGCTGTAAATGTAAAACAATTAAGCAATAATTTTAGAGCCTAACACTAAGGCTAAAAATCCAACAAAAACACTACCAAAAACATACAAACCTGCCAATACATAATCACCTTTTGCTAATAAAGAAAACGTATCGGCCGAGAAAGTAGAAAAAGTAGTAAAACCGCAAAAACCAACTACCAATAGTAAACGTAATTCATGGTTAAAACTTCAGCAAATAAAGCTATCAACAACCCCATCACCAAACACCCCAAAGCGTTAGCCAAAAAGTAGCCCAAGTGGTATGCATCTCAAATTTAGTCATTAACAGAGATAAACCATAACGCAACATACTACCAAATGCGCCACCCGCTGCCAACTAATAATAGAGATCTTACCATGTTAAATTTCGTCCGCTATTTGGTAATTATTCCGTTCCGAAAATTACGAGAAACTAGTTCTCCCACAAAACCAGCTAAAAAACATCTGTGTACCTAAAAGCATCATAGTTAAATGCTAGATAAAAATACGGTGTGTCAGTTACCAACGGTGCAGGATAATGCCCCCAAAGTGCGGTTAATTTCATCAAACCAACAACACAAACCGCAATAAAGCCAAAAATAAACATCACACTACCCCACAAACCAAAAAAGTGCATAGGCTGCTTGCCAAAACGATTTAAAAACGATAATGAAAATAGATCCAAATAACCATTTACAAAACGTTCTAAGCCAAATTTAGAAGTGCCAAATTCGCGCTTGCGGTGCTCAACTACTTTTTCACCAATCTTTGTAAAGCCAGCATTTTTTGCCAAAAATGGAATGTAACGATGCATTTCGCCATACACTTCGATATGTTTAATTACATCGTTACGATAGGCTTTCAGTCCACAATTCATATCGTGGAGTTTGAGCCCCGTGACTTTACGAGCCGTAGCATTATAAATTTTTGATGGAATATTTTTAGTCAATTTATTATCGTGGCGTTTCTTTTTCCAACCCGACACTAAATCGTACCCATCTTCTTTTACCATGCGATACAATTCTGGAATCTCATCAGGTGAATCCTGCAAATCGGCATCCATAGTTATAACCACATCGCCTTGAGCGCGTTTAAAACCACAATATAAAGCGGGGGATTTACCATAATTACGTCGAAAAGAGATACCATGTACAGCGTCCGATTTCTGTTGCAATTCCGTAATAACTCGCCAAGAGCCATCGGTACTTCCATCGTTTACAAAAATAACTTCGTATGAAAACTTATGTGCTTTCATCACACGCTCAATCCATTCATAAAGAGGTGTCAACGATTCAGCCTCATTGAACAACGGAACAATAATTGAAATATCCATAAAGTTATAACTTACTGATTATTGGTTTGAGGAACATCGGTATCAAAAATTGATTTATCTTTTTTGGCAAAAGCAGCAGTAACCAACGAAACTAACAAACCTACCAAAACATCCATCCAAATATACTGCATAGAAACATAAAGCGGAGTAAGCAACTGACGCATTTGATCTTCCATCAACTCACCAGACGACAAGTTTAATTCGTCAAGCATCCTCAAGCTCTCATTGAGCATATTGGTCAAATAATCTGGATTTAAAAATTTAAAATAAATAAATTTAAAAACTGCAGAAATAAGTGCGGCATAAAAAAACAGTTGAATGCCATACCACAAAGCAACCCCGTATGATATAGCGCCACCACTTACGCGGTCGCGGCAATCTACAGTCAAACGGTAAACCAAATAGGGAATAGTTAACGTTACAACCCATTGTAAGGCTGTAAACCAACCATTATTCAAAGTAGACAAAAAGAAATTAAGAGCAAACACAAGACCTAACATTAGGCCAAAATACATCGCATGTTTCAAAGCTTCTGGTTTCATATTGAAAACGTTTTTATTTATAAACAGACAAAGATACAGCGATTTTTTAAAATAGACAAGCAGAAAAAACGTATTCTCTCAAAAAAATAAATGCCTCATTTTGACGCCCCAAAGCCCTAAATTTCGATTATTTTCAAAAAATCGCATCACTCACTTTTGTAATTCCATAAAAAGTAGTACTTTTGCGCTGGGTAAGTCCTATACGACCAGCTCCCTTTGAACTCCCCCAGGGCTTGATCGCAGCAAGGGTAAAAGGTTGTAGCGGTGCGATATAGTAAGCTTACCCACT
>JACJXJ010000038.1 GCA_020636695.1 Prevotellaceae bacterium
TGTAAATTTTCAATTACTTCAAGTGGGGCGCCAGAACGCATCGCATAATCGATAAGCTCATCTTTTGAGGCTGGCCAAGGCGCATCTTCTAGTTTTGAGGCAAGTTCTAATGTCCAATACATAAATATAAGTCCTAATAACGTTTAATATAGCGTAAATTACACCAATATAAATTGGTTTTCAATCGGCAAAGATACTTTTTTTTTAGATAGCTGTATCATTTTTCCCAAAAAAAATCATTGGAGTTATTTTTTTTTGTTAAAAAACGAGCTAAAACAAATAGAAAATCAGAAAGCCTATTCATGTAAATAGTGACGTTTTCATCGACAAATACTTGATTTTTAGCTTCTAAAATCATTCTTTCGGCGCGCCTTGTGATGGCCCGACATACATGAGCTAATGCAGATGTCTCTTCTTCCCCATAGATGATAAAATTGGTTAATTTTGGTAGTTGTTCATTCATTTTATCAATATTTTCCTCTAAAAAAGTAATATTTTCTGACAAAATTTGCGCAGAATCTGGCAATTTAGTGGTAGTTGTATCAGTTGCAAGATTTGCACCAATCCGCATGAGGGTATTTTGAATGGTGTGAATTAGATTGTGTTCTTCGCCTGAAAGTTTGGATTTTAATAATCCAAGAAATGCATTCAGTTCATCCACAGTGCCATAGGCTTGTAAACGAATGTCTGTTTTAGACACACGTTGTCCGCCCACTAGTGAAGTGGTACCTTTGTCGCCTGTTTTTGTATAAATTTTTGTCATATTACTATCGCTAAAATTTAACAATGTAGGATTCTTTTTGTAAATCAGGATTAAAGAGCGTAATTCCCATTTGGAACAAGTCCATGTCTACTCGTATTTTTGGATGTTGTTTGATTTTGTTCCAAGCTCGCTCCATTTCTTCGGACCAATGTATGTCATCAAATATAAAGACTGTTTTTGAATGCGCTTTTGGTAGGCAGTGCTCAAAATAGCTGATAGTGGCTTCGTAGGTATGATTGGCATCAAAGAAAACAATGTCTAGTCTAGGTAATTTTTCCAACACCTCAGGTAACATTAAATCGATATCGCCTTGTATGGTAGTAATATTGGTGAGGTTGTGTTGTTTGAAATTTCTCTTGGCTATGTTGCAAAGTGATGGTTCACCTTCAATGGTAATTACATTTGCTTGAGAATTTGCTGCGGCTAAATGCATGGTAGTTAAACCGATATTGGTTCCTAATTCAACAATGTACTGTGCATTTGTGTTATTTGTAATACGAAATAGAAGTTCTGCATATTTTTGCTTGGTGGTCGATTTTTTTGCAATTTCACCAATAGTGGTGGTGCGTGCAGGGCTGGTCCCAAATCCAGCTAATGTAATTTCTGTTTTGTTCAATAGGAGTTCCTTACGTATGGTGCGGAGCGTTTGGTAGGCATAAAAAAAATCCTTTTCGTATAATACATGGTTGAGCCAATGAAATACGAAAGGTGAGTGTACACCAAAGCCTTTATAATGCTTTGCGCGGCGCCGATAACGTAAATTTGCGCTAATTTTGTAGTAAGGTATCTTCATGATTTAAGGTATGCAAAGGTACTATTATTTTTTTAAACAATATATCGGGATTAGGTGTTTTTTTTGTTTTTTATATTTGAGGATTGGTAATATTGTAAATCTATTTATATATTTTCGTTTAACTATTACATATATCAAATATTTTACTTATTTTTGCACTAAATATAAATAATTTATGTGTGCAGCGTTTTTTGGGTTTAGAACATCTTACGATTATACATTATTGTTAATTTTATTTATTTAAATTAGTTATGAAAAAAAACTTTTTGATTGCAGCGGTTTTAATTCTTGCTGCTTTAGGGATGAGTGCGTGTAGTGATACGAAGTCTTGTTATGAATTTACCACGGTTATTCATTGGACCTCTACTACTCAAACAACAAGTGTCACTTATGAGTATATGACGAAAACTGAGGCAGATGCTCACAAAGCAGATTTAGAGACTTCTTCGTCGACATGTACTTACAAACGTGTTTCAAAAAGTGAAGCTGATTGTACGAATGATTAACTTTTTACTTTTTGTAAAAAACCTTCCAATATTCTTGGGAGGTTTTTTTATGCATATTTGTGTTCAATTTAATTGGTGGTGTATGTGTAAATATATACCTTTGCAAAAGTTTTTTAGAGGTGTTGATTATTTTCTTTTAAGCTCTATTTTAGTAACTTATAGCTTTTGATATATCTATTTGATTTTATAAAATTATCCTTTTACGATGAAAATTTCTCTTAAAGAGGTTTTTTACCCCAAAATTATTTCGAGTCTTAAGCAGTACAGCAAAGAACGTTTTCTAACCGATTTGATGGCTGGTATTATTGTCGGTATCGTGGCTATACCTTTGGCTATTGCCTTTGGTATTGCTTCGGGAGTTGGTCCTACTGAAGGCTTGGTGACCGCTATTATAGCTGGTTTTCTTATCTCTTTATTTGGTGGGTCAAAAGTTCAAATTGGTGGCCCTACAGGTGCTTTTATTGTTATTGTTTATGGTATTATTCAACAACATGGTATTACAGGGTTAACTATTGCAACGTTGATGGCTGGTGTATTATTGATTTTGATGGGTGTATTCAAATTGGGTAATATTATTAAGTTTGTTCCTTATCCAGTCATTGTTGGCTTCACTGCAGGGATTGCATTAACTATTTTCTCGACCCAAATGAATGATTTGTTTGGATTAGAATTAACCAAAGTTCCAGCCAATTTTATTGATAAATGGATTTGTTATGCTGGTAATATTTCGAATATCAATTGGTTGGCATTGCTTATAGGGGCGGTTAGTTTGTTCATTATTATATTAACTCCAAAGATTTCCAAAAAGATTCCAGGTTCTTTAGTTGCTATTGTTCTAGTTACTCTAGTTGTTTGGGGATTAAAACGGTTTGCAGGTATTGATGGCATCGAAACTATTGGGGATTTATATGAATTACCTTCGGGTATTCCAGTGCCTAAAATGCCCGCTGTCAGTTTAGCAGAAGGGCAGTCTATTTTTGGATTGATGCAACAATTATTTCCAGCTGCCTTTACTATTGCTATGTTGGGCGCCATTGAGTCGTTGCTTTCTGCCATGGTAGCCGATGGTGTTATTGGCGATAAACATAATTCCAATACCGAACTGATTGGTCAAGGAATTGCCAATATGGTAGTGCCATTTTTTGGAGGTATTCCTGCTACAGGTGCTATCGCACGAACGATGACTAATATTAATAATGGTGGTAGAACTCCAGTGGCAGGTATTGTTCATGCTTTAGTTTTGTTGTTGGTTCTGCTGTTTTTAGGTAAATTAGTTGGGTTTATTCCAATGGCTTGTTTGGCTGGTGTTTTAATTATGGTTTCTTATAATATGAGTGAGTGGCGCACCATTGTGGCGTTGTCCAAAAATCCAAAGTCGGATTTTGTGGTTATGCTTGTTACGTTAATTTTGACCGTAATCTTTGATTTGACAATTGCTATAGAAGTAGGTTTACTATTGGCTATTGTTTTATTCCTTAAACGCACTAGTGAATCGGTATCAATAAAGGTGTTTCATGATGAGATTGATCCAAATCAAGAGTCAGACGTAGCTACGGAACAAGAAAAGCTCTTGATACCAGATGGCGTAGAGGTTTACGAGATAGACGGG
>JACJXJ010000039.1 GCA_020636695.1 Prevotellaceae bacterium
TGGAACGAACGCTGCAACACCACGTTTTTCATATTTTGATGTACCTTGATACCAAGTTCCATCTTCAATACCTTTGAATGCTGACACTGGTAATAAATCACCATTTTGAGCATTAATAGGACGTACTACTTCGTTGATAAATGCAGGATCGTGATTTTCTGCGTTTTTATCGCTAGGTAGTGAAGCCCAAGCAGGATCTACAAATAATATTTCATATTCACCTCCACGATCAACGGCAGCATAATTCTTATTAACAATATCTTCACCTTTTTTACCATACGATTTAAGAATGAATTTCTTCATTTGCTCAATCGCCAAGTCAACAGGAATCACTTGTGTAATGCGGAAAAATGCTGATTGCAAAATAGTATTGGTACGGTTACCTAAACCAATTTCTTGGGCAATTTTAGTGGCATTGATATAGTAAACTTTTATATTCTTTTTAGCAAAATAACGTTTTATATCGTTTGGTAAATGTTTGGCCAACTCTTCACCCGTCCAAATGGTGTTCAATAAGAACGTGCCATTTTCACGCAAACCACGTGTTACATCGTACATGTGTAAGTAAGCTTGTACGTGACAAGCAACAAAGTTTGGTGTATTTACCAAATAAGTACTACGAATAGGTGCATCACCAAAACGTAAGTGCGAGCAGGTAAAACCACCCGATTTTTTGGAGTCGTAAGAGAAATACGCCTGACAGTGCTTGTTTGTATTGTCACCAATAATTTTTACCGAGTTTTTGTTGGCACCTACGGTTCCATCTGCACCTAAACCATAAAATTTAGCTTCGTACATACCTTCGCCACCCAAAGCAATTTCTTCTTTTTGTGGAAGTGAAGTAAAGGTTACATCATCTTCAATACCAATAGTAAATAAGTTTTTAGGCATTGGTAATGCTAAATTTTCATAAACAGCCAAAATTTGAGCAGGTGTTGTGTCTTTTGAACCTAAACCATAACGGCCACCAACAACTAATGGAGCATCTACTTGACCATATAAAACATCTTTTACATCTAAGTAAAGTGGTTCGCCAGTTGCACCAGGTTCTTTAGTACGATCCAATACGGCAATACGTTTGGCAGTTTTAGGCAGTACCGATAAGAAATGTTTAGCAGAGAATGGACGATATAAGTGTACCGAAACCAAACCTACTTTTTCGCCTTGAGCTACTAAGTAATCAATAGCTTCGCGAGCAGCTTCGGTAACCGACCCCATGGCAATAATCACGCGATCGGCGTCATCAGCACCATAATAATCGAACAAACCGTATTTGCGGCCTGTGATTTTAGATATTTCATTCATGTATTCTTCCACGATAGCAGGAACTGCATCGTAGAAAGGATTTGAGCTTTCACGATGTTGGAAGAAATGATCAGGATTTTCAGCCATACCACGTGCCACAGGGTTCTCAGGAGTTAAGGCACGACTACGGAACTCTGCTAATGCTTTTTGATCGATAAGACCAGCAAGGTCATCATTTTCAAGCATCTCAATTTTCTGAATTTCGTGTGAGGTACGGAAACCGTCGAAGAAGTTCACAAAAGGTACACGGCTTTTAATGGTTGCTAAATGTGCCACACCCGCTAAATCCATCACCTCTTGTACTGAGCCTTCAGCCAACATAGCAAAACCAGTTTGGCGACAAGCCATAACGTCTTGATGATCGCCAAAAATACAAAGTGCATGACTGGCTAATGTACGTGCTGATACGTGAAATACGCATGGAAGTAATTCACCAGCAATTTTGTACATATTAGGAATCATCAACAATAAACCTTGAGATGCGGTGTACGTAGTAGTCAACGCACCGGCTTGTAATGAACCATGTACAGCGCCTGCAGCACCGCCTTCCGATTGCATTTCTTGAACTAAAACAGTTTCACCGAAAATGTTTTTACGTCCAGCAGCAGACCATTCATCAACATACTCTGCCATCGTTGAGGATGGCGTAATTGGGTAAATAGCAGCTACTTCCGAGAACATATACGAGATATGCGCGGCAGCCTGATTACCATCACAAGTAATAAATTTCTTTTGTTTAGCCATTTTGTTAAATATTTTAGTGGTGTTTAATTTTGACCGAATTAAGTGGCAAAGATATAAAAAAATAAGTATAGAAACACCTATTTGGAGTGAGAGTTATCAACAACAGCGCCCAAAAATCAATAAAATTACAACTATTTTAGGGTGTAAACCTTCTAATTTATTGTCACTTTGCTATTTTTACAGCAATGCAGATAATATAGCGTTAGAACAGGAAATTAAATCCGTTGGACTTAATTTTATTTGTAAACCACGCACGCCAGCACTAATATAAATGTAATCGTATAATTGGCAAGTTTCGTGTATATACGTTGGAAAGTGCTTTTTCATACCCAATGGCGAACAACCTCCACGAATATACCCTGTAAGTCCTAATAAATCCTTCATCGGAATTAAGGCACAATTTTTATTCCCTGATGCTTTGGCTGCTAATTTTAAATCCACTTCGTCGGCACCAGGAATCACACAAACAAAAAATCCAGTTTTATCACCACGTAAAACCAACGTTTTAAAAACCAATTCGATAGGTTCATCTAGTAGTTTAGCGACGTGTACCGCACTTAAATCCGATTCATCAACTTCGTACGGAATCAAGTCGTAATTCACGTGATAACTATCCAATAACCGCGCGACATTAGTTTTTTGAATTTTTGAAGCCATACTCTATTTTGCGTTCAAAATATCTGCCAAATGAATACCACGAATAGGTAATCCTTGTTTTTGGCAGTAACTAGTAATATTCATCAAGCATGAAGCCTCTGTACCTACAATGTATTCTGCTCCAGTGGCTAATGCGTGCTCCACTTTTTTTGCAACCATGGCAGTAGAAATATCGGTTTGTTTTATGGCAAATGTACCACCAAAGCCACAACACGTAGTACTCTCTTCCATTTCAATGAGTTCTAACCATTTCACGTGACTCAATAAGCGTTCTGGCTCGTCCGTAAGCCCGTATTCTCGAATAGATGAACAAGAACGATGCAACGTTACTTTATGAGGAAAAACGGCTCCCAAATCAACTATTTTTAACTGATTACATAAAAAATCAGATAATTCGAATAAGTTACTGGAAACCGTATCGCACAACGCTAATTTTTCGGCCTCATTCGCAAACAGTTTGGCATAGTGACGTTTTATAAATCCGGT
>JACJXJ010000004.1 GCA_020636695.1 Prevotellaceae bacterium
CTCCGAATCGATACGGAAACGACTTTCAATTTTAGCCAAGGCATAAAGCGACGAATTCCAGTCCATGCCGTAGGTTTTGGTAGGTCGGTTGGTTTTTGTACTAAGCTTATCTTCCATGCCAAAAAGTAAGTTCCCGCCACCACAGGTAGGGTCATAAATAGTCAGAAACTCTTCGTTGTCCTGTATTTTTGAAGCCACAATATCCGAAATCAACCCAATAATATCATCGGGCGTATATTGTTCCCCGGCAGTCTCAGCTGATATATCGGCCCATTTGCGTTTGATATGTTCTTCAAGCGTAGTTATTTCAGAGTTATCGAATGGTTCTAAGTCAATTTTACTCCAACCTTGTACAATTGAAAACAGAATTTTTTTAGCCCTTAGAATTCCACAAACACCAGAAACATCCAAATACTTTTCTTCATCGTTTCCTTTGTCCACTCCTAATAAATGACGGGTTTCGGTGTCGAAAGAATTGAGATATTCCTTGAAATCGGATTCAAATGTTTTATCGTTAGCACAAATATCACTTAGCGTTTTATTGTAACGAATTACATGATCGTTGTAACCCAACCCGATAGTCTGGAAATATTCAATATATTCGTCCGTGTTATTGTCTGTTTTCCCAAACTCTTCTGAAAGGCGTTTATGTTCGCGAATCAAACGGCTTTCCACCATCCGAAGCGCAAAGAAAGGCATCATGTATTTAGGAAAATCGCTCTGTTTTAGACCTGCAGAACGTAAAGAATCGGCTGACGACCAAATGTCGGACTCGTATTGTAGAATGTTTTGTGGCATAGTTATATAAAGTTGAATTGCAAAAGTACTAAAAAAAACAAAGAGACGATTTCTTTTAACCAATAAAATATCAGATAATTCCTGTTATATCTACACTGAAAATCCCCACTTAATTGATATTAAGCGGGGATTTTAAATTTATAAAGTATTTACGTCTTAAAACAAATTCGCCATTTTGAGTGCGGTTACCGCGCCTTCCACGCCTTTGTTGCCCAAAATACCACCTGCACGATCTAACGCTTGTTGCATGGTATTGGTGGTAAGTACGCTAAAAATAACCGGCACATGGCTCGTTTCAGAAGCGTTAAGCGCCGCCACGCCTTGTGTTACACCTTGGCACACATAATCGAAATGTGGTGTATCGCCTTGCACCACACAGCCAATAACAATCACCGCCGACATATCGTTATATTCGCGCAAAATGCGTTTGGCCGCAAATGTGAGTTCAAACGTGCCAGGCACATGTTTTACCATAATATGTTCGGGTGCCACGCCGTTGGTTACCAACGCATCGAAAGCGCCTTCCAACAACGGGAAGGTCACGTTTGGATTCCAATCAGCTACAACGATAGCATAACGTTGGTTCTTTACTTGATCTTTTGACGGCATCGCCTCGGCATCGTAAGCCGATAAATTGTGATAGATGGTTGCCATAAAGTATAGGAGTTAAAAAAGAGCTGTTACCGACGTATGTCTGAAACAGCTCTTTAGGATTTTTTTCGGTACTAATTATTTATCCAAAGCTTTAGCGCGTTCGATGTATTTATCGATATCGCCAGCTTCCATAGAACTAAAGTAAGTATCTTTAATTTCGGTGTACACGTCTACTGCTTTGTCGTATTCGCCTAACGCTTCGTAAGCTAAACCAGCTTTTTTCAAGCTACGAGGAGCTACTAAATCATTTTCGGTATCAGCAGCACGTAAAAACTCTTTCACTGCACTTTTATAATCGCCTAATTCCACGTAAGCATCACCTTTCAAACAGATAGTAGCTGGCGTCATATTCACCGAGCGAGCATCGAATTTATCTAGATAATCAATAGCTTCTTGGTATTCACCTAATTGATAAGCACAAACGCCTGCATAAGCAGCAGCCAATTCGGCAGCATCGGTAAATTTATAATCGTCTACGATGGTTTCGAACCCTTCGTTCATATCGTCACCACGAAGTGCCAAACGAAAAGAATCTCTTTCGAAATTATTCACGCAGAAAATCATTTTATCTTGTGCTTCAGTCTCACGAGGCACTAAGTAATACGTGCGAAATGCTAATACTGCTAACACCAAAATAACGATTGCACCTACGCCGTAAAGCAACTCTTTACGATACGTTTCGATAAATGCTTCCGATTTGCTCAATGCTTCTTGCACATTTTGCATTTCTACATCTCCCTGATTTTTTTTCTTTTTGTCCGACATACTTGAAAAAGTTATAAAGTTAAAAGTTCAATAATTGCTAAGTTAACTTGTTGAACACCACACAAGGCTCGTTACAACAGATAAAACGCTCCATTCTTACGAAAAGTAGCTTGCAAAAATACTATTTTTTTTTGTAATTACATAGTATTTAGCCCCGAAGACACTATTTTTTTGTTTTTAATGACGACACTCAGCCTACCGCCCGTGAAATACAGAAAAAAATTATAACTTTGCATCACACAAAAAGGCGCATTATGGCACTAGAAATTGAACGTAAATTCCTGCTTTTATCGGACGAGTACAAAGCTACATCGACTAGCAAACGCATTGTACAAGGTTACATTTGCAGCGACAAAAATCGTGTAGTACGCGTGCGTATTTACGGCGAAAAAGCTTATATCACCATCAAAAATGCCACCATTGGTTTTGCACGCAACGAATTTGAATACACCATACCTGTGGAAGACGCGCAAGTGATGTTAGCCGAAATCTGCGAAAAACCAATTATCGAAAAAGTCCGTCATCGCTACGATTACAAAGGTTTTTGCTGGGAAATAGATGAATTTCACGGCGAAAATGAAGGTTTGGTGATGGCCGAAATCGAGTTACCAAGCGTCAATTGTGTATTTGAAAAACCACCATTTATTGGCGAAGAAGTAACCAATGATACCCGTTACTACAACGCCAGCTTAATCAGAAACCCTTATAAAAATTGGAAATAATGAAACGTTTTGTTCTTTTTTGCACCCTCGTAGTCAGTTTTACAGCCTGTAATAACAACACCAAATTCAGCGTAGAAGGCGAAATAGCCAACGCCGAAAAAGAAATGCTTTATTTGGAGCAAGTCAATGATGCTAAAATTACGTTATTGGATTCGGTGAGACTATCGAAAACTGGTCACTATAAATTCAAAGCGCCACAAACCGCTTATCCTGAATTTTACCGCCTACGGTTAGACGACCAAACTATTCTATTTGCTATCGATTCTACCGAACATATTACCATCAACGGTCAAAAAGAGCAATTTGCCACAAAATACACTGTCGAAAATTCGCCCAACTCAGAAGCGATTAAAACGTTGCGCAATTCAGGTTTCGAGATTCAACGCTACATTAAAACTGCCAACGAACAAAAGAAACTGAACAAAGACGAAGCTATTGCCATGATTGAAGCACACAAGGTAAAAGCGCGCAAACTGATTTTAAACGATACACGTTCCACAGCGGCTTACTATGCCGTGAATCAAACCATCAACGGGTTTTATATTTTTTCGCCTTACAACAAAAACGACCGCAGTTATTGGTCGGCTGTAGCAACCGCATATCAGGTATTCCAACCCAAAAATCCACGCACGGCAGTATTGACTAACATTGTATTAACAGCGCTCAAAGAGACACGTCAAGCGCAAGCCAACTACGACCATCTACTTACGGGTGAGCAAGCTGGTATTATCGACATCACACTTCCAAATCGCGTAGGTGAAGCTACTTCCGTTTCGTCATTGAAAGGAAACGTAGTACTTATCGATTTTTCGGCTTATGAAACCGATTTCGCACCGACTCACACGCTCTTTTTGCGTGAATTATACGCAGCTTACCATGCCAAAGGATTTGAGATTTATCAAGTTTCTGTAGACAACAACAAACTTTTGTGGCTTGAACAAACACGCGAAATTCCTTGGATTTGTGTACGCGATGAGCGTGGTGCCAACTCCACTTATTTACGTACCTACAACGTACAGCAGGTTCCAGCATGGTTTTTAGTCGGTCGCGACGGCGATATTGTAGCAGGGAAAGCGCTAAACGCAGGCAATTTGAATGCTTCTATTGAGCAACAATTGAGCAAATAATGAGCTTATCGGACGAGATAAAAGCCAAAGCACTACAACTCGGATTCGATGCGTGTGGTATTGCTAAAGCGGAGCTTCTCGCCGACGACGCACGTACGCTACAAACATGGCTCAACAAAGGCTATCACGCCAACATGAGCTATTTAGAAAATCATTTCGACAAACGCACAAATCCACAGTTATTGGTACATGGTGCACAGTCAGTCATAGTAGTCTTGCTCAATTATTTCCCCGCTCAACTACAACCCGAAAGCGCGCCAAAAATAGCTAAGTACGCTTATGGGAAAGACTACCATTTTATCATCAAAGACAAACTGAAACAGTTGCAAGCTTTTATCGATGAACAAGCGCAAAACGAAAACATGGTATTTTGCGATTCAGCACCAGTTTTAGAACGACGCTTGGCACAACGCGCTGGACTAGGTTGGATTGGTAAAAGCGGCCTGTTAATACATCCCACATTAGGCTCATATTGTTTGATTGGCGAACTTATTACCACACTTCCACTGGATTACGACACGCCGCAAAAAGAGCGTTGCGGCACATGCACGGCTTGTATTAAAGCCTGCCCCACGGAGGCGTTATCAGCTTACGAAGTGAATGCAAATCGCTGCATTTCGTACCTCACCATAGAACATCGTGACACCATATCCGATGAATTTACATCGCGTATGGGCAATCGCTTATTTGGTTGCGACGCCTGCCTCGATGCTTGCCCGTGGAATAAAAAAGCGAAAGCACATCACACGGCCGAATTACAACCGCACGAACAGCTTTTAACGCTTGATTGGGCACATTTTTCAAGAAGTACATTCAAGCAACTTTTCAAACATTCTGCTTTAGAACGAGCTGGCTATCAGAAAATCAAAAAGCGTTTAGATGTAATTCTTCAGAAGGACATAAACAAATAAAAAACTCCGCTACCTCATCGGATAACGGAGTTTTCTTTTATTCAGCTACGCTGACAACACTACACTTTTATCTGTTCCATTAATTTTGCTTCGAGTTCAGCCGACAACTCTGGATTATCTTCAAGCAATTTTTTAACGCCATCGCGGCCTTGACCTAGCTTGGTTTCGCCATAACTAAACCATGAACCACTTTTCTTGATGATGCCATGTTCCACACCTAAATCTAAGATTTCACCTGAACGAGAAATGCCCTCGCCAAACATAATATCAAATTCAGCTTTGCGAAATGGAGGTGCTACTTTATTTTTAACCACTTTGACACGTGTTTGGTTACCAATAACACTTTCACCATCTTTTATTTGCCCAATGCGACGAATATCTAAACGCACCGAAGCGTAAAATTTCAACGCATTACCACCCGTCGTAGTTTCAGGGCTACCAAACATCACACCAATTTTATCGCGCAACTGGTTGATAAATATACAGGTAGTATTAGTTTTATTGATACTAGCCGTGAGTTTACGCAAGGCTTGCGACATCAAACGCGCTTGTAAGCCCATTTTTGAATCACCCATATCACCTTCCAATTCAGCTTTTGGTGTCAAAGCTGCCACAGAGTCAATCACCACAATATCCACGGCCGACGAACGAATTAATTGATCAGCTACTTCGAGGGCTTGCTCGCCACTATCTGGCTGTGAAATCAACAAATTTTCAATATCAACGCCTAATTTTTCCGCGTAAAAACGGTCAAACGCATGCTCCGCATCGATAATAGCAGCAATGCCACCTGCTTTTTGAGCTTCTGCTATCGCATGAATCGCCAACGTAGTTTTACCGCTCGATTCAGGACCATAAATTTCGATTACACGACCACGAGGAAAACCGCCTACACCCAAAGCCATATTCAAGCCAATGGAACCCGTAGATATAACACCCACCTCTTCAACATGGTCATCGCCCATTTTCATAATGGTACCGCGGCCATGATCTTTCTCAATTTTGTCCATCGCCAACTGAAGCGCTTTCAACTTTTCGGGCGACGGTTTTTTAATTTCTACTGCCATAATATTGTTTTTTGTTTAATGATTTATACCTTTTGTCGCTGCAAAAGTACAGCACCTTTTTGACAACTTGTGTCAAAAAGAAAATTTATTTTAAAATTTGTGCTGCGTGGTCACTTGTACGCACCTCTTTAGGAGAAATAATGCGTTCCAAAATCCCTTCTTCGTTAAAAATAAAGGTGGTACGCAACGTGCCCATATAAGCGCGACCATACATTTTTTTCTCAGCCCATACACCAAAATGCTCCACTAAGGTTTTGTCAGTGTCAGCAATAAGCGTAAATGGCAAATCGTGTTTTGCAATGAATTTTTGATGCGATTTTTCGTCATCCACGCTCACACCTACGATTTCATAACCAGCTTTACGTAACTCGGCATAATTATCGCGCAAATTACACGCCTGTGCCGTACAACCAGAGGTATTATCCTTAGGATAAAAATACAGCGCCACCTTTTTACCACGCAACATGGTTGCCAAAACGGGTTCTCCAACTTGATTCACGCCCAACTTATCAGGCATCTTATCACCTATTTGTATCGCCATAATTATACTATTTTAGTTTCACAAAGATAAAAATAAAAATCGGTATTTCCATCAACTCCTACATAATTTGAGCAAATATTCGTTGCACAAAAAACGAAAAAAATTGTAGATTCTGAATAAAAAAATTACTTTTGCCACGGAATAATATTTGTCTTATATAATAACCCTTAAACTAACTGAATACCATGTTAAGCATTCAAAAGAAAATGAGTAATGCATTTTTTGCGTTACTGAGCTTACCAGCAACGGCCATGGGCTTTGCATTATCTGTTCAAATTTCAGCTTTAAGCTGGATTCTCTCCACAAAATATGGCTTAGATATTCACGAAATTGGTATCGTGTGGGCGGCTGGTCCTATAGCAGGTATTTTAGCACAACCCATTGTCGGGATTTTGAGTGATAAAATGTGGTTTATGGGAGGTCGACGTCGTCCTTGGATTGTGATAGGCGGGACATTGGCCGCCTTAATGATGTTAGCACTACCTAATTTAGAAATTATACAAAAATTATTTATCGGTGGCGACGACCCACAAGCGGGCTTGCTCTCAATCGCCGTTATTGTAGCATTAACATTTGATTTAAGCATCAACGTGAGTTTCAATCCTACTCGTTCACTTATAGCAGATTGCACGCCAAAAGAACAACGCGCCAAAGGTTATACTTGGATGCAAACCGTATCGGGCACTTTCGGGGTATTGGCCTATTTAATTGGTGGTACGCTAGGCAACGAAGCTTTAATTTATATTGGTATTGGCATTGCGTTATTGGCAACCATTATTCCAGCCTTTTTGATTAAGGAACCACGCGAATTACAAGCCATTGACGAAACATCACAAAAATCAAAAACATCCTCACGAGATATCATTGAATCCATTTTACCACTTATTGGATTATTAGTCTATGGCGTGTACGTAATTGCTGAAAAATTATTTGGGTTCACAGTAACCTCAGGCGTTGAACTCTTTGGTTATTTTTTGAATAGTGTTGAATTCATATGTTTGTTATTAGTTGTAATCAGCACCATCATGGTACTATTTAACTTAACAGGAAGCAATAAAAACTCGAACGAATTTCAAAAAGTATTATTGGCCCATTCGTTCACTTGGATTGGCGTTCAAACCATGTTTGTATATGCCTTTTTCTATTTGCAAAACGTATTGAATCTAGGCGATTCAGCAGGAAGCGTCAATTCTATTGCCTTCTTTATTCTAAGCTTAGTCAGTGCCATTTTACCAGTATTGGTACTCAATGGTTTTGCCAAGAAAATAGGAATGGTTAAAACACATATTATTTGTATATTCATCATGGCTGCTGGTTATGCTGGAGTTTATTTCGTAGGTACAACCACCCTTCTTTATTATGTTATGATTGGGATTGCGGGTATTGGTTGGGCATCGGTAGTTTCATTACCATTTGCCATTATGAGCGAAAAAGTAGACCAAACCAAAATGGGATTATACATGGGCATTTTCAATTTATCAGTGGTGTTACCACAGTTGGTAGCATCATTCAAAATGGGTGAAGTGGTAAATGCGGCAGCCGACAAATCAGTTATCTTTGCTATTTGTGCAGTATGTTTAACCATATCAGGTTTACTCTGGTTCAGTGTCAAAAATGACAAAGAAAAGCGCTGACTCATGGATAATAAAAAAGCTTCACATAATCTGTGAAGCTTTTTTTATAGGAATAGACTCATCCAATGGTCAAAAACACGTAAATTTTCGGCACCAAATTTAGCTAAGTTATCATGTATTTGTTCAATGGTTAGTTCCGTATTTAAACGACTTTTAGAAAAAAACTTGTCAGCAAAACAAATCAGTTGTTCCTCCATTGATACGGGGCGCATATCGCGATGTGGCAATGGCAATTGCTGCTTTTCGATATCAGCCAGCGAAAGACCTGTACCTGTATGCCGTTCGCACACCAAGGCGTGTTTATCTAATCCGTGTTGACGTAATAAATCGGCACCCAAATAGCCATGTTCAATGTAACGATGTGTACCATAGCAGCCTAATGAAGGAGTATTGGTGAGAAAAATACCAATATCGTGCAACATAGCTGCTTCCTCTACAAACCAGCAATCGATAGCTAACTCTGGATGTTGATTCGCTAACAACAAAGCTTTATCCGCCACTGCCCGACTATGCGACACCAATAGCTGATACAAAGCGCTATTCGGTTCATAATAGGTTTCAATAATGGTTAGCGGATTCATCAACGCAAAATAACTTTGAAGATTTGTGGTTCAATAGCTGCAGAACGCGGATCTAAAATACGCACCACATAAAAACCTTGCGACATGTGCAACTGATCTGAACCAAATGTCACACTATTGTCATTCGGTAAACGCCCACTATAAAATACGCGTCCTTGTAGGTCGCTAATAGTAATATCCATTTTTGCAGCATTGTAAATCGTAATCACGCCATCCTGCACAATAGTTGGCATGACACACATTCTAGTTGGCTCAACTACAGAAGTTACACTATCAGTAGTACCTTTAAGTTTCAAACCAACAACTACAGCATCATGGTCTGACGAACGATACATATTATCTTGACAGGTCGCTGCATTTTGATATTCAAATTTATAATGTTCATCGGTATTAATATGAAAAACCGTTGCACCAGTCACTTGAGCCATCATGGAACTATTGGCTAAAGCATGATCCAGCAACCCAACTTCGCCTTTGTAAGAGTAGGAATAAATAGTATCGCCATGATAATGTTTAAGCAAATTGGTATAGCCAGACGACTCAAAACGACGAATAGGATCTTCCTTGGAATACGCATTCATATCGCCCATAACCAAAACATCGGGATCGACAGTTGCAAAACCACTACATTTTGATACTACAGAATTAACCTCTGCGACACGCGTTGCATTATACGAACTTTGTCCATCACCTGCATCTAAATCACCTTCTGGTGTGGTGTCGTAAGTTGTACCCTTCGCCTTCAAGTGATTGAGTGAAAATACAAATTTCTCGCCATTTGATTTTAATTGGAAGGCTTGTATCGCCTTACGATACATCGTTCTTAAATTATTAAATTCAATAGAACCAACGGTACTAATCTTATCTTTACGATAAATAAATCCTACTTTGGTATAAGAGCCACTAACTGCTGTACCATCAGTTACATAAGCATACAAATCGCCACCAGCAGCTGTGTTAAGCGCATTACACATGTAAGCAATAGCATCATTGCCTTGTTGAATTTCAACTAAGCCATACACATCCGCATCAATAGCTTGCAAAGCTTTTAATAATTTAGCATGTTGTCTGTCGGCTTCAATTGCATCAGCTGGCCCTGCAAAATCGCCATAATTACTGCGCAAATAATATTCCATATTGAATGAACAAACTTTCACGTTATAATCACCAATAGGTTCGTGTGTTGCTGCCCGAGGATTGCCATAAAAATTTGGACGCGAAGTTACTTCCAATTGATAAACCGATCCCGATTGTGTAAGCGTACCTTGCAAATTATCAACACGATAACCCATACGTAAAGTCCCATTCTCATCAGCAAAAGGATAAGCCACAGAAGGTGAACTAACCATTGTTAATTGATTTAGCTTATTTTCAGCCAATAAAGCAAAATACTCATTACTTCCTGGCAATTCCACCTCTACGCCTCCATTCAAGCGATGTGACGAAAGTGTGATTTTTCCACTTCCCCAATAGTAATTATTGGTAACAAATAAGGTTTGGTTAAATTCAAGAACCATACCTACATATTGACTATAATTGCCAAAGTCTGTAGGAAAGATAACTTTTGTAGGAGTTACTAATTGATTTTCGGCCAACTTCTGTAACGATGAAACATCTGCGAGCATTAATTGCCCATCATTAGCAGTAACAGATGCCACTAATTCTATTTCAGAACCAACGGTGACAGTCGGATTGTCAAAAGCTACAAATATCGCATCGCAAGTCAACCGATTACCGTCGCCCACTTTGTCTTGCAGGTAAAATCCTTTAACAGTACCACCTTCGCGTACAACAGCGGTTACTACGCCCGAGGTACGGATATCTGAAGATTGAACTTTATTTTGAGAAGATGCAGACTTAGTAAACGTTGGTAGCTGATAAATTTTGCAATCTACCTGAGCAACCAATACGGCTACAGAAAAAAGGAAAGAAACTACTATGATAAAACGTTGTTTCATAAGGTTAAGCATTAAAAAATCAGTTTGTAAGGTTTTAAGTTGACAAAAGTAGCGGTATTTTGCGAGATTAACAACATGAATATATGGAAAAAAGCAAAAAAGCAGCTATCTTTGCATACTCAAAAGGACAGCATGCATTCCAAGGTAAAAATTAATATAAAAAATAAACGCGCCTCTTTCGATTACGAATTGATTGAGCGTTTCACCGCTGGTATCGTATTGTATGGCACCGAAATAAAATCCATCCGTGAAGGGAAAGCTAGCTTGGTGGACACCTTTTGTTCTTTCTCCGACGGTGAATTATGGGTGCGCAATATGCACATCGCACTATACCGTTTAGGTACTTTTTACAATCATGAAGCCCTACGCGAACGTAAGCTCTTATTGACTAAAAGAGAACTCCGTAAATTGGAACGAGCCACGAAAGAAAGTGGTTTAACCATTGTACCAACGTTTCTATTTATCAACGAAAAAGGGATGGCCAAAATCGAAATAGCGCTAGCTCGTGGTAAAAAGACCTATGACAAGCGCGAAACCTTACGCGAAAAAGATGATCGCCGCGAGATGGATCGTGTACGAAAACTGTAAACTTGCTCACCGTTTATTTCCCAATTTTAGTCAGATGATTCAGCTACAACTATCACAAAAAAATCGAGAAATCATTTTTGTATTACTACTCTTTGTTATTCCATTTCTTTCGCCTGGATTAGCTTTATTATTGGGTCTTATTGTGGCACTGACTATGGGAAATCCATTTATACAGCACAATAAAGTATTCACCAAAATTTTATTACAAGCCTCTGTGGTTGGTTTAGGATTTGGCATGAATATAGAACAAGCTATTTCAGCTGGCAAAACGGGGATTATCTTCACTATTTTTTCCATAGCCATTACAATGTCACTTGGATTACTCTTTGGCAAGCTGCTCAAAATCAATAAAGATACAACCCTATTAGTTTCGGGAGGAACAGCCATTTGTGGTGGAAGTGCGATTGCGGCTTTAGGACCTGTTATCAATGCCAAAAACAAAGATATGACAGTCGCGCTAGGAACTATTTTCATGCTGAATGCTGCCGCCTTATTCCTTTTCCCACCCATTGGGCATTGGCTGAACATGACTGACACACAATTTGGTTATTGGTGCGCCATCGCTATTCACGACACAAGTTCCGTAGTAGGTGCCGCCGCCACACGCAGCGAAATGGCGTTACAAATTGCCACCACAACCAAATTAATTAGAGCGTTGTGGATTATTCCGTTATCACTTATTGTGGCTTTCTTTTACAATCGCGGAACGGACCGGAAATCGAAAATCACCATTCCTTGGTTTATCTTTCTTTACATTGTAGCCATGTTAATAACCACCTATCTACCTGAAGGAAAAGAAGTTTATATTAAAGCTGTGGGCATTGCCAAAATGGGCATGATTTACACCCTCTTTTTAATTGGTACCGGTTTATCCAAAGACAATATCAAAGAAGTGGGATTTAGCCCTATATTATTAGGAATAATGCTGTGGTTCATTATCTCTATTTTATCAGCCATTGTGATTTTATTTACATAAAAAACCTCGCAAATTGTTGGATTTTATCGCGAGAGTTCTTACCTTTGCGTCCGATTAAAAAATGCCTTTTTAGCTCAGCTGGTAGAGCAACTCATTCGTAATGAGTAGGTCGGCGGTTCGAATCCGCCAAAAGGCTCTGATTTTCAATACAAAAACGCCTCATCAAAACTTTGATGAGGCGTTTTTATTAATATGCTAACATTAATGTACACGTGCCGTTTGTGAAATGTCAAAACGTAAAAAGATAAACAACAAAAAGGTAAATGACCATAACGAAGATCCCCCATAGCTAAAAAACGGCAATGGAATACCAATTACTGGAGCTAAACCTATCACCATACCAATGTTAATAGCGATATGAAAAAAGAAAATACCAACCACTGAATAGCCATAAATACGTGCAAATGGTTCTCGCTGTCGTTCTGCCATTCTTATCAATCTGAATAAGAAAAACATATAAATCATTAATAATGCCACAGAACCTACAAAACCAAACTCTTCGCCAACAGTACAAAATATAAAGTCGGTATCTTGTTCGGGTACATATTTCAATTTAGTTTGAGTACCATTTAAAAAACCTTTACCAAAGAAACCTCCAGAACCAATAGCAATTTTCGCCTGATTCACATTATAACCCACACCACGAGGATCATTTTCCATACCTAAAACTACCTTGATACGCATCTGTTGATGAGGTTCCAATATGCGTTCAAAAATATATTCTGCAGAATAACAATACCCTGTAAAACCAACTAAGAAAAGTGCTATGAGCCAATAATGACGCAATCGGAAACGAATAGCATTCACACACAAATAAATCACAGAAGCACTTATACAAAATAACGACACATAAAGAAAATTAACCGAAATCCATCCTGTGAGATGAATTAATGCAGCTAATGCATATAGAGTAAGGTAACCTAACGAAAGATATTTAAGCGTTTCTTTGTCACTTTTATACAAAAATAAAAAAACCAGTACAACTAATAACATTAATATAAAGGCTATCACTAAACCTGTAGATGCGGCCTCCACACCAGCAAAAGGAACGTCACTAAATCGAATCACGATAATAAATAGCACCACGCAACAGAAACCAATGAGCGGAATCAAACCAGGCATACCTTCACGATACAAAACAAGTAAAAAAGCTGCATAAACAAGTGCAGATCCAGTCTCTTTCTGCATAATAATTATAAGGGCTGGTAACGCAATAATTAAACCAGTAATCAAATAACTTCTAAAACTACGCAGCTTAAAGCCATAACTACTCATCGCTTTCGCCAACGCTAAAGCTGTGACAAATTTTGAAAATTCAGCTGGTTGAATACTCAAAGGTCCTAATACTAACCACGAACGAGATCCCTTAACATCGGGTGCAACTACGGCTGTAACAATCAGCAGTAAAATCATCAGGATGTAAAAAAGTGTGGAGAAAGACTGAAAAAAACGCGAATCAATAAGCAATATTATTCCAGCCAAACCTATAGCGCAAATAATCCAAATAAACTGTTTACCTGAACGGTATGAAAAGTCAAAAATGGACGTTTGATCATAGTCATAACTAGCGCCATAGACGTTAAGCCACCCAAGGAACACCAAAGCCAAGTACAAAAATACAATTGGCCAATCAATGGAAGATTTTATGCTAATATTTCTTGACATCTGGATCGGTAACTGAAGTTTTTAATCGATTAACTAACTCTGTACGCTTAACCGTACCTGTTAAATATTGCTCTAATAATACACTTGCAATTGGGTTGGCCCATGTGGCACCAAAACCTGACGTCTCAATTACCACAGCGATAGCAATTTTTGGATTATCTTTAGGGGCAAACCCTACAAATAAAGAGTGTGGACGACCATGACTATTATCAACTGTACCAGTTTTTCCACACATCGGTATACTATCAAGTTTATACCATTTGCCAGTACCAAATTCACACACACGCCACATACCTTGTTTTACAACCGGAAAATATTTTTTATCGATTAAGGACACGTGTTTATGATTTAACATCGAATCACACTTGTGTAAATGCGGAGTAATATAATAGCCCTCGTTTGCTATAACTGCCACCGAATTAGCCAATTGCAAAGGAGTAACCTGCACTTCTCCTTGACCAATAGAATTGGAACGAATCGTAATAGCTCGCCAACCACGTGCACCATACCATTTATCATATGTTTTGATTGAAGGAACACTACCATTAACCTGATCAGGAACATCCGAATCTTTAAACTTCGGACCCAATCCAAAACTCATGATATCATTACGCCAACGCTCATAATTCGCCTTAAAATTAGCATTACGGTCACCATAACCTCCTTTCTCCAATGTCTCCCGGTAAGCATTCCAAAAATAGGGGTTACAACTTTGTTCAATAGCACTTTCAAGATTCACAGGTGAACCATGATGGTGAGTGCATCGAATAGGGCTGGAAGAGGGTCCATTACAAGCAAACAAAGTTTCAGGTGTAATGCCTCCCTCTTGTTGACAAACTAATCCCTGTAGTGGTTTAAACGTAGAGCCAGGAGAATAAGTACCTTGTGTAGCCCTATTTAATAGAGGTTTAGTTGGGTCATTCAAAAGAACAGCGTAATTATGAGAGCGTTCACGCCCGACTAGAAGGCCCGGATTCCATGTTGGATTTGATGCCATAGCCAATATTTCGCCAGTACTTGGTTCTATGGCAACCACACTTCCCTTTTTTCCTTGTAGTAGTTCTTCTGCTAAAATTTGTAACTGAATATCTAATGTCACCGTCAAATTATCTCCAGCTACAGCAGCTTTATCAAATTCACCTTTTTTATAGCGCCCTTGAATACGTCCTGCCACATCACGCAATAATATTTCAACACCATTCTGACCACGTAATGCCACTTCATACGATTTCTCAAAGCCACTGACACCCGCATAATCCCCTTGCTTGTAGTATGGATCCTTTTCTATCATCCAACGCGAAACTTCACCAATGGACCCTAAAGCATGACCAGCCACAGGGTATGTATAATTACGCAAGGTTCTACTTTGAATGGTAAAACCTGGAAAACGATGCAATTTTTCTTGTAACACCGCATATTCAACTGGCGATAATTGAGTAATAAAACGTTGTGGTACACGAGGGGAATAACCAATTCTATGTTTTACTTCTTTGATACGCTTATCAAATTCCACCTTGGTGATTGATAAGGTTTTACACAATTCTAATGTATCCAAAGGAGTTTTATTCTTAGCCATCACGCGCAACTCGTGCATCGTAATAAGAATATCATAAGTAGGCTGATTGTAAACAAGTAAGACCCCGTTGCGGTCATAAATCAAACCACGAGGAGCATAAATGGTACGACGCAATAAAGCATTACTATCCGCCTGTTCTCCATAATCTTTAATCAACTGAAGATTAAATAATTGAATCACAAATATAGCTAACAAAACAGCTATAAAAATGCGAATAACATATTGCCTATTACTAAATGAGTCGTTTATCACCTCCGTTTAAAATTAATGCTTTGAATACCAAATATAAGAAGCATAGTCACCAAGCTGCTACATAATGTTTTAAGCAATACCATGCCAAAATGAGCAAAAGAGAAGGCCTCTAAAGAAAATAGCACAAAATGATGAATAACAACAAGCAAGGAAGCATATTTCAAAAAAGACAGACCAAAATTACGATATGTAGGTGCCGATTTTTCCATGTCCTCACGAGATGCAAACAATTCCATAATGTAAGGACGAATAAAAGCTATTAACACCGTTGCCGCCATGTGAATACCATAACTATGCGAAAATACATCAATAATACCTCCTAATACAAAGGCAATAAGCAACATAAAGCTAGGAGAAACAAACATTGGCAATGTAATAATAAACAAAATATACAAGTACGGATTAATTAACCCAAATAATTGTATATTATTCAAAATCAAAATCTGAACAGCTATGAGCAGAATAAAATTTAAAACTATCCTTAAGCGATCTTGCATATTAATGAATGGTATTTTCTATTTGTTGTTGTTCTTGGCGACGGCTCACATCAATCACCCGCACATAGTGCAACGATTGAAAATCAGTTGCTAATTTCAATTCAATATCACAAAATGTTTTATGATCCTGATAATCCACATCCTCAACAGTTCCTATAAAAATCCCCTCTGGAAAAATGGCAGAAAAACCACTCGTTACAACCGAATCGCCTACGACCACCTCAACATGACTAGGAATTTCTGTAAATTGTGCTGCAGTTGAAGAAACGCCATCCCATACCACAGATCCTAAAGCATCATTGCTTTTCAGTTTACCACTTACCAATAATTTAGTATTAAGGATAGGTAAAACAACAGAAAAATGCTCCGAAACACTTTCAACAACTCCCACAACTCCCTCATCAGAAACCACACCCATATCAGGTGCCAAGCCATAATCTTTCCCTTTATTGATTAAAATATAGTTCTGAATTTTGTTAATACTGCTGTAAACCACTTTAGCCGATATAGCACGATAAGCAGGTGTAACAACGAGCGACGTGTCTTTAAGTGCGGCTAATTTAGTTTCTAGACGAGCTACTTTATTAACCAACATCTCGTTTTCATGAGCCAATCTCTGATTATCTGCACCTAAATAGAAATAGTCAGCCCAAGCACTAGTGGTCTCATACACAGAAACGACAAATGCTGTATTTGCTTTATAAATAACGCTTTGTTGAAATGCATTTGCATGAAAAATCAACACAAAAGCAATGATTTCCAAGAACAGGAATTCAAAAACTAATGCAAAGCGTGCAAAGAAACGTAATAAAGCTGACATATGTGTATTTTGAAAAGACAAAGGGTAAAATAAATATTCTACCCTCGTTTTATTTGATTATATTATCACCAAATTAACGTAACAAGAATTGAAACTTGTGTACATTTTTAAGCGCGACACCCGTTCCGCGAGCTACTGCATGCAAAGGATCGTCAGCGACATGAAACTGAATTTGAATCTTATCAGTCAAACGTTTAGCCAAACCGCGCAACAAAGCTCCACCACCAGCCAAATAAATACCATTTTTAACCAAATCGGCATAAATTTCAGGAGGTGTACTTTCCAAGGCAGCCAAAACAGCCGCTTCAATCTTCGTAATTGACTTTTCTAGACAATGAGCAATTTCCATATATGAAACTGGAACTTCCATTGGCAACGACGTCATACGATTAGGGCCACGAACAATATAGTCTTCAGGTGCTTCATCGCCCAAGTCCGTTAAGGCTGAACCTACATTAATTTTAATCTGTTCTGCAGTGCGTTCTCCTACTTTGATATTATGTTGACGGTTCATGTACTCCATAATGTCAGCAGTAAAATCATCACCAGCGATACGAATAGACTTATTAGCCACCATACCACCCAGCGAAATCACAGCAATTTCTGTGGTTCCACCACCGATATCAACCACCATGTTACCAGCAGGCGCTTCTACATCTAAACCAATACCGATAGCGGCAGCCATTGGCTCATAAATCATATAAACTTCACGTCCACCAGCATGCTCTGAAGAGTCGCGCACAGCACGAATTTCAACCTCAGTACTTCCCGAAGGGATACCAACTACCATGCGTAATGAAGGTGTAAACAACTGATTTTTGTGAGGAATTAACTTAATCATTCCACGAATCATCAATTCAGCAGCATAGAAGTCAGCAATTACGCCATCCCTCAATGGGCGAACCGTACGTATACCCTCATGTGCTTTACCATGCATTTGCTGAGCCACTTTACCAATGGCAAGCAGCTTATCTGTGCGTCTATCTAAAGCTACAACCGAAGGTTCATCAACCACAATTTTATCATTAGAAATAATAATGGTATTAGCGGTTCCTAAGTCGATAGCTATTTCCTGCGTAAGAGAAAAAAGTCCCATAGTTTAAATATCGTAAGTAGTTTTTTATGTAATTTGAGCTACAAAAGTAATAAAAGAAATTGAAACGCTACTAGCAAGTCACTTAGCTTTTACAAAAACTTATCAACAAGCATATTATTATACAATTAATCACTAAACATTTTGTTTAGAAGGGCGTTTCGGACGCAACAACGGCAACTCACGCCACACCACAATGCCGACATATATTGCCACCAAAATAGTCCTATACAAAATATTAACAACCGTCCATTCGAATGACACCCAATACATAGCAGCAAACAACAACATGGTTAATCCAAAATACAACCCTAACACCTTTAGTTTATAATGAATTGGATAATATTTTTGCCCAAATGCGTAAGATAAAATTACCATCACCACAGCACTTACTAACGCCGCCCATGCCGAGGCCATGTAACTATAAATTGGGATAAATACAATATTAATAACCAAAGTAACAATAAATCCAATCAATGAAAACCAAGCTCCAAACATAGTTTTATCAACCAGTTTGTACCACAACGACAAATTATACATCACGCCTTGTAAAAAATAGGCCATCAATACAATTGGTATAATTCGAATACCTTCACGATATTGAGGGCCAAGCAATAATTGAAAGATATCAATATAGGCAATGATTATCAGAAAAATAAAAAGTGTCGTAATCACAAAATACTTCATCGCATCGGCATAAGTCGCTTTGCTATCTGAATCAGAATTCTTTGCAAAAATAAAGGGCTCATACGCAAAACGAAAAGCGTAAGTAAACATCATCATAACCATAGCCACCTTGAAACAAGCGCCATAAATACCTAATTCACGCATTGCTTCTGCAGGATTCGGATAGACCATTGGGAAAATAATCTTATCAATAGTTTGATTCATAATGCCAGCCACACCCAACAACAATAGCGGTAAAGAATATTTCAACATACTACGCAACAAGGTCTTATCAAAATTCCATTTGCCAACAAATACATACGGCAGCAAGGCTAACGTTACCGTTGTTGTAGAAATAAGATTAGCCACAAAAATATAACCAACGCCATAATTAGGATCATAAAACCAATCGATAAGTTGAGGATAAGACACGGCCAACTTTGGACAAATAACCAAAAAGAATATATTAAAAATAATATTCACAAAAATCATCAACAACTTCAAACTAGCAAATACAATTGGCTTATTCTTATAACGCAAGTAGGAAAATGGAATAGAATCAAAAGCATCCATAGAAACTACCACGCCAAGCATTTGAATAAATTCAGGATGGTTTGCATAACCTAATGCGGCTGCAATTTGAGGTCCAAACACAATGCAAATTACCGAAAATAAAAGAGAAGTCGCGCCCACACTCGTAAGTGTCGTGCTATACACTTTATTGTCGGCTTGCTCATGCTTTGGTTGCTTATTAATAAAACGGAAATACCCCGTCTCCATACCATAAGTCAAAATAATAACAATCAAGGCTGTCCAAGCATACAAATTAGTCACTATGCCATAATCACTTGAATCAACTAAAACATAAGAATACAAAGGTACTAAGCACCAATTTAGAAATCTGCCAACAATACTGCTTACGCCATAAATAGCGGTTTCCTGCGCCAACTTTTTTAAGCCTGCCATTATAGTATCTATTTAAAATAAACTTGTTTGTTCACTTGGTTTTAATCTACCCAAATGTTGATAAGCCAATCCCGTAACCTCTCGTCCTCTAGGAGTACGTTTAATAAACCCTTCTTTAATTAAAAATGGTTCATACACCTCTTCTATCGTTCCAGCATCTTCCCCTAGAGCAGTGGCAATTGTAGTCAATCCTACTGGGCCACCATTAAATTTATCAATAATGGTCAGTAAAATTTTATTATCAATTTCATCCAAACCATATTTATCAATATTAAGCGCTTCAAGGGCAAAACGTGCAATTTCGACATCTATTTTACCACTGCCTTTCACTTGTGCAAAATCACGCACCCGGCGCAACAAAGCATTGGCCACACGAGGTGTTCCACGACTACGTAAGGCGATTTCCACCGCCGCATCATCAACTATTGGAACATCCAAAATAGATGCTGAACGTTTAATTATGTCTGCAAGAATTTGTTCATCATAATATTCGAAATGACAATTAATACCAAAACGTGCACGCAAAGGACTGGTTAGCAAACCACTACGGGTTGTAGCTCCAATCAACGTAAATGGTTCTAAGTCTATTTGTATTGACCTAGCACTAGGCCCTTTGTCAATCATAATATCAATACGATAATCCTCCATAGCCGAGTAAAGATACTCTTCAACAATTGGACTCAAACGGTGAATTTCATCAATAAACAACACATCATTACGTTCCAAACCAGTAAGTAAACCAGCTAAATCACCAGGCTTATCAAGTACTGGGCCCGAAGTTATTTTAAATCCAACGCCCAATTCATTGGCAATAATATTCGACAACGTGGTTTTACCAAGCCCTGGAGGACCATGTAATAACACATGATCTAGACTTTCGTTACGCTGTTTTGCAGCTTGCACAAAAATCGAGAGGTTTTCTATCGCCTTCTCTTGACCGCGAAAATCGACAAATGATAAAGGACGCAAAGCGCGTTCTAAATCATTATCACGTTCATTAGGCGATTGATGTATATCAAATTCCGACATATTCAAAAGAATTAATAGCCTGTAAAGGCTGTTTTAAGCTGTTATTTTGTCAACGCTCTAAAAATCTCTTCCATCGATTCCTCCAGTTGACGCATAGTTAGAATCATCATTTTCTTTTCAGTAGCAAAACTAAACAAGAGTTCCCTCACGTCCGAACGTGCTGAAATCTGAAACAATTTATCAGACAACGCGTCCACTTTCAAAATATCACTAGAAAGTTGGGCTAAATCGTGACACATTGGCTTCGAAAATTCAACTTCAAAACGCAACATTTGAGAACCTTGCGTAATAACCGATTCGGCCTCGTCGGCCACAATGTTTCCTTTATTAATAACCACCACACGCTGACATAAAGCCTGCACTTCCTGCATAATGTGGGTAGAAAATAGTACCGTTTTTTCCTTACCAACCTCACTAATGAGTTGACGAATCTCCACCAATTGATTTGGGTCTAAACCAGTAGTTGGCTCATCTAAAATGAGCACTTGCGGATCGTGAATAAGCGCTTGAGCTAATCCTACACGTTGGCGGTAACCCTTAGACAATTGTCCAATGCGTTTATGACATTCAGCCGTCAAGCCAGTACGCTCAATCATATTTTCAATACGCGCCTTACGATTATCCAATTGGTAAAAATGTACCATAAAATCAAGATATTCACGCACATACATGTCCAAGTAAAGTGGATTATGTTCTGGCAAATAACCAATTAAACGACGTGTAGCCAAATTAGATGGTGACACAAGCTCTCCACAAACAGACACTTGCCCACTATCAGGTTGCACAAAACCTGTAATAATTTTCATCAAGGTGGATTTTCCAGCGCCATTAGGGCCCAAGAAACCAACAATCTCGCCTGCCTTTAGTTCTAAATTAATCTGATTTAGAACCACTTTCTGAGCATACGATTTAGAAACATTTTGAACAGATAGTGACATCTAATAAGGTATTAAAAATAAACCTGCAAATATACAAAAAAACTACCAACTTATATGAGTTAGAAAGATATGAGAGAATTTTGCACTTTTTTTTATTTTTTTTTGGAAGGAATCAAAAAAAGTTTTACCTTTGCACCACTTTTCTAAGGGAAAGCGGTATTGTCTCATGGTGTAATGGTAGCACTACAGTTTTTGGTACTGTCTGTCTAGGTTCGAATCCTGGTGAGACAACAATATTAGAAAGATTTTATATGAAATCATTATTTACTAATTACTTCTTTTTCTACTTTTACTTTAGCAGTAAGAGCAGGATTTGATGTATGTAGTTTCATTTAAAATTTGTAATTATACGAGAATCCTGCTCCAATTCGAGCAGGATTCTTTGTTTTTAGATTAAATCAATATGAATCAATCACTCCAAGTAGCCATTCAAGGCACACAAGGCTCATTTCATGACATTGCCGCACGCCTCTATTTCGGTAATAAAATCAAGATTCTATCATGCAATACATTCAAAGAATCTATTGATTTAGTACGGAAAGACCCAACCATAGTGGGAGCAATTGCCATAGAAAATACCATTGCAGGAAGTTTGTTACAAAATTACAACCTACTGAAAGATAGTGACGTCCGCATTATTGGTGAGCATAAACTGCGTATACAACACAGCTTAGTGACTCTTGAAGGACAAAAGATTGAAGACATTCATGAAGTTCGTTCGCATTACATGGCACTATTACAATGCGAACAATTTCTATCACAATACCCACACATACAACTTATTGAGGCTGATGATACTGCAAAAAGTGCTTATCAAATAGCCTCCGAAAAAATACAAGGCATAGCTGGTATTTGTTACGCAGAAACAGCGAAACAATTTGGCCTCCACATTTTAGCAGAAGGTATTGAAACCAACAAACACAATTTTACACGGTTTCTAATGGTTTCACATAAAGATAAAGCTGAAGAATTCACGCAAAAAGACACTTGCAACAAGTCATCCATGGTATTTTCCCTTCCACACGAACAAGGCAGTTTATCTAAAGTCCTGACTATTCTTTCATTCTACAACATTAATTTAACAAAAATACAATCGTTACCAGTCATTGGTCATGAGTGGGAATACCTCTTTTACATCGATTTGAGTTTTGATAATTACATACGATACACACAAGCTATCGATGCCATTCGACCATTGATACGCAACATAAAGATTTTAGGGGAATATACAGAAGGAGCACAAACCATTTAACATTGTTGTTTATGAACCAAAGTTTCGTAGGAGCCACACGTTTAGAATCGGTGCAAGAATACTACTTCTCGCGCAAACTGAAAGAAATTGCTCGCATGAATGCCGATGGCAAACATGTGATTAGCTTAGGCGTAGGTAGCCCTGATATGCCACCATCGGAAGAGACTATCAAAACATTGTGTGAACACGCTCATCATAGTGATGCGCATGGCTATCAACCTTATGTAGGGATTCCAGAACTACGCCAATCCTTTGCTGATTTCTACAAAAAATGGTATCAGATCACTCTAAATCCGACCAACGAAATTCAACCTTTAATTGGTTCAAAGGAAGGTATTTTACATATCACCTTGGCATTTGTCAATCCTGGCGAACAAGTTTTGGTCCCAAATCCTGGTTATCCAACATACACATCCCTAAGCACGCTACTTGGCGCAGAAGTTATACCATACAACCTTACCGAAGAAAATGGCTGGTTGCCCGATTTCGATGCATTGGAACAGCTAGATTTAAGTAAGGTTAAATTGATGTGGACCAACTATCCTCACATGCCAACAGGAACAAATGCCACATTAGAATTATACCAAAAACTAGTAGACTTTGGGAAAAAGCATCATATTATCATTGTCAACGACAATCCTTACAGCTTCATTTTAAACAAGAAGCCGTTAAGTATTTTACAAATAGAAGGCGCCAAAGACTGTTGTATCGAGCTAAACTCAATGAGTAAAAGCCACAATATGCCAGGTTGGCGCATCGGCATGGTAGCCTCCAATGCTACGTTTATCGAATGGATATTAAAAGTGAAAAGCAACATCGATTCGGGCATGTTCCGTCCGATGCAATTAGCAGCCGCCACAGCACTACACAACGACGAAAGTTGGCACGAAGAAATGAACTACAACTTGTACCAAAAACGACGTCATTTGGCAGAACAAATCTTAGAAACGTTACAATGCACATACAACAAATCGCAAGTCGGATTATTTGTATGGGGGCGCATTCCCGACCATTATCAACAAGTAGAAGATTTAACGGAAACCATCTTACAAAAAGCACACGTTTTTATCACACCTGGTTTCATTTTTGGTAGTAACGGAGCACGTTACATACGCATTTCATTGTGTTGCGACGAACAAAAACTAGCCGAAGCACTGGATCGAATCAAACAAAACATAACAGAATAACTATAGAATCACATACTAAAAACCACCTAAAAATCAAACTTATATGGATTTCGAACGGTTTAAACTTCCCAAATTAGAACAAAAACGACCTATCATTATTGCTGGGCCATGCAGTGCTGAAACAGAAGAACAAGTATTAACAACGGCTAAAGCATTAGCCAAAAATGGTGTTCAAATTTACCGTGCTGGCATTTGGAAACCACGCACAAAACCTGGTGGTTTTGAAGGAGTTGGTAGCGAAGGACTACAATGGTTACGCCGAGTAAAAGAAGAAACAGGTTTGTACACGGCCACCGAAGTTGCCACAGCCAAACATGCATACGAAGCTCTAAAATATGGTGTTGATGTGTTATGGTTAGGCGCGCGAACCACGGCCAATCCATTTGCCGTGCAAGAAATTGCCGATGCCTTAAAAGGCGTTGATATTCCTATACTCATCAAAAATCCAGTAAACCCAGATTTAGAACTGTGGATTGGAGCTATTGAGCGTATTTACAATGCCGGCTTGCACCAAATAGCCGCCATTCATCGTGGTTTCAGCTCATACGATAAAAAACTTTATCGCAATCAACCACAATGGCATATTCCTATAGAACTACATCGCCGATTACCAGAGTTACCACTTTTCTGCGACCCAAGTCACATTGGGGGAAAACGCGAACTTATTGCGCCACTCTCTCAACAAGCGATGGATTTACAATTCGACGGTTTAATCATCGAAAGCCACTGTTCGCCCGATAATGCTTGGAGCGACAAAGACCAACAAGTATCGCCCGAAGTGTTAGATGTCATCTTACGCAAATTAGTGATTCGTGAAATGAAACAATCTACTGAAGATTTAGTTGATTTGCGTCGTCAGATTGATGATTTAGACAATACATTATTGGAAATATTGGCTAAACGCATGCGTGTTTCTCAAGCTATTGGAACCTATAAAAAAGAACACGGCATAGCTGTACTTCAAACGGGACGTTACAACGAGATTCTTGAAAAACGTATTATGAATGGCGAAAAATTAGGAATGAGCCATGAATTCATGCGCACCATTTTAGAAGCCATTCACGAAGAATCGGTACGCGTTCAAATCGACTTAATGAATAACGACTAAATTTGACACACCATGAAAATTCTTATTCTCGGAGCAGGTAAAATGGGTACATTTTTGACCGACTGCCTATGCATAAAACACGAAGTGGCGTTGTTCGACACAAATCCTAGCCGATTACGCTTTGTATTTAACACACAAAGATTCACGCAATTAGAAGAAATAAAAGCGTTTGAACCCGAAATTTGCATTAATGCTGTAACACTAAAATACACGATTAGTGCCTTCGAAAGCGTACTTCCTTTTCTTCCGAAAAATTGCATTTTATCAGACATCGCATCAGTTAAAACGGGACTCCAAGAGTTTTATCAACATACAGGTATGCGTTATGTATCAACACACCCGATGTTTGGACCAACATTCGCCAATCTGTCTGATTTAAGTACTCAAAGTGCCATTATCATAGCCGAAAGCGACCATTTAGGCAAAGCATTTTTCAAGGATTTTTACGGTTCATTGCAATTAAATATTTTCGAATACACGTTCGACGAACACGACGAAACAATTGCCTACTCGCTATCCATTCCATTTGTATCCTCACTCGTTTTTGCCGCCGTCATGAAACATCAGGAAGCCCCTGGAACTACCTTTAAAAAGCATTTAAATGTGGCTAGAGGCTTACTATCCGAAGATGATTATTTATTGTCTGAAATTCTTTTCAACCCTCACACCGCCAATCAAATAGAAGCCATCAAAAGTCAAATGACCGAATTACAAAACATTGTAGAACAAAAGAACTTAGTACGCATGCAACAATTCCTCACCAAAGTCCGCACAAATATTGAATAAATAAACACAAGCTATGTGGCATAAAAAAGGTCGTACTACAAAGTACGACCTTTTTTAGTTTTATTGACAATATCAATCTTTTTTAGTTTTAAACGATAAAATATGTATTGTTACGGCAGTGGCTATCGCGAGAAGCATAATTCGGAGCCACCAATTATCCAAAACCACAAAAGCTGAGAGTAAAATAGTAATCCATAACATCGAAATAGAATAAATCTTAACACGCAAAGGAATAGATTTATGTATCTGAAAATCGGCAATATAAGAACCTAAATATTTATGTCCAAGAAGCCATTGTTGAGCTTTATGTGAACTTCGATAAAATAAATAAGAGGCTAATAACAAAAACGGCGTAGTAGGCAGTATGGGCAAAAATATACCTAAAACGCCCAACGCAACACAAAGATAACCAGCACCTAATACAAAATAACGCATATACTTTTATAAAATATAAATCACACAGAAGGGAAAAATCGTCGATAAGCACGCACAAGCCACACAAATGCAACGGCCAACAAAAAACGAGGAATGGTAATCCAAAACAGAGGAACGCCCATTGACCAAAAGAGCGATGTATCCTCCAAAAGTGAATGATTGATGGCGATATGATAATTTAGCAAATTCACATCCTGACGTGGCATATCGTGTTCTTCTAACTCTTCAAGCAATACCGCCGAGCCGTAAGTCAATCCAACTGTTTGAGCCACAAACCACAAAAAAGAACTGTCACGGGACAATCCCATGAGTTTCATAAAAGGCGCAAACAGACGTGCAATAACGTCCAAAATCTTGAATTCTTTTAAAACGGCTTGTAAAAACATCAACCCGGAAACAATAGCACTCATTTTAAGCACTAAGAAAAACGCCATGCGACACCAAGCCCATAACATATCCCCCATAGACTCGTAAACAATAGTCGTCTGAACATTACCCACCATATCGCCCATTTGAGCAGGCAATAACCAATTCAGCAACAATGCCGATACAATGCTCATCAATAAACGCAGTGGGAAAATAATCCATGGAGAAGAACCTGTTTTACGCTGAACCGCCGTTTCCACAATCATATTGTGTGAAATCAAACACATCAACGCTAAAATAGTCATTTCTCTGACGCCCAATGGCAAAGTAGCAATAATAGCAATAGGAGCGTATAAAGCCAAAAAGATACTAGAAATAAAAACAATGGCAGCTTCACCAGGAAGACCCAAATAAGCAAAAAAAGGAGAAAGAATAAGCGACAACCAATCAATAACACCAAAAAACTGCAAAAAACTCACAAAAAGCGAAATTGGAAGAATTATTTTCAGCAACCAAATCACTGTTTTGGACGCTTTTGTAAGTGCCAATTTGAAACAAAGCAGAAGTCGTTTCGATAGATTTGACATAAATAGTGGATTGTTTTTTATACAATAAAAGGCTGATTTTCAGCGAAAAGCAACCCTTATAAAACAAGAAAGGGTTGTCGTCCCGACAACCTCAATCTTTTCTTAACCTTAAATCTAATACCATGAAAAACACGTAACAAAGGTAATGCATTATTTTGTGTTGTGCAACATATTTTTTACAAAAAATAACATATTTAACCTTTTTTATTAGTAAATAAAAGTTATTAAGTCATCAAAATATTATTAACTAATTTATAATCTGCAAGTTAAAATAATACACCACATCAAAGCAATTAAGACAACAGACAAATTATAAAAAATGCTATTTTTGAGAATTTTGAGAATTTTCGCCAAGCCAAAAACACCATAAAAATCCAAACTTTATCTATTTAAAGCACCAAAATACTACATTCTAGGAGTTTAAAAAACCTAAAAAAGCTCAAATAAATAGGCATAAAAAAAAGTACATAAACAACTAACAAAAAGCCATTTACATACCCCTATAAAACAAGAAAGGGCTGTCATCACGACACCCTCAATCTTTTCTTAACCTTAAATCTAATACCATGAAAAACACATTGCAAAGATAAATGCTTTTTTTATGCTATACAACATATTATTCAAGAAAATTTAAAGTTTAACATTTTTTATATTATCGGACCCAAAATTGGGTACGTCCTAATAAGCCATGCTTATCTAAAGAACCACGTACTTTCAATTTGCCAGTAGCGGCATCGAGCTCAATTGACGCATGATAAGTCTTACCATTACCTGGGTCGAGAATAGTGCCATTCACAAAACTACCATTTTCATACTTCATATCACGAACAATGATGAGACCTTCCATGGGTTTGTTTTTATCAGCACCTTGGCACTCTACGCACAAACGAGGTTTACCATCGATTGAACGTTGGAATAACTGTTCGATTTTACCATAATACAACCCGTTGGTCGCTTTAAAAATACGTACAATTGACTTCTCTTTTCCTGTTTTATCATCAACAGTTCTCCATTCACCAAGCATATTTTTTTGTGCTTGAACTGCGAATGTCACACAAATAGCCGCTGTAAAAATTAAAATTAGTTTCATAAATTCATTTTGTTTTGGTTAATTAATAGGGACATTATGGGGACAAAGATAGAAAAATACTGGTTATTCTACATACAATACCAAACCTTTTAGATATTCACCTTCTGGATGATAGATATTTACAGGATGGTCGGCAGGTTGAGTTAATTGGTGCAAAATGCGAACTTTACGTTTGCTTTGTGCGGCAGCACTAAATACCGCCAAGCGAAATTGCTCTTTAGTCACTACTTGAGAGCACGAAAAGGTAAACAGAATACCTCCTGGTTTAATCTGTTCAAAGGCTTTAGCGTTCAGTTTTTGGTAACCCCTCAAAGCGTTTCGTAGAGAATCTTTATGTTTGGCAAAAGCAGGAGGATCAAGAATAATTAAATCATACTGACCATCAATATCATCTAAAAATTTAAAGGCATCCACCGTAAATGATTGATGTCGAGAATCATCCTCGAAATTGAGCGCAATATTTTTATTGGTTAATTCGATGGCTTTGGCAGAGCTATCCACAGAATGCACCGAATGTGCATTACCACGCATGGCATAAAATGAAAAACCACCCGTGTAACAAAACATATTTAGAACATCACGACCATGGGCATATTTTTCAAGTAATGCGCGGTTTTCACGTTGGTCAATAAAAAAGCCTGTTTTTTGTCCTTTCAGCCAATCAGCATGAAACTTCAAACCATTTTCTATGGGAATACATTTACTTTCTTGACCAATTAAATAGGTATCTTCGGCTACTACTGGTGCTTTAAACGGCAAAGTGCCTTCAGATTTATAATACACATTTTCGACGCCGTTAATTTCTGCAACCAAAATTTCCGCAATCTGTTCGCGAACCATGTGCATACCCACAGAATGTGCTTGTATAACAGCGGTATCACCATATACGTCGACAACCAAACCTGGTAAATGGTCGCCTTCTCCATGCACTAAACGATAAGTGGTATTATTTTCTACATCTGCCACACGAATATCACGTCGCATTTGGTAAGCTTTACGAATGGCATTTTGATAGAAAGTACGATCGATAGCTTCATCACAAAACGACAAAACACGCACCATAATACTCCCAATTTGGTAGTGTCCCATGGCTAAGAAATTGCCTTGTGAATCGACTACACGTACTACATCACCCTCTTCTGGTTTACCTTTAATTTGAGCTATGGCACCAGAAAAAATCCAAGGATGAAAACGAAATAAACTTTCCTCTTTATGAGGTTTTAAATAGACAACAACCATAAATAGTGGAAATATATGAATGAAAAATTACAAGGCAATAGCTTGTTTCTGTAACTCTAAATAAATCTCTCGGCAGGCAAATGCATCAATAGCAGCATACGCTTGCTGTTGAGGCGACAAAATAGGCGCTTCCCAATTGGAAAGTTGTTGACTTTTTGATATTTTTTTTGCAAATACGATAGCGTAAATTTTTTGCAAGCTTTTTTCTTCTATACCAAATGCTTCAACATACTTTTGTAATTCTATAAAATTTTTAGGATGTACACGCATCCATTTATTGAGCGACATAAAATCATCGCGAACGGACAAACCAATTTTTTTAACCTCCGAGCTTTCCAATAATTGTTTTAAACCTTCATGCTGACCAATAAGCTGTAAACGAAAGAGATAACAAGTATCAGCAGTTGCTAGTTGAAGTAATGAAATTGTATAACGCACATTTTTTGTAAAACTAGGTCGCGTCTCGGTATCAAAACCAATCACAGCTGCCTGCATCAATTGAGATACCGCATAATCAGCCTCTTGAGATGTTTTAACAACTACTATATTCCCTGAATTTTGAAGAATTGGTAACTCTGCAATCTGCGTTTTTGTAATATGTGTAGAATAATTTATCACAATCAATGATTATCATCAGATTCTGGGACAACAGAGACGACATGTAGTGCTCTTAATGCACCCAATAAGCGTGCGCCCCAATAATTTTTAAAATCGTTGATACAAACGAATAAAGCATCATTCATAACCTGTTCGTCACCCACTTGGCAACAACTTGCATAATCTTTCAACGCTTGATAAACATCCGCCAAATCTTCAGAGATAGTGGCTGCCAAAGTCGTGTCACTAAATGCCATATTCGTATCAAATGAATCCAAATAATCATCCGAATCACCAAGCAAATCAGCTAGCTGAGCACGCAACTGGGCATATTCCACTTCGGTAACAAAACGTTCTGGTTCGTCGTCCGACACATCATCAGAGACCTGAACCATAGAAGTTTTGAGGTATAATAAAGGTAACAATTTTGTTATTTTGCCAACAAAATCGCTCTTTTCGAGCTCACCTGCATGTTCCAAAAATTTACACGTTTCAACCGCAACGGTTAGAAATTCAAGTTTATCTTTTGTATAAAATGTCGACATTATCGTAATTTATTACTTTAACAAAACAAGGCTTAGTGCCATAAATATCATACCTGCTACCACACCCATAATTGCGTAATGGTGTTTACCATACCGCTCGGCAGTTGGCAACAATTCGTCAAGCGAAATATAAACCATAATCCCAGCCGTCAATGCCATTAAAGCACCTTCAACGGTTGGCGACCAAAATGGGAGTAACACAAAATAGCCAATCACAGCGCCAACAGGCTCTGATAAACCAGACAAAAACGACAACCAAAAGGCCTTTCGTTTCTTTCCTGTAGCTTGATAAATAGGAACCGATACCGCAATACCTTCAGGAATATTATGCAAAGCAATAGCAATCACAATAGGGAAAGCAAATTCGAGACCTTGCAAAGCCACGGTAAAGGTAGCCAATCCTTCTGGAAAATTGTGAATAGCGATAGAGATAGCCACTAAAGCGCCAATACGATGTAATTTCGCAGCATCATTAGAGGAGGTATGACCACGACCCTTTCTGTATTGAGTCATCTTTTTCCACAGAGGTTTTTTGTCCATATCTTCCACCAAAACAGCTTCATGAGGATTCTCTTGTTCTGGAATTAAAAAATCAATAATGGCAATTAAGAACATTCCTCCAAAAAATGCTATAAAAGTTCCAAGCAAGGCATTACCATCCCACGATTGGGCAAAAGCAGTTTCCGCTGTTGGGAGAATATCAACAAACGACACAAAAAGCATCACACCAGCCGAAAAGCCGAGTGATACCGTCAAAAAAGTTTGATTCGTTTTTTTTGCAAAAAAAGCAATCAAACTTCCAATTCCTGTAGATAAACCTGCTATAAGCGTTAAACCAAACGCAATTAAAATAGTCTGAGTATCTATATTCATATAATAATTGTAATTTTTGCAAAGATAACGCCTTTTATTCTAAAAAAGATATTTCTAATGATAAAAATGCGTATTTTTGCACATGGTTGCTCAGCCAAAATAGCCATACAGTGCCCATGAAAGAAGCGGAAATTGAACATTGGACTCAGATACTACTCACTAGTACGAATAAGCAAACCGCTTTTTCGGCAATTGTGCGTCTAACACAGGAATCCTTATACTGGCATATCCGAAAAATGTTACTATCACACGAAGATACAAACGATCGTATTACAAAACACCTTTTTAAAGGCTTGGCATGGGCTTCAAAACTTCAGAGGCGACAGTAAAATCACCACATGGCTCTATCGTATTGCAACCAATGAGACGCTTACATTTCTAAGCCAACAACGCATGCAGAATATCACATCATCGTTGGATTTAGAAGAAACTTTACTCAGTAAGTTAGAGAGTGACACCTACTTTTCGGGGGATGAAACACAAAAAAAATTGCAAAAAGCAATACTCACATTACCAGAGAAACAGCGATTGGTATTTCAGATGAAATACTTCGACGACATGAAATATGAAGACATGGAAGCTATTCTAGGCACTTCCACTGGGGCGTTAAAAGCATCCTACCATCATGCAGTAAAGAAAATAGAACAATTTTTATTAAACGAAGATTAAACATTTTAAACTTTTAGAGGTCTAAATAATTAGTTATGAAAAAAGAAAATACACCATTAAGTTTAAAAACTATTCCAAAGGAAAAACCTTTTACGGTTCCCGATGGTTATTTTGAGCAGTTTGCCCTCAATATAGACCAACAAATTGCGCCCAAGCATATTGTACGTCCATTACGACGTTGGATGTATGCAGCTGCCATGTTTGCAGGAATTATTGCCATTGGTGTTATGAGTTACCTATTATACAAAGATAATACAGATTCAGAACCGCTTATGGCAGAGGATTATTATGAAAATTTAATTAATGCTGGTGTTAGCGAGGATTTATTGGTAGAATACATCTTGAACGAATAATTTTATGACTATGAAAAGATACCTTTTATTTATCAGCTTATTCATATTGAGCATTGGCTTTGTCAACGCACAACAAAGAGGCTGTAACAATGCTAGACGCGAAGCTATGGAGGCTCAAAAAGTCGCCTTCATCACCGAAAAAGTAGGATTAACACCCGAAGAGGCTGAGAAATTTTGGCCATTGTACAATAGTTTTGAAGCACAAAGACGAGATTTGAGGCATCAGATGCATGAGATTCGTCGCAATATCACTAGTGACTCGAACGAAGAAGATTACAAAAAGGCACTCAATGAACTCCAAAAAATCGATATGCAGCAAAGCGCTCTCAAACTCAAATACCACAAAGAATTTTTGAAAATATTATCAGCAAAAAAATTATTTAACTATTATTCTGCTGAGAATGAATATAAAAAAGAACTGATAAAGCACATAGAACAGGGCTGTAGACGATAATTTTACAAAAAAGATTTTGCTCACTCAAAAAAAAGCATTACCTTCGCAGTCGCAAAAAGGGTTCCTTGGCCGAGTGGCTAGGCACCGGTCTGCAAAACCGTCTACAGCAGTTCGAATCTGCTAGGAACCTCTCCAACCAAAAGCCCTCAGTTCTAAAACAGGGGGCTTTGTTGTATTGTTCAAACAAACCTTATATAACATCACTATGAAAAAGTACTTATTCCTTGCCCTTTTTGCGGTATCTTTGGCTGGCTGTCAGCAAAAGCACCCTGAAATTATTTCACAGGATTTTGTGCCTGTCACAGGAGTCACTATTTCCGATAGTTCAATCATTAAATTAATAGAGCCGTATAAAATTCTAATGGACTCTGACATGAATGTGGTCATTGGTACTTCGGCACAACCAATGAGTAAAGCTTTGCCTGAAGGGATACTAAACACCTTTGTAGCCAATGCCATGTTAACATATGGGAATCAAGTAAAACCAACCGATATTGCCATCACCAATTTGGGCGGATTACGTAATGATATTCAAGAAGGACCTATTACCGTGGGTGATGTGATGCAAGTTATGCCTTTTGATAATGCACTCGTGTTTTTAGAATTATCAGGCGAAGAAGTAGAAGAATTATGTGAAGCGATAGCTAAAAAAGGCGGCGATGTAGTAGCAGGTATCTCGATGAAGATAGAAGGCGATGAGGCTGAAGATATTCTTATTCAAGGTCAACCCATCGATGAACATAAAAACTACCGAATCATCACAACCGATTATTTATCATTTGGCAATGACCACCTAGAGCCATTAGCTAAATTTAAAACCATAGAGCCATTAAACATTTTACTGCGCGATGTGCTCATCCAAAATATCAAAGACGAAACCGCATCTGGGCGTCCTATTCAACCAACCTTAAAAAATGAAATCTATGTTGAACAATAAGAACTTCACACTCGTCATAATCGGCGTTATGATAGCACTTAGTGCCTGCAATAATAAAACGCCGAAACAATTGATTATTTTACACACCAACGACTCACATAGTCAGGTAGAAGCCACCAAAGATGGATTGGGCGGTTTTGCTCCTCGTCAGGCACTCATTGATAGTTTCCGCGCTGAAAATCCAAACGTATTATTAATTGATGCTGGCGATATTTTTCAAGGAACACCCTACTTTAATATGTTCAACGGTCGTTTAGAAATAGATGCTTACAATAAAATGGGCTACGAAGCTGCCACCTTTGGTAATCATGAATTTGACAAAGGCATTGATACCTTGGCAGCGCGTGTTCGTCAAGCTAATTTCCCTTTTGTCTGCTGCAACTACGAAGTAGCAGGCACACCGCTCGAAGGTTTAGTCAAACACTACATTGTAGTTGAGAAAGATGGTTTAAAAGTGGGCATTTTAGGACTAGGAGTTGACCCTAACAAACTTATTTTGGAAACTTACTTTGGCGGTATTAAGTACGAAGATCCTATAAAAGCAGCCAACCGTTACGCTGAAATCTTAAAAAACAAAGAAAAATGCGATTTTATAATCGCGCTTTCACATCTTGGATATTCATCAGACCCAAATGTAATGTCCGATTCGATATTGGCTGCAAATAGTCGTAATATCGACCTTATTTTAGGCGGTCACACGCACGAAATACGAGGTAAATTCAATATCAAAAATTTGGATAACAAAACGGTTTCTGTGATGCAAGCTGGAAAATCGGCTAAAGAAATAACGGCGACAGTTGTAGAATATTAAACCGCAGCATATACTACTAAAAAAGGTCATCTATATAGATGACCTTTTTTAGTGTAATGCCTTTTGCAATTACATATTTTCTTTCTTAACTTCAAAATAAGCTTGAGGATGCAAACAAGCAGGACAAGCTTGGGGAGCTTCTTTACCTACATGAATGTAGCCACAATTGCGACATTGCCAAACTACTTCACCCTCTTTAGCAAAAACAGAAGCTGTTTCGATATTAGCCACAAATGCACGATAACGCTCTTCGTGTGCTTTTTCTGCAATCGCTATATTACGATACATAGCCGCAATTGATAAGAAACCTTCTTGCTCTGCCACATCCGCAAAATGAGGATAATCGTGCGACCACTCTTCGTGTTCACCGGCTGCAGCAGCTTGGAGATTATCGATAGTACGACCAATAACACCTGCTGGAAAACTTGCAGTAATTTCTACCATACCACCTTCTAAAAACTTAAACATGCGTTTAGCATGCTCTTTTTCTTGATCGGCTGTTTCCGTAAAAATAGCAGCAATCTGTTCAAAACCTTCCTTTTTAGCAGCACTTGCAAAATAGGTGTAACGCATACGAGCCTGACTTTCGCCAGCAAAAGAATGCATTAGATTCTTTTCAGTTTGTGTTCCTTTAATACTTTTCATAGATTATAAATTTAAAATTAGTAGTTCTATCGGAGTGTAAAATTAGCGTTTTATTTTGAAATAACCATACACCAACTTATTTTTCTTAGTACTAATTTTCCATTGTAAAGTTTGAATGCTTTTTGTACCTTTGTAGTTTGTAATCTTTCAAGAACGCTATGGCTATCGAGCAATCACCAGCTACCTCTCAAACCGATAATTTAAGAGATTTACTTAACGCAAACCAATACGAGGCTGTCACTTATACCGACGGCCCTTCGCTTATTGTGGCTGGAGCTGGTTCTGGTAAAACACGCGTATTGACCTATAAAATTGCCTATTTATTACAAAACGGATGGCATCCAAGCCAAATTCTCGCGTTAACGTTCACCAATAAAGCTGCCGAAGAGATGAAAGGGCGTATCGCCAAATTGGTAGGTGAACAACGCGCTAAATATCTCTGGATGGGAACTTTTCACTCCATTTTTTCAAAAATTCTACGCTACGAAGCCTCGCATCTTGGGTTTACCTCTAATTTCACGATATACGATTCGAGCGATTCCAAAAGTTTGATTCGTAGTTTAATCAAAGAGTTACAACTCGACGACAAAACTTATAAAGTAAACAACATACAAAGTCGCATTTCATTTGCCAAAAATCAATTGGTAACGCCAGCCACTTATGCCAATGATTCGGACATGATGCGTTCCGACATGAATTCCAAAACGCCACGTTTTATAGAGGTTTATCAACTCTATTGCCAGCGCTGCAGGAACTCGAACGCGATGGATTTTGATGATTTGTTACTTTACACGAATACCCTTTTTGAAAAACATCCTGAAATTCTTAAAACCTATCAAGAACGATTTGGTTACATTTTAGTGGATGAGTATCAAGATACAAACCGTGCGCAGCATTTAATTGTGAGTAAATTGGCAGCCAATCATCAACGTATTTGCGTGGTAGGCGACGATGCACAAAGCATCTATTCGTTTCGTGGTGCCAATATCGACAATATGTTGATGTTTCAACGGCAATATGAGGGCTGTAAACTGTTCAAACTGGAACAAAATTACCGTTCGACACAAACGCTCGTTAATGCGGCCAACTCCTTAATCAGCAGGAATAAAAATCAAATCCGCAAAAACGTATTTTCGGATGGCGATATCGGAAAAGCGATTAAATTACTCACAGCCTACAGCGATTACGACGAAGCGTTTGCTGTAGCAGCCACTATGCAAGAAAGCATTAGAGACACACGTGATGCCTACAGCGATTACGCCATATTATACCGCACTAACGCGCAATCGCGCACCTTGGAAGAGGCACTTCGAAAACGTGCCATTCCATATAAAATCTATGGCGGTTTGTCGTTTTACCAACGCAAAGAAGTAAAAGACATTCTGGCTTATTTACGTTTAATCATCAATCCAAATGATGAAGAATCGTTTAAGCGCATCATCAATTATCCGGCACGCGGCATTGGTGAAACCACCCAACAAAAAATATTACAAACGGCTCACACGCACGCTGTAAGTCCGCTAGAAGTAGTTAAAAATCCAGCAGATTTCACACTAGATATCAATAACGGCACCGCCAAAAAAATACAAAATTTTGGTAGCTTAATTGAACAATTCAGGACACTGAATGAAGACAAAGATGCATACGTTGTAGCCGAACAAGTGGTTATCGCCTCGGGCATTATGCAAGATATTTCTGTAGATAATACACCTGAAAACTTGAGCCGCAAAGAAAATGTGCAAGAACTTTTGAGTGCTATCAATCAATTTTGCGAAGAAAAAGCAAATGCTGGCGATACCGAATTAAAGTTGGTGGACTTTTTATCGGAAGTAGCTCTACTCACCGACCAGGACAAAGAAAGCGAAAATGACAAAAATCGTGTCACCATGATGACAGTGCATGCTGCCAAAGGTTTGGAATTTAAACACGTCTTTATCGTTGGACTTGAAGAAAATTTATTTCCATCCAACATGTGCGAAACAGAAAGAGAGTTGGAAGAAGAGCGTCGTTTATTATATGTAGCTCTCACACGCGCTAAAATAGATTGTGTAATAAGTTATGCTAAATCGCGATTTAGAAATGGTCAAACCCAATTTTCAAATCCAAGTCGCTTTTTACACGATATTGATGCAAAATATTTCCAAACGCCTTATGAAGATAAAAAACCAGAAATAGTACGCTCAACCACGCCTACATTTTCAAAGTTTGATACGCCACCAACTATTAGCACGCCACAACGTTTAAAAACGTATTGTGCCAAGTAATCAAAGTAACATTAACACAGGTCATCATAATTATCCATACCAAGTGGGCATGCACGTTCATCATCATGTGTTTGGAAATGGTGAAATCATCGCAATCGAAGGGAATGGTGATAATACCAAAGCACATATCCATTTTGAAACACATGGCGAAAAACCATTGCTTCTTAAATATGCTAAACTAACAATAATAGACTAAAGTTAACGTTATAAACATCGATAAAGCCTAATTTTTTGAAAAAAAATCTTCTCATACTAATCTTGCTGTTTTTGTGTGGCGCGCTCCCTGCAAAAAAAATATATTTACGCGGTTATGTACTCGACAATAACAATCGTGGTATAGATTTAGCAAACATACAAGTAAAAGGAACCAGTCAAGGTACTTCTACCAACGAACAAGGTTTTTATGAATTACGTCTCGAGGCAACGGACACTTTTCACGTGGTATATTCTTGCATTGGCTACGAAACTAAAGAATACAAGTTCCCAGCAACAGAAGACGTCATAAATGCCACCAAAATATTACCATCGGTTTCGACACAATTGGAAAGTGTTGAAATTAGAGCTTTTCAACGCCAAACAAACACCATGCAAGGCATCGATACCGAAAAATTCAGAATGATGCCAGACGCTTCGGGTGGAAATTTAGAATCGATGTTATCGAGTTTTGCTGGCGTTAATTCCACCAACGAATTGAGTTCTCAATACTCTGTACGTGGTGGTAGTTACGACGAGAACAGCGTTTATGTCAATAATATTGAAGTCTATCGACCATTGCTAGTGCGGGCAGGACAACAAGAAGGATTGAGTTTTATTAATCCAGATTTGGTAGATAAAGTTCAGTTTTCGGCTGGTGGCTTTAGTGCAAAATATGGCGACAAAATGTCGTCGGTATTGGATGTAACCTACAAAATAACCTGAAACAATTTGAAAGTTCACTCGCCATTAGTTTATTGGGAGCTTCTGGCATACTTAGGTTCTGCCTCCAAAAACTTCACACAAGTACACGGTATTCGTTATAAAACGTCATCGTACTTACTAGGTACACTCGATACCCAAGGTGAATATTCGCCTTCATTTGTGGATTACCAAACCTATATGACGTTTAAATTCAGCGACAAGTGGAATGGTTCATTTTTAGGTAATTTCTCGCAAAATTATTATCGATTTACACCTGTTGAAAGAGAGACATCATTTGGAACCTTACAAATGAACCGGAACTTTAAAGTCTTTTTTGAAGGTATGGAAAAAGACATCTTTAGAACTTATTTTGGGGCATTTACGGTTAATTATCAGCCGCACAAAAACCTCAAATTAAGTGTTATGACTTCCACTTACAATACGAATGAACAAGAAACTTACGATATTACTGGCCAATATTGGTTGTCGGATTTAGATATAAACAATACTGGTTACACCAACAACCAGGGCGTTGGTACGTACCACGAGCATGCGCGCAACCGCTTATCGGCTACAGTAATCAATTTGTCACACTTAGGAGAATTTAAATATGCCAATCACCATATGCAATGGGGTGTAGGTATTCAACAGGAAATTATTTTAGACCGTATACGCGAATGGGAATTTAGAGATTCTGCAGGCTATTCACTCCCCTACAATCCTGAAAAGGTTGAACTCATTTATAATCTTTCGGCGAAAACCAACCTAAGTACAACGCGTTTTACTGGCTATTTCGAAGAAACCTATAAAATCCCTTCCGCCACAGGTTTATGGACATTCAATGGCGGTGTGCGTTTTAACTATTGGTCGTTCAACAAAGAGTGGCTTGTAAGTCCACGCATTTCAGGTTCTTATTTTCCCGATTGGGATGTGGACGTTAATTTCCGAATGGCGGCGGGTTTATACCATCAAGCACCTTTTTATAAAGAAATTCGAACAGAAGTTACTGACAACGATGGGAATACCACAATGGTACTAAATCCCAAACATACAAGCACAACGCTCATTACACTTGTTACTTGGTGCTGATTATTTCTTTAGGCTTGGAATCGACCATTCAAATTTACGGTTGAAGGATATTATAAACCAGGTGATCGGATTAATCCCTATTATGTAGACAATGTGCGCATTCGTTATAGTGGTCAGAATAATGCCGTAGCACAAACAGCGGGTGTCGATTTAAAATTATTTGGTGAATTTGTGCCTGGCACCGATTCGTGGATTTCATTCTCGTGGATGTATTCTAAAGAAGATATTCTAAATGATTCTTATCAAGTATATAGCAACACTGGAAATTTGTTAGGCACTGTTTATCCCGGCTATATTTCACGACCAAATGAACAACGTTACAATGTATCAATGTTTTTTCAAGACTATTTCCCAAACCATCCTGAATATAAAATATACTTAAAATTAGTATGGTCTGATGGATTACCATTTGGGCCACCTCATAGTGAACGATATCAAGCAGTATTGCGTACAAAAGCCTATAACCGTGTAGATATTGGAGCATCACGTGGCTTTTTGAAGGGACAAGATAAATTTATGGATAAACAAAACGTGATAAAAGCGCTTTGGCTCAATTTGAATTATTTAACCTATTCAATATTAGAAATGTAAACTCCTATTATTGGGTAACCGACATCTACAATCAACAGTTTGCAGTTCCCAACTACCTCACAGGATTTATGGTTAATTTTAAAGTCTCGGTTGATTTCTAACTAAAAAAGCTACTCGTTTGAGTAGCTTTTTTAGTTAGATTATTTGTGAACTAGTTTATTTCTTAAGAAAAGCACGAACTTCTTTACGACGAACAATACCCCAAGCCACTAAAGCGCCAAACACATAACCACCCAATACCCAAAACAGCATACAAAGTATACGCCATGGAGCCAATAAAACCATATCTGATTGAAAATTAATAGTATGTGTATTCTGTGCTAACTGAGTAGCAATATGGTCACGTTGTTCCATGACTTCAAACATACTTTCGTGGAAAAAGTTCTTTTCTTTTTCTGCAAATACAAATGTTCTTCCACCTCTAATGCAATCGGTTTAGATTTAGAAAATATTCATAATTAGCCAAACTATCTAAACGTTTCACCTCTCTTATTATAGGCGGAAGTTGAGTTTCCAAACGCTCTTTTCCTTGTTGCGTCAATAACACAACACCAGCTTGTTTGTCAAAATAAGTTTGTAATCCTTTTTGAATTGGTTTAAAATCAGTAATGCCTTTAGCTGAGACACGCAAATAAAAACGATCGTTCATTACCACATTAACTGTATCTACCAAAAAATCTGGTTCACGATCAAAATCTGGAAAATCTGGAATTTTATCAGCTTTTTAAATCAATATAATTAAACGTCTCAAATTTGCGAATCTTACTAGCAATAGATTCTGGCAACTGCAAATCCACCGCCAAATCCTTTGTGCGACAGTGTGAATTCAGACGAGCGATGTGATCAAGTACTGCAGGTCGAGCTTCTTCTACAAATAAAATGGTAGATCCTCCTTTAAACGTGGTTCGAGCTGGTGTCGTAAAAAACCAACCAGCAAAAAAAGCCAAAATTATAAAGGCCAAAATCACCCAACTATTTTGTATAGAGAATCTCAACAACAGTAACAAGGATTTGCCTAGACGCTTTAACCCACGTGCAAGTCCTCTAAAAATAAGATAAATAAAATCCAACAAATTAATCTCTTTGTGTTCATTTTCCATAGTAAATAGGCTATTTTAAAATTAAGTTTACAAAAGTAACGTAAATTGTTCTATTAGGAAAGTTTTTCTTCGTCTTCTAGCGGAATATTCCAATATTCCTCCTCATCCGAACTCTCTTCTTCCCAAATTTTGACTGGTTTTTGAGGCCCTTGATGTCTATATACAAACGCAAGCACAACCCCAATTATTGCCCCAAACAGATGTCCTTCCCACGAAACAGTATCTGTTGGCTGCCAAGGAAATAGATGCCAAACCATGCTGCCATATAAAAATATAACTATAAATGAAATGGCCATAAGCGGTATATGATGGCGAATGAAGCCACTCACCAACAAGAAAAAAGCCAAAGCGTAAATTACGCCACTAGCTCAAACATGGGAGCCTGCACGTCCACCAAGCCAAATACACACGCCTACTAATAACCACTCATAAAACGCAATTTTAAGGGCTATGTTGTGATAAAAATAAAACAAGGAAACGGACAACACCCAAAACGACACCACATTATTTAATAAATGCTGCCACGAAGCATGCACAAAAATATGTGTAAAAATTCCTAGCAATCCTTTCCATGTACGTGGCCAAATTCCACCAATTTCAGCATCAACATGAAACCACTGCATAAGCACAAACACAAATCCCATACTAAAAACGCACAGCGTGGGAATAAACAAAGCATAAAAAACACGTTGTTTAATTTTGTTCTCAGCCATACAAAGTTTACAAAAGAGGTTTTAGATAGTGTCCTGTATAAGATTCTTGACAGGCAGCAATCACTTCAGGTGTACCTTCACAAACGACTTGTCCTCCGCCCTTTCCTCCTTCAGGACCAATATCAATAATATGATCGGCACATTTAATCACGTCCAAATTATGCTCAATAATAACAACCGTATGACCTTTTGCCAACAACGCATCAAAGGCTTTCAACAAGGTTTTTATATCGTGTGTATGTAATCCGGTAGTTGGTTCGTCAAAAATGAACATCATCGGTTGTAGTGTTTCATTCGCCAAAAAAGAGGCCAACTTAACACGCTGACTTTCGCCACCAGACAAGGTATTAGACGATTGTCCCAACTTAACATAACCGATGCCTACATCTTGTAACGGTTTGAGACGTTTCACAATTCGTTTTTCAACTGTACCTTGATGTTCTGAGAAAAATTCAATAGCTTGATTGATAGTCATTTCAAGCACGTCGAAAATATTTTTTTCATGATACCGCACTTCGAGGATGTCGGCTTTAAAACGTTTTCCATGACACGCTTCACACTCCAACTCCAAATCGGCCATAAATTGCATAGGAATAGTGACCGTGCCTTCGCCTTGGCACACCTCACAACGTCCACCATCTTGATTAAAGGAGAAATAAGTGGGTGAAAAGTTCATCTGTTTGGCCAAAGGTTGTTCGGAAAATAATTTTCGAATATCGTCATACGCTTTGATATAAGTTACAGGATTAGAACGCGACGATTTGCCAATGGGACTTTGATTCACAAACTCAACATCTGAAACAAGATGAAAACTGCCTTTCATGCCAGCAAAAGCTCCTGGCGACATAACGGCATCGCCACTTAACTGTTTTTTTAAACCAGCATAAAAGACATCACGCACTAATGACGACTTACCAGAACCGCTGACGCCCGTAACCACTGTCATTACATTAAGTGGAAATTTGACATTTATATTTTTCAAATTATTGGCAGTTGCACCGATTACTTCAATATAATTGGCCCATTTACGACGAGATAAGGGAACTTGAATTTGTTCTTTTCCCAATAAATATTTTAACGTAAACGAGTTTTCGGCATCTTCAGGTTTAGCATCGACTGCTGCACCGCTCCAAACCACTTCTCCACCCAATCGACCAGCCAAAGGTCCCATATCAATAAGATAATCGGCCGCTTTTATAATGTCGTTATCATGTTCCACAACCACCACTGTATTTCCCAGTTGTTGTAGTTGGCGCAATACACGAATTAAACGCTCCGTATCGCGGGAATGCAGCCCAATACTTGGTTCATCGAGAATATATAACGAACCCACCAACGCACTACCTAAGGAAGTTGCCAAATTAATGCGCTGGCTTTCGCCACCTGACAACGTATTGGATTGACGATTAAGTGTAAGATAACCCAAGCCAACATCCACTAAAAAGCGCAAGCGATTATTAATTTCAATCAACAAACGTTTAGCTATTTGCTGGTCGTGTTTACTCAATTCTAAATTGGCAAAAAATGGCAGTAACTCATCTATTGGTAAATCTACCAAGTCGGTGATTGATTTACCCACGATTTTCACATATTGAGCTTCCTTACGCAAACGTGTGCCGCCACACTCAGGACAAATGGTTTTACCACGATAGCGAGCCAACATCACCCGATATTGAATTTTATATTGCTGCGACTCCAAATATTCAAAAAACTTATTCAGTCCTCCAAAATGACTATTACCTGTCCACAACAACTCTTTTTCAGTGGCAGAAAGTTCAAAATAAGGTTTATGAATAGGAAATCCAAACTTATCAGCGTTATAAATCAGCTCGTTTTTCCATTCACTCATAACATCGCCTCGCCAACAAACAATGGCATCCTCGTATATGGATAACGATTGATTTGGAATTACCAAGTTAGGATCAATGCCCATCACTTTTCCAAAACCTTCGCATTTAGGACACGCGCCAAGTGGATTGTTGAAGCTAAACATATGGTCGCTCGGTTCATTGAACACGATACCATCAGCCTCAAATGCATGCGAGAACAGATGTTTTACTGGTTTATCTTCTTTTTGATACACCACCAAACACGTATTATGTCCCTCAAAAAAAGCCGTTTGTACAGAATCTGCCAACCGATTTTGTGTTTCTTTATCATGTTTTACCACCACGCGGTCAATCACTAAATTGATTTTATCCGCCTTTTTTAGTAACGATGGCTGTTCTAGTATATCGGTGATACGAAAATAATCTCCCTGTAACTCAACGCGTGAAAAACCTTGTTGCTGAAATAATTCGAGTTGTTGAGTAATGGTTCTATCATCAGCCGGATGGAAATGTGCCAACAAATAAACCGTCGTATTTTCGGGCAATTTGGTGATATAATCGACCACATCAGACACGCTATCTTTGCGCACTTCGACACCTGAAATAGGCGAATAAGTGCGACCAATACGTGCAAATAATAATTTCAGATATTCATAAATTTCTGTAGATGTACCAACCGTCGATCGCGGATTATTACTAATAACCTTTTGTTCAATAGCAATAGCCGGCGGAATGCCTTTGATGTAATCGACTTCGGGCTTATTCATTCGACCTAAAAATTGTCGTACATAAGCCGATAGACTCTCCACATAACGACGCTGACCTTCGGCATACAATGTATCGAAAGCCAGCGAAGATTTCCCAGAGCCAGAAAGACCTGTAATAACGACTAATTTATTGCGAGGAATCTTAACATCAACATGTTTCAAATTATGAACACGCGCATTTTTTATTTCTATAAATTCACTCATTCTTATTTTGAAATCGACTTAATAGTACCAAAATCGGTAAATTCCACCTTCGTATAAACGCCATCAAACATCACAGCAGGCAAACAAGCTACAGTGCCAAATTGAGGCATGGTAAATGTTTTTTGAGCTAAAATAGTCGTGCCATCAGCTACGACTACTTCTGCCGAACCTGGTACGTTATAGTAAGGACCACACATTTTTTTTGCATTCGCAGTTGGTGCTGGAGCTGTTACCATGTGAGGTTTCACTGAGAGATAAATAGGACGACCCAACAAATTGTCCGATTCAACTATACCTGCTACCGCAGACATACGGAACACGATGTGATTAGTCAGTGCTTCAGTAGGTGTTACATAAAATTTACGAGAAGCTGGCACAGAAATACGTTTCCCAACAAATAAAGCCATCAATTCGGCTTCTGCCTCATCCAACTTTTGAAGCATCAACGTAAGCGATACGCCATCAGGTAAATGATCATTGTCGCCCGACAATAAATTGGTACGACTTTCGCGAATATGATAAATTTGTTTGGCGGCAATTTCTGCCATCTTGGGAATAGAACTTGATACTAACGCCTCTTCACCCAACTGCGCAAGATCAAACCGAATGATGGTATCCACAACTGTCTGAGGACAATTTTTAGAACGATCTGATTTTGCATAAGTTACTTGATTAATAGCTCGAATCACACCTCGCCCATCCAATTCAATATTAGAAGCTGTTGTTTTTTTATTAATAGCAATATGATAGCATTTGGTACGATCAGGTTCTGTACGATAAAACGCCTTCACGCCTTTCAACTGCCATTCATTTTTAGCTTCGACAATAAAATCAGTCGTTCCTAAAAAGCGTTCTGCATATTTATAAAAAGGGCCTGGCTTTTCAATAACTTGTACCACTTCCGCTTGAAACACAAGGGTCGTCAACGGTAATTTATACATAATACCATCAGGTCTTATTTCATCTTCTTGCACTGGATTTACATTAGTTTGAGCACACAAAGTGGCAATACCACTCAGCATAGCAACCAATAATACAAAACCTTTTTTCATATTTTTTTCGTTTAAAATTTAGTAAAAACAAAAGTAACTGATTTTTTTCATATTTGCAGTAAGAAACGAAAGGATTTTAACTCACCGTGATTTGCTGCATCCCACAAATAATTATATCTTTGCAGAACATTACAGCGTATGTAAAGTCACTTCAAAAGAAGCAATTTCGCATACGTATTTGACACAAATTGCATGGAACAATCTGACCTTATAGAAAAAATAAACCTATTGCGCAAGGAAAAGAATGCAGTTATTATGGCGCATTACTATCAAGAAGGCGCGATACAGGATATTGCTGATATGATTGGCGACAGTTTGGCTTTGGCTCAATGGGCTACCAAAACCACGGCCGACATTTTGGTGGTTTGCGGTGTTCATTTTATGGGCGAAACGGCCAAAATTTTATCTCCTCACAAAAAAGTACTGGTTCCCGATATGAATGCAGGATGTTCGTTAGCCGATAGTTGTAAAGCGGAAGATTTTGAAGCATTCATAAAACAGCATCCCGGCCATACCGTTATTTCGTATGTTAACACCACTGCGGCAGTAAAAGCCCTAACGGACGTTGTAGTAACATCGACTAATGCGCGCAAAATAGTAGATCAATTTCCACAAGATGCTAAACTTATTTTTGGTCCAGATCGGAATTTAGGCGATTACATCAATAAAATAAGCGGACGTAATATGGTACTTTGGAATGGCGCTTGTCACGTGCACGAACAATTTTCAGTAGAACAGCTCGTCTCACTAAAAAAGCAGTATCCTGATGCCAAAGTGTTAGCACATCCTGAATGTAAAAAAGTGGTATTAATGTTGGCTGATTATATCGGCTCTACACAGGCCTTATTAAATTATGCCACCGAAAGTAACGACACCACTTTTTTGATTGCCACCGAAAGCGGCATTATTCATGAAATGCAAAAACGCAATCCGAGCAAAACGTTTATTCCTATTCCACCAGTAGACAGCACGTGTGGATGTAATAATTGCCAATATATGCGTCTAAATACATTAGAAAAAATTTACGATTGTTTAAAAAACGAAACACCCGAAATTTTAGTAGACGAAACCATTCGTGTAAAAGCCGTAAAACCGATTTTGAAAATGCTTGAAATGAGTAAATAATACAACCACATAGTGTCAATAAAAAAGGATGATTCAATTGAATCATCCTTTTTTATTTAGTTTTCTTATAATAGTAATCAATAATGTTTAGCAAAGCCATACACATGGTGAATATGCAAAATGCCAATAATTGGCGCATCATCCACCTCTTTTTCGACTACTGCTAACGTGGTAATTTTATAACGATCCATAATTTCCAAAGCATCATTCACCATCAACGAGGCCTCAATGCGTTTAAAACTATGACTCATAAAATCGGCTGCCCTTAAATTTTGAAAATCCGTATATTTTTGAGTCGCACGACGAATATCACCATCAGTTATAATGCCCGTAACTTTGCCCGCTTTATTACAAACCATGGTAATACCAAGGCGTTTTAAACTCACTTCGGCTATCACATCTTTAAATGAAGTGGATTCGCTGACCATTGGCACAATATCTGTCATGCAATCACGCACCTGAGTCAACATACGACGTCCCAATGCACCACCAGGATGATATAAGGCAAAATTTTCAGGTTGAAAATTACGTTTTTCCATCAAACAAACGGTGAGCGCATCGCCCATAACTAAAGCCGCTGTAGTTGAAGTAGTAGGAGCTAAACCAATTTTACAAGCTTCGCGTTGCACACCGACATCTAATACATAATCGGCTTGTTTAGCTAAACTGGAGTTCACGTCACCTGTGATAGCGACCAATGGGCAAGCCAGTTTTTTAATTGTTTGTACAACATTTAAAATTTCTTCGGACTCACCACTATTTGAAATAGCAATAACTACATCACCACGCGATACAATACCCAAATCGCCATGTAATGCCTCAGCTGCATTGATAAAAATGGCTTGTGTTCCAGTAGAAGCTAATGAGGCAGCAATTTTTTTACCAATGATACCTGTTTTACCAATACCCGTAATCACAACCTTACCAGTATGCGTATAAATAAGTTCAACAACTTGATTAACCTCATCGCCGATACGATCAGCCACCCGTTGAATTTCATTTATTTCAACTTGAAAACTTCCTTACTACGTGCTACAAAATCCATAACTTATAAATTTTTAGTGATGGCATCAATGGCTTTAGCGCGCTCCAAAATAGGTTTAATAGTACTTAAACGCAACTGATTAGCGGCATCGGAAAATGCTTTATCGGGATCTGGATGTACTTCTGCAAATATGGCATCAACACCAACAGCCAAAGCCGCATTGATTAAATAGGGAGCCATATCACGATTTCCACCTGTAGTTGAACCATTGCCAGAAGGTTTTTGTACCGAATGAGTGGCATCAAATACCACAGGATAACCAAACGTGCGCATTTCCACTAAACCTGTCATATCGACCACCAAATTATTGTAACCAAACGAAGAACCACGTTCACATAACATGACATTATGATTCCCCACCGATTCCATTTTTTGGATGACTTGTTTCATATCCCAAGGTGCCATAAATTGACCTTTCTTGACATTTACAATCTTGCCTGTACGACCAGCTGCCAATAATAAATCGGTTTGGCGTGATAGAAACGCAGGAATTTGTAGTGCATCAACCACTTCGGCCACAGGAGCACATTGCCAACTTTCGTGCACATCTGTAATCAGTGGCAAATCGAGTTCGGTTTTTACTTTTTGCAAAATACGCAAACCTTCGTCCATACCAACACCGCGAGGAGAATCCAACGACGTACGATTGGCTTTATCAAAAGAGGATTTGAATATTAAATGGATACCTAAATCCAAACAAACTTGTTTTAGATTTTCGGCTACCTGCATTATCATCCGTTCACTTTCGATGACACAAGGACCCGCAATGAGCGTAAAGGGCGTCCACTTCCTATGTCGAAACGATTGGAAACGGAAACAGAATTAACTGTTTGTGTGAGAAGCGTCATAATTTTAGTTTGCGCGATAAACCTCTACCCAATCAACTTGCATAGTGCCTTCGCCACCTTTTTGTTTGCTAGAAATAAATGAATTTAACATAGGGAATAGAGGCTCTGCAGGAATGCCATCAGTGGTACGGAACACTTCCACATTATTGATATACCAAATGAGTTCTTTCGGTGTCCACTCTAATGAATAGATATAATAATCACCAACATTTAATCCTGTAACTTTGGTAGATGTATATTTCTTTTCAAATTTGGTAGCCCAATGCGTACCAACTTCAATACTTTTACCATCGCATACACAAACATTAACATGTGGTAATTGGTGAGTTCCAGTCAACCAAAATGCATGGGTTAAATCTTTTCCTGCAAAACGAATTTTAGCACGAAAAACACCACCTTGTTGACAAATAGCATTGGTTCCATGTAACACGTCGGAAGTATATTCAAATTGACGATTAACAAATCCACGCGTTTTGTCCCAAGCTAACGCTAACTTACGTTCTTTACGTGTGTGAATATTCAATTCACCAGCATATACGCTCACGTTATTACCATCATTATTAGCCTGTTTTTCATTAGTAAACGAGTGGTTTCCAACCAATTTATCACTCACATAATTAAAACCGCTTTCCCAATTAGACGCATTCAACGTGTTCCAATCAAACGCATCAGAAAATGCTAAGGTGTATTGACGCATACGTGTAAACTTAGAGGCATCAGTCTTTTCAAAGAACTGAATATCTTCGTTTTCTGACAATTCCAAATAGCGTTTTTCTTCAATATATTCTGGCGTTTTTTCCCAACGTTTAGGATCTGCCCAAAAATCGTTTGCTTCTTTAAATTCTGGCGTTGATACTTTTTGACGTAACTCCTCAAAGCCTTTGATAATATACGAGTTATGAAAACGCATATAATTTTTATACGCTTTCGATTGTTCAAAATCGTGCAGGCGTTTTAATTCTGGCGATTTCTTAACTTCACTCGATTTACCTAGAAGTTCATATTGAGGTGTTGCTTTGAAGGCCAAATAATCTTTTAAAGTTTGACTTTTGAGCGTTTCATAGTACAACACGATATTTTTATCGTTAGTTAAGCGATTAAATTTCCGCGTATCGTGACACTCCTTGGTATCTTTATACTTGCGACTTGTCAAGGTTTTTTTCTTTTCCTTGAAATCTGCTGATTTTACACGGTGAAATAATTCGCGGTATTCTGCCAATTCTTTCGATTGTTCTACACTCACATAACGTTTGTACTCTGCTGTTAATGCGGCATAATGTGCCTCCATTTTAGCAGTACTCTGCATGCGTCCAAAAATTCGTTGCCAAAAAAGATTCATAATATTGATTTGAGTTTAAAGTTTTATCGTACTAATCATTGATATTCGTTCTAGTTCTTACATGAACTTTTACACATTTTCTGCGTGTTCTGTCAACCACGCAGTACATTCCTGAGCGGATTGACACATGTGTAAACCTGCTTCACGAGCTTTATAGCCTAAGCCTTCGGCTGTCATACGGTCGATTTGCTGCAATAAGCCAGCAAAATAATCATCGGAATTGACCAAAATGGTTTGTTTATCGTGGTAACCTACCATGCCGGATGCTACTACATCGAACAATTCATCGAGTGTACCAAAACCGCCTGCTAAAACCACAAAAACATCGGCATATTCTTTCATGAGTTCCTTACGTTCACTCATGGTTTCTACTTGAAATGTTTGTGTTGGCAAGTCACTTTTTCGTCCTTTCTCTACAATTAAATCGGGTACTACACCAATAATTTCACCACCTAATTCGTGCGTAGCTTCAGCCACGGCATCCATCAATCCGCCAGTAGCACCGCCATAAATCAGCGTGTGACCATTCTCTGCAATAAACTGACCTATTAGACGCGCTTCTGATTTAAAAGCATCACTCACTTGAGAACTAGAAGCACAAAATACGCAGATATTCATGAGATAATTGTAAAAAAAGATAAATAGAAACAGATAAAGTCACCATTAGAACGCACAAATGTACACAATTGTATGCAAATTTCAAAAAAAAGCGTTAAAAACTGCTTAAATTTCGCCTGACACGATTTTTGCATGCATCGCTGCTGCGGCTTTTCTACCGTCACCCATAGCTAAAATAACGGTTGCTCCACCACGCACAATATCGCCACCAGCGAAAATGGTTGGAATGGAACTTTGCATATTTTCGTCGGAAACCAAAATAGTTCCTTTTGAAGAAACTTCAAGTCCATCGACCGAACTTGGCACTAACGGATTAGGAGAAACGCCCACGCTCACAATCACTTCATCCACATCTACCCACTCTTGTGCGCCTTTAATTTCCACAGGTTTACGACGACCAGAAGCGTCTGGCTCACCAAGTTCCATTTTTTGCAGTAACATGGCCGTTACACGTCCTTTTTCATCGCCACGGTATTCCACTGGATTATGCAAAGTTAAAAAGTCAATGCCTTCTTCTTTGGCATGCTTCACCTCTTCGAGGCGAGCGGGCATTTCCTCTTCTGAACGACGATAGACAATCATAGCACGTTCGGCACCAAGTCGACGCGCTGTACGCACCGAATCCATAGCCGTATTACCGCCACCAATGACCGCCACATGTTTGCCTTTCAAAACTGGTGTATCGGTATCATCGCTTGCGGCGCCCATTAAATTAACACGGGTTAAATATTCGTTGGACGACATCACACCAATCAAATTTTCGCCCTTAATATTCATAAAGTTAGGAAGTCCGGCTCCACTCGCTACAAACATAGCTCGAAAACCGTCTTCCTTTAAATCGTCGAAACTAATGGTTTTACCCACAATGCAGTTTTTGATGAATTTAACACCCATTTTGGCTAAATTCTCAATTTCCACATCCACAATATGGTTTGGCAAACGAAATTCAGGAATACCATATTTCAAAACACCACCAATTTCGTGCAAGGCCTCAAAAACTGTCACATCATAACCAAGTTTAGCCATATCGCCCGCAAACGACAAGCCCGCAGGTCCTGAACCAACAGCGGCTATTTTAATACCATTTGGTTGTGCTATTTCTGGCACACTCATTTGTCCACTTTCGCGTTCGTAATCGGCAGCAAAACGTTCCAAATGTCCAATAGCCACAGCCGGTTTATTCATTTTTAAGTGAATACATTTCGCCTCACACTGTTTTTCCTGTGGACAAACACGTCCACACACAGCAGGCAAAGCCGATGTTTCTTTCAAGGTTTTGGCAGCTTCGAGCACCTCGCCAAGCTCAATATGTTTAATAAATTGTGGAATATTGATAGATACAGGACAACCTTAACACATTGTGGATTAGCACAATCAAACAGCGTTTAGCTTCTTGCATCGCCTGTTGTAAGGTCAATCCTTGATTCACCTCTTCACTATTATGACAACGATAGTCGCCCGATAACTCGTTCATATGAACGCGCTCGATAGCGGTACGTTCTTTCGGATTCATCGATTTGCGCAACGTTTCGCGCCAAACTTCATTTCTTCCTTTTTCTTCCATTTTCAATTAACTATTTCTGTTCTTTAGCTACTTGTTCCTCATCACGATAAGCACCCAATCGCATAATCATCTCGTCGAAATCAACTTGATGTGCATCGAATTCTGGTCCATCCACACACACAAATTTAGTTTGTCCACCTACCGAAATACGACACGCGCCACACATACCTGTGCCATCAACCATAATCGTGTTCAGCGAAGCCACAGTTGGCACTTCATATTTTTTGGTTAATTGCGACACAAATTTCATCATCACAGCTGGACCAATAGTTACGCACAAATCTACCTTTTCGCGGTTGATAACCGATTCAACACCAGTTGTTACCAAACCTTGTCTGCCATAAGAACCATCATCAGTCATCACAATTACTTCATCAGAAAAAGCACGCATTTGTTCTTCTAAAATCACCAATTCTTTGGTACGAGCGGCCAATACAGTAATACACGATTGCCAGCTTTTTTCAAAGCCGTAACAATTGGCAATAACGGAGCCACACCAACGCCACCACCAGCACATACAACCGTTCCGAAATTTTCGATATGGGTAGCTTTTCAAGTGGTCCGACTAAATCGGTCACTTCATCGCCAATATTTAACGAACATAATTTAGTAGAAGAAACACCCATTTTTTGAACCACCAAAGTAATGGTGCCTTTTTCTAAATTCGAATCGGCAATAGTCAAGGGAATACGTTCTCCTTTTTCGCCCACTTTTACAATCACAAAATGACCCGCTTTGCGCGATTTAGCGATAAGCGGCGCCTCTATTTCAAGACGCACAACATTGGGAGAAAAGTAAGATTTATCTACAATTTTACTCATAGTTAGCAACTAAAATTTAAACTTATCAATGAAGGCTCAAAGGTACAAAAAAAGAGAAGAAAAATCCCCATTTTTGCAAAAAACAAAAACGGGGATTTAAAGTCATTTCAATGCGTTCATTTTCAAACATTTTCAACAATCAAACCATCGCGCATAGAAACTACCCTATCAGAAATAGAAGCTAATTCCATGTCGTGCGTGACTATTAAAATAGTTTGATTAAAATTATCGCGTAAATCGAACAGCAAACGATGTAATTCTTCCTTATTTTTACTATCCAAACTGCCCGACGGTTCGTCGCCAAAATTCAGACGGTTTATTGATTAACGCGACGAGCCACGGCTACACGCTGTTTTTCGCCACCCGATAATTCAGACGGTTTATGCTGCACACGATCGGTCAATTTGAGGTAATCGAGCAGTTTACGAGCTTCGGTCTGAGCTTCTTTAAAACTCACGCCCGCAATTAACGCTGGCATCATCACGTTTCAGGTGCTTAAACTCAGGTAACTGGTGAAACTGAAATACAAAACCAATATGTTTATTACGAAACAGAGACATCGCTCGTTCGTTCAACCCAAGTACATCGACTCCAGCTATTTGAATCGTTCCCGTATCCGGTTTATCCAACGTGCCAAGCAGTTGCAATAAAGTGGTTTTACCTGCTCCACTGGGCCCTATAATGGACACGATTTCACGTGGTGCAATATGTAAATCGACACCCTTCAACACTTGCAGTGTATCAAAACTTTTCGTTATATTTTTTGCAATAATCATAATCTGTAAAATTTAATTTTCACTCTTTGGGTAAAACCAATTGACGAATAATGTGCGATGCTAAATAACAACCAAAAATGGCTGGCATATAAGACACTGTTCCCACATTCGATTTTTTATTTTGTTCGCCTTCGGTTATCATAACACGTTCAGCAGGAACCACTTCAGCAGAATAAACTACCGTAATCCCTTTACGAACACCCAATTTATGCAGGCGTTTACGAACCATGCGAGCCAACTTACAATAATCGGATTTTGCGATATCACAAATTTTCACTTGAGCGGGATCCAATTTACCACCAGAACCCATACTTGAAACCGTTGGGATTCCGAGCAAATAAGCTTGTTGCAACATAAAAACTTTAGGACTCAGCGTATCAATTGCATCAACTCAAATAATCATACTTCGCCATTTTAAGGAGCTCCACAGTGCGTTCATCGCGCAAAAACTCTGGATAAAGATGTAGTTTTACATCTGGATTTATATCACGTAAACGTGCCGCCAGTACGTCTGTTTTTAATTGTCCCACAGTGGATGTGAGTGCCACTAATTGACGATTTCGATTCGTATCATTTACCGTATCGCCATCAACCAACGTAAATTCGCCAACACCAGCTCGACAAAGCATTTCTACCGCATAAGCGCCAACGCCTCCTAAACCAACAACCATCACATGAGCCTGATGCAACTGCGGCATGCGCTCAACACCAAACATTAACTCTGTACGACTTTGCCAACTCATTCAATATCAATATATAGAAACGTCAATAAATAAACAACCCAAATACAGCCGCCAACACAATCATTAAAATCGGGTGAACTTTCAACCATTTAGTTGCCACAAAAGCGACAGCAAAAATTATCCAACTCATATAATCGGCACAATGCGGCCCAAAATTTTCCTCATTCATCAATAATAAAGCCGCTGCAGCAATTAGTCCAACCACCACAGGACGAAGTCCTTGCATAGCACTATCCACATACTTATTATTTTTCATTTTGGACATTACGCGAGCTATCAACAGCATGATAATGAATGACGGCAGCACAATACCTATCGTGGCCACCAGCGAACCAAACACATTGCCCGAAGCCAAATAGCCAGCATACGTGGCGGAATTAATACCAATAGGACCAGGTGTCATTTGCGAAACCGCCACCATATTGGTAAACTCCGCCGATGTCAACCAAGCATAATGCTCTACCAATTCAAACTGAATCAATGGCAACATGGCTGCACCGCCACCAAAGCCAAATAATCCAATTTGAAAAAACGTAGAAAAAAGTTGCCAATATAACATAGCTTATCTTTTTTTATTTACCTGTTTTGAAGACTTATAATCGCGATACAAACGCACCAAAATACCTGCCACGCCAGCCACAAAAATAATCCACACGGGCGACACACCAAAATACCAAATTAAAAAGGCAGAAACAATTGGAATCCAAACAGTTTTCCAACTCAATTTGGCCGATTTTGCCAAATTAAATACAGGCACAGCAATAAGCGCTACAACCGCAGGGCGCACCGCCTTAAACATTTTTTGTAAAACTGGTGAATCTTGATATTTAGCCAAAAAGAAAGCAAAAACCAATATAGCCACAAATGACGGCAACGCGGAACCTAAAGCACTTACAAAAGCCCCTTTTTTGCCACGCAATTTATTACCTACCAAAATCGAAATATTCACAGCCAAAATACCTGGAGCAGTTTGTGCCATTACAATCATATCTAGAAATTCTTCGGCAGCAATCCATTTACGATTGGTCACCACTTCGCGTTCTATCAAGGGCAGCATAGCATAACCGCCTCCAATAGTAAAGGCGCCTATCTTTGTAAACGTTCCAAACAGTTGCCACAATGTAATCATAAGCACTTAAAATTAACTAAATCATCCAATTTCCAGCATCAGAAAAACCGTTTTCTTGTGCAGGGCAAAGATAATCATTTTTTTGAGTATTGTTGATAAGTTTTTATAGGTTTTAAGCGGTAAAATCAAATATATTTTGTACATTTGTTCGCTTAAAACGCTTTATCTAAAACTACTACTAATTATCTAATAAATAACATTTTATATGTCAGAAGAAGTAAAAAAGAATACTGGTGGCGACTATGGGGCGAGTAGCATTCAGGTACTCGAAGGTTTAGAAGCTGTTCGTAAACGCCCTTCCATGTACATTGGAGATACAGGTGTTAAAGGCTTGCATCATCTCGTGTATGAGGTAGTTGACAACTCTATTGACGAAGCCCTTGCTGGTTATTGTACACACATAGAAGTAACCATCAATGCTGACAACTCTATTACCGTAAAAGATAATGGACGTGGTATTCCTGTGGATATGCACGAAAAAGAAGGTAAATCAGCTCTTGAAGTGGTTATGACAGTGCTTCACGCTGGCGGTAAATTCGACAAAGGATCTTACAAAGTATCTGGCGGTTTGCACGGTGTCGGTGTATCGTGTGTGAATGCTTTATCAACGCTGTTGCACGTAGAAGTTTCACGTAACGGCAAAGTCTATATGCAAGAGTACAGCTGCGGTATTCCACAATTCGACGTAAGAAATTGGCACTTCAACCCACACTGGAACTGCTGTTACTTTCCACCCTGATAAAGATATTTTCCACGAAACCGTTTATCAATACAGCATTTTAGCCGCCCGTTTACGCGAGTTAGCTTACCTAAACGCAGGTATCAACTTGCAAATTACAGATATGCGCGTTGAAGGCGAAAATGGTCAACCAAAAGTTGAACTTTTCCATTCCGAACAAGGCTTACGTGAATTTGTAAAATACATCGATTCGTCACGCGAACCATTAATTCAGGATGTGATACACATCAGCACCGATAAATATGGTACACCCGTAGAGGTTGCTATGGTGTACAACACCTCTTATTCTGAAAATTTACATTCGTACGTCAATAACATCAACACCATCGAAGGCGGAACACACGTAACGGGTTTCCGCACAGCGTTGACACGTACGTTGAAAAAATATGCCGAAGACAATAAGTTACTAGAAAAAGCCAAAGTTGAAATTAGCGGCGATGACTTCCGCGAAGGTTTAACGGCTGTTATTTCAGTAAAAGTAGCCGAGCCACAATTTGAAGGTCAAACCAAAACAAAACTTGGTAACGACGAAGTAAAAGGTATGGTTGATAAAGCTGTGGGCGAAGCACTTGGTAATTACTTAGAAGAACATCCAAACGAAGCAAAAACCATTGTTCAAAAAGTGATATTGGCTGCTACAGCACGTAATGCAGCACGTAAAGCGCGCGAATTGGTTCAACGTAAATCGCCACTTTCAGGCAGCGGTTTACCAGGAAAATTGGCCGACTGTTCAAGCAAAGACCCAGCGTTAAGTGAATTATTCTTAGTCGAAGGGGACTCTGCAGGTGGCTCTGCAAAAAGTGGTCGTGACCGCCAATTCCAAGCTATTTTACCATTGCGTGGTAAAATTTTGAACGTGGAAAAAGCGATGTTCCACAAAGCATTTGAAAGTGAAGAAATCCGTAATATTTATACCGCACTTGGTGTAACCATTGGTACCGAAGAAGATAGCAAAGCATTGAACATGTCAAAATTACGTTATCACAAAGTGGTGATTATGACCGATGCCGACGTCGATGGTAGCCACATTGCTACATTGATTTTAACCTTCTTCTTCCGCTACATGAAAGAGTTGATTGAAAATGGGTACGTTTACATTGCCACACCACCACTCTATTTATGTAAAAAAGGTAAAGTGGCTGAATATTGCTGGACAGAAGAACAACGTCTCAAATTCATTGAAATCTATGGTGGTGGTAACGAAGGCGGAATTACACAACAACGCTACAAAGGTCTTGGTGAAATGAACCCTGAACAACTTTGGGAAACAACCATGAACCCTGAAAATCGCACCTTACGTCAAATCACCATTGAGAATGCTGCAGAAGCAGATCAAATATTCTCTATGTTGATGGGAGATGATGTTGCTCCACGTCGCGAATTTATCGAAGCCAATGCGACGTACGCACGTATCGACGCATAATACGCAACTATACTCCACAAAAAAATCCCAGCTTTTAAAGCTGGGATTTTTTATTTACCACATCAACTGTTGTTTTGAATTTTCGCGCCATCCGGCTTGGTAATCATAGTCAACGAAATAGATTTTTAAATCGGCCTGATAATCGTATTTAGTAAAATAAATTTTCTTATCCGCTTGGTAGGAATAATCGGTAAAAAACCATTTTCCATCATTTTTACCTGCTTGATAATCATATTTTACCTTGTATACTTTCAAGTCTGCTTGATACTCATATTGCACCACATAAACTTTCACATCAGCCTGATAATCATAATCGACAGTATACACCTTCTGAGCCCACATCACACATGAACTAACCAGAAGCGTCAAAAGAATACCGATTTTTTTCATCAAAACAACGATTTAAAACTTACTCTACATGATCAGTAGAATCGGTCATATCAGTAATGGTATAATCAGTAGGTACTGTAAAGGCCGATGATGAAACGGAAGTTGTAAACGAAGTAGCTCTTACATCGTTCATAACAAAAGAAATACGTTCCCAACCACCATATTTAGAACCATCTTCAGAGTCAGTATATACCGTACATTTTTTACCTGCAATTGTTTCAGACGATTTCTTAACATTTTCGTTATAGTTCGCCAATTTCCAAGTTTCTTCCAAGAAACAATAAGCTGTATTAAACAGATATTCACCAGAATAGTGGTATTTGTAACCTGTTTTTTCCTCTGTATTCAAGGCATAGTAAGTACTGTCAATGTAAATAAGCACTTCTGTACCTTTTTCAATACGTTGTTTTTTACCATAATCTGCAAACGACAACGTAGTAGAATCGCTATAAGTTACAGTAGCAGTACGAATTGTAAATACTTTCCCTTCCATAACTTCTGCGATTTCTTTCAAAGAATCACTCAAATCGCCTAAAATAAAGCAACTTGACATACCAAGTGCAAGTGCTACAAACACTCCTAACCCTAAAATTCGATGTAAACGTTTCATAATGTACTAAATTAAAAAAATGTAAATAAAAAATGTTTAATAATTAAGACACAAAAATAGAATATTTTTTTTAACAAAACAATAAAACAACAGAAATTTTCATCATAAAAGTTTGATTAACAAGCGTAAACGCTACGCAAATCAACAATCATACAAAATGTACGAATTGCTGCATTCTACACAAAAAACAACTTAATTACCTTAAAATAAGTTATAAAATACTGATTTTACTAGGCAAACAAAAAATCCCTTGCTCTATGAGCAAGGGATTTTACATGTTCTACATTTTCTGAATTATTTGAGCAACGAAACACTACGTTTTACAAAATCGGACAAATCTTTACCTTTTAGCATATTGTTAGCCAACAAAGCAATGTCGATTAACTGTTTTACTTTAGGTTGTTCAGCAGCAAACGTGCTATAAACTGCTTTTTTCTGTGCGGATAATTCACCGATTTGTTTGTCGAGTGTTTCCAATTCCGCTTTTTCAGCTTGTGGCACTTCTTCCTCTTTTTTACCTTGATGCGACTGTTTCAATTCCTCGCGACGTTTTTCAAAATTAGCAATTTCCGTTTGCAGTGGAGCTACCTTTTCGGCACACGCAGTCTCTTCTTCTTTCAGCAAGCTATCCACCAACGGATGAGCCGTATTGACCACCAAATTATAACTATCAGGCATTTCGCCATAGAAACTCATCATCGGATTGCCGCCCGTAGCCGACATATCTTTCATACGACGCATAAACTCATTTTGCGTAATCACAATCGGTTGATCGTCGGCGCCAAGTTGCTCCATAGTGACCAAAAACTCTGTTTTGTTGAGTTTTGGCAACTGCGATTGGAACACGCTAGTCAAAGCGGTTTGTTGTTCCGCAGTGAGCGTCACTTTTGGTGCATCAGCTTTCACAATGAGTTTTTCCACCACATCGCTATCGACACGTACGAAACGTGATTTTTCGTTTTTCTGTTCTAATTGACTAATCCAGTGAATATCCAACTGACCATCCATCAGCAACACATCGTAACCTTTCGCTTTAGCCGCTTCAATGTAAGCGTGTTGTTCTTCGGCATTGGTAGCATACAAATAAATCACATTACCATCTTTATCAGTCTGCTCTACACTAATCAAATCTCTATATTCGGTAAATGTAAAGGCTTTTCCATCCACATTTTTAAGCAACGCAAAGTCTTTGGCGCGGTCGTAAAATTTCTCGTCGCTCAACATACCGTACACAATGAAGATACGCAAGGCATCCCATTTTTCTTCGAACGAAACACGGTCGTTTTTAAAGATTTCTTGTAAGCGATCCGCCACTTTTTTAGTGATGTGTGTCGAAATTTTCTTCACATTTTGGTCGCTTTGCAAATACGAACGGCTCACATTCAATGGAATATCTGGCGAATCAATCACACCATGCAACAGCGTTAAGAAATCGGGCACAATGCCTACCGAATCGGTCACAAATACTTGATTGCAGTACAATTGAATTTTATTGCGTTGCAAATCAATGTTGGTTTTGATTTTAGGGAAGTATAAAATACCCGTTAAATTGAACGGATAATCCACATTCAAATGAATATGAAACAGTGGATCTTCGCTGTATGGATAAAGTTCGCGGTAAAAATTAGCATAATCTTCATCTTTCAAATCGGCTGGCTTTTTAGTCCACGCTGGCTCTGGATTATTGATGATATTTGGTTCGTTCGTGTCCACTTCTTTGCCCTCTTTCCACTCTTTTTTAGTACCAAAAGCGATAGGCACAGGCAAGAATTTACAATATTTGGTCAACAAACCGCTAATGCGTGCGTCTTCCAAAAAGTCTTTGTTGTCGTCGTCGATATGCAACACGATGTCTGTTCCGCGTTCTGCTTTATCGCACGCTTCGAGCGTATATTCTGGCGAACCGTCGCAGCTCCAATGTTGCGCAGGCGCATCGGTGTACGATTTGGTGAAAATTTCCACCTGTTTGGCTACCATAAACGCCGAATAGAAACCCAAACCGAAATGACCAATAATGGCATTAGCGTCCTCTTTGTATTTGTCCAAAAAATCGGTAGCGCCCGAAAACGCAATTTGATTGATGTATTTTTCAATCTCTTCGGCTGTCATACCCACGCCACGGTCGCTAATGGTTAACGTGCCCGCTTTAGCATCGATTTTTCACAGCTACTTGTAGCTTCGCCCACTTCGCCTTTATACTCGCCTACCGACGCCAAGGTTTTTAGTTTTTGCGTAGCATCTACAGCATTGACACCAACTCACGTAGAAAAATTTCATGATCGCTGTACAAAAATTTCTTAATAACGGGGAAAATGTTGTCCGTCGTTACTCCAATGTTTCCTTTTGCCATACTATAATAAGTTTTTAAAATTGAATAGTGATATGATCAGCGCAGCCGACCGTGCTTTAGTTTTCAAATAAAATGCCAAACCGTAATTTCTGACAAATTGACACACCAACTCCGCTAAATACGACAAACGGCTCTGAAGTGTGCCTTCAAAGCCGTTGTTCCTATAATTAAATAGTGGAAATCAATTTTGACATGTAAGAAGATACAATCTTAATCTACGTCATTGGCACTTCTTCTACCTTTCGAACCTTTATCAGATGTAAAATCTTGTTGTGTTTTGAGTTATTACACAAAGCATTTTTTAGCACGATATTTATAGAGACATTTTCAACATTAAAATCTCCAAATAAGCTGCGCCTTGCATCATATTCATTTTTACAGTTTGCTTCTAATTTCTTTGTATATTCTTTTTTATCTTGAATTAAGATTTTCTTCTAAAATATCTTCCATTGCTAATTCAAAAGCTCTATTATGAGCAAAGTCTTGTTTTTCAGAATGATTCTTTTCCTTCTGGAAAATAAAATTTGAAAGTGGTCTATCAATTCAATAAATTCAATAGATTTATAACTAGAAGCATCATTAAGATTTTTGACAGATAAAAGTCTTCATAATCAGTTTTGGGCTTTATTTTTCATTACTGGAATTACCTACTAAAGTTAATGCCGAACATTAAAATGAGAAATAAATAATTTTTCATAACCTTGCTTGTTTTTACGTCTGGACATTAACAGACTATTTGATTTAATAAAAAATCCTTAGTTGGGTAATATAATCTGCAAATCGCATAAATATGAATATTTACTATAAATACGATTGTATACTCTTTCCACACTCGTCTGAAATATATTAAATATTATTCAATTTAAATATAATAAAAAATAAATCAAATAAATCATAATCTATTTATCAACATTTCAACCCTTAACTCTTTCAATTAGCGCGCATTGAAAAAATGTCAAAAAACGGTAATCTTTGCACGTTTCTCATACGTGATTTTAGTACTTTTGACCTCGAAAAACAACCACGCTGCGCACAGAAAACAACTCCTTGTTTTTCAATGAATTAACAAAATACGGATTCCATAATACGAGGTTCTATGATACGTAAATTTGATTTTTTGATTGTTGGTAGTGGTATCGCAGGTATGAGTTTCGCACTCAAAGTGGCGAATAAAGGAAAAGTAGCCATTCTTTGTAAAACCACGTTGGACGAAGCCAACACCGCGTTGGCACAAGGTGGCATTTCGTCGGTAACCAACACGGTGGTGGACAATTACGAAAAACACATACAGGACACGCTCATCGCTGGCGATGGCATTTGCGACCTGAAAGCGGTAGAAAAAGTGGTAAAAAATGCGCCCGCACAAATTAAACAGTTGCTCGAATGGGGCGTGGATTTCGACAAAACGCCCGACGGCGCGTTCGATTTACACAAAGAAGGCGGACACTCCGAATTTCGTATTCTGCATCACAAAGATTCTACGGGCGCCGAAATTCAACAAAGTTTAATCGAACGGATTCAATCGCACCCCAATATTACGGTGTTTGATCACCATTTTGCGATAGATATTCTCACACAACATCATTTGGGCGAGTGTGACGCCATTCGAATATCAGTGTTGGTATTTGTATACTTACACGAAATCGTAATGACGGTATTTTGTTAAGTGACATGTTGGCTGACGGCGTGTATATGAAACTACGACTAATCCACTCGTTGCTACAGGCGACGGCATTGCCATGGTGCATCGCGCTCGTGGTGTGATTCGCGATATGGAATTTGTACAATTCCACCCAACAGCATTCTTCCATCCAGGCGTTCATCCTTCGTTTTTAATTACCGAAGCCATGCGTGGTTATGGTGCGGTGTTACGTACCAAAAAAGGCGAAGAATTTATGCACAAATACGACCAACGTGGTTCGTTAGCGCCTCGTGATATTGTGGCGCGCGCCATCGATACGGAGATGAAATTGGCAGGAACCGACCACGTTTACCTCGACGTCACGCATAAATCGGCCGAAGAGACGAAAAAACATTTCCCCATGATTTATGAAAAATGTCTGTCGTTCGGTGTCGATATTACGAAACAATACATTCCTGTAGCACCAGCAGCGCACTATTTGTGTGGTGGCATTGTGGTAGATGAACATGGCAAAACCAGCATCAACCGCTTATATGCAGCCGGCGAATGTTCGTGCACCGGTTTACATGGTGCTAACCGTTTGGCTTCAAATTCGTTAATCGAAGCGATTGTATATGCCGATGCGGCTGCCGAACACGTATTGGAACAGGTAGACCAATTCACTTATCAAGAAGGCATTCCAGAATGGAACGACGACGGTACATCACTACCCGAAGAGATGATATTAATCACGCAAAGTTTGAAAGAAGTTCAGCAAATTATGTCGTCGTACGTGGGCATTGTGCGGTCGAACTTACGCCTAAAACGTGCCATGACGCGCTTGGAAATTCTGTTTCGCGAAACCGAAAGTTTATTCGACCGTTCGGTCGTTTCCCGCGACATTTGCGAACTGCGTAATTGCATCAGTGTGGCTTACCTTATTATAAAGCAAGCCACCGCTCGCAAAGAAAGTCGAGGTCTGCATTACACCATAGATTATCCACACAAAAACGATTAAATAAGGTATTCCTCAATTCTAGTATTTTTTGTTATCTTTGCGCTGCAATTTTTAATGATAATCACATTATAAAAGAACCATAATGAAACGATTCAAATTGTTCAACAACATCGTGGGCTGGGTGGCTTTTGCCATCGCCGCTGTCACTTATTTACTCACCATAGAACCAACAGCTAGCTTTTGGGATTGTGGTGAATTTATTTCATCAGCCTTTAAATTGGAAGTAGGTCACCCACCGGGAGCACCTTTTTTCATGATGACAGCCCATCTATTTACACTGTTAGCCTCTGATGTTACACAAGTAGCAGCTATGGTTAATTCCATGTCGGCGTTATGTAGTGCTTTCACGATTTTGTTCTTATTCTGGACCATTACGCATTTGGCACGCAAAATTTTGTTGAAAGAGGGCGAAGAAATGTCCGTAACCAAAATAATTGCTATCTTGGGTGCTGGTCTTGTAGGCGCATTAGCCTACGCATTCTCCGATACATTCTGGTTTTCGGCTGTTGAAGGTGAAGTTTATGCGTATTCTTCGTTATTCACCGCAGTGGTATTTTGGGTGATGCTCAAATGGGAAGATGCTGCGGATAAATCGGGTTCTGACCGTTGGATTATTCTGATTGCTTACCTTATGGGATTAAGTATTGGTGTCCACTTACTGAACTTATTGGCGATACCAGCCATTGTGTTAGTTTATTATTTCAAAAAATATACGCCAACTACAAAAGGCGTCATTTTGGCTATTGTAGCGTCTGGTGCTATTTTAGTAGCCGTGCTTTACGGTTTGATTCCAGGTTTTGTAAAAGTAGCTAGCTGGTTCGAATTGCTATTTGTCAATTCACTTGGCATGGCGTTTAACACAGGCTTAATCATTTATTTGATTGTGGTAACAGCTGTACTTGTGTGGGCTATTTACGAAACACAAGCGGGCAAAAACGTAGTACGCATCAAAATCGCGTTCTTATCAGCGTTAACACTCCTTGGAATTCCATTCGTGGGCGACAACGTGATACTTGGTTTACTACTTGTGATTGGTGGTGGCTTATTTTTGTTTTTATACAAAAAAGAGATTAGCCGTCGTTGGTTAAATACCATCATTTTGTGTGCTACCATGATGTTGGTGGGCTATGCGTCATACGCCATGATTGTGATTCGTTCGGCAGCTAATACACCGATGGATCAAAACTCACCTGACGATGTATTCTCGTTACAATATTATTTGAATCGTGAACAATATGGCGATCGCCCATTAATCTACGGTGCCATTTACTCTGCGCCCGAAAAATTAGAAGTAGTAGGTAACAATTGTATGCCGATACAAAAAGAAGGTTCTCCTGTGTGGATTCGCAAAGAAAAAACAACAGAAGGAGAAAAAGATTCATACACCATATCGGGTTACAAACACCGCGGTTACGAAATGGACGAACGTTTTATGATGCTGTTCCCTCGTATGTACAGCACGAACGAAGATCATATCAATGCGTATAAAAGTTGGGCCAATGTAAAAGGTAACCGCATCAAAGTAGACCGTTGCGGCAATATGGAATCCATAGTATGTCCTACGTTTGGCGAAAACTTGAAATTTTTCTTCAAATATCAATTGAATTTTATGTACTTCCGCTATTTCATGTGGAACTTTAGCGGTCGTCAAAACGATATTCAAAGCCACGGCGAAATTGACCATGGTAACTGGATTACAGGTTTAAGTTTTATTGATAACGCCATGCTCGGTGACCAAACCAATGCACCCGCTATTATGCGTGAAAATAAAGGTAACAACCGTTATTTCTTATTGCCGTTATTATTGGGTATCTTAGGTATTCTATGGCAATTGGGCAACGGTAAAAAAGGCACTCAAAGTTTCTGGATAACTTTTACGTTATTCTTCATGACAGGTATTGCTATCGTTATCTATTTGAATCAAACGCCTTACCAACCACGCGAACGCGATTATGCGTATGCTGGTTCGTTCTATGCGTTCTCTATTTGGATTGGTTTAGGAATTCTAGCCGTGATACAAGGACTTAAAAAATTCATGCCAAAAACGATAGCTACTGTACTTGCCGTAATTCTTGGTTTAGGTGTTCCTACACTTATGGCAGCCGAAAACTGGGACGATCACGACCGTAGCGGTCGCACCACGGCACGCGATTTTGGAGCTAACTACTTAAATAGTTGTGCACCAAATTCTATCTATTTTTGCAATGGCGATAACGACACCTTCCCTATTTGGTACAACCAAGAAGTAGAAGGCACACGTACCGACGTACGCGCTTGTAACTTGAGCTACCTATCCACCGACTGGTACATCGACCAAATGAAACGTGAAGCATACGAATCGAAACCTCTTCCAATTTCATGGGATCGCAAAGATTATGTAAGCGGTAATTTAGATATTTCACGGGTGATTGACCATCCAAATTTTGGCGGTCAAATGCCTTTAAAAACGGCTTTAGAATTAATTCGTCTTCCCGAATTTATTGAAGACGGCATTGGTACGATGTTCGCTAGCACAGTGACAGTTCCAGTGAACAAAGATCAAGTACTAAAAACAGGTACTGTAAAACCAGAAGAGGCTGACAAAATTGTAGATGAAATGAGTATTAAACTCGGCCGTTCTGCTCAGAAATCTGATTTGATGGTATTGGAAATGATCAACAGCAATAATTGGGAACGTCCTATGTACTTTGCCGTAACAGTAGGCGAACAATTTTATCCAAATATCAAAGAGTACTTGCAGTTGGAAGGATTAGCTTACCGTTTGGTGCCAATAAAAGGCAATGCAGAACGCGTAAACACCGAGGTTATGTTTGACAATATGATGCACAAATTCAAATATGGAGGCGTTGATAATCCAAACGTATATTTGGACGAAAACAATTTACGTATGTGTCGTACATTCCGCCTGATGTTCTCGGAATTGATTGGTGCTTTAATCAAAGAAGGAAAAACTGACAAAGCTGTAGAAGCGTTGGATTATTGCTTGAAAGTTATTCCTGCCGAAACAGTGCCACACGACTACACATCGATGCTCTTAGCCAATTACTATTACGAATTGGGTAAACATGAACAAGCCGATGCGTTAGTCAATAACATCGCAGCGCAAATCTACGAGCGCTTAGATTGGATTGCGAGTTTGCCAAACGACAAACGTAGCAACTTATCACGCGAAATGAGCGTACAACAAAATATGGGTATGCTGCAAAATATTTATTATAATTGTGCTGATGCAAAAAGTACGTTGACAGAGTCATTACGTACCAATTTTGAAAAATATTATCAACTGTTACCTATACGTTAATAAACAAATAAAGCCTCTTCTGGACTAGAAGAGGCTTTATTTATACTATAAAACTACGCCTTATAGACTTATGTTCGTTGAACAACCACCACATTTTTTACGTTTAATTTGGAAAGGTACTTGGCGCAAAAAACAAGCCGGTAAAAAAGTCGTCTATCTAACGTTCGACGATGGACCATCGCCTGTGACTACACCCAAGCTGTTAGATCTTTTGGATGAGCATGCTATTAAAGCGACTTTTTTCTGCGTGGGAGATAATGTACGCAAATATCCCGATTTATTTCAAGAAATCAAGCGTAGAGGGCACCAAGTAGGCAATCACACCATGCATCACCTCAAAGGATTTTGTACAGATTACGATACCTACATTCGCGATGTGACCATAGCAGACAAACTCATACAAAGTCATCTCATGCGTCCTCCTTATGGCCGCATAAAACCACAACAGCTACGCACGTTGTCAAAAAAATATGAAATTGTGATGTGGGATGTGATTACACGCGATTACAACAATAAACTCACACCCGAAGAAGTATACACCATTGTGAAACGATACACGCGTAATGGCTCTATCATCGTTTTTCACGATTCGGAGAAAGCTGCTAAGAATATGTTTGGAGCATTACCCGATTCCATTCACTTCTTAAAAGAGCATGGCTACTCGTTCGAGTTACTTTAAGAGTAATTTAGAAAAATACCTTAATATATTTATCACCCGACCTCACCAAATAAACTTGACCGTGAGGTAAAGTCATATATTGAGTAGTAGCATTAGGTTCAACCACAGTCCACAACTGACCTTGCGCATTGTAAATGTAAATCGGTTCTGAAGCTGTTATCACCAAACCATCGCCGTCGTACACCACTCCCTCTATGGCAGACGCAACATCCTTTAATGTTTCCACTTCAATGCGATTGGAAAGTTCTGTGACATAATCTGGTTCATCTACATTGACTGAATTAGTGGCCGACACTTGATAGTAATAACTCGTTAACGACGTCAAATCAGAGGCATAATAAAATGTATCGCGTACACAAATAGTTGCCGATTGATAATCAAAATGATGATATGATTGTTGATGTGTTTCATTGATAGGCTCCAATTGCAAATAATAAGCAGTTGCCCCTTTTACAGATTGCCAACGCGCAACAAACGAATTAGAGGTCACCTCTACAGGATTTAACGCCACGGGAACAGCTAACTCCACAGGTGAAGCGTAACCAATTAAATTAATATCGGTAGTATGCTCATAATTTGTAACATTCACATAATCGGAGTGTCCAAACTCATCAGATGGCACGGTTGGCAGATAACGAATATCAACACGTTGTACGATGGCGGATTTACCGGCTTCTGGGGTAATAATTATTTTTTCGGTACTCCAATCGGTGTCCTTTGTACGCATCTGGAAATAATCGCCCATTTCAAAACTTAATTCTAAATTATCATCAACAGACGTACTCGCCACCACCACTGATTGAATTGGCGACGGAGTTAACTGCTCTGTTTCAAAAATAAGACGAGGCTCACTCACCGCCACATTCGAGATATCATCGTCATCATCTTCTAAAAACTTGAATATAATAACGCTATCTTGCTCAATAATAGTTGATAATTCATAATCGACACCAATAAAATTATCAAATTCATCAACTCGTTGAACTCCAGGAAATGGATCTCCCGCTAAATCAGTTGTAGCTTGATCGGCCTCAATAATATCAACGCCCATATCTGTAGCATAATTATTAACCGCATTATTATTCCAACGTGTAGCGTTATATTTAATGCGCGTAATCAATAGTCCATGTCCAGGCAGTGCTAAACTATCCCAGCCTATAGGCTGTCTATTTTCCAATAAGTAGAATTGTAACGGATTAGGATTTGTAGGTATTAAATTATGTCGAGCACTTGCCACCAAATAAGCTTCATTAGATACAATGAGAGGTTCTATCACAGTGAGTTGACTGCGAGAAAGTTGTTTAGGAGTGAGATAACCTAGATAAAAACGTTCGTAAGCTGAGTAACTTGGAGGTGTACGACCGTTGTTATTATAAGGACCGCGATCCATAATATCCCAATTACCAAGCGTGTAATGACTAGCACCGTTAGTCGTATACAAATCGGGTAATCCAAGTACATGGCTAAATTCGTGAACAAACGTTCCGATACCACACATCTGAGCGTCCGAATTTCCCCTTAATTCAGACGTACAGGCATAATTATAAACCTTGACCCCATCTACAGACAATTTAGGAGCCAAATTCCAATGATGTGGCCAAATAGTACTTGTTCCACCACCTTCGGCTTCATTATAACCAGCATAAATAACAAACACATTATCCACATTGCCATTGGCATCAGCATCATATTTTTTGAAATCAACATCGGCATTGGCAGCTTCGCAAGCATGCTTTATCATGTCTCTTGGTCGCCCGTCGTTACCAGATACATTTGCCCCATAATAAGCATAATCGTAAGGCAGCGTATAGGGACCCACCACATCAAACTGAGGTTGAAATAAGCCAGCCGTACTAGCCTCAAAATAATCAGCTGCAGAACCTGTGGCGCCATTATCGGTATAGCCTTTTTGATTCAAAAGATTGGAAAATTGTTGGGCTGAATTTGGTGTTACAAAGGGTTGAGTTGGAAACTCGACTAAAATAACCAAGGTTTTATAGAAACCCTTGACGCCGTTGGGACCACGATCCTCAAACAACCCCTGTCGTACTTTAGCACGCTCTGCACGATACATAGCGACATCTTGACTAGACATCTTATCTGAAGCCACTTGATTGAGTAAATTCCATTCATCAACAGAACGTTGGTCTGGATTATGAGCTTGTACGCCCAAACTGATAAGAAAACCTTTTGTAGAAAGAGTGGCATATTCATAACCACCATTCACTTCTAGGAGCGAATACCCATCTACGGTGGTAGCATAATTAAAAAATTCATCACCACACAAACGCAGCGACAATGTACTTCCATCCGGCTGTTGATGGAATAAAACGTCAGGATAAGCCGTCACTGCCAATAATGGAGATAACGACATCAGTAGGAAAGAGAGTGTTAGGTAAATGATTTTCTTCATAACTACATGTGTTAATGAATAAAATGTTATATAAAACGAAACGAGATTATGACTCATAATCCCGACTTCGCACTTATATCATCCTCTTATGTGAATGAACGAACTTACCCCACAAATATATAAAATTATTTTAATATATCCTAATTATGGAAAAATTTGATAAAAAAAGTTAGCAGAAGGATCTGTACGCTTAATATGACCCTTCAAGCCATACTTAATCACGCAAAAAACATTGGTTGGTAACGTTGGAATATCAATAATATTACTAGTTGGTTGAATCTCTGCCAATAATTGACCGTGTGCAGAATAAACATACAAACGATAATCAGGATCAAAATGTTCGACCTCTACCTGATAACCAGTTTGGGAGGAAAAACGAACCGTAAGGGGAGAAACACTCGATTTTGTTAAGACGTCTACTTCATTGGAATACGCTGTAATATTCTCATAATAATCGGTCTTGTCAGTAGCTTGAACACGGTACTTGTAAGCTGTATTAGGCAATAATCCGACTACAGTTTCACTTAAATTAGTGGTATGTTTGTGATGACACACATACGACACATTATATGTAAAATGCACTGTAAAATCATCAAACAGAACATTCCCATTATTTTTGTTATACGTCATTCTAAAACGAGAGAATGTATTAGATGCAGGCAATGACATCTCTTTAATACCTTTTGGCATATTAGCTGCAATAACAAATGTATCAATAGGAATCCATTGCTGACCATCAAATCCATCAACACGCAACTCACTACCAGTAGCACTCATACTCCTTAACCAGAAACTAATTTTTTCAATTGGGAATATATAACGTTCTGTAACTAACGTGTCTTGATTCGTAGCAAAAGTCAATGCTGGCGAAGCATTACCATAAAACGTGGTATTCTTAGAGCTTAAATTAGACGCCCAGTCGGTTGGAACATTATTACTAACAAGTGATGTAAAGCCTTCGCTTAATGAATCAGATGAACCCGTAAACGAATATACGGACAAATAATAACCTGTGGCATCAAACGCAGAATCCCAATGAGCCACAAATGAGGAAATTGTTGTATCCGTGGCTGCACGAGCCACTGGGACTTGAACCAGAATAGGACGACTAGATTGTCCCCTCAACGGTATTTCGTATTGGGTGTATTGGTCACACGTAATAACCAACGTATCGTTATCATAATCGTCAAAAGAAGCCAACATGGGAAGATAACGAATAGCGATAGTTACATTCAATGTAGAATCAGCTGATGGCGACAACAACAACGAGCTATTAGTCCACTCCGAGGATGAAGTTGCCATAGAGCGCATAAAAAAGTTTTCTCCATTTTTTAATTCCAATTTTAACGGTTGTACTAAATCTTGACCGAGCACGGGCAAAAGCTGAGAATCTGATGGGGACTCCTGAACGGTAACAAACAAATTCATAGCAGAAGGAAAATCTTCATAGTGAGGAAATCCCTCACCACCACCATCATAGCGAAATGAAACAATTCCACCTGATTCGGAAATGTAAGTTAATGGTTGATTAATATCAATCCCGCTACGTAAAGTAGGACGAAAAGACGTTACATTTGCTGTTCCAGGAAATGGATCACTGGCTGAGTTTACAGCATACATACCAGCTTCTATAATATCTACTCCTAAAGCGGTAGCTATATTATTTGGCCCATTAGCACTCCATGTTGACGCATTATAATTCACGCGAGTCACTAACAATCCGTGCCCAGGAAGATAAGCGTCCCAACCTGATTTTTGACGATTTTCGAGCATAATGAACTGAGTTGGACTTGGCGAACTACCATTTAAATTATGGCTGCGTGATTCTGTAATAAGATAAGCATTATTAGTTGATAATAATGACCCCAAGGTAACCAGAGAAGGTTGGTTCAATACCGTAGGTGTAAGCCATCCTAAGAAAAAACGTTCATAAGCAGAATACCCTGGCGGTGTTCTACCTGCATTATTATAAGGACCCGCATCCATTACATCCCAACTCCTAAAGGTGGCATGCTTCTGCACATATTAGTAGCGTAAAAGTCAGGCAAGCCAAGCATACATGACCAAATTCATGTACAAACGTTCCAATACCGCACATATTAGAACCAGTATAACCCTTTAACTCTGAGGTACAAGCATAATCATAAATTTTTTTCCCGTCTATTACATAAGGAGATGACAGCATCCAACGATGTGGCCAAACGGTTTCTTCTGAGCCACCTTCGGCTTCATTAAATCCTGCATAATACACAAACACATTATCAACAAAACCATCACCATCTGTATCATATTCAGAAAAATCGACTCCTAAACTATCAACCTTTTTACATGCATCAATAATCATTTGACGAGGATTAGCATCGTTCCCATTTATGTTTTGTCCGTAATAATTATACGTTTGATCTAAAGAAACAGGACCAACCACAACAAAGTTTGGAGCAAAAACACCATTTGAATTATCACTAAAATAATCACGGGCAGAACCAGTACCGCCATTTGCACTATAACCAATCTGATTTAACAAAGCGGTATAGGCTTGTTGTGGCTCACTAACAGAAAATTTTTTATTGGTAAATTCGACCAAAATAACTAAACTTTTAGGACTTCCTGATAGAGGATATGACTTTTGTACACCCATGGAACGTTTTCTATTAGGTGCAACAACATCGGATGATCGGGTTGCTAAAGACGTAGCAGTTTTTAAAAATCGTTTTTCTTTAGCTGTACGATGACTCGCACTTTTGGCTATCACTCCACGCGTACGAACGCCCCCCCAAACATCCATCTCGGCATACTCATAAACGCCTAAAGTATTTTGCGTGACCAGATAACCATCTTCAGTGGTAGTATAATTAAACGACTCATCTCCATGACGTAAAATAGATAAGCTGGTTCCATCTGGCTGGTTAATAACCATAACACCTTTAAACGCTGGCACAGCGAAAAGACTTGAAAAAGACAATAACAGTAGTAAATATGTTAATTTTATTCTTTTCATAACCATATTAATTCAATTTAAAACTTTAAACCACAAAGATAGTCATTTTAAAAAGATTTGGCAACCCCTTTAAGTCTTTTTATAGATTAAACAAAAAAGAGGACTGTCGTTTGACAGTCCTCTTTAATAAATCAAGTTCTAGAATACTTATTCTTTCACAAATTTTGCGGTGTGTATACCTGCAGCGTCTTTTACAGTGATGATATAAAGACCAGTAGATAAACTACCGATAGAAACACCATTTTGAACTGAATTAGCGCGATAAGTAGCCACTTGTTTGCCAGTAATGTCAGCAATCGAAATTGATGAATTATCTGCCAAGCTAGAAATATAAAGCATATCTTTTGCTGGATTTGGATACACTGACAATTGATTATCAGCGGTTACATATTTAATAGCGATTGGTTCTTCAACCGTACCTGCTAAATAGCCAAAGGTAACAGCAGAATTAATTGCCAAACTTACTAAATCAGCATAACCAGTAACGCCATAAGTATTTGAATAATAAGGTTCTGTGTAATCTTCAGCATAATTCATCCAACCATCAGCATCATTGAAGCTCAAATACGCGGTATAAGGACTAAATGCATTATACACTTGACCACGACGAATAGATAATAGATCTACATAGTTATTATCAACTGTTGCTGTCAACGTATCGACTTGTGGTAAATCAATAACTACAAAATATTTACCTTTTACGCCTATTGGTTGATCAAAAGTAACAGCCGTAGGCACTAAATTAGGAGATTGAATATAGGCATTATTACCAAGTACTGAAGCAAAAGTTGCTTCGTAACGACCAAATTCCCAATCATTTCTTGGACGACCATTTTCGTCAGCACCCAATATACGAATCACACAAATAGAATCTGCATAGTTTTCCAAATAAGCTTCATAGAATGTGAATGATACACCTGTCAAAGCAGCATAACCATCTTTTCCTAATACTTCAAAACTTTCAGCGTACGACATTGGAGAATTAGTACTCAAACCAAACATACCTATAGAATTATAAGATTCTGAAGGAGCTAAGTTGGTTAATGTATCGGTAGAGTTAGCTACAGGTGAAACAACTCCTTCTGATGGTAATACAGCAGTAGTGTCACCTTCGGCGTTTGATGCTTTTAATGACAAAACAATTGATGAATTAGCAGGAAGTGTAAGTGACATAGCATACGTAGTATCAACAGGAAGACCAGCATCATCTAACAATGCAATTTCAGCTCCAGTCACAGTCCATTTATAATCAGTTGTGAAATTACAATCAGCACTAACATTAACCAATGCAGAATCTGATGAAACATACACTTTAGGAGATTCTGTATTGGTACTCCAAGCGGCATTCCATGCAGCAGCTGTAAACCCGTTAATCATTGGTTTTGGATTTTGTGGCTCTTCAGTTGAAATCACAAAATAATCCATAGCTGCATACCAAGAATCAGCAGCACCCTTGTGATTAAAAGCAAAATAATAAGAACCTGTAGCAGGCACTGTAAATGAAGCTTTAACCAAAGTCCATTCAGCCATACCTACGGCGTTAGCACCCGTTTTGTCAATAACAACAGTAGTATGAGTCGTATCAGCTGTAGCACCCATGGTAATTTTCAAGTCTTGAACACCATAAGAATCAGGAGCCATAACAAAAGCAGACGCCCAATAAGTTACACCTTGTGTTAACTCTACAGCAACATTAGAAATTGCCCAAGCATTAACAGGTGCTGCAGGATCGTAATCAGAAACAAGATACATCTCACCCATTGCAGCAGAAATATCACCAGTAGAAGTCTCAACACTAGACCCAACATAAAGACCGTAATAATTTTCACTGGCGCCAAAAGATTGGAGAAGAGTCCAAGTATTATCCTTGTCTTCAAAATCTTCTACATATACAGCAGAAGCTGGAATTTTAGCTGGTGCCACAGCACTTTTTGCCAAGCCAGGAACGGTAGTTTCGACTGACACTTTTTCAGAACCAGATAAAGCTTTAAACGCTTTTTTCTGAGGAACAATCGCCGATACCGCAATTGAGGTGGCGAGCAAAATAATCAACGAGTAAATTTTCGTTTTCATAATCTGTTTTTTTTAGAATTAAACAATTAATATAATTTCAATTTTTCTATAAAGAGACCTTGTTTCGTATTTTGATGATGACGTACAGCAATCCACACTTTTGAATAATTATATTCTTGAGGAATAGCTATTGAACGTTCTACAAAACGTAATGAATCAGGCAAACTGGCATTATCTTTAAGTAGAATCGTGTCTTGGTGATAGTACACACCAAAAGTCAAAGAATCTAATATGGCTGCATCATCGCAATTAGCCAATGTTAATGAGAATCTTTAGAAATAAGAATAGAATACTTATCCCTACAAAAGCAACGGTTGTACCAGTTGGATAGACCATAAAATCCAATTTCATATCTATACCGATAGTCTTTCCTGGTAAAACGAACAGATTATCTGGCGTATAAATATTGGGACCTTGTTTTGCATAAGAGATATAACCTTTATGAGTTAACTTAAATATAGAGAACTCAAAATTACGTCCATCTCCATCTTTGTCCACTTGATAAAAGTTTTACTTTCCCAAACAGATTGATCCATAGCACCATTCACATCAAGGATAGAAGCATAAGTTGCACCTGTTCTAAACAAAGACGGGTCTCCGTATGTAACACCGTTATAATTAACAGCATAAGTAGCGTAAGCGTAATCCGTATTCGGAGATAAACCCTTAAAAATAGAGTCAAAATCATTCGTTAAAACAGACGCTTTCATCGAAATCATATTTCTGCTAGGAATTAATCCTTGCAAAACTGCTTTCTCAAAGCTACCATCAGCTTTATTTAATATAGAATCTGGGCAATATACAAAACCAAAATCAACTAGGTTAGCATATTCAGATACCTCGCCAGCAAAGCGTGCTTTAGTCATATATACATCAGCATCCAAGGTAACAACACCCTTTGGGGCTTTGTTAGTATCTACGGGATAATCGTAGTCGCTTTTTATTGGTGACTCTTCACAAGCTGTGAAAGTAACAATTAAGGCGGCATAAACGATTGGCAATAATAGCCTAAAAGTTCTTTTCATCTTATTTGTGTTTTATATTAATTAATTATTTATTATTGTCATCTTCCTGTGGCTGAATTTTCTGAATTTCACTCAATGGGATTTGATAAGTCCATCGAACATCGCTTGCTGTAATTTTCAACAAACCATCTGGCGTTCTATGGTTAGTACCTTCGTAAGTACGATCTATACCTTTATGCAAACGTTTCAAGTCAAAGTAAGCAAAACCTTCACCCCACAATTCTATACGACGTTGAAAAAGAACTTCATCAACCGTAATAGTTGTATTGTGCCAAGCTGTATCACGTAAAGCCATGAAAGGTTTCAAAGCTGTTGCAGCATCCGTCATTTTGTTTTGGCGAGCCAATGCTTCCGCTTCAATCAAATACATTTCAGATGCACGCATATATACGTAATCCATCGTCCATGAACCATCCCAACCAAACTTCAAGTTTGCATAAGGACCTTGTGCACCAGCATTTGCTTGTTCTGTATTTTTTGCGGAACCGTTGAATAATCCTTTACGATAATCTGTTGCAGGAATATTATCATATAAACGTCTATCAATGGCACGAGGCGCATAATTAAGACCTGCATACCCTGGCGTTAAATTTGAAATATGAGAAAAGAATGAAGCATACATCGTATTAGTTTCTGAATTATGATCAAATCCCCACATCCATTCAGGAGTAGACAATGTCATAAAACCAGATTCCAATTCTTTTTTATTCATCAAAGGATAACCACTCCTAGCCAAAACTGCTGAAGAAGCGGCTTTTTCCCAATCGCCAATCATTAAGTAATAGCGTGCTAATAAACCTCTAACAACACTCTGATCTATATTCATTTTATTTTCTGCCCTATTCCAACCAGACAACATCTCATCTGCTTCATCCAAATCACTTTTTATCATATCCAAAACATCCCCAACAGTATTACGAGAATAATTGGTTTCCTTTCCTACTTCGTTTTTTGCAAAATACATTGGTACCGCAGGTAAAGAACGATCAATCTTTGCACCTGAAGCATCAGGGCTCCCAATAAATGGATTTTGGAATAATTGTACTAAATACATATAAGAAAAAGCACGTAATGCTAACGCCTGACCATAATAAGGACGTAATTTTGACCCTGGAGTTTTCACTGCATCTTGATCTATAGCTGCAATTACACCATTTGCTTGTGAAATAGTGGTATAAAACGTTTTCCAAATGGATAGTGGGCGACGATAATTCTCCATTCGATTATCATGTGTATAATCATAGGTAAACCAATGAGAAACTGTTTGAACCATATCTTCACTCATCAAATCTGTAGCGTGCAAAGTTCCCATCAAATTAATATCATCATGGTCACCACCACCAAGTGAGTTCCAACTAGCTAAATACAAGTACGTACCAGATAAAGTTGAACCCAAAACTTCAGGATTTTTTGCAACAATCTCTTGATATTTATCTGCTGTAACAGTACTAGTATCTTTGACTGACAAATAATCCTCACAGGAAACCAATGAAACCATGGTTAAGCCTGCTATTATTAATTTATTTATTTTCATAAGAATTAAATTTTAGAAATTAGAAACCTAATGTAATACCACCCGATACCGTAGTCATTGCAGAATAAGAATAACCTGTTGCGCCACTAAAACTTTGACGTGGATCTAACCCTTTACGAGCAGACAATAATGCCAAGTTATCGCCAACGACATAAACACGGAACGTTCTAATCTTGGCTTTATTCAACCATTTTTTAGGGAACGTGTATCCCAACGTGATGTTACGCAAACTCAAGTAACTAGCGGAAGTCAACCAACGATCACTACCTTCACTAATGGATTGCGTAGACGCTTGTACACGTGGAACATCTGTATCTGTATTTGTTGTTGTCCAGCGTTTAAAAATATCTTTATGCCAGTTTTGACCATATTCGCCGCCATGCATTAAGCTAGCATAGTAAGAATCATCCACATAACCTCCCAATTGGAAAGCCGTTTGTACACTTAAATCAAAGCCATAAGCATCCACAGTGGTTGACAAGCCACCATATAAATCAGGTAGTGCACTTTTACCTGTTTTTAAACGAGAAGCATAACTTGTTTGAGATACAAAATAAGTACCATCAGCTAATTGTCCGTGTTCTAGACCTCCTACCGCATTGAAATC
>JACJXJ010000040.1 GCA_020636695.1 Prevotellaceae bacterium
AGGCTTTGAAGGAGGGCGCAAGCATTATTGATGTTGGTGCTTATTCTACACGTCCTGGTGCCGAAGTGGTAACGGAAACTGAAGAATTGGATCGTGTTCGTGGTGCTTTACATAGTATTAGAACGCAGTTTGGGAATGTTCCGCTTTCTATTGATACATTTCGTGCTTCGGTAGCAGCTTGTGCCGTTCAAGAATTTGGCGTAGCACTTATTAATGATGTGTCGGGTGGTGAATTGGTTGAGGCGATGTTTAAAATGGTAGCAACGCTCAATGTACCGTATATACTTATGCATATGAGAGGTAATCCTCAAACGATGCAGAATAATGTTGAGTATGATGATTTTTTATCAGATATGTTGCGCTATTTTGCACAAAAAATAGAGCGTTTGCGAGCACTTGGCTTTAACAAAGAAATTATAATAGATCCTGGGTTTGGTTTTGCAAAAACTATTGAACAAAATTACGAATTATTAAGAAATTTGTGTATCTTTGAAACCTTTAATATGCCTATGTTAGTAGGTGTTTCTCGTAAATCAATGATTTATAAGTTGCTAAATAGTTCTCCTGAAGAATCGTTGAATGCAACTTCTGCCGCACACATGTTGGCTTTAGAACAAGGGGCTAATATATTGCGTGTTCATGACGTGAAACCAGCTATGGAAGTCATAGCTTTACATAAGGCTTATAAGGGATTTATTTAACATTAAAGGAACGGGTATGGAACTTGCTTTTGGTGTAAAAGATATTGTTGACATTGTTTTGGTAGCTATATTGCTTTACCAAGCTTTTAAGTTAATGAAAGATACTGGCGCAGGCAATATCTTTTTGGGTATTATGACCTTTGTAATCTTTTGGTTTTTAGTGACCCACGTGTTTAAAATGGAGTTGCTAGGAGCTATTTTAAATCGTGTTATTGGCGTGAGTGCCATAGGGTTGATTGTTATTTTTCAAAACGAAATACGGCGTTTCTTTTCACGTATAGGTTCTCGTAAAAATTGGAAATTTATTTTGCGTTTACAGAAGCTATTCAAGATAAAAAGTAAAGAACATGAACTAACGTTTCCGATTATGCGAGTTGTGTTGGCGTGTCGTAATTTGTCACGTACAAAAACTGGAGCGTTATTGGTCATTCAACGGCATGATAGTTTACAGCAATATGTTGAATCTGGCGATGTAATTAATGCCAATATTAACACGCGTCTCATTGAAAATATCTTTTTCAAAAATAGCCCATTACACGATGGCGCCATGATTATTAACGACCAACATATTGTGGCTGCAGGTGCTATTTTGCCCGTTTCTCAAAATACCGATATCCCCAAATTTTTAGGTTTAAGACATCGCGCTGCTTTAGGAATTTCGGAGCGTACCGACGCTATTGTTATTATTGTGTCGGAGGAAACGGGAACCATATCACTAGCGATTGGAGCCAAACTCACTTTGAATGTCACGGCAGAGCAGCTTGAACGGTTGTTGTCAACAGAGTTGGAAATGTAATGTGTCACGTAACTTTGAAAATTATAAATGTCTGGTTTCAAACTAGACATTTTTTTTGTGATATATCTATTGCTTTTCAATCTTAATAAGCAATAAATAAGGGGCTGTATACGTTTTACCTCAAGTGCAAGAATTTTGTGCTTGTTCGTCACTATTTTTTTGAGTATCTTTGCACTCTTTTGTGACGTGTGAATTAGGCGTTTTTGATGTGTTAAACTATGTATTATAACTCATTATGATTGAATATATAAAAGGCGAATTGGTTGATTTAACTCCCACTTGTGCAATAGTCGAAACAAATGGTATTGGGTATTCCATCAATATATCGTTGGTCACTTATTCGGAATTAAGTGGACATAAACAATGCAAATTGTATGTGTATGAGGCTATTCGCGAGGATGCCTATGTGCTATATGGTTTTACTACTCAATCAGAACGTACCTTGTTTTTACTGCTAATATCGGTATCTGGTGTTGGTGCTAACACAGCGCGCATGATTATGTCGTCCTTATCAGCGTCTGAATTGCAAGAGGCAATTGCTACCGAAAATAGTGCTTTGCTCAAAAATGTAAAGGGTATTGGTTTAAAGACAGCTCAACGTATTATTGTAGATTTACGTGATAAGGTGACTAAAACATCACTTGCTACCAACATGCCTTCTGCTGGTAGAGGAGTGGTTTCTGAAGCTGTGGCTGCATTGGTAATGCTTGGTTTTCAACAATCTGCTTCTCAGAAAGTGGTTGAAAAATTGGCTAACGATAATTCTGGTTTATCGTTGGAACAATTAATTAAAAAAGCGTTGCAAATGCTTTAAAACTTGGGTGTAAGACGCATGAATTTCTTTCAAAAAATAGTTATCTTCCTCTTCCTAAGCGGTATTGCTTTATTACCGTTTGGTGATGCCATATCTTTAAACGGTATTATGGCATCTCCTCAGGAACCGTCACTTGACTATGGCGTTCCTACGGATTCTACATTATTTAAATCCTCTCCAGTTCGTTCATTAGAAGTTCAAACGTATGAAGATCTTCAACACAAATACCCATTAGATTTAGCGACACCTAGTAATGTAAAAAGTGAAGTAGAGTACGATCCAACTACAGGAAATTATATTTTTCGTACCAA
>JACJXJ010000041.1 GCA_020636695.1 Prevotellaceae bacterium
AATTCTTTTTAAAATGGATTCTGCGGAACACTCAGGTCATATTTTGAAAGATATTTTGTTTAGGTGTTCCGAATTAGGTGTGCAGGTGCGGTTTACTCCTGTAACGGAAGAAAAATATAACAATTGGGTGGTTCGTCAAGGGAAAAGTCGCTATGTGGTAACAGTTTTGGGGCGGATGATTACTGCTCGCCAAATAGGTTTGGTTACCAAAGCTGTATCAGAACAACAATTGAATATTGACTCTATCAAACGTTTAACAGGACGTCCATCGTTAGACGAAAAGGATTTAGATCATCTACGCTCTTGTGTTGAATTTTCGGTACGTGGAGAGTTAGTTGATAAGAACCTATTTTCGACTAAATTCCTTGAAATTTCTGCTCAGGAAGGAATTGATATTTCCTTTCAAAAGGATGATATGTATCGCCGTAATAGACGTCTTATTTGTTTTGATATGGATTCAACGCTGATTAAAACAGAAGTAATTGATGAATTGGCAGATAGAGCAGGTGTAGGTGAGCAAGTACGTGCTATTACAGAATCGGCCATGCGCGGTGAAATTGATTTTAATGAAAGTTTTCGCCAACGAGTTGCCTTATTAAAAGGCTTGGATGAATCGGTTATGCGTGAAATTGCTGAAAATCTACCCATTATGGATGGTGCCGACCGTCTTATGTCGGTCCTAAAAAAATGTGGGTTTAAAATTGCTATTTTATCTGGTGGATTCACTTACTTTGGTCAATATTTACAAAAACGGTTTGGCGTTGATTATGTGTATGCAAATCAACTGGAAATCGAAGATGGTAAACTTACAGGACGTCACCTAGGAGATATTGTGGATGGCAAACGTAAAGCAGAATTGCTGAATTTGATTGCTCAGGTGGAAAAAATTGAATTAGAACAAGTTATTGCTGTTGGTGATGGGGCTAATGATTTACCAATGTTAAATTTAGCTGGTTTAGGCATTGCATTTCATGCAAAGCCAAAAGTAAAAGAAAATGCCCGTCAGTCGATATCGACGATTGGGTTGGACGGAATTTTGTACTTTTTGGGATTCCGAGATGTTCATTTAGATTCCATTCTTTAATATAGAAAGAGATGCTTAGAAAATTCTAAACATCTCTTTTTTTATAAACGACCTTTTAAAAAGTCTTGGCGCATGGGTTCTGGAAATTTTTCGATGGCATAGCGCAACATAGTGCGAGGCATCCGCTTGTATCTTTCGTTAGTCAATAGAAAGTTATATTCCGCCTCAAAATCGCGTTTCCCTGCTTCTCGAAGCATCCAACCTACTGCTTTGTGAATTAGGTCGTGAGGGTGGTTTAAAAGCAAGTCAGCTATTGCAAACGTGTCTGCAAATTGATTCTTTTTAATAAAAGCGAACGTACTAATGATGGCAATACGTTGGAGCCACAAATGATTACTCTGGGCGTATGTTACCAAAACTTCTCGAGCATGTGTAAGTAAATAGTCACCTACAATTTGAGGCGCCGATAAATCCACTAAATCCCAATTATTGATGTGTGTGTGATGTGCAATGTAGAAATCAAAAATGACCTTTTTATCTTCTTCTGTCGAGGCTTTCTGGTATATTTGTACTAATAGTAATAACCCTGTAAGACGGCATTCGTGATAAGGGTCGCAGAGCAATAGTTCTATCTCTGCCAACTCAATTTTTTTTATCGTTTTTACCAATGCTCGTTGTTTGGGCACTACCACTCCGATGAATTTATCGCCTTCTCCGTATTGCCCTTTACCAGTTTTAAAAAAGTAAGGCAGAAACTCTTTCTTTTGTGGGTCAGAAAGCTTAAATAGCATCCCTTTGATCTCTTGTGCTGTGGAATGTTGTGTTATCATCGTTTTAGTTTTGAATGTTGTAAAGATAACCAAATAGTCAAATTTGTGCAATAAAAAAGCTCCGAAAAATTATTTCCGGAGCTTTTTCTATGTTTATGTAATTACTTATTTAGCAATAACACGAGCCATTTCACAAACTTTGTTTGAATAGCCCCATTCGTTGTCATACCAAGAAACTACTTTTGCAAAGTTAGCATCCAAAGAGATACCAGCTTTAGCATCGTAGATCGAAGTATTTGCACAACCACGGAAGTCAGTTGAAACAACTGCATCTTCAGTATAAGCTAATACACCTTTCAATTCGCCTTCAGAAGCAGCTTTCATAGCAGCGTTGATTTCGTCCATAGTAGCTGGTTTTTCCAAAACTACAGTTAAATCTACTACTGAAACGTCAGAAGTTGGAACACGGAAAGCCATACC
>JACJXJ010000042.1 GCA_020636695.1 Prevotellaceae bacterium
CCATTGATAGCATACAACAAACACTTAGCCAAGTTAGCACGTGCTCCGAACAACTGCATTTGTTTACCAATTTTCATTGGTGACACACAACAAGCAATACCATAATCATCACCATAATCAGCACGCATCAAATCATCATTCTCATACTGAATAGCAGATGTATTTACAGAAATTTTAGCACAGAATTTTTTCCAAGATTCTGGTGCATTAGCTGACCACAGAACTGTTAAATTCGGTTCTGGTGCTGGTCCTAAATTATACAATGTATGCAAGTAACGATAAGATGTTTTGGTTACTAATGTACGACCATCAATACCTTGTCCACCCAACGACTCTGTCACCCAAACTGGATCACCCGAGAACAAATCATTATATTCTGGCGTACGCAAGAAACGAATAATACGCAACTTAATAATAAATTGATCGATTAATTCTTGCGCTTCTTCTTCTGTGAGTAAGCCAGCAGCAATATCTTGTTGAATATAAATATCAAGGAATGTGGAAGTACGACCTAACGACATGGCTGCACCATCTTGATCTTTAGTGGCTGCCAAATAAGCAAAATACACAAACTGAACAGCCTCACGTGCATTTTGAGCAGGTTTAGTAACATCAAAACCATACGACGCACACATCTTCACAAAACGCTTCATGGCATTAATCTGTTCGCTGACTTCTTCACGTTGTTGAATTAACTCAACGGTAATTTCATGCATATCTAAACGTTCCAATTGCTGCTTCTTATCAAGCAACAAAATGTCAGTTCCATACAACGCAACACGACGGTAGTCACCAATAATACGACCACGACCATAAGCATCAGGCAAACCTGTGATAATAGCAGACTTACGACAAGCTACCATTTCGGCTGTATAAGCCGAAAAAACACCTTCGTTATGAGTTTTACGATAGCGCGTAAAAATTTCTTTGGTCATTGGGTCAATTTCATAACCATAAGCTTCCAAAGCATTCTCCACCATACGTAAACCGCCTTTTGGATAAATACCACGCTTTAAAGGAGCATCCGTTTGTACCCCAACAATTACTTCATTTTCTTTATCTATATAACCAGGTCCATACACATCAATACCTGAAGGATATTTAGTTTCGGCATCGTACACACCTTTCGTACGCTCCACCTCAAACATGTCAGTCAATTTCTGCCAAACTTGTTTAGTACGCTCTGTAGATTCAACCAAAAAAGTATCATCACCTGTATATGGTGTATAATTATTTTGAATAAAATTCCGTACATCAACTTCGCGTTTCCACACGTCTCCCTTAAAAGAGTCCCATTTTTTGTTATAAAATTGCATAATTTATCGAGTTTTTATGTGATTTTTTTAAGGGTGCAAAGGTAATCATTTTTTTTGACTATACAATCAGGACTAAACGACATAGACAAACCTCACAAAAAACAGAATACTAAGTGGTTAAAATAAACACTTAAAAAATTAGTTCACTAATATAGCCCTCTGCTCTTTTTAGTTTTTTTATCATAATTAATCTTATAAAATTAGGATTTCAAGCATAAATAATGTATATTTGTATTCAATAACAAAAAACGAACTTTTAGTTTCTCTGAAAAAGATTAGAAAGACATACGATATTGATGGACGTTATGTGAATTGCATAGCCGTAAAATCTGTGAGACTCTTACTAATCTTCGTTAGTAGGAGTCTTGCCATATAGTGAGGTCATAACAATCTCAACACGCATAAGTATAATATTTACAATTTAACAATAACAGATTATGAAAATAAAAAAAATTGATGCCCTTGAAATCTTAGATTCAAGAGGCAATCCTACAGTAGAAGTAAATCTTACTTTAGAAGATGGTTCCAGAGGTAGAGCTATGGTTCCAAGTGGAGCCTCTACTGGTGAACGTGAAGCATGTGAATTACGTGACGGAGACAAGAAACGCTATGGAGGC
>JACJXJ010000043.1 GCA_020636695.1 Prevotellaceae bacterium
ATCAAGTATGGGATATGCGTTGACCTATCCGTTTGGTGTCGTTGGTTTGATTTTGGCTATGATCTTGTTACGTAAGTTGTTTCGTGTAGATTTAAAAGAAGAAGCCAAGGCATATACGGAGAGTTTAGGTGAAACAGAAACCAAGCTACAAAGTGTAGAAATTACAGTGAGTAACCAAAATTTAGTGGGCAAAACCATTGGAGAGTTGCGTGATATTTTGGATGCAGAATTAGCCGTATCTCGTATCTATCGTAACCACGATTATGTATTGGCCACTGATGATCAAACCATTGTTGAAGGAGACGTGATATATGGAGTTTCAGAACAAAAACATATAGATGATTTACGTTTAAAAATTGGTGATGTGGTCATCGCTGAACGTCAGAATATTACAGGTATGATGGATATTTGTAATGTGCTGTTGACAAACAAATCGTTAGCCGGAAAAACCATTGAACAAGTAGGTATTTATCGTCGTTATCCTGCTAATATTACACGTATTTACCGCTCGGGCATAGAGTTGCTACCAACACTCAGAACCACGTTGGAATTTGGTGATACACTGAAGATTGTCGGAAAAAAAGACGCGTTAGATGAAATCAAGAAAGAGCTTGGTAATTCGACTATGGAATTAGCCTTACCCAATATAACACCGGTGTTTTTAGGCATTTTTTTAGGCATCATTTTGGGAAGTATTCCTATATTTATTCCAGGTTTACCAGCTCCAGCCCGTTTGGGATTAGCTGGTGGAACGCTTATTGTGGCTATTTTATTGGGTCATCAAGGGCGTATAGGTAAAATGAATTTATATATGTTGCCAGGAGCCAATATGATGGTGCGTGAAATAGGTATTGTGTTATTTTTATCAAGCGTCGGTTTATTGGCTGGTGAACAATTTTGGCAAACATTACTTCATGGTGGTTGGCAGTGGATGATTTATGGTGCTATTATCACGTTTTTACCGGTGATTGTAGTGGCTATTATTGCCCGTTGGATGAAGGTCAATTATTTGACTATAACAGGCTGCATTGCTGGTGCTATGACCGATTCTCCAGCACTCGAATTTGCTAATAGTATGGCTCCTGTGCAGGCGCAAGCTACCGCTTATGCAGCTGTTTATCCTATGGCGATGTTTATTCGTGTAGTACTCGCACAACTATTTATATTAACAACTATGTAACTAAGGAGGCAACATAATGACAACTAGAAATGAAGATAAAACTAAAGAGAAATTGCCAGATTTGAGTCAGTTTGATTTTCCAGATGATTATAAACCATTTAGTGACGATAATTTGGATATGTTACCATAAAAAATAAGAGAAACACGTTTGGTGTTTCTCTTATTTTTTTAGTTGAATAGTACAAAACTTTATTTTAAAGCTTCTAGATTATAGCTATTTACAATAGTCTTTCCTTCGCTGGAATACAGGAATTGAATTTGTTCTTCATAGCGTTTTTCTATCTTACCACGAACCATTTTCATGGTACTATTCATCAAATGATTTTGTTCAGTAAATGGTTCAGGAAGTACGCAGAATGTAGCTGGTAACCAACGTTCAGGAAAAGCTCCATGAAATTTGCCACCTTTGCGGTATTCATTCAATTCGCGTTGTAGCTTATTTAAAGCCAATTCTTTAGCTTGTTGGCTATCCCAATTCCAATCTGGATGTTTATGGTGCACATAGCGTTTTAAAGCCTCTTTGTTTGGTACGATGAGCGCAATGGTGTAAGGATTTTGATTGTTGTACATCAACATCTGATCGATGTAGCGTGAATTTTCTACAATAGATTCTTCGATTCCTTCTGGACTGTATTTTTCACCATCAGCACTAATCAACAGCGATTTAAAGCGTCCAACAACATATAGGTATTCATCATTAATCATATAACCCATGTCGCCC
>JACJXJ010000005.1 GCA_020636695.1 Prevotellaceae bacterium
TGCAGCTGCTAATGGTTTCCAGTTCTCAAAATTAGCTAAATTAACGCCAGTAGTATTGGCTGTGAGGATAGATGTTTCTGTGGTCGCATAAAATTTGCCATTTAACTCCGCTAATGACAAAATTGGTGTTGCTTCACCTGTTGCACCAATGATATAGGTGTCAGTAATTTCTTGTTTTTTTAAATTGAGTACCACAATACCAAAATCGCACGATAGGTAAGCATACTCGCCTTTGAAGTAGATATCATTAATAGTTTTGCTACCGCTCATGTTTTTGCGATAAATGTCACTAATATTGAATATGCCATCTTCTGTTATTAAATCAATATTTGAGTTCGCATATGCTATGAGTAATATATCATTGTCTGGTGAGTAACTTACGCGTAAAATATTATTATCGTTGAGGCCAGAAATTTTTGATAAGATTTCAATATTATCATCATATTTGCCAATAGAGAATAATGCACCTTCGCTTACAGCATATACCTTGTCTTTTGTTTGTGTAATTACTTCGGTGTTATTGTACGCTAAGTGTGTACGCCAACTACCCATTGGTAACTGTTCAGCAAATAGAGTTGTGCTGATAAAACAGATTAAAAGTGAAAGTCTGATTTTCATAGCTTAATTTTGATTGTTCAAAAAAGTTACAAGTTTACGTATTGCTTGTCCTCTATGACTAATTGTATTTTTAACTTCGGCAGGTAATTCTGCAAATGTTTGGTCGTAACCGTTAGGCATAAATATAGAGTCATAACCAAATCCGTGATCGCCTTGTCGTTCTTCTATAATCCGACCTTTGATAACGCCCTCAAAATAATGGATGCGTTGTCTGTAAATCAGGGCAATGACTGTTCTAAATTGGGCGTTGCGGTTTGTGATACCTTTAAGATTTTTCAATAATTTTTCAATGTTAGCTTCCGAATTGGCTGGTTCTCCTGCGTAACGTGCCGAAAAAACACCAGGTTCTCCATTCAAAGCTTCCACCTCAAGGCCAGTGTCATCGCCAAAGCAATCACATTTGAAACGCTCGTCTACGAATTGAGCTTTTTGTAGCGCATTCGATTGTAAATTGAACCCTTTTTCAGGAATTTCTTCCATACAATGAAGATCAGTGAGGCTTACGACACGAATTTTGTCATTGAGCATTGTGGCGACTTCCTCTAGCTTATGTGCATTGTGTGTAGCAAAAACGAGTTGTTTCATAGTTTCAGTATTAAAGAACTAACGGGCAAAGATACTAAAAATTGTTCGAATTTTTCTGTCATTGAATGTGATTTTTACTTTAGTGGTATAGGGCGTTAATGATATATGGTTTTTATTTATTCCAAAAATAATTTTATTTTTTTCTTTGTTTATTAAAATTAAACGCATATCTTTGACCGACCGTTCAGTCATTTAAAGTTATGGTAAAGAATAAGAATCAAGAATTACGTGAAAATCGGCGTCAGCAAATTATGCAGACGGCCATGGAGTTATTTGTCGAAAAGGGTTTTGTTACAGCATCGGTGAGTGATATCGCTAAAAAATGTGGCATCTCCAAGGGATTGATGTATAACTATTTTGAAAGTAAGGATGCCTTGCTTAAGGCCATATTGGATGATGGTATGGCACGTGTTTATGGTGATTATGAATTGCCAGAGCCATTTGATCGTGCGGCATTGCACCATTTTTTAGATTTTAGCTATGCCAAATATCATGAGCAGAGTACTTTTTTTCGCTTGTATATGTCCATGATTATGCAGCCACAGATTTATGAGGTAGCTATCAATATAGGAGAAAAGGAGCGTGCCATTGCTATGGCGGTGTACAATTATTTTATGACTCATTTTGAAAATGGATTGGAGGAGTATTTTTACTTTTCAACTTTTGTGAAGGGTTTGAATGTGCTTATGACATTTCATGATGAGAGTTATCCTTATTTGCAAATGATTGAACGCATAAAAAGTCAATATTAAATTTATTGAATACTTATTTATAAAAAAATAAAAATATGATTAAAATTAACCATTTAACAAAAGATTATGGTCAACAACGGGGCATTTTTGATCTGACGTTTGACGTTCAGCGTGGTGAGGTTTTTGGCTTTTTAGGCCCTAATGGGGCTGGTAAAACTACTACTATTCGTCATTTAATGGGGTTTATTCATCCCAATGCTGGGAACTGTAGTATTAATGGGCTTGATTGTGGAACGCATTCGGCTGAAATTCAACGTAATTTGGGCTATGTGCCAGGCGAAATCGCACTGCCTGACGATATGACAGGTCTCGAATTTTTACATTTCGTAGCTGATTATCGTGGTGTTACTGATTGGGCTAGAGTAGAACAGCTCATGGCACGTTTCGAATTGGATGCGCGTGGCAACTTGAAACGTATGTCCAAAGGTATGAAACAGAAAATAGGTATTGTATGTGCATTTATGCATAATCCACAAGTGCTAATTTTGGATGAACCTACGAGTGGACTTGATCCGTTGATGCAAAACCATTTTATCGATTTAGTGTTGGAGGAAAAGGCAAAAGGGAAAACGATTTTGATGTCGAGTCACATTTTTGAGGAAGTGGAGCGAACTGCTGATAGGGTTGGTATTATCCGTGATGGGCATTTGGTTACGGTAGACAGTGTTACGGCTTTGAAAGCAGCACAGCGTAAGCGTTACACGGTGAGTTTCGCTTCCGAAAAAGAGGCTCAATCATTCTCTCAAGAATCTTTGACTATTGATTTGTTAAAGGGGAAAGAAGTTACCGTGACAGTTAATAATTTTCAACCATTTGTGGAGGCTATGTCGCGCTATACGATTACAAATATTGTGGCAGTAGAGCAGAGCTTAGAAGAAATTTTTATGCATTATTATGGTAAATAAAGCATTATAATTATTTATATTATACACTTTTAATTTATACTAATGAATACAACTTTATTTATGCGCGAAGTGCGCTCCAGTTATAAATTATGGCTAATTTTTATTGCTATTTTAGCCATGTATATTTCGGTTATTATTTCCATGTTTGATCCTAAATTGGGCGAAACATTAGACCTGTTTGCCAAGGCGATGCCTGAAATGATGTCACTTTTTGGTATGGGCGAAACAGGAGCAACCTTGATTGAGTTTTTGTCGAATTACTTGTACGGTATGCTCATGATTGTGTTTCCTATGGTTTTTATCATCATGTTGGCCAATCGCTTAGTTGTCGCTCATGTCGATAGTGGCTCCATGACTTATTTATTGGCTTCGCCTAATACCCGTCGTAAAGTAGCTTTTACTCAAATGTTCGTATTGTTATCCATGACGTTTGTGCTGTTGGTTATTTGTGTGGGAATTGCTATTGGTGTGAGTCAAGCTATGTTCCCTGGGGCATTGATTATTGGCGATTTTTTGTTGCTCAATTTGGGTCTGGCTTGTTTGCTTTTTGCTTTGTGTGGATATTGTTTCTTTATTTCATGTATTAGTAATGAAACAGGTCGTGCGGTAATGTTTGGTGCAGGTATTCCTACGTTTTTTTATTTGGTGCAAATGTTAGCCAATATGGGTGGCAAATTAGCCGATTTGAAATATGCGACTATATTCACGCTGTTCAATCCAAAAGCCATTATTGCAGGTGACACTTCCGCTTGGTGGATGTGTGGCGCATTAGTAGTTATTGGCGCTATCTTCTTTGTTGTCGGTATAGCACGATTTGAAAAACGCGATTTGCCATTATAATTATTGGACAACAGAGGGTAAATCCCTCTGTTGTTTTTTAGTATTATAAAAGCGGTTTATACCAAACATTCATACTTTCAATATTTCCAGATATTTGGGTGTTTTGTATCAGTGTACCAGTGTATTTGTACTGCGAATTATAGAATGTTTTATTCATAGCTAAAGAATTTAATCTACAAATAGTATAAACTGTTTTTATCTGTTTGTTGACTAGTTTTGCTTCCATTGTAGCCAGTAAGTGTATGGCTAAATGATATCCTCTATGGCTAGGTAGAACTGCAAAATCGGTCATCTCAGCGTATTGCTCTTGATAATTACATTCGGCAGAACTTATTGCCACTAATTGATGGTTATCCCATATTCCAAAATAGATTGTGTTATCTTCTTCTATACTTTTTTTGATAAACTGTGAATCAAAAATGGGGAATGGATAAGTTTTGAAAACCTTTTTAAATACCTCAATCATGGAAGTGATGTCACTTGTTTTTAATTCTGTAATTGTGAATTTTTCAGGTAAAGTTTCTCTGTACTCCTTAACTGGAGTGGAAAACAACATTTGAAACTTATCCATGGCGACAGAATCTAATAAGTTTCTTTCTGAATTTTTATATTTGACGAGAAAAAAGCAATCTTCTTGACCGTTGAAAAAATTTGGTACGTATGCTTCAATTTTATAACCATTTTTTATAAAAAGAGGGGTGTGGCATGACCGTATTTTTGCAAAGAGTTTTGTGTATTGATTTGTTTGTGCTAGATTTTCTATGTGATTGATAATATAAGGAAAATCTTCTTTGCAGAAATGACTTAAATAGACTCGATTGCTTTCTTTATCGTGCGATATGTTGGATTGTATATTAATCATTGGAATGTTCTCTGCGTTGAATTCGTTCATTATTAGATGGTATGAGTGAAATGGTATCATTACTATCAGATAAGAGTTTTTCAATACCAATAGCATTCACTTCTTCTCCCTCTTTAATGTTGAGTTCTAAGTTACAATTTTTACAATTTCTGTCACATTCTCTGTCTTTGTAATTTGATGGCTCTTTGTAGGAGGTTATAACGCCTTCGTAATTTCTTAATATCACTTTGTTAGTATTCCAAGATATTAAATAGTTTGGCATTATAGGGATTTTGCCACCACCACCTGGAGCGTCAATAACGTATGTTGGTACTGCAAAACCACTGGTATGTCCAATTAAACTTTCTATTATTTCTATACCTTTTCCTACCGGAGTTCTAAAGTGCGATAAACCTTCAGATAAGTCACATTGATACATATAATAGGGGCGTACTCTATTTTTCACCAACCTTTGTACTAATTCTTTCATAATGCGTGGACAATCATTAACGCCAGCAAGCAAAACAGATTGATTGCCTAATGGAATTCCAGCATCAGCCAACATGGTAAGTGCTTTACGTGATGAGTCTGTTAACTCTTTGACGTGATTGAAATGAGTATTAATCCAAATTGGATGGTGTTTTTTGAGTACACTGATAAGGTTTTCCGTAATGCGATATGGTAAAACAACAGGGGTACGTGTCCCAATACGAATGACTTGCACATGTGGGATAGCACGTAACTCAGTTAGGATCCAATCTAAATAGCTGTCAGATAACAAAAATGGATCTCCTCCTGAAAGTAGAACATCACGGATTTGTGGTGTTTTTTTAATGTAATCTAAACCTAGTTGTATTTGTGATTTTGAGGGTATATTGTCGGTATCTCCAACTTTTCGTTTGCGAGTGCAGTGCCGACAATACATAGCGCACACGTTACTTATTAGGAATAGGACTCTGTCGGGGTAGCGGTGAGTAATTCCAGGAACAGGGCTGTCGTGGTCTTCGGCTAAAGGATCTTTCATCTCATCTTTAGAGATGTGTAATTCTCGAATATCTGCAAATGCTTGTTTAAATATAGGGTCGTTCTGATAATTATTCTTATCAATTAATGATAAATAATAGGGAGTAATGGATAAAGGAAAGTGGTCAATCGTTTTTTGTAATGCTTTTCTTTCTTTATCGGAAAATTGTATGCCAGTGAGTAACTCAAATTGTTCAATAGATTTGATGGCGTGTTTTACTTGCCATTTCCAATCTAGCCAGTGGCTTAATTTTGATTCAGATTCGATAGAAGTTGCAATTTCTTGCTGATTTTTTGTGAATATTGCCATATGTTAGTGTTTTAGTGAACAAGATTAAATTATTAAGGTATTTTTTTTGTAGGTATAATCTTGTTAAATATGTTTAGAAATATGTTAATTTTTGTGCTTGAAATTTGATTGTCTGAACGCGTTATTGAGCTCGTCTAATGCGTCCATTGGATTGGTGAGTGGCATTTCCGGTGTGTATAAGTCATAATCCAAGAGTCCCGATTTCTTGGTGTTATTCAGTATGGGGAGTTTTCCCCTATTTGTTGTTTTAATATGTTTGCCTGAATGATCTGTAATAATTAATTTAGGTAGAAACACGCCCTTACGACCAATAAAATTGTCCATAACTTTCACGCCTTCTTCAAATTCTTGAAAAGTTGATCTACCAAGGGCTTCATACTTACTTAGTTCTTTGGCATCCCATGTGTTTACGTTTGCAAAACTTTCTGAGATTGTGTCGTCTATTTTACGTTGAGTATTAAGTGTGTCATGTCCAGACGGCATTAAAAGGACTTTCCCTCCTCCTCCTTCAATATTGGCCGCATATTTTGGCACAGTAATTCCTGATAACCAACCTTGGAGATGTTTCATGTAGATTTTTCCTATTTGAATAGGTTCAATAAAATGAACAATTCCTTTTTCTTTGTGACATTGCAGCAAGTAGTATGGGTGTATGCCAATCCAAAACATTCTTCTGAAGGTTTCTGCTAGCGTTTTAAAGTTGTTATTCACATGGTTAAGAAAAACTGTCTGGTTACGTATTGTAAAACCATGCATTCTTATTTTTTTTATAGCATCAGCTAACTCTTGTGTGATTTCTTGATGGTGATTGACATGTGTCATGAAATAGACATATTTTTCAACTCCTTCTGTATATTTATTTGCTGATGTTTGAATTAAGTCTAATAGTTCTTCTGTAATCGCCATAGGTAATACTACGGGCACACGAGTAGCTATTCGAATAGATCGTAAATGTTTGATTTTACTAAGTTCTTCAAGAATATATTGTAGCCGATGTTTGCTAATCATGAGGGCATCGCCTCCTGTTACGAGTACTTCATTTATATTGGTGTTGTGTGAGATATAAAATAACCCTTTATCTATTTCAATACTGTTTACATCAACAGAGCCGTCGAGCGATTTTGCGCGTTGACAATGTACGCAGTATGAGGCGCAACTAGTATTCTCGGCAACAAAAAGAGCTACTCTATTTGGGTAGCGTTGGTAGGCAGCTCCGAAGCTTCTAGTACCTTCGCTCATGGCACCTTCTAAGCCTGTGTCTGGAAATAATAAATTTGCTGGAGTTGGTACACTTTGCCAGAAAATTGGGTCAAGTCGGTTTTCTGCACTCTCACCAGTAAGCATGGTTGGATGAAAGGGGTCTTCTTGCATGAGGGTTGCATAGTAAGGCGTAATGCGTAGAGGTTCTTTGCCCTCTTTTTTTAGTATTGTAAGTGTGCGTTCAATTTCAGAAATTTGTGTAGGTGATAAGGCTATCACTTTTTGTAATTGATCTACGCTTTGTATTGAATTTTTTAATTGCCATTGAGCATCGTTCCATTGCTTGTTTGTAATATCTTTCCATAAGTCAATTGAAGTAAATTTCCTTGGTTCAAACAAGATTGTGTTATTTTTAATCATTAGGTTTTCTTTTTTGATGTGTATTCTTTTATTTTTGTTGTTAATTAGTGTTATTGAATTTTTAAGAAGGACTATAAACACGAATATTTGTGTTCGTAGTCCTTCTATAAGGTTGCGACTGCTTACTTGGTTTTGAAGGCCTTGTTTCCGGCAAAGTGTGCCATTTTACCGAGTTCGTGTTCAATGCGCATGAGTTGATTGAATTTTTCGACGCGTTCACCACGACAACCGCTACCTGTTTTGATTAAGCCCGTATTTAATCCAACTGTTAAGTCGGCTATAAAGCTATCAGGAGTTTCGCCGCTGCGGTGCGACACAAAGGCTCTGTAATTATTGGCCTGAGCTAATTGTATCGTTTCCAATGTTTCGGTTACAGTGCCAATTTGATTCAATTTGATTAAAATGGAGTTGGCAATGCCTTTTTGGATACCTTCGGCTAATATTTGTTTGTTGGTACAGAATAAATCATCTCCTACGAGGTCAACTTTGTTTCCTAGTTTGTCCGTAATTTTTTTCCAACCAGTCCAGTCATTTTCAGCCAAACCATCTTCTATCGAAGCAATTGGGTATTGACGCACCCAACTATCCCAAAGGTCTATCATGTCGTCGCTGGACAATAGTTTTTGTGAGCTTTTAAAGAATTTGTATTTCCCATCTTCCCAAAGTTCACTGGTAGCTGGGTCAAGGCAAATGCTTACTTCGCTACCGGGTTTATAACCTGCTTTGGTAATAGCTTCGAGAATGACTTCAATGGCTTCATCGTTTGAACGTAAATTAGGTGCAAAACCGCCTTCATCGCCTACGCCTGTGCTATAGTTTTTTGTTTTCAATATATCTTTCAATGTATGAAAAACCTCCACGCCCATTCGTATGGCGTCAGTAAATGAGGTTGTTCCGTGCGGAGCTATCATAAATTCTTGAAAATCCACGTTGTTGTCGGCATGACTTCCTCCATTGATAATATTCATACAAGGCACAGGTAGAATGTAAGCGTTGCTACCGCCTAAATATTGGTACAAAGGCAAACCTACACTTTGTGCTTTGGCTCGTGCATACGCCATAGACACACCCAATAATGCATTGGCTCCTAATTTGGTTTTGTTAGGCGTTCCGTCCAACTCAATCATGGTATAATCGAGTTCGCGCTGACTAACAAAACTTTTACCTTCCAATTCTTTGGCAATTATTTTGTTTACATTTTCAACGGCTTTGAGAACGCCTTTCCCGCCATAACGTTTTTTATCACCGTCGCGTAATTCGCATGCTTCACGTTCGCCAGTAGAGGCTCCGCTTGGAACCATCGCTCTACCCATTGAACCATCTTCTAAAGTTAGATTTACTTCTACCGTAGGATTACCTCTTGAGTCTAATATTTCAAGAGCATCAATTTTCTTTATTTTCATAATTTTTTGTTTTTAATTTTTAAATAGTCAAAATACAATCATTGGCTTTGAGGTTTTGTGACCTCGTTATATGACAAGACTCCTACTAACAAAGATTAGTAGGAGTCTTGGATTTTCTTGATGTTATGTGATGAATATAACAATCATCCAGGTGTATGTCTTGCTAATCTTAATATACTTCTGTTAGTAGTTTAAATTTGACTACAAATACATCATTATTGTTAATTCCTAATTTTGACTATTTATTCAATAATGCTCTAAAAGGTTAAAAATATACATTATTTATGCATCTTGATAGTTACATCCCTTTAGTATTTTCAATAAGACATATGTATAATGGTGATGTGATGTTCTTGCAAATTCAACCCTTTATTTACAATTTCCTATTCCTGTAAATCCTACTGTGTGATCAATTGAATGCTGGCATTCCATTTATGTCATTCGCCAACCGTTCCCTTTTGCTCGATGTAAAATCTCAATTTTCGTTGTCGTATGTAACATGATGATTGAGTTTTATACAAACTTTTCCATCCACTTTTATTGGTGTTTATCAAATATCAATAATTCGATTATGTATTTTTCTCATGATTTTGTTTTCCTTTGTGATGATTTAGTTCCTATTTAACCATTTACTTAGTTTACCTGATTGTATAGTCAAAAAAAATGATTACCTTTGCACCCTTAAAAAAATCACATAAAAACTCGATAAATTATGCAATTTTATAACAAAAAATGGGACTCTTTTAAGGGAGACGTGTGGAAACGCGAAGTTGATGTACGGAATTTTATTCAAAATAATTATACACCATATACAGGTGATGATACTTTTTTGGTTGAATCTACAGAGCGTACTAAACAAGTTTGGCAGAAATTGACTGACATGTTTGAGGTGGAGCGTACGAAAGGTGTGTACGATGCCGAAACTAAATATCCTTCAGGTATTGATGTGTATGGACCTGGTTATATAGATAAAGAAAATGAAGTAATTGTTGGGGTACAAACGGATGCTCCTTTAAAGCGTGGTATTTATCCAAAAGGCGGTTTACGTATGGTGGAGAATGCTTTGGAAGCTTATGGTTATGAAATTGACCCAATGACCAAAGAAATTTTTACGCGCTATCGTAAAACTCATAACGAAGGTGTTTTTTCGGCTTATACAGCCGAAATGGTAGCTTGTCGTAAGTCTGCTATTATCACAGGTTTGCCTGATGCTTATGGTCGTGGTCGTATTATTGGTGACTACCGTCGTGTTGCGTTGTATGGAACTGACATTTTGTTGCTTGATAAGAAGCAGCAATTGGAACGTTTAGATATGCATGAAATCACCGTTGAGTTAATTCAACAACGTGAAGAAGTCAGCGAACAGATTAATGCCATGAAGCGTTTTGTGAAGATGTGTGCGTCGTATGGTTTTGATGTTACTAAACCTGCTCAAAATGCACGTGAGGCTGTTCAGTTTGTTTATTTTGCTTATTTGGCAGCCACTAAAGATCAAGATGGTGCAGCCATGTCGTTAGGTCGTACTTCCACATTCCTTGATATTTATATTCAACAAGATATTGCTGCTGGCTTACTCACAGAAGAAGAAGCGCAAGAATTAATCGATCAATTTATTATTAAGTTGCGTATTATTCGTTTCTTGCGTACGCCAGAATATAATGATTTGTTCTCGGGTGATCCAGTTTGGGTGACAGAGTCGTTGGGTGGACAAGGTATTGATGGTCGTACATTAGTTACCAAAACCTCTTATCGCTACTTGCATACGTTGTATAACCTAGGGCCAGCTCCCGAACCAAATTTGACGGTTCTTTGGTCGGCTAATTCTCCAGAAAACTGGAAAAAATTCTGTGCTAAAGTGTCCGTGAATACCTCTGCTATTCAGTACGAAAATGATGATTTAATGCGTTCTGATTATGGTGATGATTACGGTATTGCTTGCTGTGTATCACCAATGAAAATTGGTAAACAAATGCAGTTGTTCGGTGCACGTGCTAATTTGGCTAAGTGTTTGTTGTACGCAATCAATGGTGGTCGTGATGAAAAATCAGGCGTTCAAGTTTCTCCAGCTTTTTCTCCTATTACTTCTGAATATTTGGATTACGATGAGGTGATGCAGAAATTTGATCAAATGATGCGTTGGTTGGCTCGAGTTTATGTCAATACGTTGAAAATTATTCATTACATGCATGATAAGTATGCTTATGAAGCATTTGAAATGGCATTGCACGATTTGGAAGTACAACGTATCCGTGCAACTGGTATTGCAGGTTTGTCTATTGTGACTGACTCATTGGCTGCTATTCGTGATTGCAAGGTGAAAGTAATTCGTGATGAACGTGGTTTGGCTGTAGATTTTGAACGCGAAGGCGATTATGTACCATTTGGTAATAATGATGATAGAACAGACCAAATTGCTATTCAAATCACCGAGAAATTTATGGAATACTTACGTCAGCACCAAACGTATCGTAACGCTATTCCTACGCAATCTATTTTGACCATTACATCGAATGTAGTGTATGGTAAAAAAACAGGAAGCACACCTGATGGTCGTGCCGCTGGAACTCCATTCTCGCCAGGTGCAAACCCAATGAATGGTCGTGACCGCAATGGTGCCGTTGCTGCATTGGCTTCGGTGGCAAAATTGCCTTTCCATCATGCACATGACGGTATTTCATATACGTTTGCCATTGCGCCTAATGCGTTAGGTAAAAATATGGAGGCACGTGTAGATAATTTAGTGAATCTGTTGGATGGTTACTTTACACCGAATGGTGGTCAACACTTGAATGTGAATGTGTTCAACAACGAATTGTTGATTGACGCTATGGAACATCCTGAAAAATATCCACAGTTAACTATTCGTGTATCTGGTTATGCCGTGAACTTTGTACGTTTGACTAGAGAACAACAGCTCGATGTAATTTCACGTACTATTAACGATAGAATTTAACATCAACATGAATAGAAGTAGCAAAGTGCCTAGTTTGAAAAGCTAGACTTTGCTACTTTATTTTTTATTATCATGGCTATAACAGGCAAAATACACTCTTTCGAGAGTTTTGGAACGGTCGATGGTCCGGGCATTCGCTTTGTGGTTTTTGCTCAAGGCTGTCCTTTGCGTTGTTTGTATTGTCATAATCCTGACACGTGGGACGCTGGCAAAGGTAAAATAGAAATGACCGCCCAAGAATTAGTAGCCGAAGTAGTGCGTTATAAAAATTTTATACAGAAAAAAGGTGGCGTGACCTTCACTGGTGGAGAACCTTTATTGCAAGCTGCTTTTGTACGCGATTTTTTTACATTGTGTCAACAAGAACAGTTACATACGGCACTCGATACATCAGGTTGTTTGCTAAATGAGTCAGTTAAGGAGTTATTGAATGTCACCGATTTGGTATTGTTGGATGTGAAATCAATAGATGCCGCAGAGTATAAACACTTAACATCAGGTGTTTTGGATCATACTTTGGCGTTTTTGGATTATTTACAACAGATAGGGAAAGCCACGTGGGTGCGTCATGTGTTGGTACCTCAATTGACTGACAATGATGAACGTCTGCATCAATTAGCAACCTACTTAAAACGCTATTCTGTAGTTGAAAAAGTAGAGCTATTGCCTTACCACAAATTAGGCATTTTTAAATATGAAGCACTGGGTATGACCGATCCTTTAGCACACACCGAATCCTTGTCGCACGAACGTTTACAACATGCTCGTGACATCTTTATGAGTCATGGTTTAACTGTGTTGTAACTTCTTTTTTATTCCACTATTAAACTATAATTTAGATGATATCAGTAGATGCGTTAGCCGTAGAATTTGGCGGAACCACCTTGTTTAAAGATATTTCGTTTGTCATAAATGAAACCGATCGCATTGCGTTGATGGGTAAAAATGGGGCAGGGAAGTCGACATTACTTAAAATTTTGGCTGGCGTGCGCGAGCCCAGTCGTGGACAAGTGTCGTCGCCAGAAGGCGCTGTTATTGCGTATTTACCACAACATTTGTTGGTGGAAGATAACCGCACCGTATTTGAGGAAACAGCTCAAGCCTTTGCCGAAATAAATGCGATGGAAGCACGTATTAATGCTATTAATCATGAACTTGAAACGCGCACCGATTATGAAAGTGATGCGTACATGCAACTCATTGAAGAGGTGTCGCATTTGAGTGAGCGTTTTTATGGCATTGAAGAACGTAATTACGATGCAGATATCGAAAAAACATTGTTAGGATTGGGCTTTCAACGTTCTGATTTTAACCGTAACACGTCTGAATTTAGTGGTGGATGGCGTATGCGTATTGAATTAGCCAAAATGTTATTACGCAACCCTGATTTGATTCTGCTCGATGAGCCAACCAATCACCTTGATATTGACTCTATTCAATGGCTCGAAAATTTCTTAATCAATTCAGCTAAAGCGGTGGTTGTTATTAGTCACGACCGTGCTTTTGTAGATGCCATTACCAATCGTACTATTGAGGTAACGATGGGGCGAATTTACGATTATAAGGCTAAATATTCGCACTATTTGGAATTGCGTCGTGAGCGTCGCGAACAACAGCAACGTCAATATGATGACCAACAAAAAATGATTGCTGAAACTACTGAATTTATCGAACGTTTCAAAGGAACTTATTCCAAAACATTACAAGTTCAGAGTCGTGTAAAAATGCTTGAAAAGCTCGATTTAGTTGAGGTTGATGAAGAAGATACTAGCTCATTGCGCTTGAAATTTCCACCAGCACCACGCTCAGGGAATTATCCTGTGGCAGCCGAACAAGTTGGGAAATCGTACGATAATCACTGTGTATTTACTAACGCTAATTTCACTATTGAACGCGGTGAGAAAATTGCGTTTGTAGGTAAAAATGGTGAAGGTAAATCGACGTTGGTCAAATGTATTATGGGCGAAATTCCGTTTGACGGAACGTTACAATTAGGTCACAATGTGAAAATTGGTTACTTCGCTCAAAATCAAGCGGCTATGCTTGATGAATCACTTACGGTATTTCAAACCATCGACGACATTGCTCAAGGTGATATTCGAACTAAGATTCGTGATATTTTGGGTGCGTTTATGTTCGACCGCGAAGGCTCTGAGAAGAAAGTGAAAGTGCTCAGTGGTGGTGAGCGTCAACGTTTGGCGATGATAAAATTACTCTTGGAACCTGTTAATTTGCTGATTTTAGATGAGCCCACCAATCACTTGGATATGCGCACGAAAGATGTATTAAAACAAGCATTAAAGGATTTTGACGGCACATTAATTGTGGTGAGCCATGACCGTGATTTTTTGGATGGATTGACCACTAAAGTGTTTGAATTTGGGAATCAGAAAGTGACCGAACATCTCGAAGATATTTACGGATTCTTGCGTAAAAAGAAGATGGAATCGTTACGAGAGATTGAGAAAAAACAATAAAATAAAGGCAGTTGAAATTCAACTGCCTTTATTTATTATGAGTACAACTTCCGAGCAATTAAAATAGATAACTAACGGTGCCCAATACGCGATGGTTGTACACGGTATAAGGATTAGTTATTTTCCCATTTGCTTGTATTTTCCCGTATTCACCAGCGCTTAATTCGTATTCTACTCCGAATTTGATATTATTAATGGTATAGGTGACGTGTGGCGATATGCGGTATAATGTGTTTAATAGTTCTTGGCTTGATGCGTAAAAGCCATATCCATAAGCCGTAAATCCGGTTATTGGGTCAGCTACCAAGGTTTTATTTGTGCCTAAATTACGCGCTATTCCACAGAATAATCCGCCTTTAAGTTTATCGCCATAAACGACATTTAACCACGATGACACCGTGTTGAAGTTGGTGTAAGTTGCTTCATGGTAGGTGGAATCCGTTCCGCAAACGCCATATCCGCCAATCATTAAGTGATCGCTCATGTTTTGCCCATAAATAGCTTTGGCTTTTATTTGTAGTTTGGTGTTGCTATATTGACCAAAAATAACGCCACTTACTGATGAATTGAGTTGATGATTGATTTTGATGGTTTTTGCGTCCACGCCTACACCAACCATAAAGTCGCCCATTTCACGGTTAATGGAAGCAAATAGATTGGGTAATCCAGCATTTTTCATATAGGTAGCACTTGCGCCGTTGGGACCTTGCGATACATATTGCATCTGATAAATAGCCGCTAACGTGAGTGTGAAATTCTTGCCTAAATCTTGTTTGAGACGTAATTGAGGACTTCTATTAAATGGTTGAAATGGCGTTCCCGTATTAAGCGATGCAATAGTTGGTGAGCAAGTTTCGAACATCGGATGCCATGTTTGTCCTACCAATAATTCGGTTTGTGGCCAGTTAAATTTGACGTAGGCTTGTCGTAAGCGGATGAGGTAATAGTTTGTAGCAACACCTGCAAAGTCACATTCTATTTTTGCACTTAATAGCGCTTTCCCTATTGGCGCACTAGTTAAATCTACTCCTAATCGGGTAGAAATACTTAACATTTCGGCATTCATCTGCCCATTTTTATCTTCTCCAAACGAATTTAACTCTATGGGTTTTGGGAAAATGTTGAATAAACCATCTAGTGCCTCTACATTTTGTCGACTGTTGTAATAAAAATCGTTTCGTACAAATCCATAGAATTTATAGGTGACGGCGGGTTCGGTTGCTAATAATGCGGTTGCTTTAAGGAAGAGTAGAATGATAATAGGAAAATATTTTTTGTTCATGTGTGCGAGTGTATATTTTTTGTGATCAACGAAATAGATTAATTGCGAATTAGAAAACATAGAAAACGCAGGAATGTGAACCCCTGCGTTTTTGTTTTTTATCAAACGGCTAAGTATTTAAATACTTCATAAACCAGAAATGCTGGCCATACAAGTGCTTTTAAGAAACCAAGTACACCAAGCCAAAATGTAGTGGCAGTAGAGATGAAATAGATGGCAGCTCCAATGAGTCCTAAACCGTAAATAGCTCCACCAGTAGGGTTGCTATTTTGCATACAATCTTTCATAGTCGTAAATTTTAGTGATTTAATACTTGTTATATGTAACTTCTAGAGAACAATTATTCTAGCCTTTTCCAGTTTTTATTTAGCTACAATTAAGAAATAATTTTTTTTGCCTTTTTGTACTAAAATATAGCGATTATTGAGCAGTGCTTTAGCATCAATCGGCGTTTCCATGTCGATCATTTTTTCTTTATTCATGCTTACGCCGCCTGCCATAATTGTTTTACGAGCTTCGCCTTTTGATGGGAAAATTTGTGTTTTCTCAGCTAATAAGTCGAGTGGACGAATGCCTGCTTCAAGTTCGCTTTTAAGAATTTCGAATTGAGGTACACCTTCAAATACAGCTAGCAAAGTGTCTTCATCTATTTTGTGAAGTGTTTCTGCAGTAGCATTACCAAATAGAATATTTGAAGCTTCCACTGCTGCGTTATAATCATCTTCAGAGTGAACCATAATGGTTACGTCTTTGGCCAAACGTTTTTGTAATAAACGTAAGTGAGGTGCTTGAGCGTGTTCGGCTATCAAATTGTCGCATTCTGCCTTTTCGATAGATGTAAATATTTTGATGTATTTAGCAGCGTCGTCGTCGCCCACATTCAACCAAAATTGGTAGAATTTGTAGGGAGAAGTGTAGCGTTTATCGAGCCAAATATTTCCACTTTCGGTTTTTCCAAATTTGCCGCCATCGGCTTTTGTAATGAGTGGGCACGTAAGCGCATACGCTTCGCCGCCATTCATACGACGTATCAATTCGGTTCCAGTGGTGATATTGCCCCATTGGTCGCTACCGCCCATTTGCAATTTGCAATTTTTGGTTTCATTGAGGTAAGCAAAATCGTAGCCTTGTAATAATTGGTAGGTAAATTCAGTAAAACTCATACCCGCTGAATATTCGCCGTTCAATCGTTTTTTGACTGAATCTTTTGACATCATATAGTTTACTGTGATGAGCTTACCCACGTTACGCGCAAAATCTAGAAAGGTGAAATTCTTCATCCAATCGTAGTTGTTTACTAACTCTGCAGCATTGGGCGCATCGCTTTTGAAATCGAGAAATTTTTCCAATTGTAATTTGATACACGCTTGGTTGTGACGTAGTGTTTCTTCGTCCAATAAATTCCGTTCGGCTGATTTGCCCGATGGGTCGCCAATCATACCTGTGGCGCCTCCTATCAAGGCCAATGGTTTGTGACCACAGAGTTGCAGATGACGTAACATCATCACACCACATAAGTGACCAATGTGTAAGCTATCAGCTGTAGGATCAATTCCTAGATAAGCAGTGGTCATTTCTTTGGCAAGTTGCTCTTCTGTACCAGGCATCATGTCGTGAATCATACCACGCCATTTTAGTTCTTCTATAAAATTCATTTGGTTGCTAATTATTTGATGAGTCAGACATGTATATATTAACGTATTGTGCTGACTATTTTATTTTTTTTGATGATTAATTTGTAATGAAATATTGAAAATGACCGCTGTTTTATTTGGTTCGTTCATGAATAATTGTTTGTAAGCGAGTCAATCGCCGCATACTTAAATAAGTTAATTGCGTAATCTGTTTCATACATCGTTTTGAGAGTGACAAAATTACGTCTTTTTTCTGTTATGAGCAAATCAATCAATAGATGAAAAATGAGGTTTGGAATGAAAAAAATAGTAACTTTGCAGGTCTTTTTTTTGAAATTTTAATTTTATTTAATCGTATCACGCATGAAGAAAACTGTCTTTTTAACGGGTGCTACAGGCACTATGGGTTGGGCTGGTTTGCAAGAGTTTTTGCCACGTTTAGATCGTTTCAATATTACAGTATTGGCTCGTCCAAGTAAAGCCAATAAAAAGAAATTGGCGCCATATGCCAATCAAATTCGCATCGTTTGGGGTGACCTTACTAAATATGAAGATGTCTTAGAGGGAACTCGTGGTGCTGATTATGTTTTACATGTAGGAGGAATGGTTTCGCCAGCTGCTGATTATTTTCCTAATAAAACGCGTTACGTCAATGTAAAAGCTGCTGAAAACATAGCAAAAGCGGTTTTAGCACAGCCTAATTCCGATGATATAAAAGTTTGTTATATTGGTTCTGTTGCTCAAACGAGCGATCGTAATGAACCGATTCATTGGGGACGCACGGGTGACCCTATTTGCATTAGCGTGTACGATCATTATGCTATTTCTAAAACTTTAGCAGAGAAAACGATTGTTGAGTCAGGCATCAAACAGTGGGTTTGTCTTCGCCAATCAGGAATTTTGTATCCCGCTATTTTGAAGAATTACGATCCTATCATGTTCCATGTACCATTACGTGGCGTTTTAGAGTGGGCTACTGTTGAAGATAGTGGTCGTTTGTTAGCTAATTTGTGCGAAGAAAATGTAGCTCCTGATTTTTGGAATCGTTTCTATAATATTGGTAGCGGACCAGAGTATCGATTGAGCAATTATGAATTTGAATGCAAGTTATTGCAAACTATTTCGTGCCCAGCTCCTGAAAAGATATTTAATCCAGAATGGTTTGTGTTACGTAATTTCCATGGTCAATGGTATGCCGATTCACAAGTGTTGGAAGATTATCTTCATTTTCGTGCAAATATGCCTGTGGATGAGTATTTCAAACATATGGGGAAACAAGTTCCATGGTTTTATCATTTAGCTAAAATTGTACCTCCATTCATTATCAAAATGGCTATGCGTCCATTGGCTTATAAGAAAAAATGGGGTACGCAATGGTGGATTAAAACTGGTGAAAAACAACGTATCTCAGCCTATTATGGTAGCGTGGAAGCCTGGAAAAATATTCCAGATTGGAAACATCAGGATTTGTCACATCCAACTGAGGAGGTTACCTTATTAAAGCATGGATATGATGAAACAAAACCTCGCACCGAATGGACAATTGAAGATATGCGTCAGGCAGCAGTATTTCGTGGTGGTAAATGCTTGAGCGAGACGATGGTTCAGGGTGATTTTCGTACGCCTTTGCAATGGGAATGTCAATTTGGACATCAGTTTGAAATGTCTCCAGTGCTTGTGTTAGAAGGTGGACATTGGTGCCCAGAATGTTTGCCAACGCCTTGGAACTATGATGAAATTGCTCAAGGAAATCCATTCTTTGCACAAGTTTGGCATCCTTTGCATGGTAAGAATGAACATAATCAATATGGTGAAGACGTGTTTGCTGGTTGGGAATAATACGTTTCGATATTAAGAATTTACAAAGTAACTGATGAAGAAAATAGGTTTGGGCTTTATGCTCGTTATTGTGAATGTTGTTACCGCTCAGGAGCGAATAGCACCATTAAAGTTTGGCGATATGGAGAGCTGGACGGTACGCTATATTAAAGAATCTAGTTTATTAGGTGGGAAAACCAAAACATTATATGTATTAGGACCAACGGATACAATAGGATGTGCTAATGGCAATGTGCCTTATACGTTTGCTGGAAAAACTATTTGGGGAATTTCAAATGCTTATGCCAATGTTATGGGAGTGGCTAAAGGTGCTACGACCACTCAACCAGAACGCCGTGGTAATGGTTGGTGTGCGCGACTAGATACACGTATGGAAACAGTTTGCGTTTTAGGCATGTTAGATGTAAAAGTTGCTATAGCTGGTACTTTATTTCTGGGTTCAGTAGTGGAACCAGTTCGAAGTGCTAATGACCCTTATGGTAGTATTGATGTAGGAATACCTTTTAATCAAAAACCTAAGGCATTGTTGTTAGATTTAAAAACGCGTGTTTCCGAAAAAAATGTGGTAACAAAAGCTTTGGGAATGGGTGTGTCTACCATCCAAGGACACGATGAGCCAGAAGTCTATATTTACTTGCAAAAGCGTTGGGAAGATAAAGACGGTAATATTTATGCTAAACGTATTGGTACAGCGCGTCAACGTTTTCCTAAAACCATTCCAGATTGGCATAATGATTATCGATTACCTATTCATTATGGTGATATTACAAAACGTTGTGATTTTAAGAAATACCAAGGTTTATTCCCTGATGGAGGACAATTTAAGGCTAAAAATAGTCAAGGTAAAATGGTCTATATTCAAGAAGTGGGCTGGGGAACTGCTGACGATGTTCCTACACATGCTATTTTAATGATTTCGGCTGGTTGCTATCCTGCGTTTTATGGCGCTTTAGGCAATGCTTTGTGGGTTGATAATCTACGCTTTGCTTATTGATAACAGCAATCCATAAAAAAATCCCTACCAAATTTGGTAGGGATTTTTTTATCTAACTATCAACTTAATCATTTCTGATTGAATTTGATATTCTTTAAAATGACAGGAATATCTGATGCTAAAGCATCAAACTGTGTTGCCATGCCGCCAATAGAAATGTTGTAACATTTATTGTTGACCATCACATAAATGCTATGCATACGCATTTTAATGGATGAATTTCCTACTTTTATAGCATAACAAAAATCCAAACGTTGTGCTTGGTGCCCATCAATAGTTAATGCTTCATCAGATTTATACTCTACCTCTTTAAAGTACTTTTCAATTTGAACTTTCGCTGTGCTAGTTGCTTCGCTAAGTGATTTCCCATTTAAGAGATTCTCTTCTTTAATCATAAACGACGCACCGTCTTTCATATATTGGTGTTCAAGTACGGAGCCCTCAACTTTAGTCCATCCTTCAGGAAGAACTACTGTAATGCCTGTTTTTGTTTGTGCTTCTGCCGTACAAACAAAAATAAATGCAAATAGGAGTAATGCTAATTTCTGTTTCATGATCGTGTCAATTAAATGGTTATTGGTACTTAAAAATGAGTAACTATCAACCTACTTTTTGTTCGAATTCTTGCATGCAAGCCACAAGTGCTTCTACGCTTTCGAGCGGACAAGCATTGTAGATACTCGCTCTAAAACCTCCTACAGAACGGTGGCCTTTAATACCCACCATACCTTGTGATTTTGCAAATTCGAGGAATTCAGCTTCTTTGTCTTTATAGGCCTCGTTCATAACAAAGCAAACATTCATAATTGAACGATCTTCCTTATTGGCTGTACCAACAAAGAGCTTGTTGCGATCAATTTCGTTATAAAGTAAAGTTGCTTTTTCAACATTACGACGATGCATAACTTCCACACCGCCCATGTCTTTAATCCATTTTAATGTTTCATGCATCATGAATATTGGGAAGACTGGAGGAGTGTTGAACATGGAGTTGTTTTTAGGTTCACTACCAATATGTGTGCGATAATCAACCATTGTAGGTAATACACGTTCCACTTTTCCTAAAATATCTTTACGAACGATGACAAACGCAACACCAGCAGGTCCTACATTTTTTTGAGCACCACCATAAATAACGGCATATTTATTCACGTCAACAGGTCTACTCATAATATCAGATGACATATCAGCAACCAACGGGATAGGGCAGTCGATATCTGTGTGTAATTCAGTTCCGTATATGGTGTTATTTGTGGTAATGTGTAAATAGTCAGCATCTTTTGGAATTTCGTATCCTTTTGGTATATAGGAGTAATTTTTGTCTTCTGACGAGGCTACAACGGCTACTTCACCATATAATTTGGCTTCTTTTATAGCTTTCTTGGCCCACACACCAGTTTGTAAATAGGCTGCTTTGTGGTTCATCAGATTGGCAGCTACTTGATAAAATTGTGTAGAGGCACCTCCACCTAAAAAAATCACTGCATAATCGTCCGAGATATGTAATAAATCGCGCCACAACTGTTCTGTTTCTATCATGATTCGTTCCCAACCTGGAGTACGGTGTGAAATTTCGAGGATACCAATACCAGTGTTGTCAAAATTACGAATGGCTTCAATGGCCGATTCAATAGCAGGTTTAGGCAATACACAAGGTCCTGCATTAAAATTATGAGCTACTTTCATACTTTGTTTTTAATAATCGTTATTCCGTGAATTGTAGAAAGAGTCTGCCATCAAGGGTAGGCTTATTTCGGTTTCAAAGGTAGTTAAAATTCTGTTATGTCGTATTGTTTTTGCGTGAAGATTTGAGCGAGTTCTGTGTCGCTTAAATCCTTAATCCTGAGTTGATTTTAGTGCGTATTTTGTACTTTGTCATGCTCAATTAAAGCTAAAAGCTTTTCTACGGCTTCTTCCTCAGCAATATTTTTTTCGATACATTCATTTTTTCGATAGAGACTTACGCGTCCTTTGCCTGCTCCCACATAACCATAGTCGGCATCGGCCATTTCTCCAGGTCCATTTACAATGCAGCCCATCACAGCTATTTTCAGATTTTTTAAATGGCTGGTTGCCGCTTTTACTTTGGCTACGGTGGTTTGTAAATCGAACAATGTGCGTCCACAACTTGGGCAAGAAATATATTCGGTGCGGCTTACACGTCGACGAGCTGCTTGGAGTACACCAAACGCAATGGAATTTATAGCTTCGTTTGTAATGGTGTTATGTTCGTTCGTTAACATAATGCCATCACCAAAACCGTCGAGCAGCAGACCGCCTAAATCCGCTCCCACTTTGATTTGCAACGACTCAACATTGGTTTCATGGTAGTGACGTGCTATGACGACTGGTACTGTAATATTTTCTGCTAATAATCGGTGGAAAAATGCGCGCATTTCGCCTACTGGATTTCTATGGCTCGAATGTAACAGCACAATTTGTGGCGTGGCTTTTAACTCATTAAGAATCTGTTCATTCAGTTCTGGATACGAAAGTGAACGCATGGGTAAATTCGTTTCTTCTAAAATGTAGTCTGGCATTGGTTCATAGTTGCCTTTTTTAGATGCCACCACCACAGGATGGTAATTGCCACCAACTATGCCAATTGCTTTTGTGAAACGGCGTGTAAATTCGTATGGATTAAATGCAGGAGCTACAATTCCTGTAATTGGTTGATGTTGCTCTCGTGTACCAATATAATCAACCAATAAGTTAGCAACAGGAATTTCACATTCGGGATCTTCACTCAGTGAAACACGTACGGTGTCACCTATGCCATCTGCCAATAAAGCGCCAATGCCCACAGCCGATTTAATACGTCCATCTTCGCCTTCGCCAGCTTCGGTCACACCTAAATGTAGTGGATAATGAAATCCTACTGCATCCATTTTTTGTACTAATAAACGAACTGCTTGAACCATCACCAAAGTATTGGACGCTTTCACGGAGATTACTATTTGGTGGAAATCTTCTAACTGACAAAGTTCTAAAAATTCCATGCACGAAACTGCTAATCCTTCAGGTGTATCGCCATAGCGATTCATAATGCGTGGAGATAAGGAACCATGATTTACGCCAATACGAATGGCCGTGTGATGTTGTTTGCAGATGGAGATTAATGTGCGTAATTTCTCGTGTATTTTATCACGTTCAGCTGCGAATTCTTCGTCGGTATAATCGGTGGTTTTGCCTGCCACAAAATTACCTGGATTGATGCGTACTTTTTCAACGTATTGAGCCGCTTCTTCAGCTACTTTTGGGTTAAAGTGAATATCGGCTACTAAAGGAACTTTTACACCTAATGCTTGTAACTGTTCATGTATCAGTTTCAAGCTTTGTGCTTCTCGAATACCTTGTGTTGTAAAGCGTACCAATTCTCCGCCAGCTTCTTTGATACGAATAGCTTGTGCCACTGATGCTTCGATGTTATTTGTATCTGTATTTGCCATCGATTGCACACGAATTGGTGCTGTGCCGCCAATGGTTATATTTCCAACGGTGACAGTGTTTGTTGTGCGGCGATTGTAATTAAAAGGGGATAATAACATGGTTATTGTATAATGATTTTATGACTTGTAATATGATGATTAGTAGTTAGCGTAAGAATATACATCCCTTTTTGCAATGTGCCAATAGAAAGTGATTGTCCAGCTTCTGTATAGCCTTGTTGACAAACTTTTCCTGAAATATCAACGAGCTGGTAAGCTCCCGATTTGCTAAATATGATATAATCCGATGTTGGATTTGGATAGACCGTTAAGTCATTTTCTGCATGAGTATTTAAACCTGATTCAACAGGTGTATTTTCAAAGAAGAGCCATAGTTCATTGAATACGTCTATGTCATTGTCGTTTTTCTGAAGGATATTGGCGTGCAAAGCTCCATCAATTTCGAAAAATAGCACGCGTGGTTTGTCAGGTGTGTTGTAATCATAGCTTTTAACGGTGATATTGTCAGCTTTTGTATCAGCAATTTCTTCGATGATAGGAGTTGTTTGACCATTCTTTTTTGCTAATAATTGTATGGTAACGGGAATCGAATCGTTAAAAATGCCACCGTAAAAAGGAACAACTTCATCTGTTTTACTATGAAAATGGCAGAATGGAATGTCCAATCGTTTGGTAGTGTCTACTCCTTTACCTAAATAGCCATAAATAGAAGCAAACGCTTTGATTTGGCGGTTGTCTGAAAAAGCATAACGATAACACATACTACCGCCCATTGAATGGCCAGCCATATACACACGGTTGCCGTCAATGTTATAGTTTGTTTTAAAATAGGTTATCAATGTGTTCATGAACAGAACGTCATCGGTAGCTTTATTGAGTTCTATTTTACCTGCTGCTGCAATGTTTGGTGCAATGCTTGCTAATAGAAATGCATATTCACTTGGGACTACATTTGTAGTGGCAATAGTAGTACCAGAGTTCCAAATGTTGGTAATATTAAACGGTTCTTTGCCAAAATTTTTGATGGCGTTATTTATGGCAATGACTTCCGTGTCCGTTTCGCTTAATGCTTGTGGACAAATAACTATGGTATTGTGTGTGTCTGGAATGTCATAATTGACTATGGTGTTATCATAATTGTGTTGATTGCCTCCAGAACCATGTAAAAGTAGAAATAGTCCTACAGGTTTTGATGCGTCATAGTCGGATGGCATAAAATACACATAAGAGCGCGTGGTTGTGCCTACTGTAATAGTAGCTTCTGTTTGTGAGAAACCTACACTAGCAAGTAGTAGTAAACTTGTTAAACAAACAACATTCTTGTTTTTCATGGCAATGGCCTTTTAAAGGTGTAACGGATTAAATAATTCGCCAGTTTTTTCTCCCGATTGTATTTGTTTTGGGAATACAATGGCAAAGTTGTTTTCGGTGAAATATTTGGTTAAATAATAAGGTAATTTTTCAAATAAAGGATTATAGGACAGTGTGCCTTTACGAGCTGAAATAATGATAACAGAGTCGTTAGGTTTTACGGCTTTGGTAATGATTAAAAAATCTTCCCAACTGGCTAATTCTCTAAATGAGACAACTAAATCGTTATAGGTGCCACAGAGTTTTTTTAGAGCAATATTAGTATCCTTATTTCCATATAATACAAGCTTAATGCTCAAATTTGTAGCTATATTTTTAACACGATTAAACCACACGGCAAACCCTGTTTCTAACTCAGCTTTTGCAGGAACCACCACAATTAAGCGTTTAACCGAATTGGTCGGCTTTTTCTGGTTACAAATAAAAATTGTTTGCCCAGCTTCTTTTAATAAACGCTCGATAGTATTCCCAAAAAATGTATCAACGAATTTATTCTTTTTGTGGATACCAACCAGTACGTCTGTGATGTTTTCTTCTTCTATGGTTTCTACAATACAGTTTGCAATGTTTATATCATTTTTTACAATACGGGTTAGCTTATTATCGGTAGCTGCAGCTAAATTGTCGGCACTATCCATTAGTTTGCTACTGGCCACATTTTCGTCATTTTGTGACTCAATATTGAGGGCAAATAGTGCTTTCTTATTATTAGATGGTTTAATTAAATTTCCAAATTCAATTAAGTGAGGCATGGTTGCTGGGTTCGAGATTGGAATCAAAATACGTTCGTCTCCCAATTGTTGGTGCGATTTTTCAGCTTTGAGTTCGGCAGATGCAATTTTACGAGCAGCTTTTTCTGTTACAATAGAACTGATAGTACAACTCACTAAAATCATTACAACTGTACCATTTAAAACGTCATCATTTAGTAATCCAATTTTATGGCCAATCATTACGACGGCTAAAGCCGTTGCAGCTTTACCATTACTTAACCCGAAAATAAGTTGTCCTTCGGTTTGTGTGAGTTTACAGCTTTTCTGAGTTAACACGGCTGCCAACCATTTAGATGCTGTAGCTATTACAGTCATAACAGTAGCAACTAATAATGCTTGTGGGCTTGCAAAAAATGCTTGAAGATCAATCAGCATACCAATACTGATTAAGAAGAAAGGGATAAAAATAGCATTACCAACAAATTCAATACGATTCATTAATGGCGAAATATTCGGTATGAGTCGATTGAGTACTAATCCAGCAAAAAAGGCCCCCAAAATACCTTCTAGTCCAGCTGCGTCTGTCAACAGTGATGCTAAGAATACAACTGCTAGCACAAAAATATATTGAGCAACACTATCGCTGAATCGCCGTAAAAAATATCGTGAAATTTTGGGTAATACTATAAAAATAATTAAACCACATAGGAGTACAGCTACACCAAATTTTACCCAATAAAGTGCATCGATGTTATTATTTTGAATGGCTACTATTGCGGCTAACATAAGTAGCGCCCCAGTGTCCGAAAAAATAGTCCCTGCAACTGCAATGCTTATGGAACGATGTTTAGAAATCCCCATTTTACTGACAATGGGGTAAGCAATGAGTGTGTGAGAGGCAAATATACTTGCCAATAATGTAGATGTTATCCAGTCAAATTTTAATATATAAAAACCAGATAAAGTTCCTAAAATCAGTGGGATTACAAACGTAAATAAGCTAAATGTAAAGCCTTTGCTTCTGTTTTTTTTGAATGTGTTTAAGTCTATTTCTAAACCCGCTAAGAACATGATATAAAGAATACCCACTTTGCCAAAAAGTTCAAAACTTTTGTCATTGGCGAGTACGTTTAAACCAAAGGGACCGAGCAATATACCTGCTAAAATTAAACCAATGATATGCGGAATTTTTATCTTATTGAGCAATGGCGCTGATAAGATAATGAGCAATACCAATAAAAAAATAGGTATTGGGTCTGTTAGTGGTAATTGGGGGAGAGTAAACCAGCCGTTCATGGGGCATATTTTTTACAAAGATAGCTATTTTTTTTATTCCATGCAGATGGTTTAAATTAAAACAGCCACATGACTATGTGGCTGTTTTAATTATTAAATATCAACGCGCGTTTTCTTTTTCAGTTCAAAATCGCGTCCTAAATATTTTTCTCGCACTATAGGATTACCCGCTAATTCTTCGGGCGTCCCTTGAAACAAAATGGTTCCTTCGAATAATAAGTAGGCTCGGTTAGTAATCGAAAGCGTTTCGTCCACATTGTGGTCTGTAATTAAAATACCAATATTACGATCTTTTAAATGCCATACAATATCCTGAATATCCTGAACTGCAATTGGGTCAACTCCAGCAAAGGGTTCATCTAGCATAATAAAGTTTGGTTCTATGGCCAGACAGCGAGCAATTTCGGTACGTCGTCGTTCGCCGCCCGACAGACGGTCGCCAATATTTTTTCGTACTTTTTCGAGACGAAATTCTTTGATTAGGCTTTCTAATTTTTCATTTTGTTCCTCATGCGACTTTTTCGTCAATTCTAACACCGCACGAATGTTGTTTTCCACAGTCATTTTACGAAATACGGATGCTTCTTGTGCTAAATAGCCGATGCCAGCTTGGGCACGTTTGAATACGGGATAGGTTGTGATGTCAGTATCATTCAGGAAAATTTTACCTTCGTTGGGTGTTACCAATCCTGTAGTCATATAGAAGGTGGTTGTTTTACCAGCACCATTTGGCCCTAGTAATCCTACTATTTCCCCTTGTTTTACATTGATAGAAACATCGTTTACAACGGTTCGTTTACCGTATGTTTTTACCAAATGTTCGGTGCGTAATACCATCCCTAAATCTTCCATAACATAATAGCTTATTTAATGACTGTGCTGATTCGTTAATGCTTTACTGCGCCTATGGCATTTGGATCGTGTTTGTATTTAAATACGATTGCAAATGTGAGAGCTACTATTAACGAATATGCGGCGAATATGTACCAAGAATTTGGCCAAGCGTATTTGTCTACAATAGCTCCTGCTGCGTAAGAACCAATAAAAGCACCAAAGCCATTGGTCATAATCATAAATACACCTTGTGCACTAGAACGAATTGATTCATCGGTTTCTTTTTCTACAAATAAAGAACCAGAAATATTAAAGAAGTCGAAGGCAACACCATATACAATCATTGAAAGCACAAACATCCAGACGCCAGCACCTGGGTTTCCTGCTCCGAGTAATGCAAAACGCAATACCCAAGCCAACATTGATATAAGCATTACCTTTTTAATTCCAAAACGTTTTAAGAAGAACGGAATTAATAAGATACAAAGTGTTTCAGAAATTTGTGACAAAGAGATTAACATCACGGAGTGATCCACACCAAAAGTGCCGTGGTAAATGGGGTTTTCACCGAAGCTACGAATGTAACCATCAGCAAAGGCATTAGTTACTTGTAATGACATACCTAACATCATTGAAAAGATGAAGAATATAGCCATTTTCTTTTGTTTAAATAGTGCAAATGCACGTAAACCTAAAGTATCTACCCAATTTTTCTTTTCTACATTTTTATTTACAGGACATTTTGGCATGGTGAAAGCATATAAACCTAACGCAATACCTAAGCCTGCGGAGATAAACATTTGGTTTGCAGTTAAGCCCAATTGAAGTAAATCAATAACCCACATAGCACAAATGAAACCAATGGTTCCAAATACGCGAATAGGAGGGAAATCTTTTACGGGATCCATGCCCGATTTGGTAATAGCGTTAAATGCAACTGAATTTGATAAGGCAATAGTAGGCATGTAGAACATCACGCTACACAAAATTAAAGGATAGAGAGTTTCGTATGTGGTTTGAAATGCAGCTGCAATCATAAAAGAAGCCGCAATTAAGTGACAAATACCTAATACCTTTTGAGCGGGAATCCAACGGTCAGCCACGATGCCGACTAAAGCTGGCATAAACAACGAAGCAATACCCATTGTGGCAAAGAAGCTTCCAATTTGGCCTCCAGAAAAATGAAGATTACCTCCTAAGTAAGCACCTAACGAAATAAGCCAAGCACCCCAAATGGCGTACTGGAGAAAATTCATGATAATCAAACGCAATTTCATGTTCATAGTAAGTGAGATTTAAGATTAAATATAGATTTTAGTTAATTAAAGTTGTGTTTTGTTCTTTCGTCTTTCTAATTCATCCCGAATTTGAGAAGCCAGTTCGTAGTCCTCTTCCTCAATACTGTTTTTCAAGAGCTTATTTAGCGTTTCTTCGGGTAGTCCCTTCAATGTTTCATGTGAGATGTCTGTCTCTTTTTCACGTGTTTGCTCTAGCTTGTCAAAAATGGCCGCATCCATAAAAATGGGCGTTTCGCAAGCCATTGCCAAGGCTATACCATCTGACGCACGTGATTCAATTAAAAAAACATGACTACCATGTTGCCATGTTTGTTGGGCAAAAAATACCCCTTCTTCTTTACTGAAAATTAGAACATCTTTTAACTTGATATTAAAATTGTCAGTGATATTGATGAAAAGTTGATGTGTAAATGGTACGGGTGTTTCTATCTGTTGGCTTGATGCAGAAATGGACTGTGCTTCCATTTTTCCAATCAAAATAGGAACTCTACGCTCACCGAGAACTTCTTCGAGGAGTAGCCAATAGATATCTTGTGACGATTTTACTTCGCTGATACCTAGAATTTTTACCTGAACTTTTTGCATCTTTTCTAAACGACTGGCAAAGATATAATTTTTTTGCCGATTTACCATTTAAAATAATCGGAAAAGTTGATTAAATCCTGCGCTGTTAGTATCGTTTCAACGCATCTTCGAGGAATTTGACTAAATTATCGGGATTTTCATCGAAGGAGAAAGATCCTGATAAAGGTTTGCCTTGATTGTCTAGAACTACGTAAAAAGGTTGGGCGTTAGCACCAAATTTATGACGTTGCAGATAACTATTACGATCGCCAATAGTTTCAATAGAACGTTTTGTGCCATTTTCTTCTACAACAAATGGTTCTGTTAGAGGTGTTTTGTCATCCACAAAGAGTGTTATAAGTACATAATCCTCTTGTAATAAGGATGCTACCCTATTATCAGTCCATACGGAAGCCTCCATTTTTCGACAGTTAACGCAACCATAGCCTGAAAAATCAATTACAACCGGCTTATTTTTTTCTTGCGCATAGCGCATTCCTAAATCATAATCATCAAATGCCGCATGCAGATCGTTGGTGTAAAGGTTGAAATCTTGTGTTGATAATGGTGGCGCAAAGGCGCTAATAGCTTTGAGTGGAGCGCCCCATAATCCAGGAATCATATAGATGGCAAATGCAAACGATACGAGTGCCATTAAAAGACGTGACACAGAAATGCGTTCCAATTTATCGTCGTGTGGCAAAAGTAATTTCCCTAATAAATAGAAACCAAGTAGAGCAAAGATAACAATCCACAAGACAAGAAATACTTCGCGGTCGAGAATGCCCCAACCATAAGCTAGGTCAGCTACTGATAAAAATTTAAGTGCCAATGCTAGTTCTAAAAAGCCTAGCACCACCTTTACCGAGTTCAACCAACCGCCTGATTTTGGCATAGATTTTAGCCATGATGGAAATAACGCAAACAGGCTAAATGGTAATGCTAAAGCTACTGCAAAACCAAGCATCCCGATAGCTGGCGCGAGTAGTGAACCAGTAGTGGATACTTCTACTAATAATGTGCCGATAATAGGTCCTGTACACGAAAAAGAAACTAGCACTAACGTGAATGACATCAGGAGAATGCTCAAGATGCCAGATGTTTTTTCGGCTTTTTGATCGAGTTTGCTCGACCATGATGAGGGCAGCGTTAGTTCGAATGCTCCAAAAAATGATACGGCAAATAAAACTAATAGAGCAAAGAAAAATAGATTGAAAAAAGCATTTGTGGCTAAACTATTTAACGCGCTTGCACCAAATAGCAAGGTGATGAGTAATCCAAGCGCTAAATAGATAACAATAATGGAAATGCCATATAACACTGCATCACGTCGTCCTTTGCGTTTGTCATTGGATCGTTTTAGAAAGAAGCTTACGGTCATTGGAATAATGGGCCACACGCAAGGCGTAAAGAGAGCTACAAATCCGCCTAATAAACCTAAAATAAAAATCATCCAAAGTGAGGTATCGCTTGTTTTTATTTCATTGTTAAAGGCTTGTAGTTCTTGGATTACAGGTGTGTACCAGTCATTCACTACAATGGCTTTGGCTGGTGTAATTAGGGTTGTGTCTGTTGATGTCGTTTCTAAAGAGACGGCTTCATTCACAATTTTCTTGGCTGCAGATGTGTTAGTAGCAGGTTTGATGTCAACAGGTTTTGCGTCGTTACCACTTTTAAACTCAAATGGTATTTTAGCTGGAGACAAGCATGTTTCGCCATTGCAGCCCATAAATTCAACGAACCCAGCAATATAATAAGGCTTATCTGTAATTTTTATTGTTTGGCTAAATGACGCCGATTGTGCATACCAACTCAATTCCATATCAAATAAATCGTCGTATTGACGAATGAGATTCGAGTTGGATTTCACGTTTCCAACCAAACTCGCATTTGTGAGTGTGTTAAATACAAAGGACGTTGGACGTGGTCCATTTTCAGGAATATCTGTGCCATACAAGTGCCAGCCTTTTTCAATGTTAGCTTGAAATTTTATCTCTACAGTATTTCCATTTTCAGTCGATGAAATGTTCCATGTTATAGGTTCATATATTTGTGAAAATAGTGAAAGGACTGAGAATAGAAAAAGAACTGATAGGTAAATTTTTTTGCTCATAATCGACCTGATTTTAGTTTGTTTATGCAAAGATAATGAGTTTTTTCTGGAAATAGAATAGCTGACGTCTCATTTAGATTTGTTTAAGATATTCAAGCTCTTTTGTAACATATTCAAATATAAACTGCTTGTAGGTGTTTGTGCTATTGGCAAATATGGCGATTAGGCCTTCTATAAGGGCAATACGCTTTTTTTCGTCGCTGGCGACACGCGTTAGAAATATACTCAAGATATTCGCATCTGCCAAGGTTAAATGTTCAAATGTGTTAAATTTTAATACTATGTTTTGAATCAGTACATCGGAGAGTTTTTGCGTAATACGTGTAGCCGTAGATGTTGCAGTGGTAATTACTAACGGATTTACGTTCTTTAAAGCAGCTTCTATAAAGTGTATGGCATCTGGCATCTGGCAAAAGAGTGTCATAGCCGTAATTTCTGATAACTCATAAGTCGGAATTTTTTCACACCAGGCAACGGCTGTAGTTGCATGCATCTCTTTATGTGACACTAGTAAAGAGCCAATAATCATAGTTTCACGAATTTCCAAAAACCAAAGTTGTGTGGCTAGCTGCATATTGGGTTCATATTGCGAAGCTATTTCACGTAAGCGGGGAAGGGCTACTCCAAAGTTTTCTTTGTAATGAATTCCTTTTTGTGTCATACTTTCCACAGTGATTCCATTCATCGAGCCACGGATGATGCGTTTTATTTTATTTGCTGTTTGTGTAATCTCCTTGTCCTCAATATAATAAGTTTTATGACTATTCATCTATTATTTTTTTGGTATTTATACTTGTTTAGAATTAAATATTTTTCTACCTTTGCACTCGCAAAAACATGGTGGCTGTAGTTCAGCTGGTTAGAGCGCCGGATTGTGGTTCCGGAGGTCGTGGGTTCGAACCCCATCAGCCACCCGCAAAAGAGAGTAATCAAGTAGAGATTGCTCTCTTTTTTGTTGTAAGGCGTTACAAAAGTACAAAAAAATAAGGAGCTATCATAGCTCCTTATTTTTTTGTATAATGCCTAAATTATTTCGCATCTGGCATTTCTTCTGTGTTTGGTGTATCTTTTAATTCAGGATTCACCACTTTTTCGTACGATATATTTTCAAATGTTACTAAAAACTCAACACGGCGGTTTAAAGCTCTTCCTTTGCTGGTTTTGTTGTCGGCTATTGGATTTGTTTCGCCGAAACCATTTGATGTCATACGTTCGGCACTAATACCTTTTCCTACGAGATATTTTTTTACCGATGCGGCACGTTTTTCCGATAATACTTGGTTAGATGCATCGTTGCCTACATCATCGGTGTGACCATTAATGGTTAATTGATAAGTAGGGTTCTCCAACATGACGTTGGCAATAGCATTCAATATTGGGTATGAGGCTTTCTTGATAATGTCTTTACCTGTTTCAAATTGAATACCTTGCATGGCTTTTTGGAATAATTTTTTTACCTCTTTCTGCAATTCTGGACAGCCATAATTACTTGGTAGACCAACTGTATTTGGACATTTATCGAGATAATCAAATACTTTATCACCATCGGTATCTTTTGGACAACCTTTGCTATCTATTGTGCTATAAGCCTCTTTTGGCGTATTTGGACAAGCATCAAGATAATCAGGTACTCCATCACCATCAGTATCAACTGGACAACCGTCCGTGTCTACTTGTACATCCATAGGTGTATTTGGACATTTATCTAAATAATCTACTACACCATCTTTATCGGTGTCGAGTGGGCAACCAACAGAATCGACAATGACTTGTGCTGGTGTATTTGGACATTTATCTAAATAGTTAGGCACGTTATCTTGGTCGTCGTCAAGCGGGCAACCTTTGGTATCAACCATCACTCCTAGCGGTGTGTGTGCACAACTATCTAAATGATCGTATACACCGTCTTTGTCTTCATCAAATGGACAACCAACAGAGTCTACTGGTACGTTAGCTGGCGTGTCAGGACATTTGTCGTAGCAATTTGGTACACCGTCTTTATCATCATCAAGCGTGCAACCTTCTGCGTCAACAAATCCTTTACGGTCAACTTCAGGACACAGTTTTCGGAGTGCTTTAATGTCTGTTTTTGGACATTTATCTTTGCTGTTTTTTACACCATCACGATCTTTATCACTACTGTCGCGTCCGATATTCCAACTCATACCCATTTGTAAATTCACACGTTGTGTGTTGTATGGCAATGGAATGGCATTAGCACCAGCTTCCATAGTTACTTGAGCCCAATTGCATGGAATGTAATCGGCTGCAATGAACATATTGAACATGCCTGCACGCAAATTTAAACCGAGTCCAACGTTATTAAAACGGCTATTGATAAAGGAATAGCTTAAATATGCTTTTAACCAATCGAGAGGTCGAAAGTTGGCTGCTACAGTTACTTCTTCAGACACGCGTTGTGCATTGAAACGGGTACGCGATAAAAGGCCGAAACTAATTTTGTTGTCTAAAATGCCATATTCTACGCCCACATTGGCGTTAGCACGTAACATTTGAGTAAATGGAGAGGCTCCTTCAGTTTTGAAAGCAAATGAATTCCCAATTTCATCGGTGATTTTTGAAAAATCAATAGAATCGCCTACTTCGTAGTTGACGCCTGTGAAATTATAAGCACCATTCATATTGCCGCTTATCATGTTTTTATGCCAGTAGATAAAACCTAAATCGGTAATACCAGCCGAAACAACCAAATGTTTGATAGGTTCGTAAGTTACACCTAAATCGATGGCGCCACCATAACCTGCAGGTTGGTAAAGCATTTTTACGTAATCCATTGGATCGGAGTATGGTGATAAGGTATTTAAATCGATGGTGTCACCACGCATTTGGTAGGTCAACGGAAGTGAGGCATGTACAGCGGCATCTGCATTTACAGTCCAAGCATCTTGAGAAGCATTGAGCTCTAATGCATTTACTTTAGAGGTTACACCAGCATAACCCATCAAGAATTTCAATTTACCACCTACAGTCCATTGGTCGTTGATACGACGCATGTAGCCAACGCCAACTTCGCTATATAATGCGGCTTCGACTCCTAATGAACTAAAGTCAAATCGATTGACCCCATATTCGTCAGGCGTGCCATATAAACCAAGTTTAAATAAATCTTTTGGTAAATAGGTGGCGCCATTGAGTTTTACATCCATGTCAAATGTAATGTAATTTCTTTCTTTAAAACGGAAGCCAAAAGATAAAAGATTCAATTGGAACTCCATGTCCAAAGAGGTTGTCTTCTTGATATGTTTGTAAAAATCATCCACATTTAGTGATGGATGTAGTGGAGTCATTAATTGCCCATTTTGATTGATTAGAAAATCTTTCATGGTGAAGGAATTATTTCCCACGCCCAAATATAGATTTGGTAAAAATACAAAGTCAAAATAGAAACTGGTGTTCGGCAAAAAGGCCGGATTCATGCTATTGCGCATAGGAACTTCGTCCATGAAATAGAACGTGTTTGTTTGCGCATTTACGGTGCATAATGCACTTACTGTAAGTGCTATCGCGATAACTAGTTTTCTTGTTTTCATGGTCGATTATTTGAAAATGTTACCTACTGTGTCCAAGTCTGTTTTGATGCCACCTTTTATATATAAGCTTACGGAGGTGGTCAGCTCGTCGTTCAATTGGAAGTTCATTAACGAATTGATGTCCTGTCCATCTACGCGAACCGACAATACAATTTTTTTAGTTTTCCAAATGGAGATAATACTTGACTCTACAAATTTGATAGAGAAGTCGCTTTTAACAGCAGTTGTTACAATACCTTCTGCATTGACTACGCCTGAAGCAATTTGAATACCTTCTTGACGGTAAATTTCTTGATCTGATGCATCCAAGAAAATAGCCGTAGCAACAGCTTTAACAGGTAATTTGTTGGTCGATTTAAAATGCACATTCAAATTATTAACCGTTAATTCTGTTGGTTTAGCCGAAACGCCAGTTAAGGTTTCAATATCCGCTGCTAAAGTGTCGTTGTAAGCATAATACGAGGTTGGGTTAAATTGGAAAGGTAATTTAGCCGTTACATACATATTTATGGTTGGAGGGAAATAGATGTAATGTTGTTGTTCCCATACATTTTTAAAATTGCTTACGCTGACATTGAATTTGTATTCAAACTTAGCGGGTGTAATTTCAAATAAACGATCGGTACGTCCGTAGGTTTTATTAAAGTGTGCCCAATTTTCAGAGAACCCACCTTCGGTTTGTGGTTTTTCTAGTCGGATCACGCAATTTGGACTTCCATTAAAATCAGCTAGACGTTCTTGACCATCTTTATCAACTGCTTTGATATGTTCTACTTCAAAATCCATTGGAATGCCCACATTGTTCATAATGCGGAAATCAATTAAAGGATTGGTGAACAATAAACTATTATCTTTAAATAGTGATGATTCAAAAAAGTCAGTTGGGATATCTTGTACCACATCATCGTGTGTAATCACATTCTTTTTATTGAAAAATCCCCATGCTGTGTCGCAGTCAATGATTTGAAATTGGGTGTGCGTGGTTATTTTTGAAGTGGATGCGATAGGCAATGAACCGTCCGAAGTAAATGTGTATGTCACTTTAAGCGGTGTCAATGTAGAATCTGGTCGAAATCTGATTTTAAAATTGCCCAGTTGCTCGTTAATTTCTTGTCCGTCGTGGTCAATGATGAAATTTAAGGTACTCAGTTCTGGAATGGCAGGAAATTCGACCTTCATAGTCACAGGATAAGCTGCCAACGGCACATCTGTAGCATTCACTTTTAAGTAGAGACGAGCACTGCTAATAATAACACTATCCACGCGTTGAGTTTGTACGCCGTTCACATCGTAATCGTCGTAGTCAAAATCGTATGGAAAATTCAATGGAAACGAATAACTGCCAGCAGGCATCATACCTGGAACTGGTAATCCTTCATCTTCGGCTTTTTGACCTAAATCAAAAGTCGAGATTAATTCTTTACCCTCCGTGAAATCAGCAATGTTAATATTATTGGTGTCGATGATAATACTATCGTTCCACCAGAGATAGCAGGTGTTTGTATCTTTTTTAATGACATCGTCACCAACAAGCGTTAAAACTTTGTCGATGGTGGCATGCACTGTGCCTACAGGAATAACCAAGGCGGTGTTGTAACCAACTTCTGTCGACAAATTACTGAAGTCGATATCTGTGGTACAAGAGCTTACAACACATAACAGTGCCACTAAATAGCTCAATTTGTTTTTCATAATGTATTTATTTTGGTTAGGTTTAGAGTGCGAAAGTAATAATAATTTATTTAATTAAAGAAATTATCGTTAAAATTAATCAAATAAAGTTTTTTTTGTGCACGTGTAAAGGCTGTATAGAGCCATCGAAGATAATCGCTATCAATGGCATCTGCTGTAATTCCTCCTTGGTCGAGAAACACTTCCTGCCATTGTCCGCCTTGTGCCTTGTGGCACGTTATGGCATAGCCAAATTTTACGTGAAGCGCATTCAGGTAATCGCTTTTTATCATCGCTTTGTAACGTTCCCGGCGATTCCCAATTTCTATAAAATCTTCTTCCACCGCTGCGAGTAGTTTTTTGTGTAATTGGTCTGCCGCTGCTGGTGTTTCGGTGTAAAGCGAATCTATTAAAATGCGTGCGTCAATTTCGCAATCGTAGTCCAGAAAATTCAGTGTGATATCTGCAAATCGGAGGTTGTACATGTCGTGATAGCCACGTATACGCACAATTTCGGCAATGTCGCCGTTGGCTATAAATTCTAAATCAGGATACTCTTTGCTCCAGAAATAGTTATTTTTGGTGACCAACAGTAAATCGCCATTCGACAATTCGTCTTCTTTGAATAATACTTGATTGCGAATGCCGCGATTGTACAACACGGCCCGTTTATTGGAACGCGTAATGATAATACAATTTTCGGCACCTGAACGCCCAAAAGCCGTTTGTATTTCATCAATAAGTTCGGTTCCATTTATCCGTCGAATGTCATCGAAAGCGCTATTGAGTTCTAGTGTCGACGCATTTTGTGTCAGTGCTTGGCGTATGATGGTGGCGTTGTGTAAAATACCACTGTTGGCGGTTTGGCGAACCACTTCAGTGAGTTCAGTGAAACCTACGGTTAAGCCGTAACTTTCTAATTTGAGTTTATCCAATGCTGGCGACAACGGTTGCATCACGGGCGGTAATTGGGCCACATCGCCAATCAAAATCAGACGGCAATTGTCGCCGGTATAGATAAACTCCATCAAATCGTCCAACAAGCGTCCAGAACCAAAATGGGTGCCATCGCTTTGGATGTTGGCAATCATAGAAGCCTCGTCTACCAAAAAAAGTGTGTCTTTGTGGCTGTTGAAATTCAGGTGAAATTCATGAGAGCCACTTTGTTGCCGGTAAATCTTTTTGTGAATAGAGTAGGCTGGTTGGTGGGCGTAATTGCTAAATACTTTGGCAGCTCGCCCCGTAGGCGCTAAGAGTACCGTTTTTTGTTGTAATTCGCCTAAGGCATTGACTAACGCACTCACCAATGATGTTTTACCCGTTCCAGCATAACCAGTGAGCAGAAAAGCGTGATTTTCGTTGGCCGATACCGTGGTGCAAAATTGTGCTAAAAGCTCAATACAAGCCTCTTGTTCGCGAGTTGGCTCAAAAGGCAATTGCGTTCTTATTTTGTCTGCTAAAAAGTGGTAAAGCATGTTTTGTAGTTCGAAAGAGTTGTGCAAAGATACATAAAACTTTTCGTTCATCTGGAGGCAACTATACTTTCTGTTTTTTGCTACTTTTTTCTTTTAGATTCCATAAAAAACGCTTATATTTGCAAACAATTACTCGAAAAATAAAACTACCATGCATACTAACCGATGGCGATTTATTTGTTGCCTATTTCTTTTTGCTGTCGCGATATCGGTAAGTGCACAGGCCGTAAAAAAAACGAAGATGGTTAAAATAGAAACTACCCTGGGCACTATTAAAGTGCGTTTGTACGACGAAACGCCTCTACATCGCGATAATTTTTTGAAACTGGTGGAGGAATCGTTTTATAACGATGTTCTTTTTCATCGTGTGATTAAAGATTTTATGATCCAAGCGGGTGATCCAGAATCTAAATCGGCTGACTCTACGGCTCGACTTGGCTCTGGTGGATTGGGTTACACCATCCCAGCGGAAATTAAATTCCCTGAATTATATCACAAACGTGGTGCTTTGGCAGCGGCTCGTTTGGGCGATATGGCGAATCCAGAACGCGCTTCGTCAGCCTGTCAATTTTATTTGGTACAAGGTAAATGTTTCACCGACCAAGAATTGGACGAAGTGGAACATCGGCTGAATATGGTGTTGCGTTCTACCATTCCTTTTAAATATAGCGAAGCACAACGCCGTCAGTATAAAACATTTGGTGGTACGCCACATTTGGATGGACAATATACCGTGTTTGGCGAAATTGTGGAAGGATTTGATGTGCTCGATAAGATTTCTGCTGTAGAAACCAGTAAAGGCGATCGCCCAAAAGAAGATGTGAAAATTATTTCCATGAAAGTGGTGAAACGTTAAGCGATTATTTTTTATCCGTAAGTCATTCAGTTATTAAATCATTAAGTTAGTAAACTATGAGTTTAGTCAATTATAAACACGTCGATGTTTGCCAAGAAGAGTTGGTAGTGTTGCGCGATATCAATTTCCACGTAGAACGTGGCGAATTTGTCTATCTGTTAGGCAAAGTGGGTAGTGGCAAAAGTACATTGCTCAAATCGTTGTATGCCGAAATTCCAATAAGTAAAGGTGAAGCACACGTGTTCCAATACGATATGTCCACCATTAAGCGTTCTGAAATCCCCTTTTTACGTCGTAAAATTGGTATCATTTTTCAGGATTTTCAATTGTTGGGCGACCGCACGGTGAATCAAAATTTGGAGTTTGTGTTGAAAGCCACTGGTTGGACCGACAAACGTAAAATTTCGGAACAAATTGATTTGGTGTTGTCTATTGTGGGCATGACTAAAAAAGGCTACAAACGTCCACATCAACTATCGGGTGGCGAGCAACAACGTATTGTGATTGCACGCGCTTTGCTCAATTCGCCAGAACTCATTGTGGCCGATGAACCTACGGGAAATCTCGACCCTGTAACGGCTAAAGAGTTAATCTCGTTGTTGTACGAAATTTCGCGTGGCGGTACCAGCGTGTTGATGGCAACGCATAATCACACCTTTTTAGATTTGTATCCTGGGCGCGTGTTCTATTGCGAGGACGAAACATTTACCGAAGTCAACAAACCAGTAGCGTCGGTTTCGGAATTGGAAGAAATTATAGAAGAAGAGGTTTAAACAACCTTGATTTGAACCTAAAAAAACGTTTCATGAATTTCATGAAACGTTTTTTTAGCTCTATTTTTTCCACAAGTGGGTTAAATGTTCTTTCATTTTAACTTCTGAAGAGTTTCCTTGGGCTTTCCATAGTTTTTTGTTGGTCAGTTCGTCGGGTAAGTATTGCTGATTCACAAAATTTTCCGCATAATCGTGCGCATATTTGTATTCCGCGCCATAATTCAGTTCTTTCATCAACTTGGTAGGCGCGTTGCGCAGATGCAGCGGAACGGGCAAATTTCCCGTTTGTTCTACCAGTGCCAATGCGTCGTTGATAGCCATATAAGCCGAATTACTTTTAGGACTTGATGCCAAATAAATCGTAGTTTCGGCTAACGGTATACGCCCTTCGGGCCAACCGATTTTCTGAATCGTATCGAAACAAGCGTTGGCTAGCAGCAGCGCATTGGGATTGGCCAAGCCAATATCTTCGGCGGCTGAAATCACTAAACGACGTGCAATAAATTTGGGATCTTCGCCACCAGCTACCATGCGAGCCAACCAATAAATAGCCGCATCAGGATCGCTGCCACGAATACTTTTGATGAATGCCGAAATAATATCGTAATGCATTTCGCCATCCTTGTCGTACGCCATCGGGTTTTGTTGGAGTCGCTCGGTGACCAACTCGTTATCAATCACGATTTCGCCTTCGGGTTGTGCATTGCACACGAGTTCCAAAATATTGAGCAGTTTGCGCGCATCGCCGCCCGAGTAACGGAGTAAACTCTCGTTTTCGCGTATGGTGATGGTGCGTTTTTTGAGTTCAGAATCTACCGTGAGTGCGCGTTGTGTGAGCTCTTCCAAATCGGCTTTTTCGAGCGATTTGAGTACGTACACTTGACAGCGCGACAAGAGCGGTGTAATCACTTCGAACGACGGATTTTCGGTGGTGGCACCAATCAACGTTAGCGTGCCATTTTCCACAGCGCCAAGCAGCGAATCTTGTTGTGATTTGCTGAACCGGTGAATTTCGTCGATGAATAAAATGGGATTTTGTTCGTTGAAAAAGCGGGTTTGTTTTGCCTTTTCAATCACGTCGCGCACATCTTTTACACCAGCCGTTACAGCACTTAACGTGTAAAATGGGCGTTCGAGTTTGTTGGCTATAATTTTGGCTAACGTGGTTTTACCAACGCCTGGAGGTCCCCACAAAATGAACGACGAGAGATTGCCCGATTCAATCATACGGCGCAACACGGCATTCGGTCCTACAAGGTGTTTTTGACCAATGTAGTCGTCGAGCGATTTGGGGCGGAGGCGTTCAGCTAATGGTAACATAACTTATGTGCAACGTTTGTGAAATGCAAAGTTAGTCCATTTTTTTAGTTTGCGCCTATTTTTTGTCGCCTTTTTGCTCGTTGTTTTTGGTGAGGCTGAGGCGCACCGAACTGAATATGCTCGTAAAAATGGTGATTAACATCACAATGCCTGCTGCACGCATACACCAATCGGGCAGTGGTAACACAAATCGCTACACTAAAAAAGTGCCAAAACTAATGGCTAAAAGAATCCAGCTAATGAGTTGTAATTTTTTCATAGATGTTTGTTGCGCTTATTTTCTGTTGTTGCCTATGAGCCATTGTTACCAGCCGTTATTTTTTTTAAATTATATCTTTCGTTCCCAATATTGATTCACTAAGATGTACATTTGTTAGACAATGGTTTTAAATATACCATTATAAAGTAATTTCCTACTTCTTTGCTTAACAAGGTAACTTTGAAATGTTCCTGCAAATAGTACAATATCTTAGTGATTGAACTAGATAGCCAGCTCTGGTCTTTTTATATCAATTGCGACTTTTTGATTTCCTCCTCTAATTTACAAAAGTTAAAATTAGAACTAATATTTTGGTTATGCAGAATCATTATCTTCTAGAACTATGATGGGAGCTGTAACAATAAATTTTGACCACTGTAATTTTTTGTTTTGCAGAATAAATCAGAATCGCACAAAATAAAACACGTTTGGGGTAGTCTTTTGAAATAAGAAGACTAAACTTTCTTTGTTTATAGTTTGTTTCAAATATCTTTAAATATATGGAAACAAATAGAATTTTAATAGTGAAGAGAGTGTGGAAAGATAAAGGCTTATTTTGGTCTGAATTGCATTTTTAGGATACATATCATATTGTGTGTATTGGTTATAGTCTACATAACGAAACCAACTTAATTTTCGATCAGAATTAATAGAAAAATGAATGAGTCTTAGAATTTTCTTTAGATTAGTATCATTTAAAGGATTACTTTATTCCTATACACCAAGGTCATGGACTATAGTCAGAACAAAGGGAATATTTTTTTTATCAATATGATAAATTTTCGTTGTCAATTGTTAGAAATTGATGAATCATTCTTGTAACAGTTTGCAAATTGAGTTGGATATCTCTTCAGTTTATCACGCAAATAATTTTTTTTATCCTAATTCATTTAATTTTTTTAAATACTTGACTATTTCTAAGGTTTTACTTGTAAGCGTGTGTTATTGAACCTAAAATTTCAGGTAGCCACAATTCATCAAGCTATGCTTTTTGATCTCAGTATACCAATAATTCCGTTAATCTTGATCAGCATCTTACTAATGTACAAATTAGTAAAATTGATGTGACAGCAGTTAGATCTTTCCTTATCAGATTTTTTATAATTCTTTTTGATTTTTTGCTTCACCATCAATAGGTAATTTCTTGACGCCTGGCACCAAAAAGTAAATCGCCATGTCACAGGTAAGCTTTAAATATCATTATTGTTTTTACGTTTAATGATTTCTTCTTTTTAGAAATCAGTCTCGATCAATTGCTTCTTTTTCTTTCAAATTCATCTTCTGTGGTAAATCCTTGTCTTTTAATTTACCAATTTTTCAATGTGTTGAAGATAGTTATCGAAGTTTGTTTTTATGTCTTCTTGTAGAGATAAGCATGATGACTACAAAATATTAATTACTGCAAGGATAAATAATATAAAGTTCATTTGGTGAAAATCTAAGAACATGCTTTATGTGCCAACTCATAGTTTGACATACAGCAAATAAAAATCCTAATAAAGAGAAAAGACGGTAGTCCAAAATTTTTTAATAGCTATTTTTTGTTCTTTAGAATTGTACTTGATTTTATGTTCATTCTTTTTTTAATAAATATGTATTGGCTAACGTATCATTTAAGAATGTTTCTATTTAATATTCGCTGTTCGTAACTGTTTATTCCCTACAAATGTATTTCTTTTTTCTAAAACGAACACTTTTTTCTTTTATTTTTTTGTGACTAGATCACGTAGAGCTGTTTCTAATTGTGGGAATTGAAAGTGATAGCCGGCGTCGCTTATTTTTTGGCACGATACACGGCTGCCTTCTAGTAGCATGTTGGCCATGTTGCCAAGCAGTAAACGGAGTGCAAAGGCTGGTACGCGTGGAAACCAAAATGGTTTGTGTAACAGGTGAGCGAGTGTTTTGGTGAGTTCGTAGTTGGTGGTGTGTGTGGGCGCCACGGCGTTGTACGCGCCGTGCATGGTGGCATCTTCGAGTGCTTTGAGATACATGCCGCAGATATCGTCGTGGTGAATCCAAGGCACGTATTGGTTTCCAGAACCGAGCGCCGAGCCAATACCCAACGCTACTGGAATGCGAAGTTTAGCTAACGCGCCTTCGTTGGGCGCAAGTACCACGCCTGTGCGTAGTAGCACGGTGCGTATGCCTAATGTGGCGATTTGTTCGCCCACTTGTTCCCATTTTCGGCAGGTTGTGCCCAAGAAATCGGTGGCTGGCGGGTCGGTTTCTGTAAAAATGGTTTCGGTGGTTTGTGCGCCGTAATAGCCAATGGCCGATGCCGAAATGAATGCTTTGACGTGATGTGGTTCGGTTTTGAGTGCGTGGTATAACAGTTCCCCACTTCTGACGCGGCTGTCTACAATTTCTTGTTGGCGTTTGGGCGTCCACCGTTTTTCACCCAAGTTGGCGCCTGCCAAATGGATGATGTAATCCGCTTCCGCGATGGCTTTCGGGTCGAGTAAACCTGTATCGTGATTCCAACCGTAAGTGGTGAACTCGGCATGCGCCTTTGGCGTGCGGCTCAGGAGCGTCACACGATAGCCTTTGGCGCGTAGTTGGTTGGCCAACTGGCGTCCAATGAGGCCTGTTCCACCTGTAATAAGTACGGTTTTCATAATTGTTTATTATGCAAAATTATACCGAATTAAATGATGACAAATATAGTGTATTATATATCTTTCTGTATACTTTTTTGCACACAAAAAAATAAATTGCTGATTTTGAGCAATTTAATAGTAAAATTGGCTCAAAATAGGGGCTGGTGTGGTAAATTCGCGGTTATTTCACTGAAAATCGTTATCTTTGTGGTTCTGTTTATACAGATTAAATTGAAAACAAAACTCTAATAATAAACGACTTATGAAAAAATCCATTGTAATGGCTATGACAGCATTAGTTTTGGCGAGTTGTGGCGCCAATAAGCAAACACTGACCACACCTGCAATTGAAGATTTTAACTACACGGTAGAGCAATTTGCCGATTTGCAAATTCTTCGTTATCGTGTGCCCGAAATCGAACAACTTTCGTTGCAACAGCAAGAACTGTTGTACTATTTAACCGAGGCAGCTTTACAAGGTCGCGATATTTTGTACGACCAAAATGGTAAATATAATTTGGCCATTCGTCAAGTGTTGGAAGCCATTTATACCGACCCTAAACAAGATAAAACCAGTGCCGATTTTAAAGCGTTGGAATTGTATTTGAAACGCGTGTGGGTGTCCAATGGTATTCATCATCACTATGGTGGCGATAAATTTGTGCCTACTTTTTCACAAAACTATTTTGAAACGGCTGTAAAAGCTTTGCCAACCGAAAAATTACCGTTGCGTGATGGCGAAACGGTAGACACGTTGTTGGCCACTTTGGTTCCTGTTATTTTTGATCCTACTGTAGATGCAAAACGTGTGAATCAAGAAGCCGGTGCCGATTTAGTGTTGACGTCAGCTTGTAATTACTACGATGGTGTGACACAAGTGGAAGCCGAAGATTTTTATGCTAAAATGAAAGTGAAAAACGACCCAGAACCAATTTCGTATGGTTTGAATAGCAAATTGGTGAAAAAGGACGGCGTGGTACAAGAAGAGGTTTATAAAGTGGGTGGTTTATATTCTGCCGCACTCGAAAAAGTGGTGTATTGGCTCGAAAAAGCCAAAGCCGTGGCTGAAAATGACCAACAACGTGGTGCTATTCAAAAATTGATTGATTTCAACCAAACCGGAAATTTGAAAACGTTTGATGAATATGCTATTTTGTGGGTGGAAGATACAGCGTCTACTATCGACTTTGTGAATGGATTTACCGAAACCTATGGCGACCCACTTGGTATGAAAGCAAGCTGGGAATCGCTCATCAACTTCAAAAATGTGGAGGCTAGTAAACGTACTACCATTATAAGCGACAATGCACAATGGTTCGAGAATCATTCACCAGTAGCCAATGAATTCAAAAAAGAGAAAGTGAAAGGTGTTACCGCTAAGGTTATTACCGCAGCTATGCTTGGTGGCGATTGTTATCCAACTAGCCCAATTGGTATCAACTTGCCAAATGCCAACTGGATTCGTGCTGCTCATGGTTCTAAATCGGTCACCATTGAAAATTTGACTGAAGCGTATGACCAAGCATCGCATGGCAATGGTTTCAGAGATGAATTTGCGTGGAGTAAAACCGAACTCGACTGGATGAATACACACGAAATGCAAACCGACAATTTACATACCGATTTGCACGAATGTTTGGGTCACGGTTCAGGTAAATTATTGCCAGGTGTTGATGCTGATGCGTTGAAAGCCTATGGCGCTACCATCGAAGAAGCACGTGCCGATTTGTTTGGTTTGTATTTTATGGCCGACCCAATGATGCAAAAATTAGGTTTGTTGACCAATCCTGATGCTTACAAAGCACAATATTACAGCTATTTTATGAATGGTTTGATGACGCAATTAACACGTATTGAGCCAGGTAAAAATATTGAAGAATCGCACATGCGTAATCGCCAATTGATTGCCAACTGGGTATTACAAAAATCGGCTACCGACAAAGCGGTAGAGTTACGTGTACGTGACGGAAAGACTTATGTGGTAATTAACGATTATAAATTGGTACAGAAACATTTAGGTGAATTGTTAGCCGAAATTCAACGCATCAAATCGACAGGCGACTATGCCGCTGCACAAAAAATTGTGGAAGATTATGCGGTTAAAGTCGATCCAAAATTGCATGCCGAAGTGTTAGCACGTTATGAAAAATTGAAAATCGCTCCTTACAAAGGATTTGTGAATCCAGTTTATAAAGCGTCGTTCGATAAAAATGGCAAATTCACAGGTCTGTCTATTGACTATACCGAAGGTTATGCCGAACAACATTTGCGTTATTCACGTGATTATTCACCATTGACCGTTAAACATTAAATTTAAAAAACTATGTTTTCAGGAATTATTGAAGAAGCTGCTGTAGTAACAGCGTTACATAAAGAAAATGAGAATTTGCACATCACTATGCGCTGCTCATTTACCAACGAATTGAAAATTGACCAAAGTGTGGCACATAATGGCGTGTGCTTAACCGTGGTAGCTATCGATGGCGACCAATATACGGTAACTGCTATTAAAGAAACACTCGAACGCTCCAATTTAGGCAACCTTAAAGTGGGCAGCAAAGTGAATCTCGAACGCAGCATGATAATGAACGGTCGCCTTGATGGACACATTGTGCAAGGTCACGTAGATCAAACGGCGGTGTGTACCGAAGTGCGCAATGCCGATGGTAGCTACTATTTTCATTTTGAATATGAAAGCACGCCCGACATGCGTAAACGTGGTTATCTCACGGTAGATAAAGGTTCGGTTACGGTAAATGGCGTTAGTCTTACGGTGTGTACACCAACGGATAATAGTTTCGAAGTGGCCATTATTCCTTACACGTTTGAACATACCAATTTCTGCCAAATAGAAGCTGGCACGGTGGTCAATTTGGAATTCGACATTATCGGAAAATACATTGCACGGATGCATGCATAATTCACTTTTAATTTAGCAACTATGATCTGTTATTTTTCGGGTACAGGCAATTCCAAGTGGGTGGCCGAAACGGTTTCTTCAGCTTTGGCAGAACCGCTTGTGCCAATGGCAGCTTACTACGGAGCGGATGCGCCTCAACCAACATTTGAGCTTGGAGCTACCGAGCATGTTGGTTTCGTGTTCCCCATTCATTCGTGGGGTATTCCGCCTTTGGTGGTGCAGTTTATCGAACGATTACAGATTGTAAATAATCCACATCCAGCGGTATTTGTTATCTTTACTTGTGGCGACGAATGTGGTTATACCGATCGTCAAGTGAACGATTTGTTGGCACAGAAAGGGTGGACGAGTCGTCATGTGTATTCGGTTCAAATGCCCAATAACTACATTGTATTTCCAGGTTTTGATGTCGATTCAAAAGCGTTAGAAGAACAGAAAAAAGCAGATGCCAAACGTGTGTTGCCAGAGTTGATAGAGGCTATAAAAACAGATACGCCGATGACGCATTATCGCCGTGGTTCGTTGCCATATATCAAATCGCGGATGATTTATCCGCAGTTTTGCAAACACATGATGAGCAGCAAATCGTTTAGTGTGACCGATGCATGTACAAGTTGTGGTTTGTGTGCCAAATTATGTCCTATTGGTACGATTGAATTGGTGAATGGAAAACCGACGTGGAAAGAGGATTGTACACAATGTTTATCGTGTATTCATCATTGCCCAACACGTGCTATTGAGTATGGCAAAGTGACGCAGAAAAAAGGACGTTATGTTTATAAATAATGCATAAACCCATGAAAAAATTACTTGTATCGTTTTTAATTTTGCTGTCTACGGCTGTGGTGGTAGCGCAGGATATTCCTGAAAATATAGCGTATACACAAATTTACGATTTTATCGACGAATTGGCTATAGATAAAGTCATTTCGATAAATTCGGTGGTAAAACCTTATAGTCGTAATTTTATTGCGCAAAAGTTGGTAGAGGCGCAAGCTAAAGATTCGTTATTGACGAAACGTCAAAAAGCCGATTTGAAATTTTACTTGAACGATTATGCCTTGGAACGCGACACCGTGCCTACTAATAGAGTGAGTGCGACGGATAGCAAAACATTTAATCTATCACTTTTACAACCTGCTTTTCACTATTATTCACCCACATTTAAAGCGCGAATTACACCGATATTGGGCATGGATATTTTGGCGAATCAAAAGGGTGCTATTACCAAACGTTGGTTTGGCGCTGAATTTCAAGCCACCATTGTGAATCATGTATCAGTTTATGCTAGTTATCGCGATCAATCATTCAATGGTACTTATTTGAGCGATAGCGAGTTCCCAACAGCCTACGATAAAATCTCTGGAGCGAAAATCACAAAACCTACTTTTTTGAATAATTTACCAGGCGTTGAATATAAAGAGGCTAACTATGGTGGCGATTACAGCGATATGCGTGGCGGTATTAAAGCCTACACGTCGTGGGGAAGTATCGGTTTGGTAAAAGACGTTATTACGTGGGGCGATAATTACAATGGTTCTAATATTATTTCGGGTAAAGCGCCGTCTTTCCCCATGGTGACGTTGAATTTAAAACCTTGTAAATGGTTCGAGTTGAATTATATACACGGTTGGTTAATTAGTAATGTGCTCGATAGTACGAATTATTATTTAGAAGATTATGACGAAGGTGTGGTGAAAAAGCATTACCGTCCAGCCAATAAATTTTTGGCTGCCAATATGTTGACTTTTACGCCCATTCAAGGTTTGAATTTGTCGCTTGGGAATGCCATCGTTTATGCTGAAAATAATGTGCAAGCCGCCTATTTTATTCCGATTGCCTATTATAAATCGATTGATCACTTAATGACCAAAGGTTTGAAAACTGAAAATCAAAATTCACAGATTTTCTTTAATGTGAGTTCACGTAATATCAAACATTTACATTTGTATGGCTCTATGTATATCGACGAAATTAGTTGGAGTCGTTTAAAGCCATCTAATCCACAGCAAAATCCTGTGTCGTATAAGTTGGGTTTTAATGCTAGCAATTGGCCAATTAAAAATCTGTCTTTACAAGGCGAATTTACACGCAGTAATATTATCAATTACAAACATTCCATTCAGACGTTAACTTGGGCGTCGAATAGTTATAATTTGGGTAGTTATTTGGGCGATAATTCACAAGATATTTACGTGGCGATCAATTATAAACCTATTCGTAGTCTTAATTTAAATCTGTCGTACACCAACGCCACCAAGTATAATGATTACGAATATGTGCGTCGCCAAGTAGGTGAAGCTATTAGCCAAAAACCGTTTAACGAAAAGATTTGGCATAACGATTTGGTCGTCTTTAAAGCGGTTTACGAAGTGGTAAATAATGCTTACGCTATCATCAATGTGGAGTGGAATAATGCACAAGGTTACGATTTGACGTCTACGCCAATCGCTTCAGAAACACGTTTGACAGGTCAAGAATACCTCAATAAATTTACACCAAAACTTTATCATGGCGAAAACCTGACGTGTACCGTTGGGTTTAGCTTTGGATTTTAATATACTGATTACATGCAGGACTATAAATTAACCGATTTTTTGCCAACGACTAAAAAAGAGTTGGAACTTCGAGGCTGGGACAGTGTCGATGTGGTGCTCTTTTCGGGTGATGCGTACATCGATCATCCGTCATTTGGAGCTGCGGTTATTGGTCGTGTGCTCGAACAGGAAGGATTGCGTGTAGCGATTGTCCCTCAGCCCGATTGGCGAGGCGATCATCGCGATTTTACAAAAATGGGTCGCCCACGTCTATTTTTTGCTATTTCTGCTGGCTGTATGGATTCTATGGTGAATCATTATACCGCCAATCGTCGGTTGCGTTCCAATGACGCTTATTCGCCCGATGGCAAAGCAGGCATGCGTCCCGACCGAACAACGGTAGTGTATTCCCAAATTCTCAAAAAATTATATCCTGATGTGCCATTGGTAATTGGTGGTATTGAAGCGAGTTTACGTCGTTTTTCGCACTACGATTATTGGAGCGACAGTTATCATAAATCGATTTTGGCCGATACGAAAGCGGATTTGTTAGTATATGGAATGGGCGAACAGCCTATTCGTGCGCTAGTGCGTGCTTTGCAAGCTGGCAAGTCTATCAAGGAGTGTCAAGTTATTCCACAAATGGCTTATGTGACGAAAGAAAAACCGTCGTATGAGCACCAAGTGATGTTACAGTCGCACGCTGCATGTGCCAAAGATAAACGAATATCGGCTGAAACGTTTCGCGTCATCGAAGAGGAATCGAATAAACTGAATCAAACACATTTAGTGCAGCCAGTTGATGGTGCTTTTGTGGTGGTTAATCCACCTTTTGCGCCCATGACTACAGCTGATTTGGATGCGGTACACGATTTACCTTTTACGCGTTTGCCTCATCCTAAATATAAAGGAAAAACGATTCCAGCCTTTGATATGATTCAATTTTCGGTGAATACGCATCGTGGTTGTTTTGGAGGTTGTGCATTTTGTACCATTTCGATGCACCAAGGTAAGTTCATCGTTTCGCGTAGCGAAGAATCTGTGCTTCGTGAAGTGCGTAAACTATCTGAATCGCCTAATTATAAAGGATATTTAAGCGATTTAGGTGGCCCTTCAGCTAACATGTATCGCATGGCGGGGAAAAATCTAGATTTGTGTGCTAAATGTAAACGCCCTTCGTGCATTTCCCCTCAAGTGTGTAAAAATATGAATACCGATCATCGTCCTATGCTCGATTTGTATCGCAAAGTGGATGCCTTGCCATACGTCAAAAAGAGTTTTATTGGCAGTGGCGTGCGGTATGATTTATTGTTGCATCGTTCAGATAACGAAGTGGTGAACAAAGGCAATAAGGATTACACGTATGAATTGATTGCTCATCATGTGTCAGGTCGCCTCAAAGTGGCTCCTGAACATACTAGTGAAGCGGTTTTGAAAGTTATGCGTAAACCAAGTTTTGCTCTGTTCAAAGAGTTTAAACGCACGTTCGATCGTATCAATGAGAGCGAATCGCTCAAACAACAATTGATTCCCTATTTTATTTCGAGTCATCCAGGTTGCGAACCTCAAGATATGGCTGAATTGGCGGTAGAAACGAAACAATTGAATTTCCAATTAGAGCAAGTGCAGGATTTTACGCCAACACCTATGACTCTAGCGACTGAAATGTACTACACGGGGCTGAATCCGTACACGATGAAACCTATTTATGTGGCACGTACGCAGCCTGAAAAATTGGCACAACGTCAATTCTTCTTTTGGTATAAACCCGATGCTCGGAACCAAATTAAACGCGATTTACAAAAGATGAATCGTATGGATTTGGCTGATAAATTATTCAAGAAGTAAGTCGGCGATTTGTGTCCCTTGTAAATTGATTATCTTTGCAAACAAAATAATTTTAACTTAAAAACTGATCAAAACAAATTTTTTATGAATTCGACTATTACAAAATTGTGGCGCGAAACTGGTGCCAATTCATTGATTGCTATTGTGTTATTTGGTGCTTTGTTGGGCGTTTTATACGTAGCCGAACTGTTGATACCTGAATTGGCTGGTAAATTGTTATTTTTTAATCAGCCCGCTTTTTGTGTTGGTATTCCTGCTAGTATTATTGGTGTGGCTTATATTTTAAGTATTAAAAATCCCGCTAACTATACCGGTTTTTATTTAGGTGTTGGTTCATCAGCTTTGTTGGGTGTTCAATTCTATTTGAATGGCTTGTTTGACTTAACTTTTCTCTATTTTGTCGTGTTTATTCCTTTCCAAATTATGGCGATTATGTCGTGGAAAAAAGGTTCGAAAACTCAAAAAGAGGAAGTGTTTGCGCCAGAATTTTTAAACATGTCGACGATGTTGATTACCTTGTTCGCCTTTCTTGCTATTATTGTAGTAGATTATTTATTTGCTACTTTTGTTATGTACGGAGATGGTTTGTGCGAAAATGTGGTAGCTAAAATCATTAGTGGCTCTATGATTGCTGCTAGTGTATTGGCCAATTATTGGCTTATTTACAAGAAAAACGATTCTTGGCTTTATTGGTTAGTGTATAGTGTGGCTGGTATGTTATTAGCTGTGGTTGTTACGTCAAATATTTTCAGTTTGGTACTATTTACCTTCTTCTTGGTTATTAATGGTGTAGCTACTATAGCTTGGATTAAAGCCACTCCTAAAGAAAAATACGGCTGGCTGAAGAAATAACTTAATTATTTAATAAATTAAGTAAAACATGGATACCAGGTTTGCATTCCGTGAAGAGATGAAGCATCGTACTAAACAATTCGCGTTACGAGTCATTCGTCTTTCTCAATCGTTACCTCATACGCGTGAGGCTGATGTTTTAGCACGTCAATTAATGCGCTCTGGTACTTCTGTCGCAGCTAATTATCGTGCCGCATGTGTAGCGCGTTCGTTGGCAGAGTTTAAAAGTAAGTTGAGTATTGTTATTGAGGAGTGCGATGAATCAATTTTTTGGATGGAAATGCTTGTGGATGGTAGCTTCATAAAAAAAGAATTATTGGAAAGTTTAATGCAAGAAGCAACTGAACTATTATATATTTTTTCAACGGCTAGAAAGAAAGCGAGTACATCAAAAGCCATCTCAGATTAACTTATTAATTTATTTGTACTTATGAAAGAACATTGGAAACCAGGAACTCTTATTTATCCGCTACCAGCTATTTTGGTGTCGTGTGGCGGTTCCGAGGTAGAGTATAATATGCTCACTGTAAGTTGGGTTGGTACTATTTGTACAAATCCAGCTATGTGTTATATTTCGGTTCGTCCAGAGCGTCATTCATACGAAATCATTAAACGAACTGGCGAATTTGTGTTGAATCTTACCAATGAAGATATGGCATTTGCTACCGATTGGTGTGGCGTGAAAAGCGGAAAAGATTATAACAAGTTTGCCGAAATGAAATTAACGCCACGCAAAGGTGAGCAAGTAAGTGCACCTATTATTGTAGAATCTCCTTTGTCGATTGAATGTCGCGTGAAGCAAATTATGCCATTAGGTAGTCACGATATGTTTATTGCTGAAGTGGTGAATGTGCAAGCCGATAGTCGTTATATCGACCCTATAACCGATGAATTTAAATTATCGGAAGCAAAATTAATGGCCTATTCACATGGACATTACTACAAATTGGGCGAGGAAATAGGCAAATTTGGTTGGAGTGTACGTAAAAAAATAAAATAACGATGAAAATCCCCTTCGTAAAAATGCATGGTATAGGCAATGATTATATTTATGTCAATTGCCTACAACAAACCCTCGAAAATCCAGAACAATTGGCGATAGCTTGGAGCAATCGTCACACAGGAATTGGTTCAGATGGTTTGGTGCTTATTTTATCGTCTGAATCGTGTGATTTTCGGATGCGTATGTTCAATGCCGATGGTTCGGAAGCTGAAATGTGCGGTAATGCAGCGCGTTGTATTGGTAAATATCTGTATGATTTTGGTTTGACTACAAAAAAATCATTGACGTTAGAAACGAAGGCTGGTGTTAAACCATTGACACTCTTTGTAAATGCTGACAATCAAGTAGATTTGGTGACAGTTGACATGGGCGAACCTATATTAGAGGCTGCTCGTATCCCTGTCGATTTGGCTCGTGAACGTGTTATCAATGAACAGGTTTTTGTGAATGATGAAGTGTACGATATAACCTGTGTGTCAATGGGAAATCCGCACACCGTCATCTTTACAACTGGCATCGACCAATTAGATTTGCCGCGTCAGGGAGCAGCTATTGAAACGAATGAACTATTTCCTAATCGCACGAATGTGGAATTTGTGGAGACACTGAGTGATACACATCTACGTATGCGTGTTTGGGAACGTGGTTCTGGCGAAACATTAGCGTGTGGTACTGGAGCTTGTGCGGTGCTTGTGGCGGCTGTTTTAAACCGTTTATCACAGCGTAAAGCTACTGTTTCATTGCTAGGTGGCGATTTAGAAGTGTTTTGGGATGAAGCTTCCAATCATGTGTTTTTGACAGGACCCGCCACGCTTGTTTTCAAAGGAGAAATAATTATAAACTAAAGAGATATGAAAAGAGATTCACTCATTTTTGACATCATTAAGCGTGAACGTGAACGCCAGATGAAAGGCATTGAACTCATTGCTTCCGAAAATTTTGTAAGCGATGAAGTGCTTGAAGCTATGGGATCGGTATTGACCAATAAATATGCTGAAGGCTATCCAGGCAAACGCTATTATGGCGGTTGTGAGGTAGTGGATGAAGCAGAACAATTGGCCATTGACCGTTTATGTGAATTGTTTGGAGCCAAATGGGCTAATGTGCAACCACATTCTGGCGCTCAAGCCAATATGGCGGTATTTATTGCCTGCTTAAATCATGGTGATAAGTTTTTAGGTTTAAATTTGTCGCATGGCGGACATTTATCGCACGGTTCACCCGTTAATTTTTCGGGTTTGAATTATACGGCGCTCGAATATAATGTCAAAGAATCGGATGGTCGTGTGGATTATGACCAATTGGAACAAGTGGCTTTAGCCGAAAAACCTAAATTAATCATTGCAGGTGCATCAGCCTATAGCCGCGATTGGGACTATGAACGTATTCGTCAAGTGGCCGATAAAATTGGTGCTATTTTTATGGTAGATATGGCGCATCCTGCAGGTTTAATAGCGGCTGGTTTACTCCGTAATCCAGTTAAATACGCGCATATTGTAACTTCTACAACCCACAAAACATTACGTGGCCCCCGTGGCGGTGTAATTCTCATGGGTGAAGATTTCCCAAATCCATGGGGAAAAACCACACCCAAAGGCGAGGTGAAAATGATGTCGGCTTTGTTGGATTCTGCCGTTTTTCCAGGTACACAAGGTGGTCCATTGGAGCACGTTATTGCTGCTAAAGCTGTTGCTTTTGGCGAGGCATTGCAACCTGAGTTTAAACGTTACCAACAACAAGTTCAACTAAATGCGGCTGCTATGGCGAAAGCATTTATGACCAAAGGTTACAAAATTATTTCAGACGGAACGGATAATCACTCCATGTTGGTCGATTTACGTACCAAATTTCCTGAATTAACTGGTAAAGTTGCCGAAAAAGCCTTGGTGGCTGCCGATATCACTACCAATAAAAATATGGTGCCGTTTGATAGTCGTTCGCCATTTCAAACATCTGGTTTACGATTTGGTACACCAGCCATTACTACACGTGGTTTGAAGGAACAAGACATGGCGCAGATTGTCGATTTAATTGACCGTGTGTTATCGGCTCCTGAAGATGAGCAAGTGATTGCCAAAGTGCGTGCTGAAGTGAATGCGATGATGGCAAAATATCCATTGTTTGTTTGGTAATAAATTATTCAAAATACTTTGATAAATGCCGTAGAATTGTCTGCGGCATTTATAATTTTAACCGTTTTGGTTTATTTTTGATGAATTTGATAGATTTTTATTAAATTTGCACACTTAATTTGAAAAATGAGATGATAGAAACCGTTTTGAACCTTTCAGAAAATATTGACACAGCTGTTTTTTATGGTGTGAATAACACCAATATGCGTTTGATAAAGGATCTGCATCCGAGTGTGAAGCTTATGGGACGCGGGCATGTGTTGAAGTTGGCAGGTTCAGATGCCGATGTGGCTGCGCTGGAGAATACCCTACAAACGTTGGCTGACTTTTGCTCACAACACAATACGTTGACAGAACAGCATATTATTGATATGGTAAAAGGTGACAAACCTGTCGAAATAAAACACGATCATCTCATTGTACATGGCGTAGGCGGCAAATCCATCGTGGCGCGTACAGCGAATCAACAAAAATTGGTGAAAGATTACGATACGAACGATTTGTTATTTGCTATTGGTCCAGCTGGTTCTGGTAAAACCTATACGGCTATTGCTTTGGCGGTGCGTTCGCTTAAAAATCGGGAAGTTAAGAAAATTATTTTGAGCCGTCCAGCCGTGGAGGCGGGTGAGAAGTTGGGTTTCTTGCCAGGCGATATGAAAGAAAAAATAGATCCCTATTTGCAACCGCTCTACGATGCTTTGCAAGATATGATTCCTGCTGCCAAACTAGCCGATTATTTGTCGAATGGAACCATTCAAATTGCACCATTGGCTTTTATGCGTGGGCGAACATTGAGCGATGCAGTGATTATTTTGGATGAAGCGCAAAATACGTCTACACAACAAATTAAAATGTTTTTGACACGTATGGGGCTGAATGCCAAAATGATAATCACGGGTGATATGACTCAAATAGATTTGCCACCATCGCAAAAATCGGGTTTGAAAGATGCGTTGGAAGTGCTCAAAGATGTTAAAGGCATTGCGCGTGTAGAGTTTAATCAAAAAGATATTGTGCGGCATAAACTGGTGCAACGCATTGTAGAAGCCTACGATAATCGTCATAAAACGGTAGTGGAATAAGCTAAATAAAACGAATAACATGACTTCAGAACCTCAAAAACGAACAAAATTTGGTAGTAAATTTGGCGTGGTCGCTGCGGCGGCTGGCTCTGCCGTTGGACTTGGCAATATTTGGAAATTTCCTTATGAAGCAGGTCGGAATGGTGGTGCAGCTTTTTTGTTGATTTATATTTTATGTGTGCTCTTACTTGGATTGCCAGTAATGTTATCTGAATTTGCTATTGGTCGTCGTGCCCATGCTAATGTGTCAGGTGCTTTTCGAAAATTAACAGGCAACAATAGATGGTCTGGTATTGGTATATTGGGTGCTGTAACAGCATTTTTAATATTATCTTTTTATTTTGTAGTGGCAGGGTGGAGTTTGGAGTATGTGGCTCAAGCTATTTCCAACAATTTTGTAGGTAAAACTCCGGCTGATTTGTCTCTTGCTTTTACTGATTTTACCTCTGATACATATCGTCCTCTATTTTGGACTGCTATCTTTGTTGTTTTGACGGCTTTTGTACTTTTAGCTGGTGTTGAAAAAGGGATAGAACGTTATTCCAAAGTGTTAATGCCTTTTTTGATAATTATTTTGATTTTGCTCTCTATTCGATCCGTTACTATGCCTAATGGTTTAGAAGGTGTGAAATTCTTGTTTAAGCCAGATTTTTCAAAAATTACGCCTCAAGTCATGCTTAGTGCTTTAGGACAAGCTTTTTTCTCGCTTAGTTTAGGCATGGGATGTATGATTACCTATGGGTCGTACATGCGTAAAAAGAGTAATTTAATGCAAACTGCAGTACAAGTTACAATTGTTGATACAGTAGTGGCTATTTTAGCTGGTGTAGCTATTTTTCCTGCGGTATTTTCTTTGGGTATCAATCCTGCAGAAGGACCTCAATTGGTTTTTGTTACGTTACCAGGGGTTTTTTCACATATGACAGGAGGCTATATTTTTGCTATCTTGTTTTTTCTTCTCTTAACTATTGCAGCTATTACATCCACCATTTCTTTGCAAGAAGTTATCACAGCTTATGTCTCGGAAGAATTTCATATAACACGTAAGAAAGTGGTGGTTGTATCTTCTTTGTTATTGATGTTGGGAGCGGTGTTATCTTCTTTGTCTTTAGGACCATATTCAAGTTTGTTAATTAATGGGAAACCTCTTTTTGAGGTGCTTGACTTTGTTACTTCGAAACTGTTTTTGCCCTTTGGAGGATTATTGATTGCTCTGTTTATTGGTTGGTTTTATAAAGCCGATAATGTGCGTGATGAATTAAGTAATGGTGGGAAATTGAAGATTCGCTTTTTCCCTGTTTATCTCTTTCTGATGCGCTACTTTGTACCGTTGGCTATTTTACTCATTTTTTTCAATGAATTAGGCCTATTACGCTATTAATCAATCGCTTTTTTATTTTTGAATTTCATATCTAGTAGCTAGAAGGGTTAAAACAGCTTGCTTTGTTTGTTTTTCTTACTTTTTTAGCTATTTTTGTGAGTTGATAATATGTTTTTGGAAATCAAACTCGTTTTATAAGTCCTATTATTAGTATCTTTTTGTGTATCAGTTTTTTAAAAGTAGAAATTGATACACAATTATTCATTGTATACACACGAAATAATCATAATTTATGGAAGAATCAAAACCGCGGATAGCCATTATGGGAGGCGGAAGTTGGGCTACGGCCATAGCAAAAATTTTACTAGAACGTCAGCCTCAAATTACTTGGTATATGCGTCGTCAGGATCAAATAGACGAATTTAAGCGTGTTAGCCGAAATCCTTCTTATCTTTCAGGCATTGTATTTGACACAAGCCGTATCAATTTTGCCTCGAAAATTAATCAGGTAGTAAAAAATGCTGACATCTTGATTTTTGCTACACCTTCACCTTTTTTGAAACAGCATCTCAAAAAACTTCGTTTACGCCTTGATGGTAAAATTATTGTATCTGCTATCAAAGGTATTGTTCCTGAAGAAAATTTAGTTATTTCGGAATATTTTCATCAAGTTTATAATGTACCCTTGGAGCAGATTGCTGTTTTGAGTGGCCCTTGTCATGCGGAAGAAGTCGCGTTGGAACGTACGTCGTATCTGACAGTAGCTTGTAAGGATAGAGACCGTGCACGCGAATTGTCGCAGTTGTTGTGCAATAGGTTTGTACAAACGTACACGAGCGATGATATTTATGGTATTGAATTCTCATCTGTGATGAAAAATATTTATGCCATTGCGGTTGGTATCTGTCATGGTTTGAAATATGGTGATAACTTTCAGGCAGTACTGGTTTCTAATGCTATTCAAGAAATGAATCGTTTTTGTAATGCGGTTTATCCATTTCATCGTAATTTGCAAGAATCGGTTTATTTGGGTGACTTGTTGGTAACAGCCTATTCAAAATTTAGTCGTAACCGTACTTTTGGGACGATGATTGGTAAAGGTTATTCTGTTAAAACGGCTCAAGTGGAAATGGAAATGATAGCAGAAGGCTATTATGGAACTAAATGTATTTACGAAATAAATGAAAAATATCAAGTAAATATGCCTATTCTGGATGCCGTATATGCTATTTTATATCAACGTCGTTCACCAGCTTTAGTGATGCGTGAGTTGACTACCAAATTGCAATAATTCATAGTTTTAGTATAAATCAAATTTAATAATATAAATCATGAAAGCGGATATTAAATTACACATGGACAAGGCATTTGACTTTGTTTCTGCTGATGCAGTAAAAGGCTATGCTGACGAAACAGCTCGTTTGAATCATGTATTACACACAGGAACTGGTAAAGGCAGTGATTTCTTGGGTTGGCTAAACTTGCCAGCAGAAATTGATGAAGCACATTTAGCTGATATTGAAGCTACAGCTAAAGTGTTACGCGATAATTGCGAAGTTGTTGTAGTTGTTGGTATTGGCGGCAGTTATTTAGGCGCAAAAGCTGTAATTGATGCACTATCAAACTCTTTCGATTGGTTGCAAACAAAACGTCAATCGCCAGTAATTGTATATGCAGGTCAAAATATAGGGGAGGATTATTTGTATGAATTGCAAGAACTCCTTAAAACTAAGAAGTTTGGTATTATTTCAATTTCTAAGTCGGGTACTACAACCGAACCTGCTTTAGCATTCCGTTTGTTGAAAACTCAATTGGAAGCTCAACAAGGAATTGAAGCTGCTAAAAAACTGATTGTGGGAATTACTGATAAATCGCGCGGTGCTTTACGCACTTTGGCTACACAAGAAGGTTACAAAACTTTTGTGATTACTGACGATGTTGGTGGTCGTTTCTCTGTTTTATCGCCTGTGGGCTTATTGCCTATTGCCGTGGCTGGTTTTAATATACGCGAATTAGTGGCTGGTGCTTTGCGTATGCAAATACTTTGTGCTGACGATAAACCATTTGCCGAAAATTTGGCTGCTCAATATGCTGCTGTGCGTAACGAGTTATATAAATCGGGCAAAAAAATAGAAATTTTGGTAAATTTCAATCCTAAATTGCATTACGTTTCAGAGTGGTGGAAACAGTTGTACGGCGAAAGTGAAGGTAAAGAACATAAAGGTATTTTCCCCGCTTCAGTCGATTTTACAACCGATTTACATTCTATGGGGCAATGGATTCAGGATGGTGAACGTACCATTTTCGAAACCGTTATTTCTGTTCAAGAAATGAATCATGAAGTACGTGTTCCACAAAATCAAGCCAATTTGGATGGATTGAATTTCTTGGCAGGCAAACGTGTTGATGAGGTGAATAAAATGGCAGAACTTGGTACTATGTTGGCTCACGTAGATGGCGGCGTACCAAATTTAAAAATCGAATTACCTAAATTGAACGAATATTATTTGGGAGAATTGCTTTATTTCTTCGAAAAGGCTTGTGGTATAAGTGGTTATTTACTAGGTGTAAATCCATTTGATCAACCTGGTGTTGAAGCGTATAAAGCAAATATGTTTGCTTTGCTTGAAAAACCAGGTTACGAAGAAGCTACCAAAGCAATCAAAGCACGTTTACATTGATAATTGGCGTATAACAAGTTTTTACTTAAAACCAATCGTACTATGAAAATCGGAATCTTAACCACCCAGCACGAAGAGGTCGAACGCATTATAGAACAGATACAACATAAAACTATTACCGAACGAGGTAGTCGTGTATTTTATGAAGGCGTTTTTGGTGGTGTCGATATTGTGATTGCTTTTTCTCATTGGGGGAAAGTGGCTGCGGCACTAACTACTTCCATTTTGTTACAAGAGTTTAAGGTCGATCGTTTAGTTTCCATGGGCATAGCGAGTGCCGTTGTACCCGAACTCAATGTGGGCGATATAGTGGTGGCTCAACGTCTTTTTCAGCACGATATGGATATGCGACCATTATTTCGTCGCTACGAAATTCCCTTACGAGGTGTAACGTCGTTTGTAACATCTGAAAATGAGCTACAAATAGCGACTGATGCGGTTCATAACTTTCTAAAACAGTCGAAGGAATTGCGTAAAGAATTAGTTGATTATAATATTCTTGCTCCAAAATTGCAGCTTGGTGATATCGCCAGTGGCGATTTATTTATCACGGGTGCAAGTCGTAAAGCAACGATTAATAGAAATTTACCATCGGTGCTTTGTGCCGATATGGAAAGTGCTGCTATAGCACAAGCGTGTGCTGATTTTCAAATTCCGTGTGTCTTTATTCGCACTATTGCAGAGGGAGCGAATGAAGATGCTGATGTGGAATCGGAAGCACGATTTAAGAGCGAACTTGCTGTGCAATATAACTATTTTATTTTGCAATCATTGCTGCAGTTATTAGCTCAATAATAAAAAACACACTTAACCTTATTTATTAATTCTTAAATTATTTACTATGAACAACTTGATTTATGCCGTTCTGGCAGCGTCAATTTTGGCCTTAACCTTTGCCTTCGTGTTCTTTAAACAGATGATGAAAAAAGACGAAGGTACGGATGTGATGAAAAAAATTGCATTACACGTGCGGCGTGGTGCAATGGCTTACTTGAAACAGCAATACAAAGTAGTTATCATTGTATTTATTGTGTTAGCTATTATTTTTGCTGTGATGGCTTACTTCAATCTCCAAAATGGTTGGGTTCCATTTGCATTCCTTACAGGAGGTTTTTTCTCTGGTTTAGCAGGTTTTTTTGGTATGAAAACAGCTACGTATGCTTCGGCTCGTACTGCTAACGCAGCTCGTCAATCGTTAAATAGCGGTTTACAGGTGGCTTTTCGTTCAGGTGCGGTTATGGGACTGACCGTAGTGGGACTTGCCTTACTCGATATTGCTGTGTGGTATTTGATTCTAGATCATTTTGTGGATACCGTAGATCATACTAAATTAATATATATAACCACTACCATGTTGACTTTTGGTATGGGAGCTTCTACGCAAGCCTTGTTTGCGCGTGTTGGTGGTGGTATTTATACGAAAGCAGCTGACGTTGGTGCTGATTTGGTGGGTAAAGTGGAAGCAGGAATTCCTGAAGATGATCCACGAAATCCAGCTACTATTGCCGATAATGTCGGAGATAACGTCGGAGATGTGGCTGGTATGGGTGCTGATCTTTACGAATCGTATGCAGGATCTATTCTAGCTACCATGGCTTTAGGTGCCTCTGCGTTTGCTACTTCTGCTGTAGAAGGTATGCAAGAAAAAGCGGTGTTCGCACCTATGTTGATTGCTGCCGTTGGAGTAGTTTTATCTATCATGGGTATCTTTTTAGTTCGCACTAAAGAAGGTGCATCTATTAAGCAATTGCTTAACTCGTTAGGACGTGGGGTGAATATGAGTGCCTTGCTCATTGCTGTGGCGACGTTTGCTATAATGTATTTGCTAGGGATGGAAAATTGGTTGGGCTTGTCGTTTTCTGTCGTAGCAGGTTTGTTAGCTGGTATTATTATAGGGCAATCAACAGAGTATTACACATCACAAGGTTATAAGCCAACCAAAAAAGTAGCTGAAAGTTCTCAAACTGGTCCTGCTACAGTTATTATTTCTGGTCTTGGCCTTGGTATGATTTCAACGGCAATTCCAGTATTGACCATCGGTATTGCCATTGTGATGGCTTATTTGTGTGCTATCAATTTTGATTTACAAAATTTCTTTACAGCTCAAAATTTGAGTATCGGTTTATATGGGATTGGTATTGCTGCCGTTGGTATGCTGTCGACTTTAGGGATAACATTGGCAACAGATGCGTATGGCCCAATAGCCGATAATGCAGGTGGAAATGCAGAAATGAGTGGCTTGGAGCACCAAGTTCGTGAGCGTACCGATGCTTTAGATGCACTAGGTAATACAACTGCCGCAACAGGCAAAGGATTTGCCATTGGTTCTGCTGCGTTAACAGCTTTGGCTCTTTTGGCATCGTATGTGGAAGAAATTAAAATCGCATTAGTGCGAGTAGGAGAGGCTACTTTAACTATTGGAGAACGAGTTGTTGATACTAGTACTGCTTCGTTGGTAGATTTTATGGAATATTATAATGTGACATTAATGAATCCAATTGTTTTGGTTGGCGTATTCATTGGTGCGATGATGGCATTTTTATTCTGTGGTTTGACTATGAATGCTGTAGGTCGTGCTGCTCAAAAGATGGTGGAAGAAGTTCGCCGTCAATTCCGCGAAATAGTTGGTATTATGGAAGGTAAAGCTGAACCAGATTATGCGCGCTGTGTTGAAATCTCAACTAAAGGAGCTCAACGTGAAATGTTATTTCCTTCTATCTTAGCCATTGTAACTCCTGTGGTTGTTGGCGTCGTTTTTGGCGTTGGTGGCGTTTTGGGATTACTTATTGGCGGTTTAAGTACTGGCTTTGTATTAGCGGTATTTATGGCAAATGCAGGTGGTGCTTGGGATAATGCCAAAAAATATGTAGAAGAAGGAAATTATGGCGGGAAAGGCTCTGAAAACCATAAAGCTACTATTGTAGGTGATACCGTAGGTGATCCATTTAAAGATACATCTGGTCCATCACTTAATATTTTAATCAAGTTGATGTCGATGGTTTCTATCGTAATGGCAGGTTTAACAGTTACGTTTAGTTTGTTTTAACCAAACCGTACATATATAACTAAAAAAGTCCAGCATATTAAGAATTGATATGCTGGACTTTTTTAGTTATATCGATTTTTTAAAAGAATAAATATGATACATTTAAATTAGTTTGTTACGCTATTTTTTTTATCTTTGTAAGTCAAATCAATAAATGTAGTAAATTATGATTCCGCAAATCACAAATGAGATGTTTAATTATGGTGTTATAGGTAATTGTCGTACTGCAGCCCTTGTATCCGATAAAGGCAGTATTGATTGGCTTTGTTTACCCGATTTTGATTCAGGTTCAGTCTTTGCGTCTATTTTGGACGAAGATAAAGGTGGGCATTTTAGCATATCTGCTGATGGTTATTTAGTTAGTCAAAAATATATAGCCCGTACAAATATATTATGTACCTCTTTTGTGTCTGATGATGCTGCTTTTGATGTGATTGATTTCATGCCGCGATATAGGATAGGTGAATCTAATACACATTATATGCCTGCCGAAGTGTGTCGTTATTTTAAGGTAAGAAAAGGTCATCCACGATTTAAACCCTCATTTTTACCCGCAATGAATTATGCACGTAATAAGGCATCATTTATTGTAAATGATGATTATGTAAAAATTTTTGCGGAAGATAATGTGTATGATACTTTTTATCTGTATAGTTCGTTCAATTTAAATAGTGTTTTGTGTGGCGATGAAATTGAATTAGCTGAAGATGGATTTTTTCTAATTTCATACAATCAGAAACTTATTAAGATTGATATTGATCGTATCAATCTAGATTATCAGCGTACTAAAGTATATTGGATTAATTGGTCTAATCGTACGGCACGTTTTACATCCTATAATAATCAGATACAAAGAAGTGTACTTGTGCTTAAGCTGATGTCATATCAATCAAGTGGTGCTGTATTAGCAGCTTTAACTACTAGTTTACCTGAAGCATTAGGTGAAGTTCGTAATTGGGATTATCGTTTTTGTTGGTTGCGCGATGCTTCTATGTCTATTGATACATTACTTGAAGTTGGGCATCAAGGTGCAGCTCAGAGATTTATGAGTTTTATTAAAACTATTGTACGTAAAAAGTCGGATAGTTTTCAAATTATGTATGGTATTAGAGGCGAACGAATTCTCTCCGAAGAAATTTTAGAGCATTTAAGTGGGCATGAGGGATCTAAGCCGGTGCGTATTGGTAATGACGCTTATCATCAAAAACAGAATGATTCATTTGGATATTTAATGGATGTGATATATCAATACTATAGATTCTTTCCTGGTACCTTGGATGAAATTGAAGATATGTATGAAGTTGTTAAAAATATAGTGCGTACAGTAAGTCGAGATTGGCGTAATCCAGATAAAGGTATTTGGGAAATACGTGGATTAGAACAACATTTTGTGTTCTCTAAAGTAATGTCGTGGGTGGCGTTAGATCGCGCTGTAAGTATTGCTAGTTTGTTGCAAAAAAATGATATCGCAGCACGTTGGAAAGTTATAGCTGATGAAATTAAGAATGATGTTATGACGCATGGTTGGAATTATGAAGTTCAGAGTTTTACACAAACATATTCTAATACAGAAATGGATTCATCCCTTTTATTGATGGAAGAATATGGATTTTTAGATGCTCATGATGAACGATATGTTAAAACTGTAGATTCTGTGTATAAAACACTGTTTAACAATGGCTTGATGTATAGGTATGCGACCGATGATGACTTTGGTAAACCAACTTCAGCTTTTACTATCTGTACATTTTGGATGGTTCGAGCATTATATGTGGTTGGACGTGAACAAGAGGCTCAACAGATTTTTGATAATTTGCTGAGTTATTCTAATCATGTAGGTTTGTTTAGTGAGGATTTAGATTTTAAAACGAAACGCCAATTAGGAAATTTCCCTCAAGCCTATTCCCACTTAGCATTAATTAATACAGCTAAATTGTTTGCTGAACGTATTGATTTATCTCCTTTTATTCGCCCTTAAACTTTTTAATCTGCAATCATGGCTAGTAGCGGAACTACTTTGGATTGAGAGGTGACACAATAGCGTGCCGCTTCGGAACTATTACCTACTTTTATAGTATAAGCAGATTCGGGCAATTCGCGAAATGTATCTTCGTCTGTGGTGTCATCTCCGATGGCTAAAATAAAATCAAATGGTCCTGTGGACAGTAGTCGTTTAGCCTCTGATCCTTTTGTGTGTAATGGAGATTTAATTTCAATTATTTTATTTCCTCGCATGATTTGTAATCCTAATCGTGCGCAAGGAATCATAAGGGATTCAAATAATTGTTGTTCTCTGAGTGACGCTAGCCATGTGTCCACGTTGCGATAATGCCATACTAGAGTCGTTTTTTTGATTTCAATTTTTGAGCGGGGTGTTTTATCTACGAATTTTTGTAAAATTTCTATTATTTCACTA
>JACJXJ010000006.1 GCA_020636695.1 Prevotellaceae bacterium
CCGAACCTATTGCTGAAACTGAACCAGAAGTGGTGAAATATGAGACGCTTGCACCAACTCCAGTTGAAACGGCCTCGGTTGAGCGTCGTTATACACCTGTGGCAACTGTTGAAGAATCAAAACCTATGTTGAATACCATTTCTTCTAATGCTTCCATGGTTCCAGAACCAAAAAAACGTAAACTGACTTGGTTGTGGGTGACACTTTTGGCTCTTCTGGTGTGTGGTAGTGGGTTCGCTGTGTACTATTTTTATGGAACGATGATTCAAACGTCAGTGATGAATTTGGTGGCAGAATGGCAATCGGATAAACAACCCAAACAATCAACAGAGCCAGCTCAACAGGTTGAACAAAAGGCAGTTGTTGCTCCTGATTCCATTACAGAGGCTCCTGCTGTGGAAACTTCTATATTTGACCAACCTCGTGAATATACTGAATTTATAGCTGAAGTTCGTGTCCCTGATGGCGGTCGTTTGACACTGATTTCTCAAAAATATTATGGAAATAAGGATTTTTGGGTATATATTTACGAAGCCAATAAAGAAAAAATTCAAAATCCTGATAAGGTAGAAGTTGGCATGTTGGTACGCATACCAAAACTAAATCCAGAATTAATCAATTTAGATAATCCTGAGACTTTAGTTTATGCTCGTAAGTTGCACGATCAATACGTTGGTATTAGATAAATCTCGAACATACCAATGCTAATTAGCATTGGTGTAATTGTGTGTATAAAGGACTGAATACAAATTTAATTATTCCACAATAATGAAAAGAAAATTCGTATTAGTTATTTTAACAATGTTGTCCTTTTCACTAGTCGCTCAAAAAGGGGTGATTAAAGGTCGAGTGTATAATGCAAAAACCAATGAGCCTATTGAGTTTGCAAACATTCTTGTACAAGGAACTAGCATTGGTTCTACATCCGATTTGGATGGGAATTATATTTTTACAGGTATTGATCCTGGATTTGTTCGCTTGGTCGTGAGTTACATCGGTTTTCAAACTACAACATCAGATGAAATTCAGGTTCAAGGTAACCAAACGACTTTTGTTGACATTGCAGTCCCCGAAGATGCCTTGGTACTTGACGAAGTGGTGGTACGTCCAAATTTTAACTTGAAACGTATCGAAAGTCCAATTTCAGTTTTGTCTGTAGGTGTTCAGGAAATTGAAAAAAGTGCTGGTGCAAATCGCGATGTGTCAAAAGTGGTGCAAGCTTTGCCTGGTGTGGGCGCAACTGACCCAAATCGCAATGATTTGATTGTACGTGGCGGTGGCCCTTCAGAAAACGTGTTTTATCTTGATGGTGTCGAAATTCCTGTGATTAATCACTTTGCCACACAGGGTTCATCAGGCGGAGCTGTCGGTATTATTAATCCCGATTTCGTACGCGAGATTAGTTTTTATACTGGCGCTTTTCCTGCAAATCGTACCAATGCGTTGAGTTCAGTGATGGAAATCCGTCAAAAGGACGGTAGTAAGGATCGTGTTCATGCTAAACTCTCAGTTGGCGCTTCCGATGCAGCCTTGACTGTGGATGGTCCGATTGGCAAAAAATCTACATTTATAGTATCTGCTCGTCAGTCGTATTTGCAGTTGCTCTTTCAAGCCATTGGTTTGCCTTTTCTTCCAACTTACAACGACTTCCAATTAAAATATAAATATGAAATAGATAAGAAAAATGAACTAACCTTCATTGGTATTGGTGCTATTGATAATCTGGTATTAAATACCGAGTTACAACAAACGGGCACTGAAGCTCAAAAATATTTATTATCGTATTTACCTATTTACAAGCAATGGAATTATACCACAGGTGTGATTTATAAACATTTTGGTGACAATTTTATTGATCAATGGGTGTTGAGTCGCAATATGTTGCGTAATCAAAATTTCAAATTTCAGGATAACGACGAAACCAAACCCAAAACGTCTGATTATTTGTCGGATGAAGCTGAAAATAAATTACGCTTTGAGCGCGATTATCCCTATTTGCCAGTTAAATTAAAAATTGGAGCAGGTGTGCGTTATTCGCATTATACCAACGATACATATCGTAAAATTTTTATCAATAATGCACCTTACGAATTGCGTTATAACACAGAGCTAAATCTTTTTGGTTATCAACTGTTTGGTCAGGTTTCTGATGAATATTTTGACGATCAACTGAAACTTTCGTTTGGTATTAGCACTATTGGTAATAATTTTAATAAAAACATGAGCAATCCGCTTAATCAATTATCGCCTCGTTTTTCAGCATCGTATGCTATTAGCGATAAATGGGATTTGAATGCTAATGTTGGTCGTTATGCATCACAACCTGCCTATACAACCTTGGGCTATCGTAATACCGCTGGCGATTATGTGAATAAAACCGAGAACTTAAAATACATTATTTCCTATCATGGGATTTTAGGTTTTGAATATCGTCCTATGGAATCGATGCGATTGTCGGTTGAAGGGTTTTACAAATACTACAACAACTATCCCTTGTCAGTGCTTGATGGATTGAGCATTGCTAGTAAAGGAGCTGATTATGGTCAAGTGGGCGATGAAGAAATAGTGTCAACGGGTAAAGGTCGTGCTTATGGTGTGGAATTTTTATTTAAATTGATTGAATTTAAAAATATCAATGTAACCACGACATACACTTTCTTCCGTAGTGAATTTACCGATAAAAATGATATTTATCGTCCTTCAGCGTGGGATACCCGCCATATGGTCAATTTGATAGCTAGTTATAAATTGCCTAAAAATTGGAATATTGCAGCGCGCTGGCGTTATGTCGGTGGCGCCCCTTATACGCCTATTGACATGGATAAATCTTCGCTTATTGCGGCTTGGGATATTACTAATCAGCCTTATCTTGATTTCTCGAATTACAATGCTAATCGTTTAGGTGATACGCATCAATTGGATATTAGAATTGATAAGGAATTTTATTTCAAGAAATGGGTGTTGAACGTGTACGCCGATGTGCAAAATGCGTATGTGTTTAAATCGGCAGGTGCTCCAATTTATACTAATAAAGATAAAATTACAGGACAACCAATGATTGATCCTAATGATAATACTCGCTATATTTTACGCGAAGTTGAAGATAATTTTAGCGGTGTATTATTACCTACTATTGGTTTGATAGTCAAAATATAAGGTTGTATAACTCATCGTAAACCACTGAAAAGACTAACGATTATGAAAAGTAGAATAGTTTTAATAATAATGATAGTTTTGTCGTTACAAGTTTCGGCAAAAAAGATAAAAGAAGAACCTCCTGTACGTGTACAATATGGTGTGGAGAATGCAGGAACCAAGCTTGAAATTAGTTTCGAAAAAGGGAAAGAGTATAACCATCCACTTTTTGCTATTTGGTTGGCTGATGAAAAAGGAAACTATATTCAAACCTTGTATGTATCACAAAGTATAGGTAAGGGCGTTTTTTTGCGTGGCAGTCGTAAAACTGGTCAGTGGATGCCTGGCGAAATTCAACGTCCTGCTGCTTTACCTTACTGGGCGCATCAGCGCGCTGTACTTAACGAAAAAGGTGACGTATTGCCTACACCAAAATCGCCAGTTGTAGATGCTTACACGGGAGCTACACCAAAGAATTCTTTTGTTTTGGAAGTCAAGACAGAACAAATTTTGCGTGGTAAGTATAAAGTTATGTTTGAGATTAACCAATCGTGGGACTGGAATGAATTCTGGTTCAATGCTAAATATCCAGATGATAAGGAATATAAAACTTCAAGTCAGCCAGCGTTGGTGTATTGTGCGGATATTGAAAGTGGTAATTTGCAACCAACTGCTTTTAAAGCTATTGGACATAGCCATTACGCAGGTAAAGATGGCAGCCTGACTCCCGACTTGAGCACGCTTACCACGGCACTTAAGATAGCAAATAAAATTTCGGTAAGAATTGTTGAATAATATTGACAGTCGTAAACAGTAAAGCAGAAAACGGATATCCCTTTCCTGCTTTATTTTTGTAGTTATCAGGGTGTCGCAACTAATTACTTTCACGAGGTATATTGCCTATTTATAACGTGTTGTATAAAATAGTTGTTTTTTAGTTTCGATAAAAGTGTTATTTTTTAAAATTAGGCTTCCTTATTTTCGTTGATTTTATGTTAAAGATGTGTAAAACTGCTTTTTTTAACGCATTTAAACGTTTAATTTTAACATAAAAGATTATTTTTGCAATTGAATTTATATAAAACACATATAATTATTTATCATCATGAATCAAGTTATTGATATCCGAGAATTGAACGAACGTATTGAACGTCAAAGTGCTTTTGTTGATGCGTTAGTAATGGGTATGAACCAAACTATTGTTGGTCAGAAACATTTAGTGGAGTCGTTGCTCATTGGCTTATTGTCCGATGGTCATATTTTGCTCGAAGGTGTTCCTGGCTTGGCAAAAACATTAGCCATTAAAACATTGTCGCAATTGATTGATGCGGATTTTAGCCGTATTCAGTTTACTCCCGATTTATTGCCTGCCGATGTTCTTGGTACATTAATTTACAGTCAGAAAAAAGAAGAATTCTCTATTAAAAAAGGACCTATTTTTGCCAATTTTATCTTGGCTGATGAGATAAATCGTGCTCCAGCTAAAGTACAAAGTGCTTTATTGGAAGCCATGCAAGAGCGTCAGGTTACTATTGGTGAAGAAACCTTTGCTTTGCCAGCTCCATTCTTAGTAATGGCCACTCAAAATCCTATTGAGCAAGAAGGAACTTATCCGTTGCCAGAAGCACAGGTCGACCGTTTTATGTTGAAAGTGGTGGTAAATTATCCTCAAAAAGAAGAAGAAAAATTAATTCTTCGTCAGAATATTGCTGAAGCCAAACCAGTATCAAAGCCAATTTTGAAATTGCAAGACATTTTAGATGCTCGTAAAGTGGTTCGTGAGGTTTACATGGACGAAAAAATTGAACGTTATATTATTGATATTGTTTTTGCTACACGTGCTCCTGAAGATTATGGCTTGAAATCATTGAAAAGTATGATTTCATTTGGTGGCTCGCCTCGTGCGTCTATCAATTTAGCATTAGCTGCTCGTGCTTACGCCTTTATCAAACGTCGCGGTTATGTTATCCCAGAGGATGTTCGTGCTGTGGCTTACGACGTTTTGCGCCATCGTATTGGTTTAAGTTATGAGGCTGAAGCGAACAATTTAACTTCAGAAGAAATTATCAATGAAATATTGAATGCGGTTGAAGTGCCTTAACATACTGTTTGGGAAAAGAGAGTAAGTAACTTTAAGTGTATTAACAACATTAACAGATAACTGTTTTGGAAACCAGCGAATTATTACAAAAAGTCCGTCGTATCGAGATAAAAACCCGTGGTTTATCGCGCAATATTTTTGCCGGTGAATATCATTCGGCGTTTAAAGGTCGCGGTATGACCTTCGCTGAAGTTCGCGAATATCAATATGGCGACGATGTGCGCAGTATTGATTGGAATGTGACGGCTCGCTTTCAACATCCGTATGTCAAAGTGTTTGAAGAAGAACGTGAAATGACCGTGATGTTATTGATTGACGTTTCGGCTAGTCATGATTTTGGTTCTGGTAATTTGTATAAACGCGATGTCATGACCGAATTGGCAGCCACTTTGGCTTTTTCTGCCATTCAAAATAACGATAAAATTGGTGTGATTTTCTTCTCCGATAAAATTGAAAAGTTTATTCCTCCTCAAAAAGGGCGTAAACATATTCTGTACATTATTCGGGAGTTGATTGATTTTAAACCTGAAAGTAATAAAACTGATATAGCGTTGGCTTTGAAGTATTTTACCAATATCATCAAAAAACGTTGTACGGCCTTTTTGATTTCCGATTTGATGGATTCAAAATCATTTGAGGATGAGTTGGTTATAGCCAATCGTAAACATGATGTTATTGCATTGCGTGTGTATGATAAACGCGAAACGGAATTACCTCCAGTTGGTTTGATGAAGGTAAAAGATGCTGAAACAGGCGAACGTATGTGGATTGATACGGATGATCGTCGCTGGCGTATGTCATATAAAAATTTATGGGACGAAAGCCGCTTGAAATTACAACACTTGTTTATGAAAGCTGGTGTCGACACCATCTCAATTGATGTTAGTGAGGACGATTATATTAAGGCGTTGATTGGATTATTTAAACAAAGAGGAAAGTCGTAATATGAATTTCAAAAAGTTTATTACAGTTTGCATGGTTCTAGTGTTGGCATTTCCTATGTTAGCACAAACGTTTTCGGTGTCAGCTGTTATCGATTCTACGGTTTTATATGTAGGCGAGCAAACCAAAATCACATTTGAGTGGTCGCAACCTAAAAAAGCTAAAGTACAGGCGCCTCTATTTTCTGACACCATTGTATCGGGACTTGAAATTGTAGAGCGTTTACCTATTGACACCGCCGCGAATGGAGAAATTGATTTGCTTATCAAGCAAAGTTATTTGGTTACCAGTTTCGACTCGGCGTTGTTGTTTATTCCACCACAGCCATTTATTTTGGCGAATGATACACAGTATACCAACCCGTTATCGTTAAAAGTTGTTTCTATTCCTGTTGATACAACTCAAAAAGCTATTGCCGATATCAAACCAGTGTACAAACCACCTTTCAATTGGCCTTTGTTTTGGCAAATTGTGTGGATTCAATTGTTGGTGATTGCAGTGGCTGTTTTGGGCATTTGGTTGTATCGCCGTTATAAAAAACAGCACGTAGCGAAAAATGAAGAAGTAGAAATGCAAGATACACGTCCAGCTTATGAAATCGCCTTAGAGCGTTTGAATGCCATTCGCCAAGAGAAATTATGGCAAAAAGGTCGTCCCAAAGATTATCATACAGCATTGACCGATGTTTTGCGCGATTATATTCGTCGTCGTTTCGAAATTAATGCTACCGAACAAACGTCAGCTGAAGTATTGCAAGCCATTCAACCTTGTTTAAAGGAACAAAAAGAATCGTTTGTGTTGTTACAAAATATATTACAGCTAGCCGATTTGGTCAAATTTGCTAAATATCATCCGTTGATAGAGGAAGATGAAAAAAGTTTGTCGCGTGCTTATAGTTTTGTGGAAAATACCAAACAAGTGGTGGAGGAAACCCCTACAACAGATGACGATGTAACTAATCAACAAGCTTAATTGAGTTATGAAATTTAATAATCCTGAATATTTATGGTTGCTCTTGATTTTGATACCCATTATTTTGTGGTACATCTTCAAACAGTTTCAGTCGGATGCAAGTATACAGATTTCGACTACTGAACCATTCTCAAAAATGCCTAGAAGCCGTAAGCATTACTTTTTTTATGTATTATTTGTGTTGCGTGTTTTGGTTATTACATTGCTGATTTTGGTGTTGGCGCGCCCTCAATTGAGTAATCATTTTCAAACAGAAACGACTGAAGGTATTGATATAATGTTGTCTTTGGATATTTCTGGAACCATGTTAGCAGAAGATCTACGTCCTAATCGTTTGGAGGCGGCCAAAAATGTGGCAACGGAATTTGTTTCAGGTCGTCCTAATGATAATATTGGCTTGGTGGTTTTTGCGGGTGAAAGTTTTACCCAATGTCCACTCACGAATGATCATAGTGTGTTGATTAATTTATTTCAAGGTGTCCAATATGGAATGATTGAGGATGGAACTGCTATTGGACTTGGATTAGCAAATGCAGTTAGTCGTATTAAAGATAGCGAAGCCAAATCTAAAGTTATCATTTTATTGACCGATGGATCTAATAATGCTGGTGATGTGGCACCAATGACAGCTGCCGAGATTGCTCAATCGTTTGGAATTCGTGTTTATACCATTGGTGTAGGCACGCGTGGAGTGGCGCCTTATCCTGTACAAACGCCTGTTGGTATCCGTTATCAGGATTTGCCCGTTGATATTGACGAAGATATGTTACGGCAAGTGGCAGAGTTGACTGGTGGCGCATATTTCCGGGCTACCGATAATAATAAATTGAAATCGATATATCAAGAAATTGATCAATTAGAGAAAACCAAATTGCGTGTTCGTCAATATAGTAAAAAGAATGAGGAATATATGCCATTTTTATTGGCAGCTTTCTTGTTATTAATTGTTGAAATTGTTTTGCGTCATACGGTTTTGCGCCGATTACCTTGATATTTAATTTGTTGTTCTTATATAATAAGCTATATGTTTCGTTTTGCTAACCCCTATTTTTTGTATTTCCTGATAGTCGTTCCCATATTGGTAGCGATGTTTGTATATGTCACCTATCAGCAAAAAATACGTTTGCGTGAATTTGGGAATCCTGATTTATTGAAACGATTGATGCCTAATGTCTCCATTATGCGTCCTCAATTGAAGTTTTACACGCTTATGGTAGTTCTGGTTTTGATGATTGTGGCGTTGGCTCGTCCTCAATTTGGCTCGAAGCTTCAAACTGCCAAAAAACAAGGCGTAGAAGCCATGATTGTGTTGGATGTATCCAATTCTATGATGGCGCAAGATATACAACCTAATCGTTTAGAGCGTTCTAAATTGATTCTTTCAAAATTGATTGATGATATGGTGGACGATAAAATTGGTTTGATTGTATTTGCTGGCGATGCATTTGTGCAGTTACCAATAACCAGCGACAATGTGTCTGCCAAGATGTTTTTGTCATCTATAAATCCAAATTTAGTACCACGTCAAGGAACAGCTATTGGAACGGCTATTGATTTAGCTATTAGATCGTTTGGTCCGAATGAATCGGAAGCGGGGCGTACAATTATTGTAATAACTGATGGCGAAAATCACGAAGATGATGCCGTTGGGGCGGCTAAATTGGCTCAAGAAAAAGGAATTACGGTGCATGTCGTTGGTATGGGAACGCCAGAAGGTACACCAATTCCTGTGGGAGGAACTATGAGCTTTCGTAAAGATAAAGATGGCAATGTGGTAGTCACAAAATTGAATGAAAATATGTGCCGGCAAATAGCTGAAGCTGGATCTGGCATTTATGTACGTGCTGACAATACCAATACCGCGTTGAAAGCGATGCTGGGACAAATAAATGAGATGCAAAAAGGCAATTTAGAGACAAAATCGTATGCCGAATATGATGAAAAGTTTTTTATCTTCGTTTGGATAGCGTTGTTTTTGCTTGTCATCGAATTTTATATGTTTAATCGTCAGAATAAAGCATTGAATAAAATTAAATGGTTCGATTAACTATGAAACGTTTCTCAATTCTTATTATCGTGTGTGCTGTTGTTTCGTCAGTTGCGGCTCAAAAAGAGAGTGGTGACGTGCGTCGTGGTAATTCAGCTTACAATAAAGAAAAATATGTGGATGCCGAAGTGAATTATCGAAAAGGTTTGGAAAAAAATGCCAAGTCATTTTCGGGAACTTTTAACTTAGGTAATGCTTTGTATCGTCAAGAAAAATATGCTGAAGCAGTTGAACAGTTTCAAGCCGCTGCTTCATTGGCTGGTACCGATAAAGGACGTATGGCTGCTGCCTACCACAATATAGGTAATTCGTTGTTACAATCTGGAGAGTTCGCCAAAAGTATTGATGCTTATAAACAAGCGTTGCGAAACAACCCAAACGACAATGATACACGTTATAATTTGGTATACGCTCAACAAATGTTGAAACAGCAACAAAACAAGAACCAAAATAAAAATAAGAATCAACAACAAGAAAAACAGCAACAAAAAGAAGAGCAGCAGCAAGATAAAAATAAGCAAGATCAGCAGCAACAACAGCAAAAGCAACAGCAGCAACAATCTGCCATGTCGAAAGAACGCGCAGAAGAGATTTTGAAAGCGCTGGAGCAAGACGAGCGTGATACACAAGATAAAGTGAAAGAGGCTCAAGCACAACAAGCAAAACGTTATCGTGTTGATAAAGATTGGTAATTGAAGAACTTTAATCGAAAAGTGAAGATGAAAAGAATAGGATTAGTAATGATTGGAATATTGGCGGCTGTGTCTGTTTTTGCTGCCAATGTGAGCTTTACGGCCAGTGCGCCAGCAGCAGTGCCTAATGGACAATCGTTTCAGTTAGTGTATACGGTTAATGCAGCAGCCAAAGATTTACGCGTGCCTGCATTTAATGCCTTTGAAGTGATTGCCGGGCCGTTTACATCGCAAAGTCATAGCGTGCAGATTATCAATGGAAAATCGTCGTCGGAAACCACGTTGCGTTATACATATACCTTATTACCAACCAAGGAAGGTACATTTAATATACCGAGTGCATCCATTGTGGTAGATCAAGATCGTTATCAGTCGAATGCATTGACTATTAAAGTTTTGCCTGCAGATAAGTCTGCTGATACATCCAATCAATCGGGGAAAGACAAACAAACTTCTGCACCAATTTCTCAACAAATTACGGACGATAATTTATTTATTCGACCAGTCATTTCACGTACTAAAGTGCGAGAACAAGAACATATTTTATTAACCTATAAAATATACGCTCGTGTCGATTTAATAGATATTCAGCAAGTTAAATATCCCGATTTTAAAGGTTTTTTTGTGCAAGAAGTAGAACTTCCACAAAATAAACAATTCGCTTTAGAAAATTACGATGGTAAAAATTACAATACCATTGTATTGCGTCAATATTTATTGTATCCACAAAGTTCTGGTACATTGAATATTGATAAGCTAACTTGTAATGCTGTGATTCGTGTAAAAAATCAGGCACAAGTTCGTAGCATCTTCGACGATTTTTTTGATTCCTATCAAGAGGTTAAAAAACCACTCTCAACTCCAGCGCTTAAAGTGTCAGTTGCCGCTTTGCCAACACCTAAACCTACTAATTTTTCGGGAGGAGTCGGTTCTTTTTCTGTAAAATCAAAGATTAATGCTTCGGAATTAAAAGCCAATGAAGCGGTTACTATAACGGTTACGATTTCGGGCAATGGTAATATGAAAATGGTGAAAAATCCAGAACTCAAATTTCCACCTGATTTTGAAACATACGAACCGAAAGTGACCAATTCGTTTACCAATACAACGTCTGGTGTGTCAGGCACAAAAACGATTGAGTATCTCGCCATCCCTCGTCATGCAGGCGATTATGATATTCCTGCCACAGAATTTTCTTATTTTGATGTAGCGTCACAAAATTACAAAACGATCATTATTCCTGCTTATCATTTAAAAGTAGGTAAGGGCTCTGATAATGGACAAGGCGGTTCGGTAAGTAATTTTACCAATCAAGAACAGGTTCGTATGATTGCCTCTGATATTCGCTATATCGATATTAGCCAGTTTGAACTCGCTGCACCAGAAGATTCTTGGATTGGTGGGTGGAAGTTCTGGTTAGCTTATTTGCTGCCACTTGCCATCGCTCTATTAGCTTTAGTGTTTTTCCGTAAACAGGCTCGTGAAAATGCCGATTTAGCTTTGATGCGTAATAAAAAAGCTAATTCAGTAGCCCGTAAACGTTTGAAATTAGCTGAAAAATATTTAAAAACGGATGCCAAGAAGGCATTTTATGATGAAGTTTTGAAGGCGTTGTGGGGTTATTTGTGCGATAAATTGAGTTTGCCTTTGGCTGATTTGAACAAAGAAAATGTAGCCGCTCAGTTGACTGCTCATGCAGTTGCTCAGGCTGATATTGATAAATTTATTCGTTTGCTTGATGATTGTGAATTTGTGCGCTATGCACCGTCAAATGACGATCGTGCTACGATGGATCATATTTTTAAACAAACACTCGAAATGATTGCTAAATTAGAGGAAACGATTAAACGCTAACGGTTATGAATAAACTTGTAAAACTTGTAGTAGTTGTTATACTTTTGGCAGTTGTAGGTTCTATCAAAGCCGACAATCAACTTCAAAAGGCGGCTGATTTGTACGCTGCTCAATCGTATGAACAGGCTGCCGATGTGTATGCCAATATCCTGAAAACCGATGTGGTATCGCCCGAATTGTATTATAATTATGCTAACGCTTGTTATAAATCGGGACAATTGGGTAAGGCTATCTTAAATTACGAACGTGCTTTGGTATTACGTCCCAATTACGAAGATGCTAAGTTTAATTTGACCTTTGTAAATGCTCAAATTGCTGATAAAATAGAACCAATCGAACAATTTTTCTTAACGGAATGGCTCGAAAGTTTAGGTAATTTACAAACAGCCAATCAGTGGGCTATTACTAGCATTAGTGGATTTGTGGTATGTTTGATTTTGGGGTTATTATACGTGTTTGCTTCGCATCGTTCGTTGCGTAAAGTGGGCTTTTTTGGCGCAATTACCTGTTTGGTTATTTCGGTAGCCGCTTTAAGTTATAGTTTTTCGTTGCAACATAAGGCTCAAGAACGTGCTGAAGCAATTGTGATGGTTGGTGCGATGCCTGTAAAAAGCGCGCCAGACGACAGTGGTACAGAACTCTTTGTGTTGCACGAAGGCACGAAGGTTGTTATCATAAGTTCATTACGTGGCTGGTTCGAGATTCGTATTGCCGATGGTCATGTAGGTTGGGTTAAAACCACTCAAATAGAACGCATATGAGTTGCTTCGAATCACTGATAGAAATCGATAAACAGCTATTGCTTTTTGGCAATAGTTTTCATACGCCTTTCTGGGATAATTTTATCTCTATTTTTAGTGGAAAACTCATTTGGATTCCTACGGCATTGGTGTTGTTGTACGTGATTATTCGTACCGAGAAACGTGATTCATGGTGGGTACTGTTGTTTTTGGTGCTTACTATTGTTTTAGCTGACCAAATTTCGTCAGGTATTATTAAACCGCTTGTGGCGCGTTGGCGACCAACACACGAACCGACTTTACAGGGGATAGTGCAATTGGTACATGGTTATACTGGCGGTCGTTATGGATTTGTATCTTCGCATGCCGCCAATAGTTTTGCGGTTGCTTTATTTACCTCTTTGTTATTTCGTCGTCGGCTTTATACGTGGACAATTTTCTTATGGGCTACAGCCAACGTGTACACTCGCATTTATTTGGGAGTGCACTATCCGTTGGATATTTTAGGTGGCGCCATTGTTGGATTAGCTTGTGGTTGGTTTAGTTTTTATCTGATGCAACGCATCAAACCCCAATTACGACAACGAATGGATGATATTATGCTCGATAAAGGCATTTATCTAATCATTTCTGTATTAATTATTTCGGTTGCTGTAATAGCTATCGGAAATAACTTTTTACTCTTTTTAGCGTAAAAATTGCAATTTTATCGTTCAAAAATTTGTAAGATTGAAATTAAACGTATAAATTAGCAGAAAATTAAAGAACCTTTAGTCTATCACTACACAGCGGTGTAGCTCATATGTGAATTATAACCTTAATCATTATTCATCTAATAAATTTTACAGCCATGACAAAGACAATCACATTTAACGAATTGCGTAAAATCAAAGACAGTTTACCTTCGGGCAGTATGCAACGCATTGCCGATGAACTTCGTGTTGATGTAGAAACTGTTCGAAACTATTTTGGCGGACATAATTACAAAGAAGGTGGAAGTTGTGGTGTTCATATCGAACCAGGTCCTGATGGTGGCCTTGTGATGCTCGACGATACTACTATTTTGGATGTTGCTCGTCGCCTACTCGATGAAAAATAAAAAAAGGCTGCTCAGTAAGAGCAGCCTTTTTTTATGCTAATTGCTTTAGTAAATCGATTTTATAGCCTCGTAAAAACTCATCACTATTCATCCGTTTTTTGCCCGACAATTGGAGAGATTTGATGGTTACAAAACCATCTTTGCAAGCTACTTTTAACTCCTTTTTACCATCTGTGACGATGGTCCCAGGGGTATGTGTGTGGGAAGTTTGTTCTGTTGTTACTGCGTAAATTTTCACTGGAATTGATGGCGTATTGTCGTTCATTAGCTCACTCCAAGCCGTTGGGTAGGGCGATAAGCCTCTTACAAAATTATAGATGGATTCACAATCGTTGTCCCAATTTATTTTACACGTTTCTTTGAAAATTTTCGGAGCCATTTTGAGTTCAGCTGCTGCGGGTTGTGGCATTTTTGGAGCTGTGCCATCTAAAATACAATCAACCGTTTCTACAACAGTTTGAGCACCTAATACCATAAGTTGGTCGTGAATAGTTTCCGCATTATCGGTACGGTGAATGGCTATTTTTTTCTGTAGAATTAAATCGCCCGTATCTATTTCGTGTTGTAGGAAAAAGGTGGTAACGCCAGTCTCTTTTTCACCATTGATGATAGCCCAATTGATAGGCGCTGCTCCGCGATATTGTGGAAGTAATGAACCGTGTAAATTAAATGTGCCCATCGGTGGCATATTCCACACTACTTCTGGTAACATCCTAAAAGCGACTACAATTTGTAAATCCGCTTTTAAGGCTTTTAGTTCTTCCAAAAATTGTTCATCTTTCAATTTTTCAGGTTGTAGCAAAGGCAAATTGTGTGCTAGTGCATATTCTTTGACTGCCGAAAATTGAACTTTATAACCTCGTCCTGCAGGCTTGTCGGGCATGGTAACCACGCCTACTACATTATAACCTCCTGAAACCAGCGCATCTAAACTTGCCACTGCAAATTCGGGCGTACCCATATATACAATACGTAACTCGTCTTTTGTCATTTTTGTCTGTTTAATTCCGTTTGTCCGCTCCCCACATAAGTTTGTTTTTCAGTGTTTTAAAAAAACTGTGGTGTAAAGGTTTAATCACTTTTATCGTATAATTAGCTTTGGCAATATGCAACTTGGTAGTTTGTGGCATCACTTGCGAGCGACCATCAAGCGAAATGAGAAAGCTCTTCGATCGGCTGTCTATTTCTAAGTCGATATGCCAAGAATCTGGAATAATGAGTGGTCGCACGTTGAGGCTGTGCGAAGCCACTGGTGCAATGATTAAGTTCTGCGCTTGAGGCACTAATAGTGGACCGCCGACGCTCATGGAATAAGCCGTAGAGCCAGTTGGTGTTGCTATGATTAAACCATCAGCTTGGTAAGTATTTAAAAATTCATTGTTCACGGAAGCACGAATACTAATCATCGACGATAAATCTTGTTTCAAAATAGCCACTTCGTTGAGTGCAAATGGATAATTCTTTTCAGAGCCATCAGAGGTTGACAGTTCTAGCACCGTTCGTTCTTCTACATGATAGCGGCCATCTAAAAGTTCCTGTAAGATGGTGTCAATTTCTTCGTGAGCCACATCGGCTAAAAAACCCAAACGACCTGTGTTAATGCCAAGAATTGGAATATTCTTATCGCCAATACACGCTGCCGTTGTTAAAAAAGTACCATCACCGCCAATGCTAATCACTAAATCAGCGTTCAGTGTATCTGTATTGATGGTCTTACATGTTGGGAAATTTTTCATTTTAGTCGCAATTTGCGAATAAAAATCACGTTCTATCAATACATCGACACCATGACTAAGTAAGAAATTGACTGTTTGCCGCAATGGCGCATCAATTTCTTCTTTATAAGTGGTGCTAAATATAGCAATTTTCATTTTTTTAGATTACTTTTGTTCGTGAATTTGTTTCACTATGCAAAGTAACAAAATGTAAATGAAACGACCAAACAGGAATGAATAAATGACAAAATTAAGTGTAAATATCAATAAGATAGCCACCATCCGAAATGCTCGCGGAGGCGATAATCCGAATGTGGTACAAGTGGCACTCGATTGCGAAAAGTTTGGGGCAGAAGGTATTACTGTGCATCCTCGTCCCGATGAACGTCACATTCGTAGACGTGATGTGTATGATTTACGTCCCGTGCTTGCTACGGAGTTTAATATAGAAGGCTATCCTTCACCTGAATTTATTGATTTAGTTTGTGCCGTTAAGCCTGCGCAAGTTACGCTTGTTCCTGACGCGCCAGATGCCATTACATCGAATGCAGGCTGGAATTGTGATCTTCATTTTGATTTTTTGAAAACTATTACGGAGCAATTTCAGGCGCACGGTATTCGTGTTTCTATATTTGTAGGAACCGATTTGCACACGATTGAACGAGCCGCCGCGTTGGGTGCCGACCGTATAGAATTATATACGGAGCCTTATGCAACTAATTATCCACAGGGACCAGAATTAGCTGTAGAGCCTTTTGTAAAAGCGGCGGAGCATGCTCATCAATTAGGCCTTGATGTGAATGCTGGGCATGATTTAAGTTTGGAAAATTTGACTTATCTTTGCAAACGTATTCCTTTTCTGGCAGAAGTGTCTATTGGTCATGCACTTATTTGCGATGCCCTTTACTTAGGTCTGGAAGAGACCATCAAACGTTATAAAACGTGTTGCTTGGGTTGATGTTGTAACTATCTAAAAAATAATTTAATATGAATCTTACTATTTTATTACAAACTGTAGCTGCCGTGGCCGATACAACGATGGCAGCCGTTCCAACAGCAGCCCCTGTGGCAGCTCCAGCAGTATCTGCTCCGGTAGTTGAAGCTGCTAAAACCTTGAGTTTTTTTGATATGGCTGTTAAGGGCGGATGGATTATGATTCCATTGGCTTTGTTGTTTGTTTTGGCTATTTATATTTTTATAGAGCGTTCTATCACATTGCATAAGGCATCTAAAGAGGATTCTTCATTTATGAATCGTATTAAAGATTATATTTACGATGGTAAATTGGAATCGGCGTTAAACTTGTGTCGTGATACAAATTCCCCATCGGCTCGTATGATTGAAAAAGGTATTAGCCGTTTGGGTCGTCCTATGGGCGATGTGCAAGTAGCTATTGAGAATGTGGGAAGTATTGAAGTTGCTAAATTGGAAAAAGGACTTGGGTTGTTGGCTACCACTTCTGGTGGTGCACCAATGTTAGGATTTTTGGGTACTGTACTTGGTATGGTTCAAGCATTTTTTGAAATGGAGCAAGCTGGTGGCAATACCATTAATTTGAGTCAATTGTCGGGTGGTATTTATACCGCCATGGTAACTACTGTTGCTGGGTTAATTGTGGGTGTTTGTGCTTTCTTTGCGTACAATTATTTAGTAGGGAAAGTGGGTGAAGTTATGCGTCGCTTGGAAATGCGTAGCATGGAATTCATGGATTTATTGAACGAGCCCGCTGCTGGTAAAAAATAACTTGACTAATTGTCAAAAAACGTAAGATATGGCTATTAAACAACGAAATAAAATTGACGCTTCTTTTAGCATGTCGTCGATGACTGACATAATCTTTTTGTTGCTATTATTTTTTATGATAGCTTCAACTATGTCGTCTCCGAATGATATGAAGGTCAATTTGCCTCAAAGTAAAGCTAAAACGGCTACTAAGGCAAATATTATCAAAGTGGGTATCGATCGTGACGGAGCATTCAGCATTGCCGAAGGCGTCGAAGCTCCTCAATATGTCGATTTTGAGCGCCTTGAACCGATGTTAAAAGCGGCTCAGGCGGCCGATTCAACGTTGTATGTGGCTCTTCATGCTGATGAAGAAGTTCCTTACAAACAGGTTGTTCGTGTGTTGGATATTGCCAACCAAAATAAAATGAAGTTAGTTATTGCGACTAAAGTGGCTGAAAAATAAATGAAAAAATCTGAACTATACGCATCTGTAGGAACGGTCGTTGTTTGCGGAATAGTATTAGCTATTTTGCTGCTGTTTGGCTTTTCTATATCTAAAAAAGATATAGACGAAGGTCTTATGGTTAGCTTTGGCGAAGAAATCGAGGGTTTTGGACAATCGGAGCTAGTGGCTCCGCCTACAGCTGTGGCTCCTGTCGTTCCACCAGTATCGACTCCTAAAAATGAGGATTTGATGACTCAAGATGACGAATCGGTCGTGTTGGCTGCTAAGGAAAAAGAGAAAAAACGCAAAGAAGAAGAACGCCAACGTCTGTTGGAAGAACAACGACGCCAAGAACAACAACGTATTGCTGCTGAAAATCAACGCAAAATTGATCAAGCGAAAGCGGCTGCTGGAGCTTTTGGTAAGTCACCAGGAGCAGGTAGTGGAAATACAACTGGTGATGCCATGCAAGGCAATCCTATTGGTTCTGGTTCATCTGGGGGGACATTCGTGGTCGCTTGCTGGTCGTTCATTAAATGGAGGTTTGCCAAAACCAGCCTATAATGGAAATGAAGAAGGGCGTATAATTGTCAATATTCGAGTAGATCGGTCAGGTAATGTTACAGATGTTTCCATTGCCTCAGGTTCTAATATAAGTAACAAAGAACTACGTGATGCGTCGCTTCAGGCGGCTAAACGTACTAAATTTACGGCTGGTAGTGATGTGGCGATGGGAACAATTACTTATCAATTTAGATTGAATTAACCTCTGTATAAAGTGAATTACATCTTTTTAGCTCCAGGTTTTGAAGAAATTGAGGCATTAACTGTAATTGATGTGTTGCGCCGTGCTGATATTTGGGTAAAATCCGTCTCTATTACCGATGATTTGACCGTTGTAGGTGCGCATGCTATACAGGTGGCTGCTGATTGCTTGCTCAAAGATGTTGATTTCGCAACGGCTCACTATTTGATTTTACCAGGAGGCATGCCTGGCGCTACTAACCTGTCGAATTGCAAACCACTTACAGCGCATTTACAAGCACACTACGAGTCTCAAAAACCTTTAGCAGCCATTTGTGCTGCTCCCTTGGTGCTAGGTCGCCTAGGCTTGCTGCAAGGGCTCGAAGCTATTTGTTATCCGGGTTTTGAACACGAATTGCAAGGCGCAAGTTTGAGCCACCAAAATGTAGTGCAGTCGCAACGTGTTGTAACGGCTAAAGGTCCTGCTTATGCTTTGGATTTTGCTTTAAAGTTGGTGGCCGATATTAAAGGCGACTCTGTGGCTGAGATGATTAAAAAGGCTATGTTTTAAATTAGATTACAACTTGATACAAAAAAAGAGAACACCAATTTGGTGTTCTCTTTTTTTTGTATCGAATAGCGTTAAACTTATTTAGTTTTAGCAGCTTTTTTACGATAGCTCTAAATGCTTCTGGGTGATTCATAGCAAGGTCGGCCAAAACTTTACGGTTCATGGCAATACCTGATTTGTGTAAAGCGCCCATAAGTTGAGAATAAGACATTCCTTCCATGCGAGCAGCAGCGTTGATACGTTGAATCCACAAAGCGCGGAAGTTACGTTTTTTAGCTTTACGATCGCGGAATGCATATTGCAAACCTTTTTCCCACGTATTTTTTGCTACTGTCCAAACATTGCGACGTGCACCAAAATACCCACGGGTAAGTTTCAAAATTCTTTTACGTTTTGCTCTTGAGGCAACGTGATTTACTGATCTTGGCATAATTTTTTTCTTTTTTGAATGTTAGCGTTCCGTTATCGGAATCTTTCGGCTAATCACTCGGTTAATCACTAAAGTTAAATTCTTTACAATTAAAAGTTATCTAAGTGCTAATAACGCTTTAACGTTCTTTTCGTCAACGTGGCTAACAGTGCCAGAATGAGTTAAGTTACGTTTTTGTTTCAACGTTTTTTTAGTCAGAATGTGGCTTTTAAAAGCATGTTTCCGTTTGATTTTTCCTGATCCGGTAAGGGCAAACCTCTTTTTGGCACCGGAATTAGTTTTCATTTTTGGCATTTCTCAGTATAATTATAAATTAATAAAAAAAACTTCTTATTTTTTTGTGCTTTTTGGCGATAGCATGATAATCATGCGTTTACCTTCGAGTACTGGTAATGAATCCACTTTGGCAATATCTTCTAAATCGTTTGCAAAACGTAACAATACTTCGCCTTGTTCTTTAAATAAGATAGAGCGACCTTTAAAAAATACAAAGGCCTTTACTTTACAACCTTCTTTGATAAACGATTGTGCGTGTTTCAGCTTGAAATTGTAGTCGTGGTCGTCGGTTTGTGGACCGAAACGAATCTCTTTAACCACCATTTTTACAGTTTTGGCTTTGATCTCTTTTTCTCTCTTCTTTTGTTGATAGAGGAACTTTTGATAATCAACAACACGGCATACGGGTGGTTCCGCATTAGGCGAAATTTCGACTAGATCAAGATTTAAATCGTCGGCTATGGCGAGTGCACGTTCTATAGGATAAACGCCACCTTCGACATTTTCGCCAACTAAACGAACTTCTCTCACACCACGAATTTTCTCGTTAATGCGGTGCGCTTCTTCGTTTCTTTTTTTGATAATCAACTGCTTAGCTATTGTACAGTCCTCCCGATTGGTTAAAGTTAATATTAGTTGCCCATACGATTTTTGGGCTCGCAAATATACGATGTTTTTTCTGCTTGGCAAAATATTTTATAACAAATTCGTTGTGAGAGCCTAAGAAAAAAGTTTTATGGGTTTTTTCTGGTTGAAAATATCAGTTTTGAAGGTGCTATTTTGACCAAATAAGCTAAAATATTCCCCACTTTTCGCCATTTGACATTTTATTTTGTATTAATGTTTTTGAATTGTATTGTAAATCAATTAATTATTAAATATGTTAATGGCATTATTTAAGGTGTTTATAAAGTTGTTAATAAGTCATGTTTTATATGTTTATATCATAGGTAAATATTGTTGATAAGTTTTTTGTGGGGGAATGTGGGGAATTAAATTTATATTGTAATTTTACATCCAGAATAATTAATAAGGAGTGCTATGGCAACATTTATCGGAAATATTGAGGCGAAGGCAGATGTTAAGGGGCGAATTTTTATCCCAGCATCGTATCGGAAACAGCTTCCAGAGGGCGAAAGAGAGCGTTTGGTGATGCGTATGGATCCCAATAATGCCTGTTTAATTTTGTACCCCGAAGGTGTTTGGAATCGTAAGGTTGCTGACTTCAAAGAGAAGCTTGATGAGTGGAATTCTGACGATCAAATGCTGTTGATGCAGTTTGTGTCGGATGCGGAATGGTTGGATATCGACTCGCAAGGTCGTGTGTTGATTTCTAAACGCTATCTTCAACAAATTGGAGCGTCGCAGGAGGTGCTTTTTGTTGGCATGCTCGATCGTATTGCTTTGTGGGATAAGGCTGCTTATGAACGCTCTCGCTTGTCGTCGAACGATTTTGCGAAACGTTTGGCTGAAAAAATGATGAAAAAAAGTGTTGATTGATTATTCTGAGTTTTTAAATTAATTACTAATTGCTTATGTATCACGTACCTGTACTATTGAATGAAACGCTGGAAGGTTTGAATATTAAACCTGATGGTGTGTATGTGGACGTGACATTTGGCGGTGGTGGTCATTCTCGTGCTATTTTGGAACGTCTTGGCAAAGGTGGACGGTTGTTCGGTTTTGATCAAGATGAAGATGCCATGAAGAATGCCTTGGATGATAAGCGATTTACCTTTGTGCGCAGTAATTTTCGCTATTTGACTAATTTTTTGCGTTATCACGGCATTGAACAGGTTGATGGCATTTTGGCCGATTTGGGTGTTTCTTCGCATCATTTTGATGATGAAACGCGTGGATTCTCATTTCGTTTCGAGGGTGACTTGGATATGCGTATGAATAAACGTGCCTCGCAAACAGCGGCTTCGGTGTTGAATACCTATTCGGAGGCACAATTGGCCGACATCTTCTTTTATTATGGTGAGTTACAGCAAGCGCGACGTATTGCGAAAGCGATTGTGGTAGCTCGTTCTGAAGCTTCTATCGAAACTATTACACAATTTTTGGATATTGTTAAAGTGTTCTTTCCGCGCGAACGGGAAAAGAAGGATATGGCGAAACTATTTCAAGCACTCCGTATTGAAGTAAATCGTGAAATGGATGTTTTGAAAAGTTTGTTGGAGCAATCGGTGCAAGTATTGGCTCCTGAAGGACGTTTGGTGGTGTTGACATATCATTCATTGGAAGATCGTTTGGTGAAGAATTATGTGAAAGCTGGAAATTTTGAAGGTCGTCAAGAAAAAGATTTTTATGGTCAAGTGGTGGCTCCTTTAAAAGCTATTAATAATAAGGTGATTGTGGCATCGGATGCTGAGGTGAATGAGAATCCTCGTGCTAGAAGTGCTAAATTGCGTATTGCTGAAAAAAAACAGTAACGATGGGTTTATTTACCAATATAAAAGAACGGGTGGCTTTAGAGGATAAAGCGCGTGTAGAACGTCCTAAAATTTCATTGAAGGATGTGGCTTCGGGTGAGGCTTTGGGTCGTGAGTGGTTGCAACGTCAAATCCCGTTTATTTTATTTTTGGTTATGATAGCGCTCTTTTATATTAATAATCGATTTACCTATGAAGCTCAATTGCGTGATATTGATCGTTTGAAAAAAGAGTTGATTGATGCCAAATATGAATCCTTAACGGTTTCGGAAGAACTGATGCAAATGAGTCGCCAATCGTATGTTATAGATAAATTACGTGAACAAGGTAGTGACTTGGAGGTCTCAACTGAACCTGCTGTGGTTATTAATCGATAATTAGCTGTATGTCATCAACACATCAATCCATATTGGCCCGCTTTGCCATTGTCTATTTAGTGATGGTTGTGTTGTTCTTGTTGGCTATTTATAAGATAGTTGTCATTCAGGTGGTTGAAAAAGATAAATGGATGGCGGTGGCCGAACGTTTAGAGCGCCCAGATAAAAAAGTGCAAGCCAATAGAGGTAATATTTATTCGCATGATGGTAAATTAATGGCGAGTACCATCCCATATTATTATTTGTATATGGATACCCGAGTAGAGGCATTGCATATGAAGAATGGGCGTTTGTTTAAAGATAATATCGATTCGTTGTCGTTGTGCTTATCTCGTAAATTTGGTGATCGTTCGGCAGGTGAATATCGTCGTTATATTACCCGTGCCTATCAAGCAGGTAAAGGTAATTTGCTATTATATCCTAAGAAAATTACCTATTCGGAGCTGAAAGAGATTAAAAAGTTTCCTCTATTTCGTTTAGGTCGCAATAAGAGTGGTTTGATAGAGCGTGAATACGTGAAACGTATTAAACCTTTTGGCTCTTTGGCTTCTAGAACTATTGGAAATATCTATGGTGAAGGTGATAAAGGGGGGCAGTTCGGTTTGGAGTTGGCGTATGATTCGTTGTTGCGTGGGAAACCAGGCGTGGCAAAATGTGAATTGCTAGGTAATCGTTGGGTATATGTGCCAGTGGTTGAACCTCAAGATGGATTGGATGTGACGACAACTTTGGATATTGAAATGCAAGATATTGCAGAACGTGCGTTGGTTGATAAGTTGGTTGAGATAGATGCGGCTTCTGGTTGTGTATTATTGATGGATGTAGCTAGTGGTGAGGTGAAAGCGTGTGTTAACATGTCGCGTGTAGCTCCTGGCGACTATCGTGAAATTGTGAATATGGCGGTAGGCGATATGTCAGAACCTGGTTCTACCTTCAAAACCATGTCGTTAATGGTGCTGTTAGAAAAAGGTTTGGTGAAACCTACTGATTCAGTTGATACGGGGAATGGTAAATGGCCGATGTATAATCGCATTATGACCGATCATAATCATAAAACAGGTGGTTATGGCATGTTAACGGTTACGGAGGCATTGGCAAACTCATCTAATATTGGTGTTTCTCGTTTGGTGGATGCTCACTTTGCTGACAATCCAAGTGAATTCGTTGACCAGTTGTATAAGATGGGTCTTGGTAAACCTATGAATATAGAAATTCCAGGTGCTGGTCGCCCTAAAATTCGTCATCCTAAAGATAAACATGTAAATTGGTACAAAACCGCTTTGCCTTGGATGTCCATTGGCTACGAAGTTCAAATGCCACCAATTTATACATTGGCGTTTTATAACGCAATAGCTAACAAAGGGAAATATATTCGTCCTTATTTTGTGAAATCGATTAGCCAAAATGGGCGTATTTTAGAAACATTTGGTACAGAAACAATTAATTCATCTATTTGTTCATCGTCTACTTTGAGGGATATTCGTATGATGTTGCAGGCGGTAGTTGAAGAGGGAACTGGAAAGGCAGTGCATTCGGATTATGTTTCTATTGCAGGGAAAACTGGTACGGCTCAATTGCAGTATGGAAAAGGTCAACCAGTAACGCACCAAGTATCGTTTTGTGGTTATTTTCCTGCTGATAAACCAATGTATTCTGCCATTGTTGTTATTCGTCAACCACGCAATGGCTATCCTTCGGGAGGTTTGATGAGTGGTCGTGTATTTAAAACTATTGCCGAACGTGTGTATGCTCAAAGTGTGCAAGCTCATATGGTGGATTCGATAGCCTCTGGTCTGCCAGCAGCGAAAGCTGGAAAAACTGCTGCTCTTTCTGAAGTATTGGATGAATTGAATTTTGATTGTTTGAGTGCTGGTGAAACGTGGGGACGCGTCAAAATATCTCAAAATTACAAAACAGAGCCGATTACAGTATCCGATTATCATGTGCCGAATGTGGTAGGTATGGGAGCTAAAGATGCTGTGTATTTAATGGAACGTGTTGGTTTACGTGTGCAACTATATGGTCGTGGTAAAGTTCAGAGCCAGTCGATACAGCCAGGTGTGAAAGCGATGAGAGGTCAAACTGTGAGTTTGGTGTTCGGAAATTAAATTATTCGATTTGAATTAATATATATACTTATGAAACTTGAAATTCTTTTGACAGGCGTGGCGATTCAACAACAGTTGGGTGCTGATGTTGATGTTCGGAATATTCAATTTGATTCACGTTTAGTTGAGTCAGGCGATTTGTTTGTGGCTACGCGTGGCACAGCTACCGATGGTCATGATTATATAAATAAAGCTATTGAACAAGGTGCGGTGGCTGTGATTTGTGAAACAATGCCTGAGGAGAAACCAACATCTGTTGTGTTTGTGCAAGTGGCTTCAAGTAATGAGACATTAGGCGTGTTGGCGGCCAATTTTTATGGCAATCCGTCGCATAATTTAACCCTGGTTGGTGTGACTGGTACGAATGGTAAAACCACTATTGCTACGTTGTTATATCAATTGTTCCGTAAGTTAGGTTACAAAGTGGGACTTCTTTCAACCGTGTGTAATTATGTCGATGGTCGAGCCATAGAAGCCACGCATACGACACCTGATGCGCTACATTTGAATGCTTTGTTGGCTGAGATGGTTTCTGCTGGTTGTGAATATGCGTTTATGGAAGTGAGCTCGCATGCCATTGACCAACGTCGTATTGCAGGATTGAAATTTGCAGGTGGTATTTTTACTAATATTACACGCGATCATATCGATTATCATAAGACCTTTGATAACTATTTAGCTGCTAAAAAACGCTTTTTCGATGAATTACCTCAAGAGGCTTTTGCACTGACTAATATAGATGATAAAAATGGTATGGTCATGTTGCAAAATTGTAAAGCAACCAAACAAACCTATTCGGTTCGCTCTATGGCCAATTTCAAAACTCGTATTCTTGAAAATTCCTTTGAGGGCATGTTGCTTGATATGAACGGTCATGAAGTGTCGTTGCCATTCATTGGTAAGTTTAACGCCTATAATTTAACAGCTGTTTTTGGTGCAGGTGTCTTGTTGGGATATTCGGAACAAGAAATTTTATGTCACTTGAGTACGTTGGATGCTGTTTCTGGTCGTTTCGAAACCATTACCGCGCCAACGGGATTTACCGCTATTGTTGATTATGCTCACACACCTGATGCGCTCAATAATGTATTGGCTACTATCAATGATATTCGTGAAGGTGCAGGTACACTTATTACGGTGGTTGGTTGTGGTGGCAATCGTGATAAAGGTAAACGTCCAATGATGGCAAAAGAAGCTGTTAATGCTAGCGACCGTGTTATTTTGACCAGCGATAATCCGCGTTTTGAAGACCCACAAGCTATTTTGAATGATATGTTGGCTGGGCTCGATGTGATTGAAAAACGTAAAGTGTTAGTGATTTCTGATCGCCGCGAAGCTATTAAAACAGCATGTACTTTGGCACAATCGGGTGATGTTGTGCTTGTGGCGGGCAAAGGGCACGAAAATTACCAAATCATCAATGGCGTTAAACACCATTTTGATGATCACGAAGAAATAAAAGCCACTTTTTGATAACTTGTAAAATTTGATTTATTCATACCATAAATTTTAAGCCTATGCTTTACTATTTATTTACCTATCTCGACAAACTGGACGTTCCTGGAGCGGGTATGTTCAATTACATTTCGTTTCGTGCAGCTTTGGCTTTTTTGTTTGCTTTGATTTTTTCGACCTTGATTGGTCGTCGAATTATCAATCGTCTTCAAAAAATGCAGATTGGCGAAACTATTCGCGATTTGGATCTTGAAGGACAAATGAAGAAAACAGGCACGCCAACTATGGGTGGAATTATCATTTTGTTTTCTATTCTTTTGCCTTGTTTGTTTGTAGGTGTGTTGGATAATGTGTACATGATTTTGATGCTTATTACTACCGTTTGGCTTGGTTTATTGGGCTTTGCTGACGATTATATCAAAGTGTTCAAAAAAAATAAAGATGGCTTACGTGGTATTTTTAAAATTATTGGTCAAGTTGGTATTGGGTTGATTGTTGGCCTTACTCTCTATTTTAGCCCGAATGCTGTAATTGTTGAAAATGTGCACAAACATGTGGATGAAAATACTCAGTTGGAGGTTGTAGAATACGCCAAAGATGAAGTTAAATCGACTAAAACGACCATCCCTTTCTTTAAAAATAACAATTTAGATTATGCTGATGCTTTCAATTGGGCAGGAGAAAATAAACAATTGCTCGGTTGGATTTTGTTTGTAGTAGTCGTAATTTTTGTGGTGACTGCGGTGTCAAATGGTGCTAATTTAACCGATGGTTTGGATGGATTGGCTACAGGAACTTCTGCCATACAAGGAGCCACGCTTGGTATCTTGGCTTACGTGTCGGGTAATGTGCATTATTCTGGCTATCTCAATATTATGTACATTCCTGGTTCGGGCGAATTATTGGTTTTTGCTGCAGCGTTTATTGGTGCTACTATTGGTTTTTTGTGGTTCAATTCGTATCCAGCACAAGTATTCATGGGCGATACAGGTAGTTTGGCGTTGGGTGGTATCATAGCAGTTTTTGCTATTGCCATTCACAAAGAATTATTGATTCCTATTTTATCTGGTATTTTCTTGGTAGAGAGTTTATCGGTGATTTTACAAACCGCCTATTTTAAATTTACAAAAAAACGAACAGGCGTGGGTAAACGTATATTTAAGATGTCGCCTTTGCATCATCATTATCAAAAACCAGCAGGAACGGTAGATGCTTTAATTCAAGGCTCTAAACAAGCCATACCAGAATCTAAAATTACCATTCGTTTTTGGATTGTAGGTTTGATTTTGGCTGCGGTGACGATTATTACACTCAAAATGAGATAACAATTTAAATATCAGTAATTAAATTATATTTATGAAACGGTTAGTAATTCTCGGTGGAGGCGAAAGTGGCGTTGGAACAGCCATTCTTGCACAAAAACACGGTTTTGATGTGTTTTTATCCGATTTATCGGCTTTAAAACCTTTGTATAAAGAGGAGTTGGAGCGTCGTGGTATTGCTTATGAAGAAAAGCAGCACACCGAGGCTTTGATTCTAAATGCCGATGAAGTAGTTAAAAGTCCTGGAATTCCTGATAAAGCACCTATGGTGAAAGCGTTACGCGCCAAACACATTCCTGTTATTTCAGAAATTGAGTTCGCATCACGTTATACCAACGCCAAGAAAATTTGTATTACCGGTTCGAATGGTAAAACAACTACCACCATGTTGACCTATTTTATCTTGAAAAATGAAGGATTGAATGTTGGTTTGGCTGGTAATGTGGGTAAAAGTTTTGCTTGGCAAGTAGCTGAATCCCAATATGATTATTATGTACTTGAATTGAGTTCGTTCCAACTCGATGGCATGTACGATTTTAAAGCTGATGTGTCTGTTATTTTAAATATCACACCCGATCATCTTGATCGTTACGATTATAAATTTCAAAATTACATCGATTCTAAGTTCCGTATTCTTCAAAATCAAACACCTGAAGATGCTTTTATTTTTTGGAACGATGATCCTGTGTTGAAAGAAGAGTTGGAAAAACGTGATATCAAAGCACGTTTATTGCCATTTGCATTGGGAAAAACAGACAAAACAGAAGCATTTGTTGAACATGAAGATTTAACTATAAAATCACAACATAAAGAAGATAATATGATTATGCCAGTAGAAGAATTAGCTTTACAAGGAACTCACAATGTATACAACTCAATGGCTGCCGGCTTGGCTGCCCAACTTGTACACATTCGTAAAGAGACTATTCGTAAATCGTTAGCCGAATTTCAAGGTGTTGAACACCGTTTGGAATATGTGGCTTCGGTGCGTGGTGTGCGTTATATTAACGATTCTAAAGCCACCAATGTGAACTCTTGTTGGTATGCTCTACAAAGTATGAAAACGCCTACTGTGCTCATTCTTGGTGGAACCGACAAAGGCAATGATTATTCGGAAATAGAATATTTGGTACGTCAAAAAGTACATACGCTCATTTTTATGGGCGTTGATAATGCCAAATTACGCGAATATTGGAGCGACCATTGCACGTGCGCTATGTACGAAGTATCGTCAATCGAAGATTGTGTAGCCAAGGCTTATGAAGTAGCTCACCCTGGCGATACCGTTTTATTATCACCTTGTTGTGCTAGTTTCGATTTGTTTAAAAATTATGAAGACCGTGGTGAGCAGTTTAAAGCTTGCGTACGTAACTTGTAATTTCACTTAACTTTTTAGCGCGTGAACAACAACATTAAAAATCAGTTGAAAGGCGATTACGTCATCTGGATGGTCTTTTTCTTTCTCTGTATCATCTCTATTATCGAGATGTTCAGTGCATCCAGTACGTTGGTATCGAGAGGTTCTTCTATTGGTGCACCTATTTTGCGCCATATTATGTTTCTTGGCATCGGTACCGCTTTGATGATTATCGTTCAGCAGATTGATTATAAATTGATTAAAATGTTGGGTTATGTGGGTTGGGTAGTGTCGCTTGGTTTGTTGGTATTTACCTTTGATTAAAGGTGTTTCGGCCAATGATGCTGCACGTTGGTTATCTATTGGTGGTGCACAATTTCAACCATCGGAACTCGCTAAATTGTGCTTAATTATTATGACAGCTGATTGGATAAGTAGAGCCAAAAAACAGAAGATGATGAATTTGAGCGTAAATATTTTAAATGGATTGCTTTATCTATTGTTGTTACGTGTGGACTTATTTTACCAGAGAATTTCTCTACGGCAGCATTGCTTTTCATAGTGGTGTCAGCTATGTTATTTTGCGGCCAAATTGCCTTTAAACGGCTAGCGTCATTTTTGGGTATTATTGTGTTGTTCATTGGTCTTGTCTTTGCCATTGCAGTGCTGATACCAGAAGAAAATTATCAGGCTGATAATTTAAGAGCTGCAAATCCTGTGGCGCGAACATTTTATAAAACATTTGGTCGTGCTTATACATGGATTGCTCGTATTGAGAATTTTGGTAAAAGTAGTGATCCTAATGAGAAATATAAAATACATAGTTCTAACTTACAACCTGTGCATGGGCAAATAGCCATAGCACGCGGAGGCATTTTCCCCCACGGACCTGGTACTAGTGTACAACGTAATCGATTGCCCGAAGCATTTAGCGATTTTATCTTTTCTATTATTGTTGAGGAATTGGGTTTAATCGGTGGCGTATTTGTGATTATGCTTTACCTTATTTTGCTTTTTCGAGCGGGGCGTATTGTTTGGAAATCGACTACGGTTTATCCTGCCGTTTTGGTAATGGGATTGGCGCTGATTATTGTTTTACAGGCGTTTATACATGTGGCCGTGTCGGTTCAGTTGATTCCTGTCACAGGACAACCGTTGCCGTTAATTAGTCGTGGTGGTACGTCTATTTTGATAACTTGTATTTATTTTGGACTCATTTTGAGTGTAACACGTTATGCTACTGCCAATGGCGAAGTCGCTGCCGATGTGTTACCTCCAGATGAATTGGAGTCTGTGGATAAGCCTAAAACTAATGTGTAGTACAATGAAAAAACAGCCTAAATATCTAATCAGTGGCGGTGGTACTGGTGGACATATATTTCCAGCAGTAAGTATTGCTAATGCTTTACGGGAGTTACAGCCAGAGTGCGAAATTTTATTTATTGGAGCACAAGGACGTATGGAAATGGAACGTGTGCCAGCAGCAGGTTACGATATTGTGGGTTTGCCTGTACGTGGTTTCGATCGTCAGAATTGGTTCAAAAATCTCTCGGTTCTGTGGGATTTGGAAATAAGTATGTGGCGCGCGCGTAAACTGATTAAGAAATTTCAGCCCGATGTGGCTGTCGGTGTTGGCGGCTATGCGAGCGGAGCAGCTCTGAAAATGGCTCATAAGTTAGGTGTGCCCACGTTATTGCAAGAACAGAATGGATTTGCAGGCGTTACCAATAAATTATTAGCTAAAGAAGCCGCTAAAATTTGTGTGGCTTACGAGGGCATGGAAAAATTCTTTCCAGCCGATAAAATTATTTTGACTGGTAATCCCGTTCGTCAAAATTTGACACAAGGTAGTAAAGCGGAAGGCTATGCGGAATTTGGTTTTTCTCCTGATAAAAAAACATTGTTGATTGTGGGTGGTAGTCTTGGTGCTCGAACCATTAATCAAAGCGTTATTTTACACCTCAAAGAATTAACCAAATCTGGTATTCAAGTTATCTGGCAAACAGGGAAAGGATATATCGATGAAGCACGTAAAGCGGCTGGGTCATTTATGTCGTCCAATCTTATCGTTACTGATTTTATTAGTCGTATGGATTTAGCTTATGCCATTGCCGATTTGGTTATTTCGCGTGCTGGAGCAAGTTCTATTTCAGAATTGTGTTTGCTTGGTAAGGCTACCATTTTGGTGCCATCGCCTAATGTGGCTGAGGATCATCAAACGCACAATGCTATGGCTTTGGTGAATAAACAAGCCGCAGTATTGGTAAAAGATGTAGATGCTGAAAAAGAGCTAATTGCCAAAGCGTTAGACCTTAATTTTTGATGAAACGAAATTGGCACAATTGTCACAAAATAGTTTGAAATTAGCCGAAAAAGATTCGGCACGACGTATAGCAGAAGAGGTTATTAAATTGGCAAATCTTCGTAAATAGTTTTTTTATGAATTATACACATTTTTATTTTCTCGGAATTGGCGGTATTGGTATGAGTGCTATTGCACGTTATTTTAAAGCAAAAGGCTTTGACGTAGCTGGTTACGACCGTACACGTAGTCAACTTTGCGAAGAGTTGGAACAAGAAGGTATTTCCATTCATTACGACGATGATGTGAATTTAGTGCCGCTCGCATTTACTGATAAAACTAAAACATTGGTAGTGTATACACCAGCTATTCCTGCTGATAATAGTGAATATAACTATTTTGTAAAACAAGGATTTACCATTCAAAAACGCGCACAAGTATTGGGCGAGGTGACACGCATCGAACGTGGTTTGTGTGTGGCTGGCACGCATGGAAAAACCACTACAAGTACCATGACAGCTCATCTGTTGAAGCAAAGTCATGTGGATTGTAATGCGTTTTTAGGTGGAATTTCAAAAAATTATACAAGCAATTTACTCTTGTCCGATAAAAGTGATTTGGTGGTGATTGAAGCTGACGAATTCGATCGTTCGTTTCATCACCTTACGCCTTATATGGCAGTAGTTACCGCTGTCGATGCCGATCATCTTGATATTTATGGCACACACGAAGCTTATTTAGAGAGTTTTGCTCATTTTACTTCGCTTATTCAACCTGGTGGCTGTTTGATTATGAAAAAAGGAATCGAATTGAAACCTCGTTTGCAAACTGGAGTCAAACTATATACATATTCAGCTACAGAGCCAGCCGATTTTTATGCTGAAAATATTAAAATTGGTAATGGCGAGTTACATTTTGATTTTGTAACGCCAACTAGCCGTATTGACGATGTGAATTTGGGTGTTCCGGTGTTAGTGAATGTGGAAAATGGTGTGGCTGCAATGGCGCTGGCTTATCTCAATGGTGTTACCGCCGATGAATTACGTGCAGGAATGGCTTCGTTCGCTGGTATTCGCCGTCGTTTTGAGACGCATTTAAAAACCGATAAACTAACCATTATCGACGATTATGCACACCATCCAGCCGAACTTTTGGCAAGTATTCAGTCGGTAAAAGCGCTATATGCTGATAAAAAAGTATTGGGTGTATTCCAACCACACTTATACAGTCGTACACACGATTTTTATAAAGAATTTGCGGCTTCGTTGTCGCACCTTGATGAGGTGGTGTTAGTCGAAATTTATCCAGCGCGTGAACTGCCTATTCCAGGAGTTACGTCGCAACTTATTTTTGACGAAGTAACCTGTCCTTTGAAAACATTGACCACCAAAGCGGAGTTGATAGATTTGCTAAAAACTAAGCAGTTTGATGTTTTGTTGACGGTCGGTGCCGGCGATATTGATACTTATTTACCAAAGTTGGTTGAGGTTTTTCATTAATTTTTCAAATCAGTAGTTTGAACAATGAAAATTTGGCGCATCATATTAATTGCAGTTAGTGTCACACTGTTGTGCGGCTACCTATTGGTGGCGGTTATTTTTGTGACGCCAATGACTGAAAATCGTTTGTGCACCGGTTTAAAAGTAAATGTGTTAGATGCTGACGATTCGCGCTTTGTGACAACTCAAGAAATAGTGACGTTGTTAGAAAATAATCGTACTAAATATAAAGGTTTGTCTTTTGCCAAAATTGATTTGCAAGCGGTTGAAAAGGCGGTTAAAAAGCATCCGATGATTAATTTTGTATCGTGCTATCAAACGCCTTCTGGCATTTTAAATATCGACGTAAAACAACGTCAGCCAGTATTTCAAGTATTGACCGATCGGAATAATTTTTATGTCGACGAAAATCGTTTACGTATGCCAGTTTCTACTAAATATGCTGTGTATGTGCCTATTGTTACAGGTTATGTAAATAAAGACTTTATTAGAAATGAGTTGTTTGATTTTATTGTATCTTTGCAAGATGATGATTTTTGGTCGAACCAAATAACACAGATTCATGTGTATCCCAATTTGGATATAGAATTAATACCTCGAGTTGGATCACATACCATCTATTTAGGTTCGGTGAAAAATGCGCAGCAAAAATTAGCCAAATTATTTACCTTTTATAAAGAAGGTTTACCTCGTGTAGGTTGGAATCGATATACGCGCATTGACCTACGTTATCGCGATCAGGTAGTTTGTGTAAAACCTGAACTCGCACCTGAAATGAAATAAAAATTGAAAATTAATATCTATTTATGGACTCTGAAATTATTGTAGCCGCCGATTTGGGTAATGCTAAGCTGGCTGTTATGGCCGCTAAAAAGTTTGCTGATGGAAAACTTGAAATTCTTGCTTTAGAATCGGAGCCAACACCTCAGGATAGTATTCGTAACGGCATAATCACTAAGCCGAGTGAGGTGGCTGCACGCTTGAGTATGATGCTCAAACTATTGGCCAATCGCATTAAACTACCTATTTCCCAATTCTATGTAGGCCTCAATGGTCGTTCGTTGCGTACAGTACGTCTCAATGTGCCTCGTATTTTTGGTCATAACGAAGAAATTACGGAAGCTGTTTTAGCAGAAATGGAAGCGGAAGCTCAAAATACTGATGTTCCAGAGCGCGACGTGTTGCGTGTTTTAACTGATACATTTACGCTTGATAATGAACCAATTCAGAATCCTTTGGGCGTACTTGGCGGTAATCTAACCGCTTCTTATATTTTAGCAGTAGGTAAACCTGAAGTTAATTTGAATATCGATAAGTGCGCTGAACGTACTCTTGGATATGAAATAGCACAGAAATTCTTAGCCCCTATGGCTACAGCTACCGCTTTATTGAGTGAATCAGAAAAGGAACTTGGCAGCGCCGTTATTGATTTTGGGGCTGGTTGTACATCCGTGGCTGTTTACAAAGATGGTTTGATGAAACATTTGGCTGTCATTCCTATTGGCGGAAAACAAATTACTAACGATTTAAAATCGTTGAAACTTCTTGAGCAAGAGGCTGAAAAGCTAAAATTGATGTGTGGCGAAAAATTCTCTATGCGCGACAAAAAAGTATTAAAAATAGAGTTGCCAGCCACAGCCGAAGGACTTGAACAACGTTCTGTTTCAACCAAAGATGTGGAACTTATTATCACAGCTCGTTTACACGAAATTATTGATTTAGTGATGTCGCAAATTCACAAATCAGGTTGTGCTGATGCGCTTAATGCTGGTTTGGTTATTACTGGTGGCGTTACCAATATGAAATATGTAGACGAAATAGTAAGAGAAAAAACAGGCATGGAAGTGCGTATAGGATCTTATGTTGGACATTTAACTGAAACCACGAGTGATGACTTTGTGCGTCGTGAATATGCTCAATTAGTTGGCCTTCTACTTTGTGGTACACAAAATTGTTGTCAACCATTAAATCAAAATTCGAAAAAGCATGCTAAAAAAGCTCCAAAAAAGGGCTTAAAAGATTTTTTTGGTTCAAAATTGGGAGACCTCTTTTCGGACGATGCTCCCTTAAAAGAAAATGTAAATTAATAAATACAATAACATAAAATTTGATAGTATGGGTCTTGAACAAAATTTGACAGATTTGACAACCGCTATGAACAGCTTGTCAATTATCAAAGTAATTGGAGTTGGCGGTGGTGGCGGCAATGCGGTCAATCACATGTTTCGTCAAGGAATAGCCGATGTGTCGTTTGTTGTATGTAACACCGATGATCAAGCACTAAAACGATCGCCTGTAAGTCGACAAATTTTACTTGGAGAAGGGTTGGGCGCTGGTGGTCGACCAGAAGTGGCTCGTCAGGCTGTGGAAGCGTCGTTACCTAAAATTGAACAATTGCTTCAAGATAATACAAAAATGGTGTTTATTACCGCTGGTATGGGCGGTGGTACTGGCACTGGGGCAGCTCCTGTTATTGCCAAAGTAGCCCACGATTTAGGCATTCTTACAGTTGGTATTGTAACCATTCCATTTGCTTTTGAAGGTAAACGCAAAATAGATCAAGCACTCGAGGGTGTTCAAAAAATGAGCCAACATGTTGACGCAATTTTGGTGGTTAATAATGAAAAATTACGTCAAATTTATCCTGATTTAGAGTTGTCAAATGCGTTTGCCAAAGCCGACGATGTATTGGCGGAAGCTGCAAAGGGAATTGCTGAAATTATTACTATTGATGGTTATATCAACGTCGACTTTGCCGATGTTAATACCATTATGAAAGATGGTGGCGTTGCTATTATGAATACAGGATATGCCGAGGGTGAACATCGTATTACCAACGCTATTCTTGATGCACTACATTCGCCATTGTTGAATAATAATGATGTGCATGAATCTAAAAAGATTTTGTTGAATATCTATTGCTCAACTACCAACGAAATTCGTATGGAAGAGATTGAGGAAATCAATGCGTTCATGGCACAAATGGGTGAAGATATTGAAGTGATTTGGGGTGCCACGTTTGATGATAATTTGGGCGATGGTGTAAAAATTACACTTATTGCTACAGGTTTTAATTCTTCTGCCATTCCTCATTATGTCAAAGATGAAGAGATAGCCGCTGAAGAAGAGGTTCAGCCAAAAGCTCCCAAAGAAACACCAAAACCTTGGGAAACTAAGCCTGTTGATGCAAAAGAGCAGTGGCGTCAAGAGTTGTATCCTGAATCGAAAACGACTACAGAAAATGTGCAGTCGGCTACGTTATTTGATTTAGATGACGACGACGCGTTGAATTACCTCGAAAATCAACCAGCTTATTTACGCAATAAAAAGTAATCATTAAAATATAACAACTTATGAATTTGTTTGATCAAATTAGTGAAGATATTAAGAAAGCCATGTTGGCTCGTAATCACGCCGAAACCGAAGCTTTGCGTGGTATTAAAAAAGAATTTTTGGAAGCTAAAACTGCCAAAGGTGGCAATGGGGAATTGACCGATGAGATGGCTGTAAAGATTATTCAAAAGATGTCTAAACAAGTCAAAGATGCTGCTACAATTTTCAAGGAACAAAATCGCCTGGATTTGGCTGATGAATATTTAGCGCAAGTAGCTATTTATGAACGTTATTTGCCAGCTCAAATGACTGATGCTGAATTGGAAATTGCTGTGCGTGCTATCATTGCTCAGGTTGGTGCAACTTCGTTGCAAGATCTTGGTAAAGTGATGGGTGTTGCAAGTAAACAGTTAGCTGGGAAAACCGAAGGTCGTTTAATTTCAGAAAAAGTAAAACAATTGTTGGGTTCTTTGTAATAGAAGTTTGCTCTTGGAGATAACATTTAAAGGTAAAAAAACGGTGAAGAATAGTCTTCACCGTTTTTTTGTTATAATTAGTTTCATGTAAGATTATGCGATATCAAATAATTTTTTGATAGCTTCGACGTAATCTAACTTTTCCCATGTAAATAGTTCAACTTCAATACTTTTTGGTTCTTCGTAGCGTGAACCAAATTGTTTTGTCACCACCTGTGGCGTACGTCCCATGTGACCATACGAAGCTGTTTCTGAGTAAATAGGATTACGTAATTTTAAACGTTCTTCAATCGCTTTAGGGCGCATATCGAACAAGGTTGAAATACGGTTGGCTATTTCGCTGTCGCTCAATTTCACATTCGATTTTCCATACGTATTAATGTATAAGTTAAGCGGCTCTGCTACACCAATAGCGTACGATACTTGTACCAATACTTCATTAGCTACGCCTGCTGCCACTAAATTCTTAGCAATATGGCGTGCCGCATAAGCTGCCGAACGGTCTACTTTGGAAGGATCTTTGCCTGAAAAAGCACCGCCGCCGTGTGCGCCTTTGCCGCCGTACGTGTCGACAATGATTTTACGACCTGTGAGACCGGTATCGCCATGAGGACCACCAATCACAAATTTGCCCGTTGGATTTACTAATAAAATATAGTTGTTATCGAGGTAGCGGCTAAATGTACTATTTTGATTGAATACACGTGGAATTAAAATGGTTTGTACGTCGTGTTTAATGGTGTTCACCATTTCTTCATCCGCTGCAAGTTGTGATTTGGTGTTACTTGCTTGAATAAACTCATCATGCTGGGTGGAAATAACAATAGTATGGATGCGTGTTGGATAACCATTGTCGTCATATTCCATGGTTACTTGCGATTTTGAATCGGGACGTAAATAGGTCATCTCCTTTCCTTCTCGACGAATGGCTGCCAATTCTATCAATAATTGGTGTGCTAGGTCGAGCGCTAAAGGCATGTAATTGTCCGTTTCGTTCGAAGCGTAACCAAACATCATACCTTGGTCGCCAGCACCTTGATTCATGGCATCGGCGCGTTCTACACCACGATTAATATCAGCTGATTGTTCGTGTATAGCCGACAATACGCCACACGAATTACCATCGAACATATAGTCGCTTTTGGTATAACCAATGCGGTTAATTACTTGGCGTGCTACGTCTTGTACGTCCACGTAAGCTTTCGATTTTACTTCGCCACCTAGGATTACCTGTCCCGTGGTTACAAACGTTTCGCAAGCTACTTTGGAAGTAGGGTCAAAAGCCAAAAACTCATCGAGTATGGCATCCGAAATTTGGTCGGCCACTTTATCAGGATGGCCTTCTGAAACTGATTCTGATGAAAATAAATATCCCATAATAACAGAATTTAGAGTGAAACAATTTTGTTAATTTGGGAGAAACAAGGCTTCGCGTTAGCGATAAAAAAGTGCAGTAGTAAAAACTATTTTTAGCATTTTTTTCAGTGGTTGCAAGCGGTCAAATCTCTCCACAATATTTTCGGCTACAAAGGTACAATATCTTAATTAAAGTCACAAGTGATTTTAATAATTTTATAAAGTTTTATTTTTTAACAATTTTAAAATCAGTAAATTGGATTGGAGACTATTTGACTTGCCATGTCGCTAGAACAGGGTAATGATCGGAGTATGCTTTGTGTATAACAGAGTAACGAAGTGGAGTAATCGCCTCTTTGCTTACCAGCACATGGTCAATGTCTACAAACATGCCATTGGAGTGGAATGTGTAGTTGTAACCCCAGCTTGTGGATGTTTGTATATCACACAAGCCTTTAGAAATTGTTCGGTATGCATAAGATTGTGGTACATCGTTAAAATCGCCACATACCACTACAGGATAAGGTGATTTTGCTATAGAGTCTCTTACGGCACGCGCTTGCTGGGCACGAACTTGGTACGCTGCCCCTAATTTATATGACATGTGCTCGGTGATGGACCAAAATTTTTTATGGCTAAAGTCCTCTGAAAGCGATTTGTAATGTTTGAGATCACGAATGGTGAATTTGTTTGACTCTAAATGATTGTTGAAAATTCGCACCGTGTCCGTATCAATCACAATGTCGGAATAAACACTTACATTGTAGTCCGATGTGTATTCTATTTTTTCTTTATGTACGATAGGATACTTTGAAAAAGTAGCAACTCCCCACGATACGTTATCACGTTGATTTTTATACCACAAATGCCGATATGGATAGCGTTTACGGAATGCCGAAACGATTTGATGCTGAGTGAGTAAATTATGATTCATATAGCAACCAAACTCCTGTAAACAAACAATATCCGCATCAGTTTCGTCTATCACATGCATAATGTTTTTAAACTCCTTTTCTCCCCCGAAAATCGCTACATTGTAGGTGAGTAATTTAACCACAGGTTTTCCTTCTATAATAGGTTGTTTGCTATGGAAAGGGAAGGTGAATGCTCTATTTACAGCTGGATATGAGATTATTAGAACTCCCAATGAAATTAGAAACAACCATTTTTTACGTGTGATCCAGAAAATAATAAACCCAATTTGTATAAGAATAAGTAATGGAAAGGCGAGCCCTAAATAAGAAAACCATACAAATTTATCAGCGGGAATTACACTTGAGAGTAATCCACATAGATAGAGCAACACAAAAAATAGGTTGATAAGCAGAGATGTATATTTGATAATTTTACGAAACATGCCCTTATAACGATTGACCTTGTTCGAATAGATATTGCTTTTCGGAGTCCGTTAGACTATCATAGCCCGACCGTTTTATCTTGTCTAAGATTTTGTCTATCTTTTGTTCTTTTTGTGCACGGGTTTGATTGTATTCAGCATCGCTTTTAGGCGCTTTTTGCCGACGCGATTTGGTAACACGAATACTTGGTTGACGTTTGAATAGGTTCACAAACCAGTCGATTACCCGATTGAGTGGTGTAGTTAAGTCCGTTCCTCTTTTTAACAAATAGGCATACACAAAGCCGACTAAGGCTCCACCTAAGTGCGCAAATTCGCCACCAGCATTTTCTCCTGCTACGCTCAGTACACTTATTAGCACAGTAATGCCTGCAAAATATTTCATGCGAATGTCGCCAATCAGAAATAGACGAATGGTATAATTGGGTGACATGGTAGCTACGGCTAAAATAATAGCCATAATGGAAGCAGAAGCACCTAATAAGTATGAATTATTGACAGAGGAGGCAAAATAAGGAAAACTGTTGTACGCGCCAAAATAGAGTAGAGCACCACCTAAACCACCTAACAAGTATAAGCCAACTAATTGTTTTTGAGAAAAGAAATTCAAAAATAATTTGCCAAACCAATAAAGGCATAACATGTTAAATAGAACGTGGAACAACTCGAGATGTAAAAACATATACGTAAATAAACTCCATGGTCTATGCCATAGTATACTCCACGAAGCTGGCATTTCTATATAGGTCATCCAAGCACTAGCGTCTACTCCAAATAGCATTAAAATAACCAAGCTGAGTTTTACCACTACAAAAATCGCCACATTCAAATAAAGTAGCTGTGTAAGTGTTGAACCATTTTTTAAGGTTGCTCTTAATGAATTAAAAAAAGCATTCATGATTTTTTAATTGATTTTTATCGAAATCTTTTCTATGTACGTTTAACGTGACGTTTTATTGTCTATACAACGTGCCTTTTTTACGCCAGTAAAGTATAAGTAAAATACCAAAAATCATACCACCAAGATGTGCAAAGTGTGCCACACTATCACCTGAAAAATTAGCAACACCCAAAAATAGTTCTGCCTAATCCGTAAAGTATGACAAAAATGCGAGCTTTGATAGGCACAGGGAAGAATATCATAATTAGTTTAATGTCAGGAATAACCATCCGAAGGCTAATAAAATACCAAATAATGCCCCTGATGCTCCTACTGTTACTGGCAGATTGAATAATGATGCTTTCATGCTCATCACATCGATAGCTGAAAGTGCTTCTAAATTGGAAAATTTGAAGTAATGACTTAAGAAGCCCTCTTGACTAACCAATGCGGCACCCGAATTATTTGCAATGGCTGTAGAAAATGCTTCGGATACACTCCAAAAGTCAATAGTCCAAAATAGTTGTTGTACAATGGCTGCTCCAACACCTGTAACCATATAATACAATAGAAATTTTTTGGAACCCCACACCTGTTCTAGAATGCGCCCAAACATGTAAAGTCCAAACATATTGAAAAAGATGTGTGAAATAGACGATGTGTCATGCATAAACATGTATGAAATCAACTGATAAAGATGAAATTTATCTGATTCCCAGTAGTGCATGCCTAAAATATCAGTAACATCAATGCCAAATTTGGCAGGTAAAAGTATGCTTCCTAACCAAAATAAGCTATTTATAATGATTAAATTAAGTAAAACAGGTGGAACTTGGCTAAAAATGGATGGTTTATTGAGATTCATAAATTCAAATTTTCCGCAAAAATAGGCAAAAAAAAGGAGGTAAAAGTGGTTTGTAGTGCAAAATCAACCTTTTTATGCATTTTTTTTGAAAAAATTAGTAAAAAAATTTGTTACCTAAAAAAATTCCTCTATTTTTGTCAAGGAATTTCATTTAACCCTTTAATTGTTCTCTAACCTTTTAATTTTCTTTGACTATGAACAAAGCAGATTTAATCAATGCTATTGCTGCTGAAGCAGGCCTTAGCAAAGTTGACGCAAAAAAAGCTCTTGAAGCTGTAGTAGCTAACATTTCTAAAGCTCTTGCTGCTGGTGATAAAGTTGGTTTAGTTGGTTTTGGTACATTCTCAGTAGCCGCTCGCGGTGCTCGTCAAGGTATCAACCCTGCAACTAAAAAACCTATTACTATCGCTGCTAAAAAAGTAGCTAAATTCAAAGCTGGCGCAGAATTAGCTGACGCTATCAAATAAGTAAAACTTATTTAAAAAGACAAAAAGGGACACATTTTGTGTCCTTTTTTTGTGCCTGTATTTTTTGTATCTTTGCTGCCCCAATTTATTAAGTTATTCGTATTATGAAATTAGAATTAATTGTTTCGCAAGCCGTAGTTCAGGCTGTTCAATCACTTTACAATGTGGAAGTTTCGCTCGACAGTGTACAACTGCAAAAAACAAAAAAAGAGTTTGAAGGCGATTTGACCGTTGTGATTTTCCCATTTGTAAAAGCCGCTCGTAAATCACCAGAAGATACTGCTCGTGAAATAGGTCAGTTTCTGTATGATAACCAAGCGCTTATTGCTAATTTTAATGTGATTAAGGGCTTTTTGAATCTGTCTATCAGCCAAGATTATTGGGTGAAACAATTAAATGAGATGGCTAATCAGGCCAATTATGGTTCTGTGCAGCCTGCGGTTGATGCGCCGTTGATGATGATTGAATATTCATCGCCAAATACAAATAAACCTTTGCATTTGGGTCATATCCGTAATAATTTATTGGGCTTTAGCATCAGCCGCATTCAAGCAGCTAATGGTTGGAAAGTAGTAAAAACCAACATCGTAAACGATCGTGGAATTCACATTTGCAAATCGATGTTGGCTTGGCAACTGTTCGGTAATGGCGAAACGCCTATTAGCAGCGGTATGAAAGGCGATCATTTGGTGGGAAAATACTACGTAGTGTTCGACAAAGAATACCGTAAAGAGATTAAAGAGCTGATAGAACAAGGACAAACAGAAGAAGATGCCAAGAAAAATGCGCCATTGATGCAAGCTGCTCAAAAAATGTTGTTGGGTTGGGAACAAGGCGATGCCGAAATTCGTCGTTTGTGGGAAACCATGAATGGCTGGGTGTATGCAGGTTTTGACGAAACTTATAAGAAATTAGGTGTCGATTTTGATAAAATATATTACGAGTCGCAAACTTACTTGGTAGGGAAACAAAAAGTAGAAGAAGGACTTGAAAAAGGCATTTGCTACCGCCGTGCCGATGGTTCTGTTTGGATTGATTTAACAGCCGATGGACTCGATGAAAAACTCTTGTTGCGCGCCGATGGAACTTCGGTGTATATGACGCAAGATGTGGGAACAGCCAAATTGCGTTACGATGATTTCCCTATCAAAAAAATGGTATATGTGGTTGGTAATGAACAAAATTACCATTTTCAAGTATTATCGCTTTTGTTGGACAAACTCGGCTTCGAATGGGGCAAAGAGTTGGTGCATTTCTCGTATGGCATGGTAGAATTGCCCGAAGGTAAAATGAAAAGTAGGGAAGGTACCGTGGTTGATGCCGACGATTTGGTAGACGAAATGGTGCAAACGGCTACCGAAACATCGCAAGAACTTGGCAAATTGGATGGTTGTACGCCAGAAGAAGCCAATGCTATTGCAACGATGGTTGGTTTAGGCGCTTTGAAATATTTTATTTTGAAAGTCGATCCAAAGAAAAATATGACCTTCAATCCAAAGGAATCGATTGATTTCAACGGAAATACAGGTCCTTTTATTCAATATACGCACGCTCGTATCAAGTCCGTTTTGCGTAAAGCTGAAGAACAAGGCTTTACATTGGTAGCGGTGGACGAAACGTTGGGCTTGTCCGACAAAGAATCGTATTTGATTCAATTGTTAGCGGATTATCCTGCAGTAGTGAAAGAGGCTGGCGAAGAGTTTAGCCCTGCTGTATTGGCTAATTATACGTACGATTTGGTGAAAGAATACAACCAATTTTACCACGATTTTTCTATCTTGCGTGAAGAAAATGCCGCCTTACGTAATTTCCGTTTAGTGCTTTCGGCTAACGTGGCAAAAGTGATTAAACATGCCATGTATTTGCTCGGCATCGATGTGCCAGAGCGTATGTAAGTATAACAAAAAAGGCTGCTTGGTAAAACCAAACAGCCTTTTCATGTTTTCTAAATTACTTAAGCAGGGTGAATTGCTTCTGAAGGACAAACATCAGCACAAGTTCCACATTCAGTACAAATGTCTGGATCGATTACATAAATGTCGCCTTCTGAAATTGCTTCTACTGGACATTCGCTAATGCAAGTGCCACAAGCAACGCAATCATCATTAATAACGTAAGCCATGTTTTTATTGTTTTTGATTAGTACTAATTAGCATTGCAAAATTACACTAATTTCCATCGCTGGCAAACTTTTTAACACAAATATTTGAATTTACGCTCAGAAATCGCTTTTTGAATGCTTTTTGTAATGAGATTTTGACAATAAATATACTAATTATTCGTTTTGATATCGTGAAACGTATTTTTATCATACTAACTTTACTTCGCTAGCTTGTGCGTCGGTGTACGTGCACAGGACAATTTGCCTATGGTCGATTATAAGACCTTGCATTTTGGCTTTGCGTTGGGCGCTAATATCATGGATTTTGGATTTACTCAAAGCAAACAGGAAATTGATGGTAAAGTGTACAATGCCGATGTGTCCATGGTAATTCCAGGTTTTATGGTGGGCGTTATTGGCGATGTGCGGTTGAGCAATAACTTTAATTTTAGGCTCGTTCCCGCCTTGCATTTGGCGGATAGAACCATTTCGTATTCCAATAATGTGGACGACGAAATTATAAACACCAGCGTTAAATCGACTATTTTGTCGGTACCGGCTTATATTAAATTCAGCGCACCACGTATCAATAATTACCGCCCGTATCTGATGGCTGGTGGCGGCGTGATGTTCGACTTAGCTGGCGACAGACAAATGCCTGTACTGTTAGCTCGAACCGACTATTTTATAGATTTTGGCGTGGGTTGTACGTTTTATTTTAACTATTTTCGATTTTCGCCTGAAATCAAATTTGCACTTGGATTTAACGATATGCTCATTCCTTGGAGCGAACGTCCTAACGATGTGTTGTTGCCTGCCGATCGTAAATACTCCGACGCCATTAGTCGCCTCACATCGCGTATGCTCACTATTTGTTTAAACTTCGAGTAAGTTTAGGTCAATTCGTGTGCGATAATGCCCTCGCACGCATCTTCCAACAAATCGATAACGGTTTCAAAGCCACTGTCGCCACCGTAGTACGGGTCGGGAACAGAGTCCGCCAACCGGAATTTCTCACAATAATTGGTAATCAAGCGTAGTTTGTGTTCAGTACCTTGTGGCGCTCGGCTTTTGAGCGCACGCATATTTTGTGCGTCCATGCCGAAAATTAGATCGAACTGATGAAAATCATCTCGTGTGATAGGTCGCGAAATATGGGTAATAGTGTAACCTCTACGCACTGCATGTGCGCGCATACGACTATCCGCTTGGTCGCCTTCGTGGTAGTTCTCCAAACCAGCCGAATCCACCTCGGCAGTGAGATGCCGCTCGTGTAGTTTCTGCTTAAAAATAGCTTCTGCCATGGGCGAACGGCAAATATTACCCAAACAGACAAAAAGGAGTTTCATAAGATGGGTAAGTGTTTGGATTTATATTATTTAGGTTTAAATGGCGTGTTTTCGACTTCAAATGTGATGTATGTGTATCTTGAGATTTCATTTTTGTTCTATTTACACGAAAGGACTTGTGTTGTATAAGAGGACAGGTTAGTTTTTTTCTGTGTTTTTTGTTTCTTTTCTTTTGGTTAATAGGGCTTTGTAACCACCATATAATCCAAGTAAAGCGAAGATGTGGAATCCAATACTATACCACTCTTTTGAAATTAAAAATATCAACGTATCTAGAGTGTACCAAATCATCCCAATTAAATAGACTTTGTGATTTCCTTTTTTACTTTTATTCCAAATTAAAATAAATAATCCCGAAATTAAAAAAGACAGAATAATCCCAAGTGCCATGAAATTTGTTCCAGTGATTCGTCGTATGGCATCTATTATTCCTATAATAACATAATTAGTTCCAAGTCCTATTACAAAAGTTACATTTTGTTTAAATATCAAAGCAATTATATTGAGTGCAGATAAAATAGCAATCCATAAGAACCAAGAAGCACCATTAGATATTATTCTAGTTTGTTTTTGATTTTTCTCTGTTTCTTCTATACGTTTTGACTTTCTTAATGATGTAATTAACTCTGCTGAAGGCTTTAATTTTCTTTCTTCTGCAATTTGTTTGGCGAGTTTTATTTCTGTCTCTGTCCATTCCTCTGGATTTACAATAACGTCGATTATATCGTTGTCTGATAATGTGTACATGAAATGACCGTTATTTATAGCCATTTTAGTTATTGTTAAATCAAGTTGATCTACTTTGGCTTTGTCTGATTGTCGAATTTGTACAATCACTCCATCTTCAAGTATGTTTTTATTTCTAGAATCTACACTAAAACGTGTTTCTGAATCGTCTATTTTGAAGGGAATTTGATTGGCATCAAGTAGGTCTATTAGAATTGAGGCATCGTCTAAATTGGGAAATTTTTGATAATTAATAAAGTCTTCCATATTTTCTTTTTATTAGTAATGACCAATCATTATTTACTTGTCAAAGATATTGTTTTTATTAATAATTATCAAATGTACCAGTGATTTTTTTTATCTTTTTTGGTTCGTTTTCTCAAATAGTTTGTAACTTTGCAGTCGCTTTGGAAAGCTGCCAGAGTGGTCGAATGGGCCGCACTCGAAATGCGGTGTACGGGTAACTGTACCGGGGGTTCGAATCCCTCGCTTTCCGCGGTAAAAAGAGATAATGCATAAATCATGTGTTATCTCTTTCATTTTCAGTGGTTAGTGTGCCCATTGGTGATTTATTTTTCTTTTTAACAGTTTAATACTTGTTTTATGCTGAAAAAGTATTACCTTTGCACTCACAAAACATCGCGGAATGGAGCAGTGGTAGCTCGTCGGGCTCATAACCCGAAGGTCGTTGGTTCGAGTCCAGCTTCCGCAACAAAGTTTATTGATAATTAGCCGCTTAGTGATTCACTGAGCGGTTTTTTTATGCGCTTTTTTAGTGGTTTTGTACGCAAAAAAGGTCTTTTGGTAGATATTAAGTGATTTAAAAGTGACATTTTTCTGTTAGGATTTGTATCTTTGCAAGGTTATTAATATGGGTCTTAACAAATTTAGTATGAAAAAATCCGTTTGGTTGCTTTTGATAGTACTTGGTTTCTTGGCAAGTTGCGAAGAACGCAAAGTGGAAACAGCTTACGACTCCTTGTCGGGTGAATGGTATTTATACGCTGTCTATTTGAACGGCGGTAATTCGGACGTATTGGCTAAACTTACCGCAATCGATTCACTCTCATGTATTGCAGGTTCAACAGCTACATTTGGTCCCGATAGTACATTTCGCATGGATAGTGATTGCGAAGGTGGTAGAACACATGGCAAGTATAGTATCAAAGGCGATTCGGTCATTGCTACTGACACCGCCAATGTGCAACAAATATTACTCTTTAAAGATAGCTCCTTGTATCAAATACGTACCATTCCGATATTAAATATTCCTGCCGAGTTGCGTTTCCAAAAAACTGTAAAATGAATAAACCAACCATTGTCATAGACGCGCATATTCCTTTTATCAAAGGCGTGTTGGAACAAGTGGCGCATGTGAGTTATTATCCCGCTAACGAGATAACGGCTGATGTGGTGCGCCATGCCGATGCGTTGATTGTGCGCACACGCACGGCTTGTAATGAGGCGTTGTTGGCAAATTCGTCGGTGCGTTTTATTGCTACTGCCACTATTGGGTTCGATCATATCGATGCCGATTTTTGTGCGGCTCGTTCTATTGCATGGACGAATGCGGCAGGTTGTAATGCGTCGTCGGTGGCGCAATATATTGGTTCGGCGTTGGCATTTTGGGTAAACAAAAACCAGTGTACGTTAGTTGGCAAAACGCTTGGCGTAGTTGGTGTAGGGCACGTGGGAACCGAAGTGGTTCGTATGGCGCAGCTGTTGGGCATGCGTGTGTTAGTGAATGACCCACCGCGAGCCATGGAGGATAAAACAACTGGTTTTGTGTCGCTGGATGTGATAGCGCGCGAAGCTGATGTGATTACATTTCATACGCCGTTAACTACCGATGGTTTGTTCCCAACTTATCATTTGGCGAATGCTGATTTTCTGAATCAATTACAACATAAACCGCTGCTAATTAATTCGGCACGTGGCTTCGTGGTGGACGAATTAGCCCTTAAAGTTGCGTTAAAACTAGGCAAAATTTCCGATGTGGTGTTGGATTGTTGGGAGCATGAACCGATTGTCGATAACGATTTGTTGCAAGCAACGTTACTATCGACACCTCATATTGCTGGTTATTCAGCCGATGGTAAAGCTAAAGCTACCGAAATGAGTGTGCGTGCGGTGAGTCGTTTTTTCGATTTAGGGTTGGACTATTTCACGGTGTCGGACTTGTCGCCCAAACAGGTTCAGTCGGTTACGCGTCATCACTTACCTCAAGCGTTGTTGGCTAATTACGATATACGGGTCGATAGTGACCAATTGCGGGCTCATCCTGAACGTTTTGAAGCGTTAAGAAGCCATTATCCTGTACGACGTGAAATAGATTGGCGTGTGACGGATTAATCTTCCACACTAAAGATGTAGAGTTCTGACAAAGTCATCCGTTCTAGCGGATGCAATAATTCGGGCGTAATCCCTTTTTCTGCCAAAGCATCATTTACTGTATTAAAGGCAATTTCGGGCGTGTTATTCTCTTGACTGAGGTGACAGAGGAATATGTGCGTGAGTTTATCGTGCCAATTGTCGGCCAAGAAACGAGCAGTATGTTCGTTGCTTAAGTGACCAGTGTAGCTGCGCACACGTTGTTTCAATGGATAAGGATAAGGTCCATTCTTCAACATGGTTTCATCATAATTGGCTTCGATGACCAAATAATTTGCTTTGGCAATGTGGTCGGCCACTTCTTTGCCAATATAGCCCAAGTCGGTAGCAATGACGAATGTTTTACCTTTGTATGTGATGGAATAACCCATATTGTCGGTGGCATCGTGGCTTACAGGAAACGACTGAATGACAAAATCGCGTATGGCGATATGTTCGCCTTTTTTGAAGTATTTATGACACGAATAGAGTTTTTCGGTAACGCGATAATTGCGATTGATGCCTTCGTGAATTTCTTTAGTGGCGTATACGGGAATATGGTATTTTTCTCCAAGTACACCTACCGAGCAAATATGATCAGTGTGGTCGTGTGTAATAAAAATTCCCCAAATTTGCTCTAAAGAAATATTATGCTCTTTGAGTCCACGTTTTACACTACGTATGCCTACACCTGCATCAATGAGAAAGCCATATTCTCCCGTGCCAATATAGTAACAGTTACCGCTGCTACCACTACCCATACTTAGAAAACGTAAATCAGTTGTATTCATTTTTACCAAAAGATGTGCAAAAGTACTAAAAAAAAACGACTTTCTTTCTTGAAAAACTAAAAAGGTGAAACTCAAGAAAAATCACTATCTTTGCTTTTTCATGAATTTTAAATCGGTAAAAATATAATAATTTAATTATCAGACAGATGTATATGAAACAACAGAAAGAAAAAAATATGATTTTTGGTATTCGTGCCGTAATTGAAGCTATTGATGCGGGTAAAGAAATTGATAAAATCTTTTTACGTCGTGAAATGGGTGGCGATTTAGCACGGGAGCTGTTTGATAAATTAAAAGATGCCCAAGTGGCGATTCAGCGTGTGCCGCTTGAAAAGTTGAATCGCTTGACGATGAAAAACCACCAAGGCGTGGTGGCTTACATCTCGTCGGTAGAATACCAACGCATCGAAGATATTATCCCGACGCTTTACGAACAAGGTAAAACGCCATTTGTGGTTATGCTCGATGGTGTAACCGATGTGCGTAATTTTGGTGCTATTGCTCGTACGTGTGAATGTGCGGGTGTGGATGCACTTATTGTACCCGTGCGTGGAGCGGCTGCTGCCAATGCGGATGCGATTAAAACATCGGCAGGCGCGTTGCATGTGATTCCTGTATGTCGCGAACAAAGTTTACATAATTGTGTATCGTACTTACAAAAATGTGGTATTCGTGTGGTGGCTGCCTCTGAAAAAGCTCAACATAGTTATACCGAAGCTAATTATAAAGATCCTGTTGCTATCATTATGGGCTCTGAAGATGTGGGCGTGGCACCCGATATTTTGCGTATTTGCGATGATATGGTGTCCATCCCTATTTTGGGACAAATAGAATCGTTGAATGTGTCGGTAGCAGCTGGCGTTATCATTTATGAAGCTGTTAAACAACGTATGAACTAATTTTATTCTTTTGTATGGAAGTTTTATACGAAGATAATCACGTAATTGCAGTGAACAAAAGCTGTTCTGAAATTGTGCAAGGCGATAAAACAGGCGATGAACCGTTGCCCGAAGTGATTAAACGTTATCTCAAAGAAAAATATAATAAACCAGGCAATGTGTTTTGTGGTGTCACGCATCGTCTTGATCGTCCAGTGACAGGTGTTGTATTGTTTGCTCGTACTAGTAAAGCTCTGTCGCGTCTTAACGAGATGTTTCAAACGCACGCCATGACCAAAACGTATTGGGCTATTGTGAAACAGCAACCTGCAGAGCCAAAAGGACGATTGGAACATTATCTGGTACGCAACGAGAAACAAAATAAATCGTATGCTTACGAAACACCGAAAGCAGGAGCGAAACGTGCTGTGCTCTCGTATAAAGTGATTGCTAAATCAGAAAATTATACGTTACTCGAAATTCAGTTGGAAACGGGTCGTCATCACCAAATTCGCTGTCAGTTGGCTCAAATGGGTTGTCCGATAAAAGGCGATTTAAAATATGGCTTTTCACGTTCTAACCCCGATGGTGGAATTTCACTCCATGCGCGTTCGTTGGAATTTGAACATCCCGTGAGCCATGAGCCCATAAAAATTGTAGCTCCGGTGCCTTCAGATAAACTTTGGCAGGATATTACACGAGGTTTATAAACATAAAAAAAGCGAGATAATCATTATCTCGCTTTTTTTATGTTTAGCTATATTGTTATTTGCTGTAATTTGTGTTGAGGTATTCGATAACGTCATCTGTGATATCATATTCAGGTGCCGAATATAAAATATTATCATTCAATGAATTTGTAGAAAGTACCAAGTGGTATTTGTTATCTTTATTTAATGTTTTAATCGCTGCATTGATGCTGTCGCGAAGCTGTGTGCTAAGTTTTTGTTGCTCAGTTACCAATTCTTGGCTCAATTGACGGTCGAGTTGTTGTAAGTCGGCTTCTTTTTGTTGTAAGCGGCGGCTTTCTTGTTCGGCACGTTCGCGGCTCAAAAAGGCATTGTTTTCCAATTTGCGTTGGAAATCAACCATTTCATTTTGCAATTGACGTGCTTTGGTGTTGATATTGACGCGTGAATCTTCTTGCTTTTTGATTAATTTTTCGTTCGATTCTTTAGCAAATGTATATTGTGATAAAATAGAATCTACATTTACTACTGCTATAGGCATTACTGACTGTCCATCTAATTTGGCAGCTTCAGAAATTGTAGCTGTATCAGTCTTTTGGTTTGAGCAAGCAACAAATGTTAAAACACTAAGAAAAAGTAAAGATAATTTTTTCATATTCTATAAAATAAGGGTTATAAAGTCATTTTTTCTTTTGAGCCATACGATCTTGCGAGGTAGCACACGAAATTCCACGGTCGCGCATGGCTTTGCTGCCTCCAATGTGGATATTGGGAAATTTCCCTCCTTTTACAAAAAATATGCGCAATCCTAGTAATAAGAATGAAATGCCAACCAATAAAGCGGTAATTATGAGTGTCTCTACCATCGTTTTAAAATTTGCACAAAGGTAATCAATTCTTATGGTGTAAAACTCTTTTTTTTCAAAAAGTGGCTTTTTGATCTCAAATTTAACTTATTTTTTTAATAAATGCACTTTGTGTGGTAGTTGTTGTGCCCAAATATCACTACATTTGCAAATATAAATAATTAAACTCTAAAATACAATGGATATGACATTAAAAGAACTTCAGCCAACAGCTATTTGGCATTATTTTTCAGAAATTTGTACCATCCCCCGTCCTTCTAAAAAAGAGGGACAAGTGATAGCATACCTTCAAAAATTTGGTAAAGAACATGGTTTGGAAACGGTAGTTGACGCTGCTGGCAATGTGTTGATTCGTAAACCTGCTACTATTGGTTACGAAAATCATCCAACCATTATCATGCAAGCCCACATGGATATGGTTTGCGAAAAGAATGGTGATACTGTTCATGATTTTGAAACCGATGCGATTCAACCTTACATTGATGGCGAATGGGTAAAGGCTCGTGGAACCACTTTGGGTGCTGATAATGGTATTGGTATGGCAGCTCAATTGGCGGTATTAAGCGCCGATAATTTGAAACATGGACCACTTGAATGTCTATTTACCGTAGATGAAGAAACGGGCTTGACTGGCGCGTTTGCTTTAGATAAAAACCTATTGACAGGTTCCATGTTGATTAACTTGGATTCTGAGGATGATGGCGAATTTTTCATTGGTTGTGCTGGTGGTATTGACACCACAGTGGTTTATGATTATCAACCACAGCCTGCGCCAGATGGTTTGTTTTATTTTAAAGTGAGCGTGAAAGGCTTAACTGGTGGGCATTCAGGCGATGATATTGACAAAGGACGCGCTAATGCAAATAAATTATTGACACGTTTTTTGTGGAAAACCGCTCAAGAAACAAAATTGACCTTGGCGTCGTTTGATGGTGGTAATTTACGTAATGCTATTGCCCGTGAAGCGGTGGCTGTGGCGGCAGTGCCTGCTAGCTATAAAGAAACCTTACGTGTTCAACTAAATTTATTTATTGCTGATGTAGAAGCAGAATTTGCGGTGACAGAAAAACAGATTAAAATCGATTTGGAATCAGTTTCAAAACCAGTTGCAGTTATTGATGACTCAACTGCTAAACGTTTGTTATATGCTTTATATGCTTGTCCTCATGGTGTTTTACGTATGAGCGACGATATGCCAGGTTTGGTAGAAACATCGACGAATTTGGCGTCTGTAAAAATGGGCGAAAATAACCAAATTTTAATTGCTACAAGTCAACGTAGCTCTGTAGAATCAGCAAAATATGATGTCGCTTATATGGTCGAAAGTGTCTTTGTGCTTGCAGGCGCTACAGCTACTCATGGCGATGGTTATCCAGGTTGGAAGCCAAACCCTAATTCAAAATTAGCTAAATTGACTGCCGAAACGTATGAAAAATTATTTGGCGAAAAAGCTAAAATTCGTGCTATTCACGCTGGTTTGGAATGCGGATTATTCCTCGAAAAATATCCTCATTTGGATATGGTTTCTGTAGGGCCTACGATGCGTGGTGTGCATTCACCTGATGAACGTTTACATATAGCTCATACCGAAAAATTCTGGAAACTATTAGTGACACTTTTGGAATCACTTTAATTCTAGAAACGATTCCATCAAACGTGAAGTAGGGTAGTCGTGCAAATTTTTCAAGTTAATTTCGGTATATTGATTAAGCGCAGTTGCTTTTTTATCGAGTTTAATGTGAATGCATTGCGCAAAAATATGTTGATGACTCAAAACGTGTTTTTTGGTAGGCGATATCCCTAAAATAGTAAATTGTTGACCATTGGTCAATGTTTGGAAGGGCTCCGATTGTAGGAGCTCTTCTACGTTTGTAGGTTGGCGGGTTTCTATCAGCGGGAACTCGTAAAGTCCTTGCCAAATATCTTTGGGACCACGTTGATGCAGATAGGTTTTTGTATCAAGATGCACAAAGATGTAATTGAAGTAACGCGCACGTACACTTGTTTTCCCAATTTTCTTGGGTAAGTCCGAAATACGTTTGTGATTGAAGGCGACGCAACTGTTTTGTAGTGGACACGCGTCGCAATTAGGTGAACTTGGTGTGCATTGTAGCGCTCCAAATTCCATCATGGCTTGATTGTGCGTGTCGGGATGTTCAGGGTTTAGTAATTCGGTGGCTAATGCACAGAATAGTTTTTTGCCTTCGGTTGAATCTATTGGTGTGTCAATGCCAAAATAACGCGCTAAAACACGATATACATTGCCGTCAATGGTGGCAAATGGTTGTTGGTAAGCAAATGAGCAAATGGCTGCTGCGGTATATTTGCCAATGCCTTTGAGTGAAAGTACTTGTGCGTGTTCTGTTGGGAATTGACCGTTAAAATGGGTCATTATTTGTTGTGCAGAGGCGTGTAAATTTCGAGCACGACTGTAATAGCCTAAACCTTGCCATAGTTTTAAAACTTCATCCAAAGGAGCTTCTGCCAATGATTTAACGTTTGGAAATCGCTCAATAAATCGGTTGAAATATCCCAATCCTTGTACCACTTGCGTTTGTTGCAGTATAATTTCTGAAATCCAAATAATGTAAGGGTCGGTTGTGTTGCGCCACGGCAAGTTACGTTTGTTACTTTGGTACCAAGTAGCTAATATTTGGCGAAACGGTTTAAAATCGTCGTTTGTATTCATGAATCTTTTGTTAATGGGCATTTGGACTATTAAGCATTGCAAAGGTGCATCTTTTTCGTGAAATGGAAAAATTTTTCAAAAAAAAGAGATAAATGCTTGTAGGTCAAAAATAATGTAGTATCTTTGCAAGCCGTAAACGAACTCAAAATTTGACAATAGATTATAAGTATAATAACCCATAAATTTTACTGAAATGACAAAAGCAGACATCGTAAATGAAATTGCTAAAAACACTGGAATTAGCAAAGATGACGTATTGAAAACAGTTGAGGCTTTCATGGAAACTGTTAAAGTATCGTTAACCAAAGAAGAAAATGTATATTTGAGAGGTTTTGGTAGCTTTATCGTAAAAAAACGTGCTAAAAAAACTGCTCGTAACATTTCTAAAAATACGACAATTATTATCCCAGAACACAACATTCCAGCTTTCAAGCCTTCGAAAGAATTCGTTGCAAAACTGAAATAAGATAAGTTGGTTTAACATTTTAAAATTAACGAATTATGCCAAGCGGAAAGAAAAGAAAAAGACATAAAATGTCTACCCACAAACGTAAAAAACGTTTAAGAAAAAATAGACATAAAAAGAAATAATTTTTATATCTGAGTCCAAAACAAATTTAGAGTTCGATATCATTATAACGGTGCTTTAAATTTGTTTTTTTGTTTTATATTGACCCCTAATGGGGTTACTAACCTTGCTAAAGAAATTATAAAGGTGAATAAAGAGTTAGTAATTAGTGTTCAGAACGACCAGATAACCATTGCTTTATTAGAAGATAAAAATCTGGTTGAACTACATAAAGACAGTTTGCAACCCTCGTTTGCGGTTGGAAACATTTATTTGGGCCGTGTCAAAAAAGTAATGCAAGGTCTGAATGCTGCATTTGTGGATATCGGTTCAGGTAAAGAAGCTTTTATCCATTATCACGATTTAGGCGAGCAATTTGCTACGATGAACAATTATGTGAAGCAATTACTTGCTGATCGTAAACACTTACCCGAAAAAATAAAACGCTTCCCAAATCTCAACAAAGATGGTAATATCCGTGACGTGTTGACTGTAGGACAAGATATATTGGTTCAAGTAGTAAAGGAGCCTATTTCAACCAAAGGACCTCGTTTAACTGCTGAAATTTCTATTGCTAGTCGAAATATGGTATTTTTACCATTTGGGGATAAGATTTCGGTGTCACAAAAAATAAAGACACAAGAGGAACGCACACGATTGCGCCAATTGATGCAAAGTATCCGTCCTGCTAATTGTGGTTTGATTATGCGTACCGTTTCCGAAGGGAAACGGGTTGCCGAATTGGATACTGAATTGAAGTTGACCGTAAAACGTTGGAATACATCGGTACAAGCCATTCAAAAATCAAAGGGTATTTGCTTGATTTCAGAAGAGATGAGTCGTGCAGCAGCTATTTTACGTGACTTGTTTAATGACGATTTTGCCTGTATTCATGTTGATAATAAGGCGGTGTATGATGAGCTGAATGATTTTATGCAGGTGATTGCACCTGATAGAAAAAACGTGGTAAATTATTATACGGGTGACTTACCTATTTTTGAAAGTTTTGATATTGCCAAACAGCTTAAATCGTTGTTTGGTCGTACGGTATCAGTAAAAAGAGGGGCTTATCTTATATTTGATCAGGCTGAAGCTATGCATGTTATTGATGTGAATAGTGGAACTCGTACACGAGCTGGACAAAGTCAAGAAGAAAATGCGTTGGAAGTGAATATGGCATCAGCCACCGAAATTGCACGCCAATTGCGTTTGCGCGATTTGGGTGGTATCGTTGTTATTGATTTTATTGATATGATGGATGGTGAAAATCGCCAGAAGTTATTTGATCACATGACGGCTTTGATGGCTAATGATAGAGCCAAACATAATATTTTGCCACTAAGTAAATTTTGTTTAATGCAAATTACTCGTCAGCGTGTGCGTCCAGCCATGGTTATTCAAACGGATGAGGTGTGTCCTACATGTTTGGGTACGGGAAAAGCACGTCCAGCGATATTATTGGTAGAAGATATTGAGGAACAATTAAAAAATATTTCAAGAGATTTAAAAATCAAAAATATCAAATTAGCTGTTCATCCTTATGTGGCAGCTTATCTCAAGAAAGGTTTATTTTCGTTAGAACGTCGTTGGCGTTGGCAATATCATTGCCGTTTTCGCGTACAACCACTCTACGAATTAGGTTTTCTAGAGTTTCGTTTTATCGATAAACATGGTGATGAAGTTGACTTGAAGTTGCTCTCCGATACAAAATAAAAAAAGGCTATCTGTTACAGATAGCCTTTTTAGTTTTATAAGTTTTCTTATTTTGTTAGAATAAGCATGGCATCGCCATAAGCACCAAATCGATAACCCTCTTTGATGGCTACTTCGTAGGCGTTCATTACTGTATCGTACCCGCCAAATGCAGCTGCATTCATGAGCATGGTACTGTATGGTAATTGGAAGTTGGTAAGCAACGAGTCTGCTGAAGCAAAATCGTAAGGTGGGAATATAAATTTATTGGTCCACCCTTCGTAAGGTTTAATAAAACCATTTGCCATGGAAGCTGTTTCTAAGGCTCTTAATACTGTAGTACCAATAGCACAAATTTGTCCACCTTCTTCGTGTGTTTTATTAAATAGTTTTGTAAATGGTTCGCTTACAACCAATTGTTCGGAATCCATCTTGTGTTTTGTCAAATCTTCCACATCTATATCGCGGAACATACTTAAGCTCGCATGTAGTGTGATAAAGCCAGAATTAACGCCTTTAATCTCCATACGTTTAAGTAATTCGCGGCTAAAGTGCGTGCCTGCTGCAGGTGCAACTACGGCACCTTCGTTTTGTGCAAAGATGGTTTGATAACGTGCTGCATCATCAGGTTCAGCTGTACGTTTTATGTAACGTGGAAGAGGCGTTTCGCCTAACGCGTATAACGCTTTTTTGAATTCTTCGTGATCGCCGTCGAATAAGAAACGTACTGTTCTACCGCGTGACGTTGTGTTGTCAATAACTTCGGCCACCAATGACTCGTCGTCACCAAAATAGAGTTTGTTTCCAATACGAATTTTGCGCGCTGGCTCCACTAAAACATCCCACAGGCGTAGTTCTTGGTTTAATTCGCGGAGTAAAAATACTTCGATTTGAGCACCCGTTTTTTCTTTATTACCCAACATGTGTGCAGGAAAAACGCGCGTATCGTTGAATACGAGTAAATCCTTTTCGTTGAAGTAACCAATAATTTCTTTGAAAATACGGTGTTCAATACTACCAGTTTTTGCATTCAATACCATTAAACGAGACTCGTCGCGATTTTCACTCGGATATTGCGCAATAAGTTCTTCTGGTAATTTGAATTTGAATTTAGATAGTTTCATAAGTCTTCTTTTTATATGTTATTTGTTTGAATTTTCTCTAATAGTTCGTCTATCTCCCAGCATTCGTGTAAGGTGATATCGCCTACACGTGTACGCTCCAAAGCTGTTAAATGAGCTCCACTATCAAGTGCTATACCAATATCGCGTGCCAAAGCTCTGATGTAGGTTCCTTTGCTGCATACAATGCGCAACTGTAATACGGGTGGTTCAAAATGTAATACTTCCAATTCGTCGATGACCAATAGTTTAGCTTTAAGCTCTACTTCTTCGCCTTTGCGTGCATAATCGAAAGCACGTTTGCCACCCACTTTTACGGCTGAGTAAACAGGTGGAACTTGCCAAATTTCGCCCATAAATGCACCTAGTTTTTCATCTACCAACTCTCGTGTGATATGTGCTGTAGGATAGCGTGCATCTACTGGATGTTCTAGGTCGAATGACGGTGTGGTGGCGCCTAATTCCAGTGTCGCTACGTATTCTTTTACACCGTATTGTAATGCTTCAATTTGCTTAGTGGCTTTGCCTGTACATAAAATCATTACTCCCGAAGCTAGCGGATCCAATGTCCCAGCATGACCCACTTTTAATTTCTTTTTGTCCAACTGACGGCATAACACACGTCGTATGCGATTCACTACATCGAACGAAGTCCAGTGTAACGGTTTTTTAACGTATAGTATCTCGCCTGCTTCGAAATCCATTTTAAATCAATGAAAATATAATGGTACCCGTGCCTACGATAGCACAATAAATGGCGAAGTAAATCAGTTTCCCATTTTTTACCAAGTTAATCATAAATTTACAAGCTACACAGCCTGCCACGAACGCGCCTAAAAATCCTGCCACAAGTGCACTTACAGAGATTCCTATTTCAGTTTGAGATCCCAACATGTCGATAAGTTCTAAAAGTGCCTCTCCCAAAATAGGTATGAGCACCATGAGAAAGGAAAACTTGGCGACTTGCTCTTTTTTGTTGCCCAATATAATACCTGTGGCAATGGTAGACCCAGAGCGTGATAAACCTGGTAATACGGCTACCGCTTGTGCTAAGCCAATGATAAATGCATCGCGATAAGAAATTTGTTCCTTTTGGCGTGGTTTAGCAAAATAAGCGAATGCCAATAAACCTGCCGTTACTAATAGGCAACAGCCAATTAAAAATAACCCATTACCAAAAAAAGCCTCTACCTGATCTTTGAAAAATAAACCAATAACAAATACTGGAATCATGGATACAAAGATTTTGGCGACGTACGTTTTCTCCGCGTTCCAAGCAAGTGTAGTAAAGCTACCCTTGAATAATTGTGCTACTTCTGACCACAGAATTACTAAAGTACTCAATACCGTGGCAGCATGCACAATGATGGCAAATGTGAGGTTGTCTCCTCCGATGTTGCCCAATAGGGCTTGCCCAATTTCAAGGTGTCCACTACTGCTTACAGGTAAAAATTCAGTTAATCCTTGTACAATTCCTAAAAGAAGTCCTTCTAGCCAACTCATACTTTATCCTCTTTTTTGGGTTTCCACAAAATAGCAACAATCATTAGTGTAAATCCACTCATACTGATAATTGGCGCTAAAGTGATGCGACGAAAACTAAAAATATCAGGATTAAATTCTAAGATGGTGGCTGAACCATGCATTAGAAAAAAACCGATGACAATGAGTGTAAACGCTATTGCCATTAGAATAAAATTGATTTTTTTGAATGCGAAATTTCCCATTTTATTTGAGATTAAATATAATATAAATCGTCTGTTTTCATGTGTAAATAACGGTTTACTCCGAATAGAGTAGACAGCATGGTAATGCAGAAACTAAAGATAATGACAACCGCAGAGACTGGTAATATGATGTGCCATTCATATAGGTTCATCACATCACCAATTTCAGATTGAACATACCATACAGCAGCCCCTAAAAGTACTAATGCTATCACGGCGGCTACAATACTATTTATCAATGAACGTTTTAAAAATGGGCGACGAATAAATAATGCTCTAGCGCCTACTAATTTCATTGTGTTGATAATGAATCTCTTGGAGTAAACTGAAATCCTTATGGTATTGTTAATAAGTACAATTGAAATAAAAAGTAAAATAATAGCGATGCTACTCAAAATAATCGATACTCTACTTACGTTTTCATTGAGCATTTGAATCATATCTTTTTGGTAGACAAATTCTTCAATGCTAGTAAACGATTGTAGCTTATTTTCTATTTTTTCGATGCTATCGGTTTGCGCGTAGTCAGCATTTAAATATACTTCGATGGAAGCGCGTAGTGGATTAAAACCTAGCAGTTCAGTAGGGTCTTCGCCTAATCCTTTGATGTGTTCGGCAAGTGCTATTTCTTTGCTGATATATTCCTGACGTTTGGTAAAGTCAGTAGCCATCAGATAATTCTGAAGTCGTTTGATGTCTTGATCGGACGTATTTTCTTTGAGAATAATGGATAAAGTGACATGCTCTTTGGTAAATGTGGCAATCTCTTTAGTTAACAAAAAGAGAAAGGTAATTAAACCAACCATGAAGAGTACTAATGAAATACTGATAGTGGACGTAAAATGTAAATTAAAGAAAGAATCTTTGCGCTGTTTGGAACTGCTGTAAGCCATAGTTAGTTATATTGAAAATTCGCAAAAAGATATAATACACCCAATTTGAAAAGGTTTTGCAAAAGTAATGTTATTTTTGGTAAACATCAAATCTATTTTAGTGAAAAATGCGATTATTTTAGTGCCTTAAATGAAAGAGTAGAATTGTGATTAAAATACTTGTGCTGAGATTTTTACTTTTTGAAGAATATGTTTTGTAAGGAAAACTTGTTTATTACTGATTTTTTTTTTATATCTTTGCATAATCATTTTTAATTTGAAAAGAAAGCATGAAAGAGCCTGTAAAGATTTTATTTATCACGCAAGAGATTACACCCTATCTGCCCGAGAATGAATTAGCGACAATTTGCCGCGAATTACCTCAATATGTACAAGAACAAGGTTGTGAAATTCGCATCTTTATGCCGTGCTACGGACATATTAATGAACGACGCAATCAGTTGCATGAAGTTCAGCGTTTGTCGGGTATGAATTTGATTATCGACGATTGTGATCATCCCTTGATTATAAAAGTTGCTTCTATTCAATCGGCTCGTATGCAGGTTTAT
>JACJXJ010000007.1 GCA_020636695.1 Prevotellaceae bacterium
GATGCATTGGTGAAAAAACTTGACAAAGTAGTGTTCCCTGAAGCATTTTTGAAACGTTGGGTACTAGCTGCTAACGAAAACTTGACTGCCGAAACCGTAGAAAAAGAGTTCGACTTAATGTTGAACGATTTGAAATGGTACCTTATCAAAAACCAACTAGCTAAAGCTAACGATTGCAAAGTAGAGAAAGAAGATATCGACGCTTTTGCTCGCAAAATGGCTAAAATTCAATTTGCTCAATATGGCATGTTGAATGTACCAGAAGATATTTTGGCTAACTACGCACAAGACATGTTGAAGAAAGAAGAAACCATCAAAAACATGGTCGAAAAAGTGTTAGAAGAAAAAGTATTAGAGGTTGTAAAAGCGAGCGTTAAACTCGACAAAAAAGCAATTTCATACGAAGACTTCAACAAAATGTTTGAATAATTCTACGGAATTGAAATATGACCAAAAGCACAAATTCCGCCCAAGGAGTTTGTGCTTTTTTAGTTGAACCACCAACGCTTAAAACCGCTTAACAATGAAAACACAAATCACACTCAACGAGATGGAGTTCTACGCCTACCACGGCTATTACGCCGAAGAACGCCAAATTGGCACCACCTTTTTGGTAAGCGTAACGCTCGATGTGGACTTTAGCGCTGCCGAACATTCTGACGAACTCACCGACACACTCAACTACGAGTTGGTGTACAACGTGGTGCGCCACGAAATGAAAACGCCTTCCAAACTCCTGGAACACGTAGCTTACCGCCTGCGTGAAGCACTTACAACGCACTTCCCTACCGTAACACACGCCACCGTAACCGTAACCAAACTAAACCCACCACTAGGCGGTAAAGTTAAAAGTGCGTCTGTAACAATTGGATAAAAAAACAAATTAGTGTAAGTTTTACATCAACAAATGTTGTATATTTGTGCTTCTCAAAAACGCGGCATAGATTTCTTACAACCATTTATAAATGGTATAATACGTTACAAAACAATATAATTACATAAAAAAAGCATGACAAGCATAACCCAAAGAGCTGACTTACAAGCAAAAATATGGAAAATAGCCAACGAGGTACGTGGCGCCGTAGATGGATGGGATTTCAAACAGTTTGTACTCGGGGCACTTTTCTATCGTTTTATCAGCGAAAATTTCACCAATTATATTGAAGGTGGTGATGATAACATTGACTACGCAAAATTATCAGATGATGTCATAACACCTGAAATAAAAGAAGATGCCATTAAAACAAAAGGTTATTTTATCTATCCAAGTCAACTTTTTGTGAATATTGCCAAATCAGCCAATACCAATCCCAATCTCAACACAGATTTAAAAGCTATTTTTGATGCGATTGAAAGTTCCGCAAATGGTTATCCATCGGAACCTGATATTAAAGGATTGTTTGCCGATTTCGATACCACCAGCACACGATTGGGTAATACGGTTGAAAATAAAAATAGTCGGTTGGCTGCTGTACTTAAAGGGGTTGAAGAGTTGAATTTTGGCAATTTTGAGGATAACCAGATAGATTTGTTTGGCGATGCTTACGAATTTTTGATAAACAACTATGCCGCCAATGCGGGAAAGTCGGGAGGCGAATTTTTTACGCCACAGCACGTTTCCAAGCTCATTGCCCAATTGGCTATGCACAAGCAAACAAGTGTCAATAAGATTTATGACCCTGCGGCAGGCTCTGGTTCTTTGCTTTTGCAGGCTAAAAAACATTTCGACAATCATATCATCGAAGATGGATTTTTCGGGCAGGAGATAAACCATACGACCTACAATCTAGCTCGTATGAATATGTTTTTGCACAATGTTAATTACGACAAATTTAACATGGCGCTTGGTGATACGCTTCGAGATCCACAATTTGGTGATGATAAACCATTTGATGCTATTGTGTCAAACCCACCCTATTCGGTAAATTGGATAGGCTCCGACGACCCCACACTGATTAACGACGACCGTTTTGCTCCTGCTGGTGTATTGGCACCTAAGTCAAAGGCAGACTTTGCTTTTGTACTTCACGCCTTAAGCTATCTATCGAGCAAAGGACGTGCCGCCATTGTCTGTTTCCCTGGCATCTTCTATCGTGGCGGTGCCGAACAAAAGATTCGGAAATATTTGATAGACAATAACTTTGTGGAAACCGTCATCTCATTGGCTCCAAACCTATTCTATGGCACTTCAATAGCGGTTAATATTTTGGTGCTTTCAAAACATAAATCCGATACCAAAACGCAGTTTATTGACGCGAGCGGCGAAGAGTTCTTCAAGAAAGTAACAAACAATAATGTTCTTGAAGATAAGCATATTGAGCGCATTATGGAACTCTTCGACAGCAAAGCAGACGTGGAACATGTGGCTAAGACTGTTGACAACTCTAAAATTGCAGAGAGTGATTATACCCTGTCGGTTAGCTCCTATGTGGAGGCTAAGGATAATCGTGAGAAAATAGACATTACGAAACTTAATGCCGAAATTGCCGAAACGGTAGTAAAGATAAATACGCTTCGTGCTGACATTGATGCCATAATCAAGGAAATTGAAGGATAAGCAATGAATAACGAATTGAAATACTTAATTTATAATACGCCCGAAGAAGGCGTGTCGGTCAATGCTATTATCAAAGACGAGACCATTTGGCTTACTCAAAAAGCTATGGCAGAGCTCTTCGATTGCACTACAGACAATATATCACTACACTTGAAAAACATATTTGCAGACGGTGAACTTGCTGAGTCCTCAACATCCGAGGAAATCTCGGTAGTTCAGAAAGAGGGTAATAGAAACGTTAAAAGAACTCCAAAGTTTTACAACCTCGATGCTATTATTTCGATGGGTTATCGCTCAATCCGTGCCAGAGAGCAAGCCAAAAAACTCTTACAAAAAGGAGGTTCAGATGAGTAATTTAGAAAAACTGTTAGAGGGTGTAGCCGTGGAGTGGAAAGCTTTATGGGAAGTTACCACCTGGGATAAAAGATTCAATGCTGTTGACAACTATAAACAACCAAAAATAATTAAATATAATTATTTACTTTCTAATGAAATTAAACCTTTAATTTTAGAGAAAGGGAATGTTAAGTTACTTACTACAAATGAAACCGATTTTTGGACTTCAGAGGAACTTGCAGGTGAACTAATATCTAATGCTGAAGTTATTGCCATACCATGGGGAGGTAATGTTATTGTGCAATATTATAATGGTAAGTTTTTAACAAGTGATAACAGATCCGGATTGTACAAACCAAAGAAATATGGGACTTACCACGTGGTAAAAATGCCCCGATGGTAGAATTCAAAAAGTGATGTAACTATTGCCAAAAATTATTTGGACGAAAACAATTCCGACAGTTAGAACGCACCGTTACTGCCTATTTCGATTATATCGAGGATCTGATTGGCAGAAAAACCTTTACCTTGGAAGAGTTCGCTGCCAGTATCAACGAATTTTGGCTTTTGAAAATGATTTCTACATGGCAAATAGGCTAAGCAAAAAGCAAGCAGAGCTAAAGCCAAGCAGAATTGACAATTTAACAAAACACAAAGATAATCTCCGACTTGAAAAGGGCTTAAATCCTATCAAAAGGTAAAGATGAGTAATTTAGAAAACTGTTAGAGGTGTAGCCTGGTGGAAGCTGGAAGTTACCGAGCCTGGAAAAATTCAATACTGTTACAGCTAAACAACCAAAATTAACCATGAAATTCCATTTAAGAGAAGACCACCAAATAAACCTTTATGCACATTCAGCTGTGTTCTAGTTTTTACCGCCATGAGGTAAAATGGAATGTAATTAACAAGGATAACAAGAAATGGCATATAAAATTTCTTGTACAATCTTATTTTCTTAAAAAAATAATAAAAGCACCAGGAATTGTAGAATATTGGAGAAGTCTATTCCACTCCACGTACAAGCCATGGTTCGATTTTGGATGGAAATTTTCGACGCTTACAGCGGAGCTGCAAGCAGAGGAAAATCAATACGATATTATCGCAGCTGGTTACTGACATCTATGGAAGAATCGACCAGCCTCACTACGTTCGAGCCAGTCAACACTTCCATAAGACGACCACCAAAACAACCAAGCCGCACCGAATTCACACAACCATTCTGTTTTGCCCAGGTAAAGTGGAATGGAAAACGCTGGGAGGGGACTGAAAGAAACTCGGTAGAAGAATTTTAAAAGAATCAATTAAAGACAATCAATCTCGCATCATTGCTCATTTGATGAAAAAAGAGAAAAGTTATATCCGATTATGTATTTCATAGTTTTGAAAACTCAATATAATATTTTTTAGTTATCAACAAAGCAAATCTCTTTGGAATGGAACTCGTTTATAATGTTTTGAAATGATTACTATAACCATTCCTTCTTCGAAGAACAATCCGTATTGTTTCCATTCTCGATAAATTCGATACATTAACTAATTCAATCACAGAAGGTTTGCCAAAAGAGATTGAATTACGTCAAAAGCAGTATGAATATTATAGAGATAAGTTATTAACTTTTCCAAAAGTCTGAACTGTGATTTTTATGATTAATAAGATAAAAAAAATATACGCATCATATAAATCAAATAAATCTTAGTTCAGACAAGCAGCTGATGAATTCAATAGAAAATTTTAATACTAGTGCCATGCAAAATCAAGGTAATCAAATAACTCAAAACAGTTATCATTCAGCTTACAAGTATTCAGAACTCACAGGCAAAATAATTGGTTGTGCCATGGCTGTTCATAAAGCATTAGGCAGCGGTTTTCAGGAAGTGATTTATCAGCGAGCATTAGAAATTGAAATGCGTGAAGCGGCCATTTCATTTAATAGAGAATTTGAAATGCCCATTTTTTATCGTGAACAGCAAATAGGAACACGCAGGGTTGATTTTTTAGTAGAAGGTGTTATTTCTGTTGAATTAAAGGCAATCACAAAATTAGAAGATGTGCATTTTGCACAAGCCATCAATTATCTAGAGGCTTATAATTTGGAAATTGGGTTATTGATAAATTTTGGAGAAACCAGCCTGAATTTCAAAAGGCTTACCAATAAAAAATATAAACCGACTTCACTATGATTTTTTTGATTTTCAAGGAAATCAAAGAAATCAAAAGAATCGTAGTTCAGACAATAATTCAGACCATATGAGCACTTATAAAACCATAGCAGAATCGAAGAACTTTATTGTTCTCGAAGATTATACCAAATACGCGGTATTACACGACACTCCCGCCACTTACCAAACAGAAGCAGCTTTGGAACGTGAGTTTATTCAAGATCTGGTAAATCAAGGTTACGAACACTCCACCACCATCACATCGCCCCAAACGATGCTTGCCAACGTCAGAATGCAAATTCAGGCACTCAATAACGTAACGTTTAGCGACAGCGAGTGGGCGCGCTATGTAGAGGAATATCTCGATAAGCCAAGTGACAACCTAGTAGAGAAAACACGCAAAATACACGATAACTATATCTACGATTTTGTGTTCGACGATGGCCACATTCAAAATATCTATTTAGTAGATAAAAAGGAGATTACACGCAATAAATTGCAGGTAATTTCGCAATTTGAGCAAACAGGCACACACGCTAATCGCTACGATGTAACAATACTGGTAAACGGTTTGCCACTGATACAAGTAGAGTTAAAAAAACGAGGCGTAGCCATACGTGAGGCATTCAACCAAGTACATCGTTATACCAAAGAGAGTTTTAACAGCGACAATTCGCTCTACAAATACCTGCAAATCTTTGTTATCTCTAATGGCACAGATAGCCGTTACTTTGCCAACACGGTTGAGCGCAACAAAAACAACTTCGACTTTACCATGAACTGGGCAAAAGCCGATAATCTATTGATTAAAGATCTTAAAGATTTTACGGCTACTTTTTTCCAACAAAATACGATTCTAAACATACTGCTCACCTATTCGGTATTCGACACAAACGACACATTGCTCATTATGCGACCTTACCAAATAGCAGCAACAGAGCGTATATTGTGGAAAATTAGAAGTTCGTATCACGCCAAAAAGTGGAGCACCACAGAGGGCGGCGGATATATATGGCACACCACAGGCTCGGGCAAGACATTAACCAGTTTCAAAGCTGCGCGCTTGGCAACACAACTCGATTTTGTGGATAAAGTGTTCTTTGTGGTCGACCGTAAGGACTTGGACTTCCAAACGATGAAAGAGTACCAACGATTCTCACCCGATAGCGTAAACGGTTCGGACAGCACAGCTGGGTTAAAACGGAATATCGAAAAAAACGACAATAAAATTATCGTCACCACCATACAGAAACTCAATCTGTTGATGAAGAATGAGAGCGAACTGCCCATTTATCAAAAGCAAGTGGTATTTATCTTCGACGAATGCCACCGTTCGCAATTCGGAGAAGCACAAAAGAACCTCCAGAAAAAATTCAAAAAGTACTATCAATTTGGCTTTACTGGAACGCCTATATTTCCCGTTAATGCTTTGGGTTCAGAAACAACCGCAAGTGTTTTCGGACACGAATTGCACGCATACGTTATTACTGACGCCATCAGAGATGAAAAAGTCTTAAAATTTAAAGTTGATTATAACGATGTTCGCCCTAAATTCAAGCATATTGAGTGCGAACAGGACGAACAAAAGTTAAGTGCCGCCGAGAATCATAAGGCGTTACTACACCCTGCCCGTATCAACGAAATAGCGCACTATATACTCCAAAATTACAAAATCAAAACCCACCGAACTCAAGGAGGAGGTAAAGGATATAATGCAATGTTTGCCGTAAACAGTGTCGATGCTGCAAAATGCTATTATGAAGAACTCAATCGCCTTCAAAAAGACAAAGAAAAACCGCTCAAAATTGCGACGATATTCTCTTACGCTGCCAACGAGGAACAAAATGCTATTGGTGACATTGTAGATGAAACATTTGAACCATCGGCTATGGACCAAAGTGCAAAAGAATTTTTGACAAAAGCCATAAACGATTATAACGCCATGTTCCACACAAGTTATGGCGTTGACAGCCGAGAGTTTCAAAACTATTATCGCGACCTTGCCAAAAGAGTCAAAAACAAGGAAGTTGATCTTATCATTGTTGTGGGCATGTTCCTTACAGGCTTTGATGCTCCTACGTTAAATACACTGTTTGTTGACAAAAACCTACGCTATCACGGTTTAATGCAGGCATTTTCTCGCACTAACCGCATCTGTGATTCTACCAAGACGTTTGGTAATATTGTTACTTTCAGAGATTTAGAGCAAACCACGGTGGATGCTATCACGCTATTTGGTGACAAAAACACTAAAAACATTGTGCTTGAAAAGAGTTATAAAGAGTATTTGGACGGCTTTACAGATATTATGACAGGAGAAGCTCGTCGTGGCTACAATGAGGTTGTCAAAGAGTTGAACGATAAATTCCCTGACCCAGAAGCGATAGTAACAGAGCGTGCAAAAAAAGAGTTTGCAAAATTATTTGGAGAATATCTGCGTGTAGAAAATATACTTCAGAACTACGATGAATTTACAAACCTGAAAGTTTTTCAAACCATAGACATAACCGACCCAAAAGCTGTTGAAGCATTTAAAGAAACTCATTTCGTAACAGACGAGGATATAGCTACAATGCAACGTATTGAAGTACTTGCAGACCGTACAGTACAAGATTACCGTTCCACCTACAACGACATTCGTGACTGGTTACGACAAAAACGAAGTGGCAAGGAAGCTGAAGATTCTAAAATTGATTGGGATGAAGTTGTTTTTGAAATAGACCTCCTTAAATCACAAGAGATTGACCTTGATTATATTCTCGAATTAGTTTTTGAACATAACAAACAAACCCAGGATAAAAATACATTAATAGAGGAAATCCGTCGAGTTATTCGTGCAAGCATTGGCAATCGAGCAAAAGAAAGTTTAGTTGTTGATTATATCCATGCAACAGACCTTGATGCTATCCTTGATAAAGCAAGCATCTTAGATTCATTCTACGCTTATGCACGTGTTAAACAGAAAGCTGAGGCAGAACAGCTAATTGCAGAAGAGAATTTGAATGCAGCGGAAGCTAGACGTTACATAACCACCTCTTTAAAGCGTGAATTTGCCAGCGAAAATGGGACAGAACTCAACAGTTTATTGCCTAAAATGAGCCCTCTAAATCCTCAGTATCTCACAAAAAAACAGAATGTATTCCAAAAGCTATCATCATTTGTTGAAAAATTTAAGGGAATTGGAGGTCAACTCTAAACCAATAAATTTATATCACGATTCCTGTCAAAAACAGCACATTCGACAAGTTGTTATAACGCTAAAAAGGCCGCTGAATAGCGACCTTTTTTTGTGGGCGTTGACGGATTCGAACCGCCGACCCTATTTTGCATTGAGAAAAAGTGTATATTTGTTGCATTAAAAACGTTCATATTTCCATACACATAGAAATCAACGGTCAAGTTCAAAATACTAGTTATAAAACAGCCACAAGGAAACTTTAGAATGCTAAATAAATGAGATAATTGATGGATAATTTTGAAGAATATATACGACAAGGTGAACCCAATAAAGCCGAAAAAGCAAAAGTATGGAAAACGGCTATTGGTTTACAAGAAGTAGATGGATTAAAACCTTCTGATTACTTAATAGCAACCGCTAAACAAAATATAGAAGGCGATATTTCTATTGACGAAGTAAAGCATCTAGTTGATACTTACTACAAACAAAATCCTGAAAAAGGCACGGGAAACCGTACTGAAGAAGCTGATAAAGTTTCAGCACGAATTGCTGAAATTTTAAGCGAACAAACTTTTACATTTTCCCCAGCTGAATATCTATCCATTCACCGTAGACTATTTCAAGGCATTTATAGTCACGCAGGAAAAATCCGTGACTATAACATCACAAAAAAAGAATGGGTTCTCAATGGTGAAACTGTGTTGTATGCAACTGCAGAGAGTCTAAAAGCTACATTAGAATACGATTTTGGACAAGAAAAATTATTTAACTACAAAGGGCTATCTAAACAAGAAATTGTTGATCACATAGCTCACTTCATTAGTTATCTGTGGCAAATTCACATTTTTGGCGAAGGTAACACACGAACAACAGCCATTTTCTTAATAAAATACCTTCGAAAACTCGGATTTAGAGAAGCAAATAATAACTTGTTTGAAAAGCATTCTTGGTATTTCCGCAATGCCCTTGTAAGAGCTAACTATGAAGATTTATCACACGGCATTCATAAAACAGATAAATATCTAATAAATTTTCTTTCAAATTTATTACTCGACGAAAACCATTCGCTAAAAAATCGAGAAATGCACATTCTATTTAATGACACTGTAAACATAAAAAATGACACTGTAAAATCAGAATTTGACACTGTAAATGACACTGTACTTGATTTAATAAAACAGGACAACAATATTACAGCCACTGAAATTAGCACAAAATTGCATATCAGTTTAAGCACTGCAAAACGAAAATTAAAAGGATTGAAAGAAAGTGGAATAATAGAACGAATTGGAAGCGACAAAACTGGTCGCTGGAAAATAATCCAGAAGTAATTGATGTTATATAAAAACAAAAAAGGCCGCTGAATAGCGACCTTTTTTGTTGTGGGCGTTGACGGATTCGAACCGCCGACCCTCTGCTTGTAAGGCAGATGCTCTGAACCAGCTGAGCTAAACGCCCGATATGTCTTTTGTTCAAAAATAGTTCAGTAAAATTCCTTTCGGAAGTGGGCGTTGACGGATTCGAACCGCCGACCCTCTGCTTGTAAGGCAGATGCTCTGAACCAGCTGAGCTAAACGCCCGAACTATTACTTTCACAAAAGTGGTGCAAAGGTAATATAAAATTTAATATACGCAAAACCCTTTTTCGTTTTTTTTTAAATAATTTCAGCTACTACGAAATTACTGCCACCTACAAAGATAAAATCACGCTCGGAAGCGTTGTTTTTAGCCGCTTCTAACGCTTCATTTACAGAGGCGTAACTTGTTCCAACCAAACCAAACGTAGCCGCTTGCGCTTGCAGTATTTTTTCGTCCAACGCGCGTGGAATGTGCGCTTTGGTGAAATAATAAACCGCATTTTTAGGCAAAAGTGCCAATACGTGATCTATTTTTTTGTCGCTTACCATGCCAAAAACGATGTGTAAACGCTCAAACGACTGTTGCGCGAGCTGTTCCACCACCAACCGAATACCGCCTTCGTTATGTCCCGTATCGCAAACAATGGTTGGTTTGTTGCCCAACACTTGCCAACGTCCTTGCAAACCTGTGCGCTCCACCACTTCCAAAAATCCTTGTTCAATAGCTGCATCGGTTATGTGAAATCCTTTTTGTTGCAATTGTGCCAACGCCACCAATACCGTGCGGCAGTTTTTAGCTTGGTAAATGCCTTTTAAAGCACAAGTGGGTAACGTCTTCCCCACCAACTGTGTATCGGCAAAGAAAATGGGCGCATTTTGCTCACGAGCTACATTTCTGAAAACTGGTGCCGATTCGGGTTGCGTTTCACCAATGACCACTGGTGTATGCGGTTTTATGATGCCTGCCTTTTCGGCTGCAATTTTTTCTAACGTATCGCCCAATAAATTGGTATGATCGAGACTAATATTGGTAATAATGGCTAATTCGGGAGCAATGATATTGGTACAATCCAAGCGACCGCCCAACCCTACTTCTATTACCGCCACATCCACTTGTTGTTGCGCAAAATAGCGAAATGCCAAAGCGGTGGTGATTTCAAAAAAAGAGGGTTGCAACTCCTCCACTAACGCTTGATGCGCTTCTACAAAATCGACAACGGCTTGTTCTGAAATCATGGTGCCATCGACACGAATGCGTTCGCGAAAATCGCGTAAATGCGGCGACGTGTACAAACCCACTTTATAACCAGCGCATTGCAACACGGAAGCTAACAGATGCGAGGTAGAACCTTTGCCATTGGTGCCAGCCACATGAATGGTTTTATAGGCTCGATGTGGATGGTTGAAAACCGCATCGAGTGCCACAGTATTTTCCAATCCCGATTTGTAAGCCTTAGCACCGTGTTGCTGAAACATGGGCGCTTGGCGATACAAATAGTCGATGGCTTCTGAATAAATCATGCTATTTTTTATTAAAAATCGAACAAAAGTAATCAAAAATATCGTACATTTACACCTTGAATTTGGGCTTGTTTAAGCATAAATCAAGTATCCTGTTGATAATTATAAGATTATCTTAAAATAGAGCGTTCTTATTTACCACCTCAAAATCACACGATCATGAAAAAGAATTTTGTTTTGGACACCAATGTTATCTTACACGACTACAAATGTCTTAGTAATTTTGAAGAAAACGATATTTATTTACCCATCATTGTACTGGAAGAGCTCGATCATTTCAAAAAAGGAAACGAACAACTGAATTTTAATGCTCGCCAATTTGCACGTGAGCTAGATGATTTAATCGACGACACACTCTTTTCGTCAGGTGCAAGTTTGGGCGAAGACAAAGGGCGCTTATTTATACTAGCCAAAAATGTATTTCCAAAAGAGCTACAAGAGGCGTTTATGGAAAAGACACCTGATCATTTGATTTTAGGTGCCACACTACAATTAGCCAAAGATCAGCCAGAAACTAAAACAATATTGGTAACAAAAGATATTAACTTGCGCATGAAAGCCCGCGCATTGGGCATTTTAGCGGAAGATTATATCACCGATAAAGTGACCAATATGGATGTGTTCGATCGTCAAGAATTGGTTTTTAAAGATGTCGATCCTGAATTAATTGACAAACTTTACGCTTCTAACGAAGGTGTGGATGTTAATGAGTTTGCTTTCAAATCGGATATTGATCCTAACGACTGTTTTGTACTAAAAAGTAATAGAGCAAGTGCTTTGGCACGCTATATTCCTTCAGAAGAAAAAGTGCAACGCGTGGAAAAAGCACGCGCTTTTGGTATTGAGCCACGCAATGCAGAACAAGCATTTGCTATGGAAGTATTACTCGACGATCGTGTACAGTTAGTGGCATTAACAGGTCGTGCTGGAACAGGAAAAACCTTGCTTGCTTTAGCGGCAGCGTTACATAAAAACGAAGATTACAAACAAATTTTATTAGCACGCCCTATTGTAGCGTTGGCCAATAAAGATTTGGGAGCTCTTCCTGGCGATGCCCAAGAAAAAGTAGCACCTTACATGCAACCATTATTTGACAACTTGAACGTAATCAAAAATAATTTTTCGTATCAAGGTAAAGAGATGGCAGTACTCGATGAATTACAGAAAAACAATAAACTCGTCATCGAAGCTTTGGCTTTTATCCGTGGACGTAGTTTAAGTGAAACGTACTTTATCATCGATGAAGCGCAAAACCTAACGCCACACGAAATAAAAACCATTATTACACGTGCTGGCGAAGGAACCAAAATCGTATTTACGGGCGATATTCATCAAATTGACTCGCCTTATTTGGATATGCAATCGAATGGATTAGTCTATATGATTGACCGCATGAAAGGTCAAGATATTTTTGCACACGTCAACCTGATAAAAGGCGAACGCAGTGAATTGTCAGAATTAGCAAGTAACTTATTGTAATGGCATCGGAAATTCGTATTGACAAATGGCTGTGGGCGGTACGCCTATTTAAAACACGTAGTTTAGCAGCTGAAGCCTGCAAAAAAGGAAAAGTGTTCGTTCACAATACACCAGCGAAACCATCGCGCACCATCAATATTGGCGATATTATTCAAATTCATCGTAATCCGATTGTCTATTCATTCAAAGTATTGAACATCAGTCAAAACAGAATGGGAGCTAAATTGGTGCCGCAATTTATGGCACACGTTACCACTCCTGATCAACTGGCACTCATTGAATTACTCAAACTCGAAAAAGATAATAACCGAGCCAAAGGCACTGGCAGACCAACCAAAAAAGAGCGTCGCAGCTTAGAGGAATTCATAGACGACCAACCTGTTTTCATCGATGAAGAATGGGATTTTGACGATGTTGGAATGTAGTTTTAAATCAATCAATCAATTAATTAATAACTTTGCAAACCAGTTTTGCTCTTAAAACAAAATTGAACATGGAACAACCAAAAAATCAGTTAAACATTGAATTATCTGCTGAAGTAGCTGAAGGTATCTATTCAAATTTAGCTATCATTTCGCACTCATCGTCAGAATTCATTGTAGATTTTATCCGTATTATGCCTGGGACTCCGAAAGCGAATGTAAAATCGCGCATTATTCTCACACCAGAGCATGCAAAACGTTTGCTATTGGCAATGGAAGACAATGTAGCAAAATATGAGTCTCAGCACGGAAAAATCAAAGTTGACAATGGTAATCAACCACCCATCCCGATGTTTGGAGGTGGCGAAGCGTAATAAATTCATTGCGTTGAATTTATTAAAAGGTTAATAGACAAACAAAATTTACATAACCAATTACCTTACCCTTTTTCCGTGTTACAGAACGTCAAGCAATACATGCAAGAGCAACTGATGCCCAGCACTGGTACCAAATTATTGGTAGCTGTGAGCGGAGGTATCGACTCTGTTGTATTGCTTGACGTTCTTGTACACCTCGGCTACAAGTGTGTAGTCGCTCACTGTAATTTTCATCTCCGAGGAACCGAATCGGATGAAGATATGGCTTTTGTGACGGAATTAGCCGCACATTATCAAGTGCCATTACAGACTATAAATTTTGATACAACGCAAATAGCACAAGAACGCAAAATTTCGATTGAAATGGCGGCGCGTGAGCTACGATATGATTGGTTCAAAGAACTACTCAAATCGGAACAATGTGGTGCAGTAGCCATTGCACATCATGCTAACGATGCTGTAGAAACTTTCTTTGTTAATTTGGTCAGAGGCACTGGTATTAGAGGTTTGCTTGGCATTCAAGCCACGAATGAACACATCATTCGTCCGCTCCTCCACTGCAAACGATCGCAAATTGAGACCTACGCCCGCGAACATGGATTAAATTTCAGAACGGATAGCACCAATAGCGATACCATTTACGTACGCAATAAAATCCGTCACCAAATTATTCCACCATTGCAAGAGATTAATCCGTCGTTTACTGAAACTATGCGCCGTAATATCGAACATTTGAATGATGTGTCGGAGATTTACACCTATTTCATCGACGATTTGCGCACCAAATTGTGCCAAGAAGAAAAAGGTATCACGCGTATTTCGATTAGTAAATTACAAGCATTACCAGCGTTTGGCACTATTCTGTTTGAATTATTGCAACCGTATCGTTTTAATTCTGCCACGGTAAACGACATCATGCAAAATCTTGATGGCTTATCGGGTAAAGAATTTTACTCGACCACACACCGTGTAGTGATTAACAGAGATACGCTAGAAATAGAAGCTATAACCGTCATTGACAATGAGTTTTACACCATTGATAGTGATTGTCGTCTACTAAGCCATCCCATAGAATTAACGTTTGAGCGTGTAGATGGAATTCCTGAAATCAAAAAAGAAAAACAGTGTGCTTATTTGGATGCCGATAAAGTAGTTTTTCCTTTAGTATTACGCCATTGGCAACAAGGCGATAGTTTTGTACCCTTCGGCATGACACAAACGAAAAAAGTCAGTGATTTTTTTATCGACGAAAAAATAAGCCGTTTAATGAAAGACAAACTATGGATTTTGACCTCACAAAATGAACTAGTTTGGATTGTTGGTCAGCGCATTGATAACCGTTTTCGTGTAAGTAACGAAACCAAATCAACGCTTATTATTAATTATAAAGAATAAATTAATGAATGAAAGGTCATTTTATCAAGCCCTTTGTCACATTAATCTAAACACAAATTATTATGAAAAAAATCTTATTCCTTGCCGCTTTTGCTGTGGCTTTAGTAGGCTGTGGACATCAAAAAAATGTAAGTAAAACACATAAAACTTCTGCCGTGGTAGAAATATTACCAGAAAATATCAATTTTTCAACATCGTTCAGAGCTTTTTGGGACGATTTTTACAAAGATACCAAAGGCGCCAAAACGCTCGAAAACTATGTTCCATCAGAAGCTTTTCAAAAACATCCTGCCGTATCAAATGTTGACAATGTATTTGTAGTATCTGGTTATTTAACCATTACGCCAGCCTTTGACCAAGCTGCTTTTGAAGCATTAGGAGGCACTATTAACCAACTAGATGCTACAACTGTCACATTCAAAATGCCACTAACTAGACTACCAGAAATGATTCAATTGAAAGGCATCGAATCGGTAGAAGCCGCGATTAAAGTATACAGACGTAATTAAACCTTATTTTAATTCTATAATTCTTTTTTAAAAAATCACATGAAAAAAACTTATGCCTTAGTTGCATTTCTTTGCTTGTCATTAGTGATAATGGCACAAAGTCCAAAACTGTCAAACTATTCACGCAGTTTCTTAGATGCAAAAAACACGGTACAAAATGAACAACAGCGCGCTAATTTCCGGAAACACTACGGACTAAAGCTCGTCGCCGAACAAGAATTTGTTTCTGCTTATATTCACTTCAACGATGAAGCAGGCAAAGCTATTTTAGAAAATTATGGCACTACCATTGTGAGCGATTTTGGTGCCATTGTAACGGCACGAATCCCCGTTAATCAACTAGAAGCACTCAGTAACGAAGATGCCATTAAGTTGATAGAAATAGGTACTCCTGTTCGCAAAAAACTGGCGGCTGCTCGCACAGCTGCGAATGTAGACAAAGTACAAGCAGGTACCAACTTATCACATCCATTCCTTGGCACTAATGTAGTGGTAGGTGTTGTAGATGGTGGCTTTCAGTATAACCACATTAACTTTTACGATTTAGACAACAGTTCTGAATTGCGTGTAAAACGAGTATGGAAACAAAGTACAAATACTAAATACACAACCCAAGCAACAATTGAAGCTGCAAAATACGACAATTCCAGAGATGAAGATGGGCATGCTACACACGTAACAGGTATTGCAGCAGGCTCCTATTCTGGCAATAACTACTATGGTGTTGCCAAAGATGCTGATATCGTAATGGTAAGTATGGGAGATGCTAATACAGATATTTCGGATGGCGTAAAATATGTGTATGATTACGCTACCGAAGTGGGCAAACCAGCCGTTGTAAACTTAAGCCTAGGAACTCACATTGGTCCACACGATGGTACCTCTACGTTTGATAAAACCTGTGATGCCATGCAAGGTGCTGGTCGTTTATTAGTTGGTGCGGCGAGCAACGAAGGTGACCAAAAACTCTATTTGGAAAAAACATTAGCAGCAAATGGAACTACTACTGAAGCTGTTACATTCGACACCTATTATGCATATGATGATGGTTATTATCAAGATATTGATATTTGGGGTGATGCTAATCAAACTTATACAGTACAAGTAATTATTACTAATAGTACTGGTAGCACACTTTGGAGTAGTGATGTAATAAATGCAACTTCGACCACCACAAAAACATTTACATCATTCAATTCAGCAGCCACAGGTTTTATTGGCTTATATGCGAGTAAAGATGCCAACAATAACAAAGGCAATGTATTACTTACAACCCATAATAGTTTGTGGACAACTGGTTTTCAATTAAGTGGAACTAACAAATTAAAAGTAATATTTACAGCTACCACAGCTGGAACAATCAGAAGTTGGGCCGATGGCTATGGTTCAACTTGGGCAAATGGTTCAACCAATTCAACAGTTGGTGAACTTGGTGGTACAGGTAAAAAAATTATTTCTGTCGGTGCATGGACAACTACAGCAAAAAGTGGTTATGGTTTAACTAAAAATGCCATTGCAGGTTTTTCAAGTAAAGGCCCCACTGCTGATGGTCGTATGAAACCAGATATCGCTGCGCCAGGTGCAGTACTTGCTTCATCTGTACCAAATACGTCAGCAGTTACTGGTAGCAGCTATTTCGAACAAGCAGCTACGGCAAGTGTCGGTGGTGTAACTTATTATTGGGGCTATATGCAAGGAACATCTATGGCATCCCCATTTGTCACTGGTGTATTGGCCACTTGGTTACAAGCTAACCCACAACTTACACCTGATAATGTACGGGAAGTGTTAAGCCAAACTGCGATTGTGGATTCTTATACAGGAGCTTGCCCAAACAACACGTGGGGTTATGGTAAAATTGATGCGTATGCAGGATTATTAAATATATTAGGAATTACCCCTATCAAAAACTTAGAAACTATGCCTGATGCTATTATGGCTTACCCAAATCCAAACAATGGTTCATTCAAACTTCTATTTACAGAAGCTGATGAAAATTTATTGGTATCTGTGTATGCCGTGAATGGTCAAAAAATATTAAATCAACAGATTAACCATGTAGATGTGCAAGAAAATATTGATATTGATTTGGGACAAGTTGCCACTGGCGCATACATCGTAAAGGTTGCAGGAAAAAAAATAAATGAAACATTCCAATTATTAGTTCGTTAAGCGAATTAATCTTCCATTGAAACGAGGACGTAGAAGTTGCTTTCTACGTCCTCGTTTGTGTTATAATTTGAATTAATAAATCATATTTCTAAAAAAAAAGTCTTACTCTTGACTATTTTTTCTACCTTTGTAATTCGTATTTAATATTGAATTACAATGAAAAAACTCGTAGCACTTAGCCTCTTATTAAGCCTTACTATATTAGGCATAGCACAAGAGTCCAAATTATCTCCCTTTTCTCGGAGTTTTATAGACACGCGCAGTCAACCCAAAACAGAAAAAACTCTAGTACACAAAAATTTTGCTGTCAAAACTATTGGACAGCAGGAATACGTTTCTGCTTATCTTTATCTCTCTACAAATACTGGTGACATATCCTTTTTAGATTCATATGGTGTCCTTATCGACAACACTTTTGATTCTATTTTAACGGTTAAAATTCCTGTAGATCAATTAGAATCACTATCTCAATCAGGAAAAGTGAGTTATATTGAAATAGGTACACCAGTAACAAAAAAAATGTCTTATGCGCGCACAGCTGCAAAAGTTGATAAAGTACAAGCTGGCACAGATTTATCACATCCATTTTTTGGCACGGGCGTTATTGTTGGTATTATTGATCGAGGCTTTCAATATAACCACATCAATTTTTACGATGAAAATGACAACTATTCGACACTACGTGTAAAACAAGTCTGGGATCAACCACACGGGAAAAAATACACAACTCAAACAGACATAGAAACAGCTCAATATGATGATTCCAATGATGATACAGGACATGCAACACATGTATCTGGTATTGCAACAGGTTCATATTCTGGTAATGCCAACTACGGAGTTGCTAAAAATTCAGATATTGTGATGGTTAGTTATGGAACAAGCAATACGGATATCACAAATGGGATTAAATACATTTATGATTATGCCACATCAGTAAACAAGCCAGCTGTTATCAACATGAGTCTAGGTTCTCACCAAGGTCCCCACGATGGAACCTCCACATTTGATATAACTTGTGATAATATGCAAGGCGCTGGCCGACTTTTAGTTGGCTCTGCTGGAAATGAAGGCAATATGAAATTGTACCGCGAAGAACAATTGATCGCAAGCCAAAGTTCTATAGATTATGTAACGTTTGAGAAAGGATACGACAAATCAAGTTTCATAGATATTTGGGGAGATAACAATCAAAAATACACGGTTCAACTGGTCATCGCTAATACAACTGGTAACATTGTATTCACAAGTCCTGTATACAATAGTACCTCATCAAGTACGTATAGTCTTACTAGTATGAGTTATAGTGCTTATGCTACTGGTAATATAAATATTTATACAGGTAAAAGTAGAAATTCAACTAATGCGAAGGGTAACGTTTTTATTTACTTAAACAGTTTTTCTGTTAATAGTGGCTATAAATTAGGTGTTAAACTAAATGCAACCACCGCTGGCACAATACGTGGTTGGGGATCAGAATACGAAGTATATTGGGCAAACGGCGCAAAGACATCAACTATGGGTGAAATTGGAGGTACTGGGAAGAAAATTCTCACAGTAGGTGCTTACACCACTTATGCTCGTTATACAGGTTCTTACGTTAACAGCATTGCTAGTTTTTCAAGTAAAGGACCTACTGCTGATGGACGAATGAAACCAGATATTACTGCACCTGGGAATGCAATCGTGTCATCAATACCTGACATTACAAGTGTCACTAATTATGCCGATGGAAAAACCTCGGAAACGATTGGAGACAAAACCTATTATTGGGCTTACATGAGTGGTACGTCTATGGCTGCACCATTTGTAACTGGCGTTTTAGCCACTTGGTTAGAAGCAAACCCACAGTTAACACCAGAAAAAGTACGCGAAGTGTTATCAACAACTGCTATGACAGACAATTATACAGGAACCTGTCCTAATAACACATGGGGATATGGTAAAATTGATGCTTATGAGGGATTGTTGAAGGTAATAGCTACCACACCTATCAAAAATTTAGAAATGATGCCTGATGCCATTATGCTTTACCCAAATCCCAACAATGGGTCGTTTAAATTGCTCTTTACTGAATCAGATGAGAACCTGTTAGTCAGTGTGTACGCAGCTAACGGACAACAAGTACTGACAAGACAAATTGACCATGTAAACACTCAAGAAGATCTTTCGGTAGATTTAGGCGCAATCGCTAGTGGTGCTTACATTGTAAAAGTTTCGGGTAAAAAGATAAACGAAACACTGAGATTGTTAGTACGTTAAACTCGTTATCGAACGTTTATTTTAAAAACTTCCAATAAACCAATTGGAAGTTTTTTTGTATATTTGCCGTGCATGAAAACAATAATCCATCATCCTGAAATTGGTTCTATAGAGCTCTGTACAAGAAGCAGTTCACGAGGCATTAATTTTCGTGTAACAGCTGATAAAGTGCGTATCACCGTGAATCCATTTTTATCTCAATCTGTTTTTCCACTTTCAGAAGAACGGGTTACCTGGATATTAAATGCACAAAAGCAACTCTCAAATCGAACTCACAAGCTCACGTTTACGCCTGAAACCAATTTAAAAACACATGATTTTACGGTCAGATTTATTGCCAACGACACTATAAAAACGACGTTTGCTGCTCAACGCAAAAACGACACTTTAACCATATATTTTAAGCCTAATACTGATTTTAAAACCAATCAAAACCAGTTAGTTATCACGCGCATTCTAACACATTTTTTACGGATTGAAGCCAATAACTTTTTACCGAATCGTTTACAACTATTAGCTAAAATTTATGGATTTGAATACACCAGTCTAAAAATAAATAGTGCACATCGTCGTTGGGGAAGTTGTTCGACAAAAAAACAAATTAATTTGAGCTTATACCTTATGTTACTTCCCGAAGAATTAATAGATTTTGTTATTATACACGAGCTCTGTCACACACGCGAAATGAATCACGGCGAACGTTTTAAAAAACTCATGCGTGATATTTTTCCGAATTACGACGAGCTCAATAGATCCTTAAAAAAGCAATCGACCTTATGATGGAATGGAATAAACTACTCTCGAGTAAACGTTTTGGTATGGAACAATACCACAATGACAAACATGATGGACGTACCGAATTTCAGCGCGATTATGATCGACTCATATTTTCGTCGCCTTTCCGTCGATTACAAAATAAAACACAGGTATTTCCACTTCCTGGTAGCGTTTTTGTGCACAATAGATTGACACACAGCCTAGAAGTTTCCTGCGTTGGACGTTCTATTGCAAACGAAGTAACACTGCAATTACGTGCAAAACATGCTGATTTACCTAGAAATATTGACGAAATTGGTTCGATAGTCGCCGCCGCTTGCTTGGCACACGATTTAGGAAATCCACCATTCGGACATTCAGGCGAAAATGCTATTGCCACCTATTTTTCAGAAGAAAAAGGGGCACAGTTTCAAGCACAATTAAGTGCAGCGCAATGGGCCGATTTCATTCATTTCGAAGGCAATGCAAATGCATTCCGACTACTAACCAATCAATTTAAAGGACGACGAGAAGGAGGTTTTGTACTAACTTACAGTACATTGGCCTCTATTGTAAAATATCCTTACGAATCACAATACGCAGACAGTTCAAAACCAAAATTTGGATTCTTTCAAACCGAAAAAAGTGCTTTTGAACGTGTAGCGTCAGAATTGGGCATGATACGCCATCCTGAATTTCCAAACCGCTACGCGCGTCACCCATTAGTCTATTTGGTAGAAGCCGCCGACGATATTTGTTATGAAATAATGGATATAGAAGATGCGTTCAAACTACGTTTGCTTACTTTTGATGAAACAAAAACATTACTCCTTGCATTTCTATCAAAAGAGAGACAAGAAAGAGCACTCAATGATGTATTTAAAATGGTAATCGACACCAATGAACAAATAGCATATTTACGTTCTGCTGTGATTGGAAACTTAATTTCAGCCTGCGCTACCACTTTTGTAGAAAACGAAGAAGACATATTAGCTGGCACATTCCAAAAATCACTAATAAAAAAACTCCCTGAGCCATTACAAACAGCTTATGCTGCATGTGCAAAAATAGCTGTGCCTAAAATTTATAAATCACAAGAAGTACTTGATATAGAACTAGCTGGGTATCGCATCATTTCAGAACTTCTAGAAACTCTAATAGAAGCCACTTCAAATCCAACTAAAGCCTATTCTAAACAAATTTTAGACAGGATCCCTCCACAATACGATACACAATCGACAAATGTATACAATCGCATTCAAGCTATTTTAGATTATATATCGGGCATGACAGACATATATGCACTCGATCTTTATCGCAAAATAAATGGTATGAGTTTACCTACACTCTAAGCGTCCTAGTTCACTAATCGCACTAATATAACAGATGATTTTTCACTAATCATCTGTTATATGTTTGCCTTATCTATAATATGTTAAAGGGTCTAAAATATTTTATTAACAAGCTCACTCTTTTATATCAAAAATGAACTTGATTAATTGAGAAAATAATCGTAAATTTGCAACCTCAAAAAAACATCATTATTTAATTAATATAAAATCATTTATGGACAACAAGAAAAGAGTTTATACCTTCGGCAATGGACAAGCAGAAGGTAAAGCTGAGATGAAAAACCTCCTTGGTGGTAAAGGTGCCAATTTGGCTGAAATGAATTTGATAGGTGTACCTGTTCCTCCAGGTTTTACTATCACAACCGATGTATGTACAGAATACTTTGATCTTGGTAAAGACAAAGTGGTAGAACTTTTAAAACCTGAAGTTGAAAAAGCAATCGCAGGTGTTGAAACTTTGATGAATTCTAAATTCGGTGACATTGAAAATCCTTTGTTAGTTTCTGTTCGTTCTGGCGCTCGCGCATCTATGCCTGGCATGATGGACACAATTCTAAACCTTGGTTTGAACGACAAAGTAGTAGAAGGCTTAACCAAAAAAACTGGCAATCCTCGCTTCGTTTGGGATTCATATCGTCGTTTTGTCCAAATGTATGGTGACGTTGTTTTGGGCATGAAACCTGTAAACAAAAATGACATCGATCCATTTGAAGAAATCATCGAAAATGTCAAAGAAGAAAAAGGTGTTCATCTTGACACAGAACTTTCTGTTGAAGATTTGAAAGAATTAGTAACTAAATTCAAAGCGGCTGTTAAAAAACAAACAGGTCACGATTTCCCAGAATCAGCTTACGAACAATTATGGGGTGCCATTTGCTCAGTATTCGATTCATGGATGAACGATCGTGCTATCCTATATCGTAAGATGGAAGGTATTCCTGCTGAATGGGGAACTGCTGTTAACGTTCAAGCCATGGTATTTGGTAACATGGGCGAAACATCGGCTACCGGTGTTTGCTTTAGCCGCGATGCTGCAACTGGCGAAGATCTTTTCGTTGGTGAATACTTAATCAATGCACAAGGTGAAGACGTTGTAGCAGGTATCCGTACTCCTCAACAAATTACAAAAATTGGTTCACAACGTTGGGCTCAATTGGCTGGTATTTCTGAAGCAGAACGCGTAGCTAAATATCCTTCAATGGAAGAAGCTATGCCTGCCATCTATACTGAATTAGATGCACTTCAGACTAAGCTTGAAAATCACTATCGTGATATGCAAGATATGGAATTTACCGTACAAGAAGGTAAACTCTGGTTCTTACAAACACGTAATGGTAAACGTACAGGATTTGCTATGGTAAAAATTGCCATGGACATGTTACGCCAAGGTATGATTTCTGAAAAAGAAGCTGTATTACGTGTCGATCCTAACAAACTAGACGAATTACTCCACCCTGTTTTTGATAAAAAAGCACTAAAAGACGCACGCGTTATTACTAAAGGTTTAGCTGCATCTCCTGGCGCTGCATCAGGTAAAGTTGTATTCAATGCTGACGATGCTACGGTATGGCATGCTAAAGGCGAACGTGTCATCATGGTTCGTATCGAAACTTCACCAGAAGATTTAGCAGGTATGGCTGCAGCCGAAGGTATTTTAACTGCTCGTGGTGGTATGACATCACACGCAGCTGTAGTAGCTCGTGGTATGGGTAAATGTTGTGTTTCAGGTGCAGGTGCATTAGTAATCGACTATGCTAAGAAAACTTTATCTGTTGACGGTTTAACTTTAAAAGAAGGTGATTTCATCTCATTAAACGGTTCAACTGGGGAAATCTATTTAGGCGCAGTCGCAACTAAAGAAGCAGAATTAGATGCTGATTTCTCTGAATTGATGAAATTAGCTGACAAATATACACGTTTGGTAGTTCGCACAAATGCCGACACTCCACACGATGCACAAGTAGCTCGTAACTTTGGTGCTGTAGGTATTGGTCTTTGCCGTACAGAACACATGTTCTTTGAAGGCGAAAAAATACGTGCTATGCGCGAAATGATTTTGGCAGAAACAGCTGATGATCGTCGTAAAGCATTAGCTAAAATTTTACCTTACCAACAAGCCGACTTTAAAGGTATTTTCAAGGCTATGGCTGGTTGTCCTGTTACAGTTCGTTTACTTGACCCACCTTTGCACGAATTTGTACCTCACGAAGAAAAAGAACAACGTGAGTTAGCTGAAATTATGGGTGTGAAATTCGAAACTGTACGTCAACGCGTAGAAGCTTTGCATGAAGCTAATCCGATGTTAGGTCACCGTGGTTGTCGTTTAGGTAACACATACCCAGAAATCACTGAAATGCAAACACGCGCTATTTTAGGAGCTGCTTTGGAACTCAAAAAAGAAGGTGTAGAAACACATCCTGAAATTATGGTGCCATTGACAGGTATTTTATATGAATTCTCAAACCAAGAAGAAGTTATACGCAAAACCGCAGCCGAGTTATTCAAAGAAAAAGGTGATAGCATCGACTTCAAAGTGGGTACTATGATTGAAATCCCACGTGCTGCATTGACCGCAAATCGTATTGCATCAAAAGCAGAGTTCTTCTCGTTCGGTACAAATGACTTAACTCAGATGACATTTGGTTACTCACGTGATGATATTGCTTCATTCTTGCCAGCTTACTTGGATATGAAGATTTTGAAAAATGATCCATTCCAAGTGCTTGATCAAAATGGTGTAGGTCAATTGGTACAAATGGCTACAGAAAAAGGTCGCTCAGTTCGTCCTGATTTAAAATGTGGTATTTGTGGTGAACACGGAGGTGAACCTTCATCAGTTGAATTCTGTCACCGCGTTGGTTTGAACTATGTTTCTTGCTCACCTTTCCGCGTGCCTATTGCACGTTTGGCTGCTGCACAAGCTGCTTTGAAAGACGCTAAGTAAATAAATTTACATAACAGATAAAGGCTACCTTATAACGAGGTAGCCTTTATCATATCACTAATAACAGATGAAAAAACGTTTATGCCCAGCTTGTGGTACGACCGCTTTATACGTTACCAATGCATTAGGTGAACGTAAAGCCGTATATGTCACCAATGAAAACGAGATTATCCCCACCAATGCCAATGATAATTTGGATGGTTTTGATTTAGAAACCATCTATTGTTTTGGCTGCTCATGGAGTGGAACTATAAAGCGATTGAAATAAGACAGAGAGCTAGTCTGCCGAAAAAACTCAAAGGAGATGAAATAGCACTCATAATTTTTCATTACCTTTGTAAGCTGAAATAAAATACACATGCAATTTGAACTTCAACATTCCGACACACAGAGCAACGCTCGCGCTGGTAAAATAACTACGGACCACGGGATTATAGAAACGCCAATTTTTATGCCGGTAGGAACCGTAGCGGCTGTAAAAGCTGTGCACATGCGCGAAGTCAAAGAAGATATCCAAGCCCAAATTATTTTAGGCAATACATATCATCTCTACTTACGTCCGGGTTTAGAAATACTAGAACAAGCTGGCGGACTTCATAAATTCAATGGTTGGGATCGCCCAATATTGACCGACAGTGGTGGCTTTCAAGTATTTTCACTTTCAGGCACACGTAAATTAAAAGAAGAAGGCGTTACTTTTCGTTCTCATATTGATGGTTCGAAACACCTATTTACGCCTGAAAATGTAGTGGACACACAACGTACCATTGGAGCTGACATTATCATGGCATTTGATGAATGTACACCAGGAACTGCCGATTACAACTACGCTAAACAATCGATGGAGCGAACACATCGTTGGTTAGAACGTGGCTTAAAACATTTCGACGAAACTGAAGGAAAATATGGCTATTCACAAACCTTTTTCCCTATCGTACAAGGTTGTGTATATGCTGATTTACGACGTCAATCAGCCGAATTTGTAAAAGCTCAAAATCGCGAAGGATATGCCATTGGCGGATTAGCAGTAGGTGAACCTACCGAAAAAATGTATGAAATGATTGAGGTGGTAAATGAAATTTTACCGACAGACAGACCACGTTATCTAATGGGAGTTGGCACACCTGCCAATATTTTAGAAGGTATAGCGCGCGGTGTGGATATGTTTGATTGTGTAATGCCTACACGAAACGGACGAAATGGTATGCTATTCACACGCAATGGTATCATGAATATGAAAAAATAAAAAATGGGCAAACGATTTTCACCGATTGATTCAGAAAGCGACTGTTTTGTAGATCAACAATACACAAAAGCCTATTTACGCCACCTATTCGTAGCCGATGAATTATTAGCTATGCAAATAGCATCCGTCCACAATTTAGCATTCTACTTGTGGCTTGTGAAAGAGGCACGTTGCCAAATCATAGCAGGCACATTTGCCACGTGGAAAGAAGTAATGGTTAAACGCGTTTCTACTCGATTGTAAATAAATACATTATGTTAAAACGTTTAGATTGGTACATTATCAAGAAATATATCGGTACGTATATTTTATCTATCATACTGATTATTAGCATTTCTGTCATATTCGATTTTACAGAAAAAATTGATAATTTCATGGAGAATAGTGCCCCTGTAAAGGCCATTATTTTCGATTACTACATGAACTTCATCCCTTTCTTTACCAATATGTTTACACCGTTATTTTCATTTATTTCGGTAATTTTCTTTACCTCGAAATTGGCTAATAACAGTGAAATCATAGCCATGTTAGCTGGCGGCATGAGTTTCAATAGATTATTACGTCCTTACTTTATATCCGCCACCCTCATTGGTATCTTCTCATTCTTATTGATGGGATTTGTAATTCCACCCGCCAACAAAGTGCGGTTAGATTTTGAAGATAAATATATCCGCAAATTTAAGTCTGAAATAGCACGTAATATCCAAATGGAAGTGGAGCCTGGCATTATTGTCTATTTCGAACGCTACGAAGAACGAACACAAACAGGTTACCATTTTTCACTAGAAAAATTCGAAGGGAAAAAATTGGTGTCGCGCATGACGGCCAACACCATTAAAATGGACTCATTAAACCATTGGAAAGTCAAAAATTACCTTATTCGCGATTTTAATGGTATGTATGAAACCATCAACAAAGGCGAGTCACTGGATACCATCATCAATATGGATCCTGAAGATTTTTTCATCACGGCACAACAAGCGGCTCAAATGACAAATCCTCAATTAAGACGTTACATAAAAAAACAAGAAAAACGTGGATTAGGTAATATTCAAGCCTTTCAAGACGAATATTACAAACGTTTCTCTATGCCTTTAGCTTCCCTTATTTTGACATTAATAGGTGTATCGCTTGCTTCGCGCAAAATTAGAGGCGGTATGGGGGTCAATATTGGTATTGGACTGGCCTTAAGTGCTTTATTTATATTATTTTCGACACTATCGAGTACCTTTGCCATAAATGGTAGTATGAACCCATTATTAGCTGTTTGGTTACCGAATATACTGTTTTTAATCACTGGATTGTTTTTGTATACAAAAGCGCCAAAATAAGATAAGCTACTCAGAATAAGTGTTATTACACGATTTAATAGCTCGTTATAACCAACATCCATGTATTAATCAAATCATTGATTGGTTACAAAGCCCGAAACAACATTTGACCGTTTCGGGTTTATTGGCATCGTCCAAATCGGTCACATTGGGCACAGTTTTCGAAGCTTCACAACAACCATTTCTAATTATACTGAACGATGCCGAAACTGCTGGCTACTGTTATCACGACTTAACACAAATGCTCGACAAGGAGCAAGTTGTCTATTTCCCGTCGACCTATAAAAACAACCATAAGCATGGCACCAAAGATGCAGCAAACGAAATTTTACGTGCTGACACGCTAAGTCGTTTGCAAAGCGGCAAACCGTGCCTTGTTATTACCTATCCCGAAGCATTAGCCGAAAAAGTGGTATCTGCCAACACATTCAATGCGAGCAAAATAACCATAAAAACGGGTGAACAGATTCCAAGTGAAAAAGTCATAGAGCAATTGGAATCACTCGGATTTGAATACGTGGACTTTGTGTATGAGCCAGGACAATTTTCGATTCGTGGTAGTATCTTAGATATTTTCTCATTTGCCAATGAACTACCCTATCGTGTCGATTTTTTTGGTGACGAAGTAGAAAGTATTCGCACATTCGACATTGAAAAACAGCTGTCGTTGGACGAACAAACCCAAATAACCATCGTTCCAGATATTGAAACATTAGAAGGTGAAGCCATATCCTTGGTGGAGTTTATGTCGAATAAGACATTTATTTGTGCTGATAATCTACGTTTTATACGCGAACGCATCAATCAAGTTTACGATGATGCGCTGGTAAAAGCCAACGAACAGACTAAAACAGCCACACTAACGAGCCGACTATTAACTGGCGACACATTACTAGACCAAATTGAAACTAATAGAACCATTGAATTTGGAAAAAGTATCTATAACCAAGTGGAACAAATTGGTTTTCAGATGTCTGCTCAACCTATTTTCCATAAAAATTTCGATTTAGTTACAGAGCAATTCACCAAATACCTGACAGAAGGTTACACGCTTTATATCTCAAGTGATAGTAAAAAGCAAATTGATCGTATATCGAGCATTTTTGAAGAACGTGGAACCAATATTCCGTTCACGCCAATTTTAAAAACATTGCACGAAGGGTTTATTGATCACGATTTACGCCTTTGTTGTTTTACCGATCATCAAATTTTCGATCGTTTTCATAAATTTACCTTACGCAGCGACATGGCACGTGCTGGTAAGGTGGCTATGACACTTAAAGAATTGAACCAATTCAAAGTGGGCGATTATGTGGTTCATATCGACCATGGTGTTGGAAAATTCGGCGGTTTACTCACCACCAATATCAATGGTCGCACACAAGAAGTCATTAAATTAATCTTTAAAGATGACGATGTCATTTTTGTAAGTATTCATGCACTTCATCGCATTTCAAAATATAAAAGCAAAGAAGGCGAAGAACCGCGCATCAACAAATTAGGAACTGGTGCTTGGGAGCGTTTAAAAGAGCGCACGAAAAGTAAAGTCAAAGACATCGCACGCGATCTCATAAAGCTTTACTCGCAACGCATGGCGCAAAAAGGATTTGAATATGGGCCCGATTGCTACCTACAACAAGAACTAGAGGCTTCGTTTATCTACGAAGATACACCCGATCAAATAAAATCGACTGCCGATATTAAACGCGACATGGAATCGGAACGTCCCATGGATCGTTTGGTTTGTGGCGATGTGGGCTTTGGTAAAACAGAAGTGGCCATTCGCGCAGCGTTTAAAGCCGTAACCAATGGCAAACAAGTAGCTGTTCTCGTACCAACTACTGTACTCGCACTGCAACACTATAAAACTTTTAGCGAGCGATTAAAACAGTTTCCGTGTACTGTAGAATATATTAGTCGAGCTAAATCGACCAAACAAGTGAAAGATATTTTACAACGTTTATCAAAAGGAGAAATTGATATTTTAGTTGGTACACATAAAATTGTAGGAAAAGATATTCAATTCAAAGACTTGGGACTTTTGGTTATCGATGAAGAACAAAAGTTTGGAGTGGCCATCAAAGAGCGGTTAAAACAACTCAAAGTTAATGTGGACACACTAACCTTGACAGCCACGCCTATTCCACGTACCTTGCAGTTTTCATTGATGGGAGCACGCGACTTTATCCATTATCAACACGCCTCCGCCAAATCGTTATCCAGTTTTCACCGAAGTAATCGACTTCGACGAAGCAATTATCAAAGAAGCAATTAATAAGGAGATGGAGCGTAACGGTCAAGTATTCTTTATCAATAATCGGGTACAGAATATCTATTTATTAGCCGAAAAACTACGTAAACTAGTTCCTGAAGCACGTATTGCAGTAGCACACGGACAAATGCCACCAGCTCAGTTGGAGACAACCATCATGGATTTTATCAACTATGATTATGATGTACTTTTAGCCACTACCGTAGTTGAATCTGGTATTGATATGCCGAATGTAAATACCATCATTGTAAACAAAGCTAATTTATTTGGATTAAGCGATTTACATCAATTACGTGGACGCGTAGGACGTAGCAATAAAAAAGCCTACTGTTATCTTATAGCACCTCCGATGAAAGAATTAACCGACGATGCACGTCGTCGCTTACAAGCTATCGAAACCTTTGCCGATTTGGGAAGTGGTTTTAATATTGCTATGCAAGATTTGGATATTCGTGGTGCTGGAAACATGTTAGGTGCCGAACAAAGCGGATTTATAGCCGACTTAGGTTATGAAACTTATCAAAAGATTTTAAACGAAGCGATGACCGAACTTCGTGAGGAAGAATTTGCAGAACTGTTTGTTGACGAACCTCGACAAACCACGTTCGTGAGTGAATGTCAAATTGAATCGGATTTAAATCTCATGTTCCCTTCAGATTATATCCTAAATGTATCGGAACGTATGACCCTTTATCGTGAACTCGATAACCTAAATGACGAAAAATCACTTCACGATTTTGAGGCACGTTTAATTGACCGTTTTGGTCCAGTTCCAGCTCCAGCTAAAGATTTGATGATTGTTTTACGTATCCGTTGGCGCGCTTTACAACTCGGTATAGAACGCATAGTTTTGAAAAATGGGCGTATGACTTTATACCTAGTTGGCAAGGATACTTCGCCTTATTACCAATCGTCTGCTTTCACCGCATTACTTACGTACATCGGTGCACATCCACACGCATGTCGATTAGGTGAAAAGGACGGGAAACGTTTCGCCACGTTCTCTTCAGTCAATTATGCATCAGAGGCTTATGCCATTTTTGAGGACATCACCCCACAAAATTAGCCTGTTCGATTTAACATTTTTAAAATTTAACACTTTTTTTTAGTTTGTAAGGATAGAATATTTTATCTTTGCTCCACAGTTGTTTTGTATAAAGAGATAAAATCAACTCGTTATCAATCTATTTCATAATTTTAGTTCACTAGTAAATTACTATCAATAAGCTATAAAACCATTAAAATTACGTTCCATGAAAAAACTCTTCACCCTTATTGTAGTCCTTTTAGTTACTACATGGAGTCTTTGGGCTGGTAACTTTGCTGTGTGTGTAAATGGATCAACTTACTACACAACTACGCAAGGTGATGATTCAGAAGGATATACCCAATATTATGTAAAAGGTGTATCACTCGCAACCAATGATTTAATAACCGTTTACGATAAAGATAATGCTGCCGGATGGGCGGTGACTGTACTCAACCAATACTCTGTAGCAGGCTGTTTTACGGCGAGTACAACAGGTATAACCTGTACCAAAGCTGGTTTATACGATATTTACATCAAAATGAAATATCAGGCAGACGAAATTTATATTGGAGCGTCTTCCGAAACCACACCTACAAGCCCAGACAACACAAACCCAACGGACCCTACGGATCCAACAGATCCGACTGACCCTACGGACCCTGTAGATCCTGGAACCAGTGAGTACACACCGGGTAATTATAGTTCGCCTGTGCCAAGCCAATGTACCGATGTTATGATTCAAGCCTTCTATTGGGATTCTTATCTATCAACAGCCAAATATGGTACTACAAAATGGAACGCGCTCAATCAACAAGCAAGTGAACTAGCTGGATACTTTGATTTAGTATGGCTCGCTCCATCGGCTAAATCAAGTGGTGGTACAGGCTATCATCCAAGTCAATGGTGTAATCAAACAAGTGCACATGGTTCACTATCCGAGCTACAATCGCTCATTAAAAATTTACATGCTGGAGGCTCTAAAGTCATTGCTGATATTGTAGTTAACCATAAAGATAACAAAAGTACTTGGTGTGATTTTTGGGCTGAAGATTTCGGTACATTAGGAAAATATGAACTGAATGCTAGCCACATATGCAAAGACGACGAAGTAAATACAAGTTCATCGGGTAGTTGTAAAGGAACAGCTACTGGCGCTAACGACACAGGCGAAAAATATGGAGCAGCACGCGACTTAGATCACACCAACAAATACGTTCAAGATGCGGTAAAAGCCTATTTAAAATGGCTAAAATACGAGATGAAATACGATGGTTGGCGTTTCGACGTTGCCAAAGGATTTAGCGCTAGTTATTTTGGCGACTACGCTGCTGACGCACAAAGTTATTTCTCTGTTGGTGAATATCTAGATGGTAACTACGATCTACTCAACGGATGGGTCAATGGAACTGGCAATAGATCAACAGCCTTCGATTTTTCATTAAAATTTAACGGATTAAATAATGGACTAGCTAAAGGCGATTTAACTAAATTGGTTTGGAATGGCCAGCCTGCTGGTATGATTCATAGCGATTTACGTAAATTTGCCGTCACATTAGTAGATAATCATGACACATTTGAACGTAGCAATGGTAATGATTTTGCGGGAATCGACAGTAAAGATTTAATTCTACAAGCTAACGCTTTTCTACTAAGTTCACCAGGCGTTCCTTGTATTTTCTATCCACATTGGGTACGTTATAAATCAGACATTCAAAAAATGATTTTAGCCCGTAAAGCGGTAGGAATTCATAGTCAAAGTGCTGTTACGGTGAACGATACTGGTGCTGATAAATATGTAGCAACAGCCACAGGAACCAATGGAACCTTAATGGTAAAAATAGGTGCAGGCAGCGGTAGCAGCACTACTCCATCGGGATATACAAAAGCAGCGAGTGGAACCAATTGGGCGATGTACATCCAAACGACTACAGACCCAACTCCAAAACTCATTGTTGCACCAGCAGGTGGTAAATATACCGATAGTGTAACTGTATCGATGGAAGCATTAAATGGCGGAACCATTTACTATACAACAGACGGCACAACACCTAATACGTCATCAACGGTTTATAGTGCGCCTATAAAATTTACAGCTACAACTACCTTAAAAGCATTTGTAAAAAATGGTAGCGTACAAACTACTGTTCAAACACAAGAATACGTAATAAAAGAAGCACAAACGTGGCCAATTACCGTAAGTTTCTACAAACCATCGAATTGGACTAAAGTTAATTTATATGCATGGGCCACCGACGCCGCTCTTACAAAATACCTAGGAGCATGGCCTGGCACCACCTTAACCACAGAGGAAAATGGTTGGTATAAACACACATTCGATGCAGCCGTAAAAGAAGTCAATTTTATTTTTAATAATGGCACAAGTCAAACAAGCGATTTATATACCAACGAGGATGTATGTTACTCTTGGACAGGCGTTTCTGAAAAACTTGAGGAAGATTGTTCTGTAACACCAATACAACAAGTGTCAAATGATGCTTCGTTTACCATTTACCCAAATCCAACAGAGAGCACTCTTTATCTAACAGCTCAAACCACAATTAATAACATTGAGATTTATTCGTGTATGGGAACACTTATCAGCCGAACTAACGCAAGTGATAGAAACGAAACTGTTGATGTGTCGGACTTCGTACCAGGGATGTATCTCATTCGAGCAGCGCTGTCTGACGGAAAAATATCGACCAGCAAGTTTATAAAAAATTAACTTCAAATATTTAAAAGCCACTTCTAAAAAAGTGGCTTTTTTAATATCTTTATCGCCATATATCGTATTGAAAAATAGCGCAAAAAGCACTTGTATAATAAATAAAAAAGACGTACCTTTGCACCCGATTTTACTCAACATAATGTCTAACCCATTTATTTCTGAAAAAACTTTATTACAAAGATGGAAGAATTAAACAAAAAAATGGCTGCTCCAGCAGCTGATTTCGATTGGGATTCATACGCTAAAGGCGATGTAATGACCAGCGAAGCAAAAGCAGAATTAACTGCAAAATATGACAACACTTTAAACCAAGTTAAGGACAAAGAAGTTGTCATGGGAACTATTATTTCGATGAACAAACGTGAAGTTGTTGTTAACATCGGTTTCAAATCAGATGGTATCATTCCAATGAGCGAATTTCGCTACAATCCTGATTTAAAAATTGGTGACAAAGTTGAAGTTTTCATCGAAAACCAAGAAGACAAAAAAGGTCAGTTGCTCCTTTCTCACAAAGCAGCACGCACATCTCGCTCTTGGGATCGTGTAAACGAAGCACTCGAATCAGAAGAAATCGTTAAAGGTTTTGTTAAATGTCGTACCAAAGGCGGTATGATTGTTGACATCTTCGGTATCGAAGCATTCTTACCAGGTTCACAAATCGACGTGAAACCTATCCGTGACTACGATGTATTCGTAAACAAAACAATGGAATTCAAAGTGGTTAAAATCAACCAAGAATTCAAAAACGTTGTTGTGTCACACAAAGCGCTTATTGAAGCTGAACTTGAATTGCAGAAAAAAGAAATCATCGGTAAACTTGAAAAAGGCCAAGTACTCGAAGGTATCGTTAAAAACATCACATCTTATGGTGTATTTATCGACTTGGGCGGCGTAGACGGTTTGATTCACATCACCGACTTAAGCTGGGGTCGCGTTAACCATCCAGAAGAAATTGTAACACTTGATCAAAAAATCAACGTGGTTATTCTTGACTTTGATGATGAGAAAAAACGTATCGCTCTTGGTTTAAAACAATTAACTCCACACCCTTGGGATGCTTTGGATGCTAACTTAAAAGTAGGCGACAAAGTAAAAGGTAAAGTAGTTGTTATGGCTGACTACGGTGCTTTCATCGAAGTTATTCCTGGCGTTGAAGGTTTAATCCACGTTTCAGAAATGAGCTGGAGCCAACACCTTCGTAGCGCTCAAGACTTCTTGAAAGTAGGTAACGAAGTGGAAGCTGTTATTTTAACTTTGGATCGTGACGAACGTAAAATGTCACTTGGTATCAAACAATTGAAATCTGATCCTTGGGAAAATATCGACACTAAATATGCAGTTGGTTCAAAACACACTGCTAAAGTGCGTAACTTTACTAACTTTGGTGTATTTGTAGAAATTGAAGAAGGTATCGATGGTTTAATTCACATCAGCGACTTAAGCTGGACGAAAAAAATCAAACACCCATCTGAATTTACTCAAATCGGTTCAGAAATCGAAGTAGTAGTTCTCGAAATAGACAAAGATAACCGTCGTTTGAGCTTAGGCCACAAACAATTGGAAGAAAATCCTTGGGATGTATTCGAAACTATCTTTACTCCTGATAGCATCCACGAAGGCACAATCATCGAAATGCTTGATAAAGGTGCAGTAGTTGCTCTTCCTTATGGTGTTGAAGGTTTTGCTACCCCAAAACACTTGGTAAAAGAAGATGGTACAACTGCTAAAATGGATGAAAAATTGAACTTCAAAGTAATTGAATTCAATAAAGATTCTAAACGCATTATCTTATCACACAGCCGTATTCACGAAGATGCTGCTAAAACCGCTGCTCCTGCAGTAGAAAGCGCATCAGAAGCTGCTCCTAAAAAAGCTGCGAAAAAAGCTGCTGTAAAAGAAGAAACTCCAGCAATGGAAAAAACTACTTTAGGTGATATCCAATCATTGTCTGATTTAAAAGATCAAATGGTTGCTAAAGCAACTAAAAAAATGATTGAAAAAGAAGAAGCTAAAAATGCAGAAGAAAAACCTGCTAAAAAAGCAACTAAAAAAGTAGCCGCTAAAGATGAAGAAGAAAAACCAGCAAAAAAAACAGCTGCTAAAAAAGCAACTAAAAAAGACGCTGAATAATCTTTAATCCGTCAATAAAAAAAAGCCGTTTCTATAAAGATTAGAAACGGCTTTTTTTATTCTGCTATCCTCAAATTGAAAACATATATAACTACAAAAAAGGTGGAGCACTACTCCACCTTTTTATATCTTGCAACACTATTAATTAATAGCGTTTGGGTTTATAAATATCAATTAATTTCCATCCCACAGACACTGTAAACTCATTGATTGGGTCCATATTGATTTCCTGTTGGTCAAGTGTTTTATAATGATATAATTGCTGAATCAAATTATAGCGAACGTCAACAGACAAAAACCAAATATCTAAACCAACACCAGCATCTAAACCAACTTGCGCTTTACGAGCTTCTAATACCAAATCTTGTACATTGTCGATAGAAGTGTCAGAACCTGCATTAAAACGAAATTTAGGACCTGCCATCAAGCGCAAATTAAATAACTTCGTATTGATAACTTTAAACCCTAGTAATACAGGAACATCTATAGTACTTAAAATAACGTCATCGGTAATAATTTGATTATTATAAGCATACTGAACCTTAGATACATTCAAATTATAATTAAACTCTGGTTGTACATAAAAACCACGGCCAAAACGTGCAAATGCGCCCAATTGTACACCCTGTGTTAAATCACTTTTCAAATTCCAATTTTGATCGCTGTACTGCCAATTTTTATCAAAACCTAGACAAGTGTTATAACCACCTTTTACGCCTAGCGTAAATTGTGCAGATGCAAATACTGAAATGGTTGCAAGACCTATAATTAAAACGAGCTTTTTCATAATCATTCTATTTTTTCTTTCCCTCTTGCAAGCACTGTGCCAAACATCACCTTACTCCCAATTCAAAATAACTTTACCACATAAACCGCTTTCCATCACATCAAATCCTTTTTGAAAATCATCAATATGGAAACGATGTGTAATAACGGGGGTCAAATCGATACCAGAAATCAACATTTGCTCCATCTGATACCAAGTTTCCCACATTTCGCGTCCGTATATCCCTTTAATGGTAAGTGCATTAAAAATGATTTCACTCCAATTTACAGTTGTTGTGTCGGGTAAAATTCCCAATTGAGCAATTTTGGAACCCTTATACATACTATCAATCATTTCGCGGAAGGCAACGGGTGAACCCGACATTTCCAATCCGATATCGAATCCACGCATATGTAATTGCTCCATAGCTTGTTTCACCGTTTCGCCTTTAGAAGGATTAATGGCCAATGTAGCACCCATTTGTTTAGCTATATTTAATCGATAGTCACTGATATCGGTTACCACAATGTGACGTGCACCAGCAAAACGACAAATGGCTGTAGCCATGGTTCCGATAAGCCCTGCACCAGTAATCAATACATCTTCGCCAATGAGCGGAAAAGATAAAGCGGTGTGAGTAGCATTTCCAAAAGGGTCCATAATAGAGGCCATTTCATCAGAAATGCGCGCATCTAACTTAACCACATTACTCTCTGGAATACACAAATATTCGGCAAATGCGCCATCGCGATTAACGCCTACACCAATGGAATATTCACATACGTGCAATTTGCCACGACGGCAGTTGCGACAATGTCCACAAGCAATGTGACCTTCGCCTGTAACACGATCGCCCACTTGAATATTACGTACACCTAAACCAACTTTAGCCACAACTCCTACATATTCATGTCCTATTACCATGGGCGTATGAATGGTTTTCTGCGACCACTCGTCCCATTTATAAATGTGCAAGTCGGTTCCACAAATGGCCGTTTTCTTGATTTTAATCAAAACATCGTTCACCCCAACCTCTGGAATCGGTACATCTTCCATCCAAATGCCCTTTTCAGCGTATTTTTTAACTAATGCTTTCATAGTGTTAGATTTTAATGACAATTAGGTTATATAACTTCAAGCATTTTGCCTACTTTTATAAATGCCTCAATACATTTGTCGAGGTGTTCTTGTTCATGAGCCGCCGATATTTGTACACGAATACGTGCTTGACCTTTTGGTACAACCGGATAATAAAAACCAGTGACATAAATGCCTTCGTCTTGTAACTTCGCCGAAAACTCTTGCGATAATTTGGCATCGTACAACATCACCGCACAGATAGCTGATTGTGTAGGTTTTATATCAAAACCTGCTGCCAACATTTTCTCTCTAAAATAATCGGTATTACGATGTAATTTGTCTTGTAATTCGTTTGTTTTATCCATCATGGCAAACATTTCGATGCCTGCCGCGACTACCATTGGCGGTAATGAATTAGAAAAAAGATAGGGACGAGAACGTTGACGCAACAAATCTATAATTTCTTTTTTTCCAGTTGTAAATCCACCAACTGCTCCACCAAAGGCTTTACCCAAAGTTCCTGTTAAAATTTCAACTTTACCACGTAATTGGTACAGTTCAGTAACTCCACGTCCTGTTTTACCAACCACACCAGCCGAATGGCTTTCATCAACCATAATCATGGCATTATAGCGGTTAGCTAATTCGTATATTTTGTCTAACGGACATACATTGCCATCCATTGAAAACACACCATCAGTCACAATCAATCGAAAACGACAGGATTGTGCCGCTTTGAGTTGCTCTTCTAGCTCGGCCATATCTGCATTGGCGTAACGAAAGCGCTGTGCTTTACATAAACGCACGCCATCGATAATGGAAGCGTGATTCAAAGCATCGGAAATAATAGCATCTTCTTCTGTCAACAAGGGTTCAAATACGCCACCGTTAGCATCAAAACAAGCGGCATACAAAATGGCATCTTCAGTTCCAAAATAACGCGAAATAGCCTGTTCTAACTCTTTATGACGATCCTGAGTTCCACAAATAAAACGCACTGACGACATACCATAACCACGCTCATCCATAGCTTTTTTGGCCGCAGCAATAAGCGCAGGATGATTAGCTAAACCCAAATAATTGTTTGCACAAAAATTGAGCACATGCTTTCCGTTAACCACTATGTCTGCTCCTTGAGGAGAGGCAATCAACCGTTCATTTTTGAATAAGCCAGCCTCTTTAATAGCAGCCAATTCAGATGTTAAATGTGTTTGAAAATCTTGATACATAATGATATTAGTTATGAAAACGATACTATGTATTTACTAAAACCGAGCCACAATTTCGATGACTAATTTATCTTGTTCCGAAGGATCGGCTAAGTTCCAATTAGTATAAAAATATTTTTCGTAGTTAACACGTAACTCCGCCAAAATCGGTTTCGAGAGAGTCAATGAAACACCGCCAGTAATACGCTGTCTCTCAAAATCGTCTGCTACATATTGACCTAACGTATTTTTAAATCCTCTATTATTATCGGTCATCATATCATAACGCCCCATAAACGAGATTTTATTAAATACCTTTTCTAAAGGTAAATCATAACTTAACAAACCTGTAAATGCATGTGCTGGTTTAAACACATTTCCGTTATATGTTTTATACAGATATTCGACCTCGGCATGAAATCCAAAGAAATTGCTGAACAATCCAACATCATACGCATTCATACGCACACTATCGGGTTCAAACGATTGAAAATTGAGCGATATATTAATATACTTCGATGGGTCAAACGTAGCACGTGTAGCAAAACACATGGTATTATGCCACTCTTTTTGTTGGTAAATACCTTCACCATTATATACACCAGCGACCACTGAAAATGGGAATTTTTCGGTCAATGTGTATCCTGCAGTGAAACCAACATCGCGTAATCCGGAAATTTCTTTAGCAATAAACGAACGATTGGCAAAATACAACAAATGAGGACTCCGTAAATTATCGGTACTGAAAGGCACTTTCATTTGTCCTAAAGTTAAAGCTAGTCCTTTTGTGGGGAATACACGAATATAAGCGTCTAGCATACGTGTAACACCAGCATCAGACAAATCGATTTCAGCTTTATAGGCTACCAAAGGATGCACATTACCTGTAAAACTAACACGAGCGTTACGCACTTGAAATCGACTGGCATCTAGCGTACTACAATATTCGTAACGGCTACGAAGCGTTCCGTGTATCTCTGGAGCATAATCTTTAGCTTCCATCTTTTTAGTGTCGAGCACTTTGCCTTCATCCACATCGGCCTTTCCTGTATTTTCTAAATCAAATAATGAGAAATTAGACAATGAATCGGTATGTGCTGTTTGGGCAAAAGTAACACTCGCACAACCTAATAGCATCCATAAAAGTGTGTGTTTGTTAATCATAAATAGTAGTCCATTGAGTTAATAATTCGTGCATAGATGGATAGACCACATGTGCACCTGCGTCCAATAATACTTTATCTTCAAGAATTCCTGTATTTACGCCAATTGTAAAAATACCAGCACCTACACCAGCTTGAATACCAAGCGGTGCATTTTCAATAACGACGGCCTGCCAAGGCTCAATCTTAGCCTTTTGTAGAGCCATTAAATAAGGTTCTGGATTAGGTTTTCCATATTTCACATCAAAAGCTGTCACCATTTTTTCTTTTTCAAAAATAGTTCCAAAATGGTGATGTAATGTATTCAATAACGAACGTTGAGCAGAGCCTGTGACAATATAAATATCTAACCCTTGAGCTTGAATTTTATGTAACAATTCAAGAACATATTTCACTGGCTTTACTGGTCCACAAGCTTCAAAATAACGTCCCTTTTCGGCGTACATCGCTTTACACTCTTCGTCCGTAGCCACACGTCCGCGATGACGTAAAAAGAACTCATTGATAGTGCCTTCGCCTGTACGCCCTTCGTTCATATAGGCGTCGTATTCGGTAAAATCAAACCCATTATTCTGCATGGTACGTGTCCACGCTAACGCATGAAATGGCATCGAATCAAATAACACACCATCCATATCAAAAAAAACAGCCTTCAAATCGAAGGACGGATAAGACTGTTTTGCTAAAAATTCCTCTATCTCTTTCATATTATGTGCAAAGATACATCATTTACAGCATATAATAAACGCTTTTATTAAAAAAATATAAAGCAATTAATTTACTGATTAACAATTTATTAATAAAATATTTGAAAATTATTTTAAAAAAATATGGTATTTTGTATTGCATAGTACTAAAATATACAATATCTTTGCAGCGTGATTTCAATCAAATTAAAAAAACTCATAGCTTAATTATAAACTTATGGCAATAAACACAGAAAACATTAAATCGCAAATGCGTAAAGGTTTTTTAGAATATTGTATTTTACTCATTATCGACAAAAAGCCAGCTTACGCATCGGATATTATTGTAGAACTTAAAAATGCAGAACTCATTGTGGTAGAAGGAACACTCTACCCTTTGCTCACCCGCTTAAAAAATAGCGGCTTATTGGATTATGTGTGGCAAGAATCAACACAAGGGCCACCACGTAAATACTACACGTTAACGTCAGATGGTAAAGCATTTTTAGCAGAACTTGACCACGCGTGGGACGAAATAAAGAATGTTGTTGATATTGTAAAAAAATAATTTCAAAAAATCATATAATATGAAAAAGACATTAACAATTAATTTAAACGGAATCGTTTTCAATATTGATGAGGACGCTTACCAAGCCTTAAAAAATTACTTAAACGAAATTGGAGCTCATTTTGTCTCAGAAGAAGAAAAAGAGATTCTAAAAGATATTGAGGCACGTATTGCCGAATTATTTGCCGAAAAACTCCAAGGTAACAAAGGTGTTATCGAAATAGCTGATGTAGAAAGCGTTATCAGCGTACTCGGACATCCAAATCAATTTGAAAGCGAAGCTACCGAATCGGAAGAAACAAACAAAACAGAAGAACCTAAAAAAGGTAAACACAAACGTTTCTATCGTGACCCAGAAAATCGCATACTTGGCGGTGTGGCTGGCGGTGTGGCAGCCTATCTCGATTGGGATACAACACTGGTGCGCATTCTATTTGTCATATTAGTCATTATTGGTTTTGGCTGGGCTATTCCTATTTACTTATTGGTATGGCTTATTGCGCCCGAAGCACGCACTACTGCGCAACGACTAGAAATGCAAGGCAAAGATGTAACCGTTGATGCAATCAAAGAACAATTCGACTCGGCTAAAGAATATGTTGAATCGGACAGATTCAAACAATCAGCATCACGTATTGGCATCCGTTTAGGCGAAATAGTACGTTGGTTATTTAAAGCATTATTCATATTTGTAAGCGTTATTATGAGCATTGTTTGCATCGCCGTTTTGGCTGCCATTATATTTGCATTGATTGTGGTAATTGTAGCAGGGCAAGATGTGGTTGCTAGTATGTTGCCATTCACCTTGATGTCGCCATTTGGCGGCTGGGCTGCCCTTTCTAGTGTCGCTTTAATCGTAATTATTCCTATTTTGGCCATCATGATTAGTTCTTTCCGATTATTAAGAGGAAAACGACCTGAACAAAGATCACATTGGTTTGGTTGGACACTTTTTGTGGCTTGGATTATCAGTTTATTTGTTCTAATCGGATTGTCTATCAAATATATAACAAACGATAATTTTGACACGACAGCAAATGTCAACACCATTACCGAAACACGTGCCATCACTCCATTTCACAGCATCGAAGTATCGAATAATATGAAAGTGATGATATCGCAGGGCGACTCTACGACGGTAATTGTAAAAGCTGGCGACACACGTATTGGTTATATCCAAACAGAAGTGCGCGATAGTATTTTATATGTAGAATTAAAAGATGATGCCAATTCACTACATGTGCTAAATAGTGGTGGTACAGTATACGTTACAACTCCTAATTTACGATTGGTAAAAGCCAACCAAGCTAGTGTTATAAGATCAAATGCTCCGCTTAAATTCACCAATTTAGAATTGAATTTGAACGAAGCAAGTAAAGCGGATCTTGATGTAATAATTGCGAATTTGTTGACGATAAAAGCATCAGAAGCCTGCAAAGTTGAAATTGAAGGAACTGCAGATAAATTATCCACAAACATCAACAATGCTTCTAAAGCAGATTTAGACGAATTAGTAACCACAACGGCTAATGTTGAAGCTCGTAACGCTTCAAAAGTAGAAGTAGGAACCACACAAAGTTTATGGATGTCGGCTCACGATGCTAGTAAAATTACCTACAAAGGAACTCCGGTGATTTTACAATCGATTCAAGAAGGCATGTCGAAAATTAAACAAGACAATTAAGCACAAAACCTTTTTCATAGATTTCACATCATGTGCTTTATACGGTCCCTGCCTGTGAAGGTGGGGACTTTTATTTATAAAAAAGCGTAATGGAACAAACCACTACGCTTTATATTTTGATGGGTAAAAATTACCGTTTAAATTTCGATCGAATAAAAGTCCAGCTCTTTTGTACTAGCAGAGTCAACAGACCATATAAAAACATATAGACTACATTCACCGCCATCATACCTACAGCGGCGCCCACGAGCACATCGCTACTCCAATGTTTGTCGCGTGCATAACGCAAATAACCAACGCCACCAGCACACACCATGCCTGCCGCACTAACCACACCGCCACCTTTGCTACCAATATATTCGTGATGCAAAGCCATAGAAGCCAAAAACGCTTGATTAGTATGTTGCGAAGGGAAAGAGGTGTTGCCATACTCTTTTTTAGGGCGCGTTACTTTTGTAAATTGTTTGGTACGATGCACCACCGCATCGCCAATAATATAGGCTGTGGTAAACGTCAATACACGCACCACGAAAGGTGTACGTGCCGACATTCCCACACGATCGAGCACAAAGATAAAAGGAATGGGCGCGTAACGTCCGTAATCGTCAACCACTTCAGGTACTTTAGTATCTTGCAACGCTTGTATGCGTTCTTTAAGTGGTTGATTGGCATTGATAATCAACCCAAAAATCAAGAATAACAGAGGCAATACAAAATTAATGCTCAAAGCATAAATAAGTTTTCCCTTCGATATTTTTTTAGCTTGAACTTCCTTACGAAAGCCAGCTTCTGGAAATAATAAAAACAAAAAAAATCGTTTCATAGAAAACTTATTTAGCGTGACAAATTCGTATTTCTGGAACTACTTACAAATTAGATTCTTTCATGCGTTCCGCATTTTCGGCAATAATCAGATGATTGATGCAATCTTCGATGTCGCCATCCATATAGGCTGAAAGATTATAAACGGTATAATTTATGCGGTGATCGGTAATACGCCCTTGTGGATAATTATAGGTACGAATTTTGGCCGAACGGTCGCCAGTAGAAACCATAGTTTTACGTTTAGACGCAATATCGTCCAAATATTTCTGATGTTCTTTATCGTAAATAAAAGTACGTAGACGACCCAAAGCACGCTCTTTATTTTTAGGCTGGTCACGTGTTTCGGTACATTCAATCAAAATCTCCTCAGGAACTCCCGTATTCGGATTTTTCCACATATAGCGCAAACGAACGCCCGACTCCACTTTATTCACATTTTGTCCACCAGCACCACCCGAGCGAAACGTATCCCATTTAATTTCACCTTCGTTTATTTCCACATCAAACTCTTGTGCTTCTGGCAAAACCGCCACCGATGCTGCTGATGTATGTACGCGCCCTTGAGTTTCGGTAGCTGGCACACGCTGTACGCGATGCACCCCCGATTCATATTTTAAAATGCCATAAACGCCTTCGCCAGTAACTGCAAAAACAATTTCTTTATAACCTCCAGCTGTGCCTTCATTAAAATTAGAAACGGCGACTTTCCACCCTTTATTTTCACAGAATTTAGTATACATGCGAAATAAATCGCCTGCAAAAATAGCAGCTTCGTCGCCTCCAGTACCACCACGAATTTCGACAATACAGTTTTTAGCATCTTCGGGGTCAGCCGGAATCAAAAGCAATTTTATCTCCTCTTCCAATGGCTCAATTTTAGGTTCTATAGCGTCAATTTCTAGTTTGGCCATTTCACGCATTTCTGGATCATTTTCAGAATCCAAAATTTCTTTAGCTTCAGCTAAATTTTGCAATAAACGTTGATATTCATTCCGTTTGGTAATAATACGCTCCAATTCGCTATACTCTTTATTGAGTTTAACATAGCGTTTCATATCAGAAATAATGGATGGATCAGTAATGAGCGTAGAAACCTCTTCAAACCGAGCAGATAAACCCTCCAAACGGGAAATTAGCGTATTATTCATCGTTGTTTAAATATTTTTTGAGTGTGCAAAAGTAATGATTTTTTGGCAATTGTCGAAGAGCAAAACGCTATTGTTTTATCCCTTTCATGCTAAGCTGTATGCGCTTACGCTCTAAATCCACTTCAATTACTTTCACTTGCACATGCTGATGCAAGGCCACCACTTCCGTTGGGTCGCTCACAAAACGGTCGGCCATATTGGAAATGTGTACCAAACCATTTTCATGTACACCAACATCTACAAACGCACCAAATTTAGTTACATTGGTAATAATGCCTGGCAAAATTTGACCAACTTTTACATCGTTAATCGTTTTCACCGTCGGATCAAATGCAAACACCTGAATTTCTGTTCGCGGATCACGTCCTGGCTTAGCCAATTCCAATAATACATCATTTAAAGTAGGCAACCCTACTGTATCGGTTACATAGTTTTGAACCAAAATCTGTTTGCGCAAATTTTCATCACGTAACAAATCAGCGACAGAGCATTTTAAATCACGCGCCATGCGTTCCACAATCGGATAACTTTCAGGGTGTACAGCACTATTATCCAAAGGATTATCCGAATTTTCCACACGCATAAATCCAGCACTTTGTTCAAACGATTTTGCGCCCATTTTAGCCACATTCAGCAACGCTTTACGTGATTTAAAAGGACCATTTTGGGCACGAAACGCCACAATATTTTCAGCTAATTGAGGACCTATACCAGAGATATATGTCAACAAATATTTACTCGCGGTATTCACATTCACACCGACTTTATTCACGGCATTTTCAACAGTTTGGTCAAGTGCTTTTTTGAGTGCCGACTGGTCAACATCATATTGATATTGTCCCACGCCAATTGATTTTGGATCTAACTTAACCAATTCGGCCAACGGATCCATCAAACGACGACCGAGAGAAACAGCCCCACGCACAGTTACATCATATTCAGGAAATTCTTCACGCGCAATTTTGGAGGCTGAATAAATACTCGCTCCATTTTCGCTAACTACAAACACCTGAACTTGACGGTCGAAATGAATGGATTGAATAAATTGCTCCGTTTCTCTACCTGCTGTGCCATTACCAATAGCAATCGCCTCAATGGCATATTGTTCCACCAAATGCGCTATTTTTTTCATCGCCAAGGCCGTTTCATTTTTCGGCGGATGCGGATAAATTGTTTCATTGTGCAATAAATTACCTTGAGCATCTAAACAAACCACCTTACACCCCGTACGAAAACCTGGATCTAAACTCAATACGCGTTTTTGACCTAATGGTGACGACAACAGTAATTGCTTTAAATTTTCCACAAAGATAGCAATCGCTTCGCCATCGGCTTTAGCTTTACTTTCTGCCGCAAATTCAGTTTCGATAGCAGGCTTAAGCAAACGCTTGTAACTATCAGCGACTGCCAATTTCACTTGTTCCGAAGAAGCGTTATTAACTGTTACAAAGAGTTTATTCAAACGTTCGAGACACAGTTCTTCGGATACTGCAATCTCCACTTTAAGAAAGCCTTCAGCTTCGCCACGACGCATGGCTAACAAACGATGTGACGAGATACGACGCAAAGGTTCTTCGGCATTAAAATAATCGCGAAATTTATCGCCTTCAGCCTCTTTACCTTTCACCAAACGACTATAAATAATGGCTTCGCGTGAAAAGATGGCTCTAATCGTATTACGAGCATAACCATTTTCATTGATCCATTCGGCCATAATATCACGTGCACCAGCCAATGCATCTTTAATAGAAGTAACAGCATCACTCAAAAAACGCTCCGCTTGTAAGTCAATATCACTATATCGTTGAGCCATCAAAAGTTTAGCTAACGGCTCCAACCCTTTTTCACAGGCCATTTGTCCACGCGTACGTCGTTTGGGCTTGTACGGTAAGTACAAATCCTCCAATACAGTTGATTCCCACGTTTGTTCTATCTGTTGTTTGAGTTCAGGCGTTAATTTCCCCTGTTCTTCTATCGTATTTAAAATAGTCTCTTTACGTTTGGCTAATTCCGTTAATTTTGCCTGCAAATCAGCAATTGCTCCAATCTGAACCTCGTCTAAACCACTAGTTAGTTCCTTACGATAACGACTTATAAAAGGAATGGTAGCTCCTTCGCCCAAAAGTTTGACTGTATTTTGAACCTGACGTTCAGAAATTTGGAGTTGTTTGGCTATTAATGAAATAAAAATATCCATCTAAATGATTGTTTTTTGTATAATAAGTGCAAAGATACAAAGATTTTTGAGGCAAAAATAGGATATCCAGAATTCGTCCAAACCGATGAATACAGAAAAAAGTAATAATCCATAAAAATAAATCATCATTTTACGCTATTTTTTAAAAAATATAGCGATAAAATCATTTTTTTACTATCTTTGCAACATCAATTTGTATTTTTTTAGAGATAAAAACAAAAAACACCCCTCTTTTTGAGGGTTAATTTTGAAATTGAATCAAAAATCACTGTTCTGTATATAAATAGTATTAAATTTTAATCATTTAATCACTTCAACATTATGAGTAAATTACGTTTTAATGCGCTGGAAGATGCTTGTTCTCATGAGCCTGTAGTTATAACTAGACCCACAGAACGCCCATCTGCATTTTTTGGAAAAATGGTTTTTACACGCGAAAAGATGAAAGAATATATCGCCGACACTATTCTAGATCAGCTTTTTGACGTGATCGACAATGGCAAACCATTAAGTCGCGACATAGCCAACTCTGTGGCCATGGGTATGAAAAAATGGGCTTCTGAACTTGGAGCTACACATTACACGCACTGGTTTCAGCCTCTAACTGGAGGTACTGCCGAAAAACACGATGGTTTTATCGACAAAACACCTGATGGCAAAGTACTAGAAGAATTTTCAGGAAAATTGCTCTACCAACAAGAGCCTGATGCCTCTAGTTTCCCAAATGGTGGTATCCGTAACACCTTCGAGGCACGTGGTTACTCTGCTTGGGATCCTTCATCACCAGCATTTATTGTCGGCGACACACTATGTATTCCTACCATTTTCGTAGCTTATACAGGTGAAGCACTTGATTATAAAACACCACTTATAAAATCGGTATCAGCGCTTGACAAAGCAGCTGTTGATGTTTGCCGTTACTTTGATAAAAATGTATCCCAAGTAACCTCTTTTCTTGGCTGGGAACAAGAATATTTTTTAGTAGATGAAGCCTTGTGGGCTGCACGTCCAGATCTTATGTTAACAGGTCGCACATTAATGGGACACGATAGTGCTAAAAATCAGCAACTTGAAGACCATTATTTTGGTTCTATTCCAGAACGTGTCTTACAATTTATGACTGACCTCGAAATTGAATCGCTGAAACTTGGTATCCCCGTTAAAACACGTCATAATGAAGTGGCACCAAATCAATTTGAGTTAGCACCTGTATATGAAGAAGTGAATTTAGCCAACGACCATAATTTATTACTCATGTCTGTTATGGAGCGTGTAGCTCGCCATCACCATTTCCGTGTATTATTACACGAAAAACCATTTGGCGGAGTTAATGGTTCTGGTAAACATTGCAACTGGTCTATGGGAACAAATACTGGCGTTAATTTATTGGCACCAGGTAAAAATGCAGCTTCAAATTTACAATTCATCACTTTCTTAGTGAATGTACTTATGGCTGTTTATAAACACAATGGATTATTAAAAGCATCTATTAGTTCAGCTACAAATGCACACCGCCTGGGTGCCAACGAAGCACCACCAGCAATTATCTCTGTATTTCTCGGATCACAAATCACCGATGTTTTAGAAAAGCTCGAAAAAGCATCAGCCGATAAAGGTATTGTTATCAATGCAAAAAAAGAGATGAAACTAGGAGTAGCAAATATCCCAGAAATTTTACTCGACAATACCGATCGCAACCGCACCTCACCATTTGCTTTCACAGGCAATCGTTTTGAATTCAGAGCGGTTGGTTCATCAGCCAACTGCGGAGGTGCCATGTTAGCCATCAATGCCGCTGTAGCAGAACAACTTATTTGTTTCAAAAAAGATGTAGATACACTCATAGAAAAAGGAGAACCGAAAGAACGCGCTCTATTCGCAGTTATAAAACGCTACATTTCGGCTTGTAAAGCTATTCGCTTCGACGGCAACGGCTACAGCGATGAATGGAAAAAAGAAGCTGAGAAACGTGGCTTAGATTGCGAAACAAGTGTTCCACTTATTTTTGAGCACTATATCAGTCCAGACACTATAAAGATGTTCAAAACCACAAACGTGCTTTCGGAATCAGAATTACATTCACGTTGCGAAGTAAAATGGGAAACTTACACTAAAAAAATTCAAATTGAATCGCGCGTTTTGGGCGATTTAGTGATGAATCACATTGTACCCGTTTCTAGTCGTTATCAATCTATTTTACTAGACAATGTAGTCCGGATGAAAGAGGCATTCGATGCTAAAGAAGCAAAAGAATTAGCAGCTCAAGACACACTTATCATTCGTCGTATTGCAGGACACGTAACGGCCATTGTATCTAAGGTTGACGAGATGTTAGCTGCTCGCAAAATAGCCAATCGCCTAGCGGGAGAACGCGCTAAAGCCTTAGCATATCACGATACAATTGTGCCTTTAATGGAAGAAATTCGCAAACACGTCGACGAATTAGAGATGATTGTGGACGATGAAATGTGGACACTTCCTAAATATCGCGAATTATTATTCATTCGATAAGTTATACCCTAACTTATATTTTACAACAATTTCTCAGTAAACCAAACGGGCAATCGAATTATCGATTGCCCGTTTTATTAATAAAAAGGAACGATTATAAATCAATTACAAAAACACGACTATTGGGAAAATTATGTTCTGGCTTAGTTTTGAAAATACCGTACAATGTAGAACCAGAACCCGACATGGCTGCATAAACTGCGCCTGCGCCATACAGTTGCTGCTTAATAACCGCCAATTCTGGATGAATTTCAAAAACACTGATTTCAAAATCGTTAAACAAATATTCACGCCATTGTTCAAGTTGTATAGCCATTACTTCCATGAGCGGCACTTGCCAGCGTTGACATGCGACATGCGCATAAGCTTCAGCAGTAGACACATGTACATCAGGTTTTACCAACACTAAATAATAGCCCTTCAAAGACACCTCTAGCGACCTGAATTCATTACCAATACCGGCTGCGAATACAGGTTTATTACGAATAAAAAAAGCACAATCGGCTCCTAATTTGGCTGCATACGTTTCCAATGTATCCTCTGACAAAGCAAGTTTAAAATGTTCATTTACCATTTTCAACATAAAAGCAGCATCGGCTGAACCGCCACCAAGGCCAGCACCCATCGGGATATTTTTGAGCAAAGCTATTTCAAGTTCTGGCAACTGAAAATCACGCTGCAATAAACGGAACGCACGCACCACTAAATTATGTTCGATATCTCCAGATACAGGCAAACCTGCCACCTTTAAAGACGTTGTAACAGCTGGTACAAATTCCAACGCATCACACAAATTGATGGGATAAAAGACCGTTTCAAGATTGTGATAACCATCTGGGCGACGACTTACCACATTAAGTCCTAAGTTGATTTTGGCATTGGGGAATGTAATCATAGATAAAATGATATTTGAGCAACAAAGGTAATCATTTTTTGAGATTGTCAAGCTGTTGAAAACCTGTTGAAATCTCAACTTATAAGTAATAGAATGATTGGACAAGAAAATGGCTTTTTTGTAGTACTTTTGGAATTCTAAATTCGAATTTCATGGAACCTGCAAAAAGTAAATCAACCAACAAGAAACAGACTAAAATTGTAGTGGACTACGGTAAAGTACCGCCACAAGCTACCGAAATCGAAGAGTCTGTTTTGGGCGCTCTAATGATTGATAATACAGCCATTGACAAGGTTGTGGATATTCTTTCAGCTGATTGTTTTTACAAAGAAACACACCAAAAAATTTACAAATCAATTACCGAATTATATGGGAACCGTAGTCCTATCGACATGCATACGGTGACTGAACAATTACGTAAAAATGGAGATTTGGAAGAAGTTGGTGGTCCTTACGCCATTGCCATGCTCACAGCCAAAGTGGCTTCGGCAGCTCATATTTTATTTCACGCGCAAATTATTGCACAAAAATTTATGGCACGTGAGCTTATTGGCATTTCCACCGATGTGCAAACCAAAGCATTCGAAGAAAGTACGGATGTGGACGATTTAATGCAAGAAGCCGAAGGTCGTATTTTCGAATTATCTCAAAAACGTCAGAAAAAAGGCGTGACTCAAATTGACCCTGTGATTGATGAAGCGTTAGCACGACTCAATAAAGCAGCAGCACAAACCGACGGTCTTAGTGGCGTTTGCAGCGGATTTCATGCATTAGACAAAGTCACTTCTGGTTGGCAGAAATCGGATTTAGTGATTATTGCAGCTCGTCCTGCCATGGGTAAAACCGCGTTTGTGCTATCTATGGCAAAAAATATGGCGGTCGATTATAATATTCCTGTAGCCGTATTCTCTTTGGAAATGTCTAATGTTCAGTTGGTAAATCGTCTTATTGTAAACGTTTGCGAAATTCCAGGTGAAAAAATTAAAAGTGGACAATTAGAGCCCCACGAATGGGCGCAATTAGATGTCAAAATCAAAAAGCTAGAAGGTGCTCCCATTTATATTGACGATACACCGAGTTTGTCCATTTTGGAATTTCAAACGAAAGCACGCCGTTTGAAGGAAGAAAATGATATCCAAATTATCATTATTGACTACTTACAGTTAATGAATGCTTCGGGCATGAAGTTCCAAAGTCGCGAGCAAGAGGTAAGTACCATTTCACGTTCGTTGAAAGGATTGGCCAAAGAGTTAGATATTCCCATCATCGCCCTATCACAGCTAAATCGTAATGTGGAAAACCGTGGTCAAGGTTCAGAAGGCAAAAAACCACAATTATCGGATTTACGTGAATCTGGTGCTATCGAGCAGGATGCCGATATGGTTTGTTTCATTCACCGTCCCGACTATTATAAAATTTACGAAGACCCAAACACTCAAAAAGATTTACGCGGTATTGCTCAAATTATCATTGCTAAACACCGTAACGGTGCTACAGCCGATGTGGATTTGGTATTCAAGCACGAATATGCACGATTTATGAACGAGGAAGACACGGTAGATCCATTTGCCACGTTAGGTTCTAAATTAAACAATGCCCCACTCCCTTCGTACAACAACTATAATTTACCACCTCAAAATAATGAGGACACACCCTTTTAATACAAATTTAAAATCTGAATAACTTATGGAAAAATCTCCTAAGGTAGGTTTACCTGACAACGCCAACAGAGAACTCAAGCCAGGCGAAACCTATAATCCCATTCTACCAGCTAGTAAAAACATTCCTGAAATTAGTGTTTATTCTGTATCATGGGGTATTCTCATGGCTATACTTTTTTCTGCAGCAGCCGCTTATTTAGGCTTAAAAGTAGGACAAGTATTTGAAGCAGCCATTCCTATTGCCATTATTGCTGTAGGTTTATCAAGCGCCACAAAACGTAAAAATGCATTAGGCGAAAATGTTATTATTCAATCTATTGGCGCAAGTTCTGGTGTAATTGTGGCTGGCGCCATCTTTACATTACCAGCACTTTACATTTTACAAGCTAAATATCCCGAAATCACCGTGAGCTTTATGCAAGTATTTTTAAGCTCTTTATTAGGTGGAATTTTGGGTATTCTATTTTTAATTCCCTTCCGTAAGTATTTCGTAAGCGATATGCACGGGAAATATCCTTTCCCAGAAGCTACAGCCACCACACAAGTACTTGTTTCGGGAGAAAAAGGCGGCAGTCAAGCTAAACCACTGATGTGGGCAGCTGCCATCGGTGGTTTATACGATTTTGTTGTAGCCACGTTTGGCACTTGGAGCGAAACTCTCACGTCGCGTATGATTCCATGGGGCGAAGCCGTAGCGCAAAAAGTAAAAATGACTTTTTCAATCAATACGAGTGCCGCCGTATTAGGACTTGGATACATTGTTGGCTTAAAATACAGTATCATTATTTGTGCAGGCTCCTTATTTGTTTGGTGGTTTATCATTCCGCTACTTGGTATGACTACAGTGGATTCTGTCATGTTGAGTCAAATGGATCCTGATTGGATTTTTTCTCATTATGCTCGCTATATTGGTATTGGCGCCATCGCCATGGCTGGAGTTATTGGTATTGTAAAATCCTGGGGAGTTATCAAAAGTGCTGTTGGTTTAGCTGGCAAAGAATTAGGTGGCAAAAGTAAAGCCATAGCCAAAGCTATTCCACGTACCGAACGCGATTTATCAATGAAATTTATTTCTATTGCTGTTATTGCCGCTTTACTGATAACGCTTTTATTTTTCTATTTTGGTGTCATTGGTAATTTCTTTCAAGCATTAATTGCATTTTTAGTCGTCACAATCATTGCCTTTCTATTTACTACCGTTGCTGCCAATGCCATTGCCATTGTTGGTTCTAATCCCGTATCGGGCATGACCTTAATGACCTTAATTATTGCGTCGGTTATTTTAGTAGGTGTAGGACTAAAGGGCACTAGCGGTATGGTGGCTGCCATGGTTATTGGTGGTGTAGTATGTACTGCTCTTTCCATGGCAGGCGGTTTTATTACTGACCTGAAAATTGGTTATTGGATTGGTAATACGCCAGCCAAACAAGAAACTTGGAAATTCTTAGGAACACTCGTATCAGCTGCCACCGTCGGTGGAGTTATTATCATTTTGAATAAGACTTATGGCTTTACAGGAGAAAATGCCTTAGTAGCACCACAGGCCAACGCCATGGCTGCCGTTATTGAGCCATTAATGATGGGTCAAGGTGCTCCTTGGTTACTCTATGGCGTCGGAGCCGTTTTGGCGTTGTTGCTCAATGTACTTGGAGTGCCTGTATTAGCTTTTGCACTCGGTATGTTTATTCCGCTCCCATTAAATACGCCACTCGTTGTTGGTGGTTTAATCAATTGGTTTGTAACGTCACGCTCGAAAGATGCAGACTTAAATACCGCACGTAACGAAAAAGGAACACTCATTGCTTCTGGCTTCATTGCTGGTGGCGCCTTAATGGGCGTAGTGAGTGCTGCACTTAAATTTGCAGGAATTAATTGGTATCAAAATTTATGGGCCGAAACTTCTGGCGCCGCTTGGTTAGGACTTGGCATGTATATTTTAATTATTAGTTACTTCATTTGGAGCGTATTAAAAAGTAAAAAAGCAGCCTAACATAAAACCTATATCATTACCCAAAAGAGCAAAAAGTCATCGATTTTTTGCTCTTTTTAGTTTGCATATCAAAAAAATGTTGTATTTTTGTGCTGTAAAACATTGTTTTAAAACTTAATTATGGTGACTTACTCGGAAAAACAATTGAAACCAATCGACGAATTTTGCCCTATGTGGGAGGTTCTCACGCAAGAAGAACGTTTTTATTTACGGGAAAATACCAAGTTACAACATTTTCGCAAAAACGAAGTAATTTACTGCGAAGGCGAAACTCCCAAATTCATGATGTGTTTGGTTACCGGCAAAGTAAAAATCTACAAAGATGGTGTTGGTGGACGCAGTCAAATTATACGCCTCATCAAACCTGTCGACATTTTTGGTTACCGCGCATTTTTTGCCAAAGAGCCTTATTTAACCAGCGCTTCTACTATCGAATCCTCATCGGCATATTTGGTACCGATGCAAGTTGTAGAACAAATTATCCAATCGAACAACAAGTTAGCGCTCTATTTTATTCAATCATTGGCCTCCGATTTAGGCGTAGACGATGCTCGCATTGTGAGTTTAACACAAAAACATGTGAGAGGCCGTTTGGCAGAATCGTTGATTATGCTACGCGACAATTACGGTGTAGAATCGGATGGAAGAACCATTAACAGTCATCTTTCGAGAGAAGATTTGGCCAATTACTCGAACATGACAACTTCCAATGCTATCCGAACTTTATCGAATTTTGTAAGCGAAGGCGTTATTGCTGTATCGGGACGAAATATTCAAATTTTGGATGAAGAACAACTCCGAAAAATAAGCAAAATAGGTTAATTCCTGCTTCATATATGATAAAAAGCTGTCTGTTTGACAGCTTTTTTTGTGTCAATTCTTTTGGCATAAAATATGATTATCCAAGTAAACAATCGTATATTTGCACTTTAACACAGCCTCATTATGCAAGAAAAAGAGATACTTTCCATTTACACATACATCCTCCAATTGCTCAAACAACGCCGTTTGGCAGACGCATTTGGCAAATTACAACCACTGCTCGAAGAGTTACAGGATTGGAATTACACCAATCGTAAAGAAGAGTTAGAAACCGTGTACCGCAATCTATTGCAATACGCTGTTTTGGGCGTGAACGATCCACAGCAACAACGCATTTTTAATCAGTTGCTCGAAGATTGTTACGACTTGGTGAGTTCTATCAAAGAAGCACTCTTAACCCGCGTCTCATCGCGTGTGGAATATGCCCAAAAACGCTATGCGCAAATGGTGCCTAGTCAATTGAACGAATTAGTGAACACACTGGAACTCGATGCCTCACATCATGCTTTGGGCGAACTGCTCACCACCGGCTTACAAGATGAGGGGCAAAAAGCAACTCAGTTTGCGGTAGAACACGAACAGCATTTATTAGCTGTGTTCAATTATATTTGGCTTTCTGGCAAATGGACTCCCGACGAAAAACAATTAGTAACCAACTTATTACAATCGCCCGATATTGATACCACCGATCGTTCTGTCATTATTTCAGCCATCACCTTGTCGCTGCTACGTAATTTTTACCCGTCCAAATTAGCGTTGTTACTCACACAGGCACAACATCCTGAGTTAGATATTCGGCAACGTGTTTTAGTCTGTATAGCGCTTGTTGTGACACGTTATGCTGAACGCATTCAACTGAATGAAACCTGCATGAATCAACTCACCTTGCTGTGCGACAATAAAGATTTTAGACAAGAGTTGGAATCGGTAGTGATGCAATTGGTACGTACAAGCGAAACAGAATCGATTACCAAACGCATACGTGAGGAGATTATGCCCGACGTGATACGTCTCACACCGATGATGAAAGATAAAATGGATTCCGAATCGCTTAAGGCCGATGAGTTAAACGATAAAAATCCTGAATGGCAAGAACTACTCGAACAAAGTGGCGTAGCCGATAAATTACAAGAGTTTGGCGAATTACAAATGGATGGAGCCGATGTGTATGTAAGCACTTTTGCTGCATTAAAAAGTTTCCCATTTTTCCGCAACACCATGAATTGGCTGTTGCCATTCGACCCGAAACACAGCAGTATTCGTGCCTTGTTCGAAAACAAAAAAAGTCTGTTTGCTGCTATGATGCGCAGTCCATTTTTATGTAATTCCGACAAATATTCATTCTGTTTGAGCCTGCAACAAATGCCACTGGCTCAACAAAATATGATGACCAGCAACTTCAATGCCGAATCGGAACAAGTACAAGAACTAATGGACGAAGATGCGCTGACGCAACCTGCCACACGCGCCAAAACGGTAGCAAATCAATACATTCAAGATTTGTACCGCCTATACACCTTACATGCTCACAAAAACGAATTAACCAATCCGCTTCAGGAAATTTTGAGTATTTACAAAACACCATTGTTTACACTACTCTTCCCTACGAGCGAAACGCGCCAACAATTGGCAGAATTTTATTTCTCCAAGGATTTGTATGTTGAAGCCTTAGAACAATTTGAACAGTTGCAAAACGACCTACAAACGGCCGAACGTTTCCAAAAAATAGGTTATTGCCACCAACAGCTCAACCAACTACAGCCTGCCATTGAGGCATACGAGCAAGCCGACCTATTGCAACCACAAAATAGATGGACCATGCGTCGATTGGCGTATTGCTTGAAACGCACAGGCAACTACGCCAAAGCACTTACGTATTATCAAAATTGTGCTAAATTGATGCCTGAAAATACGCAATTACTGCTCCAAATTGGACATTGTCA
>JACJXJ010000008.1 GCA_020636695.1 Prevotellaceae bacterium
TACACGGCCGACACATTTCCTTTTTGCGCAGCTCGGTCGGTTCGCCACGTATAGTTCAAAATAGATTCGGCAAAACGTTTATCGGCATCACTCACCGAAGACGATTTCCATAAATCGGTGCCAACATAAGCACCACTCACCACCAACGCTCCGCCTTGCAAACAATAGTCAGTCAACGCCTTTTGCATAGATGGCGTGAAGGTTTTAAAGTCCGCTGTCGTTCTATTTGTACCCAAAAACGACTGTTTTTGTTTTCCTAAAATGAAATCAACAGCTTTGTAATCGGCTAAATTAATGCAGCGGTCTTCTACTGCCTCATTGCTACTCGACACAAACGAATAACCTGCTTTCACAAGTGATTTACCATGAACAAATGGATAATCAAATGTATTACCAGCGATGATTTCCGTCTCATAATCGCTGTTACTAGCTCCCCAACCAGGTGCATCGTCGTCACGCCAAGGTTCTAAACGCGAAAATTCATGTTGTGCACCTACATAAGAAATGTTGCGTACGTAAGGCACTCCGGCATCCAACCAATCGGGAAATCCTGCAAAATCGCCAGACGAAAATCCTTCTGGAGCAGAAATTCGGTCGAAACCATTCACAACCAAAACGGTATGTGTGGCGCGACTATTTTTGCAAACCGACAAAATTTCAGAGGGAAAACTGGCGCCGCCATCGTTCACAGCTACCACTTTGTAACTATAAAGTTTATCGGCTACAACAGGTAATTTGCAAGTCGTTTCATGTACCAAAACACCATTATCAAAACCGCCATCATCCACGCGCGTATATACCACGTAAGCGTTAGGAAAAGCCGTTGATTCGAGCGTATCGGTCACAGAACGCCAATTTAAAATAACGCTATCACCTGCTAACTGAGCAGAAAAATGACTGATAGGTAATGGTTGTACCACGTAAGGTGTGCCATTTTGAACGGACAAAAAGCGCAAAATACCTTTATAAATAGAGCGACAAACCGTAAATTGAAAACGTGGATCTAACCCAAACTGCATATCGGTAAAATTTTGATGCGACAGCAATTCGAGCAACATCGTTGGCACTTCTGGACGACGCGATTCGGCATACGACTTATTCCACAAACCACGGAATGACCAATTAGGATCGTACAATTTACGCATATCATTCACAATAGACATAGCTACCAAATCGGTTAAATCGCGAGACGCGTAACGCGATTGCCCATTGGGAAAGATTAATTTAGTATCTTCATTGGTTAATTGCGTCGTATAAATACCAAGTGTGCCCACAATGGTATCTTTTTTACAACCAGCATCGCTATGAAAACCAAGTGCCAAGTCGATTGGAATGCCTAAGCCTGACTTATTGGGAACATTTACCGAACTTTGATTAAGCCAATTCACCCAAATTCCACGCGAAACATAATCATCCATGTAATCGTTAAATCCGTTGGAATAACGGTACACTTCGGTTGGTGCGCCAGCCCATTGCAACCAATAACGTCCAGCTTCGAGGTAACGAGCGCGACCAGAAGTTTGACATTCGGAAGTGGCAAAACAAGACAACATACGCGTGCTACGTGGCTTCACGGAATCGAGCAAACTGCTATCAGCCAAACAGCGCAACATATTACCCATGCCACCACCAAAACGAGCAGCATCGGCTACCACCAAACCACCAGAAACGCTTTGATTAGTCAAACTCACTTTTCCGAAATCGGGACGTACGCCTTTTTTAAAATGAAACGTGCCTAAATAAATCCACGTGCCGCCGCCCATTTTTTGATTCACCGTAAATTCAGTCACGCCACCCGCATGATGCACTTTATAATGCGCATCGGTAACGCTAGCTGTATCACTTTTATACGCTATTGCAACGGCATAATCACCATCGGCAGGAATATTGGGAATCCATTCAAAGGTGACATGAGAAACCGTGTCACTTTGAACCACACGACAAGTGCCTTCTTTAAACGGATTTTGAGTATCGTTGTAAACGGCTCGTTTATGAGCAAAACCCAACGTATCTCGACATATAATAGCATGCGAATCGCATATTTCGCTATAAAACGAAGTGGTCACGGAGTCATCATTATCCACAATCACTTCGTGCGTTTGCGTATCGCGTTCACGAGGTAAAAACACATTGGCACCTGCATTTTCGAGCATCGGAAGCAAATAAGGCAACACATACGACATGGTAAATTTATCTTCCACCGTTTCAAAAACACGTGCTCGTTGCCAACGCCAGCGATCGGTTCGTTGGTCGAAATACCAACCATGACCATGCCACAAGGCAATGTTGCGATTGGTTAATCCTAAAGGAGCCAAATAGGGTTTAGACGTATTGGTAATAAAAGCCGAAGGCGTTTTATTGGTGAGCGACAAGCGCAAGGAATCGACCGCATTATTACGATAAGCATTCGGAATGAGTGAAGAAATTGGCACCTCATCGGCATAAATAACTACCTTGTATTTCGGATAATTATCAGCTATCAGTTGAGCGACTTCGCTATTCATGCGCTCAACTAATTCGGGACGAAAGGGAATAGAGCCAAAATAACCATTTGCAAACACACTAAACGTTTTAGTGCGTTTGTCGATATTAATACCTTTCAAATTGAAACGACCTAACGTTTGGTATTGAGTGGCATAACCATCCATCCATGTAGCGATGTCCGATTTTAATGCTTTTAAATTTACGCCAAAGACAGTCGTCGCCAGAAACAACGAGACAGCAAGCAACCATATCTTTTTTGTCATACCGAATAATTTATTTGAAACCTCAAAGATAACCTTTTCATGTTATTCTACCAATGTATACGGCAAAAAATTTATTAACAAAGAATCGTTGTCAAAGCCGATTATTTTAGCTTAATTTGCAGATTAAATAAATAAAAAGCAGATGATTTTAATAGCAGATAGCGGCTCCACATCTACTAACTGGGTTTTAGTGGAACACGGGAAGAGTATACAGTCATTATTTACACCAGGAATTAACCCGTTTTATCAGACACCAGAAGAAATAGCTGGCGAAATTGCCACATTAACACTGAACGTAAAACCATCCAGTGTGAAAGCTATTTATTTTTATGGTGCAGGCTGCGTGGCCGACAAAATTGAAATGGTAAAACACGCTATTGCACAATCGTTTACACAATCTCAAATTTATGTAGAATCGGATTTAGTAGCAGCAGCGCGAGGCTTGTTACAACATGAAGCTGGCATCGCTTGCATTTTGGGTACAGGTTCTAATTCCTGTTTTTACGATGGAAAAAATATTGTAAGCAATGTTTCGCCACTTGGTTTTATTTTAGGCGACGAAGGAAGCGGAGCGGTGTTAGGTAAGAAATTTATTGCCGATTGTTTAAAAAATCAACTACCTGAAGAGTTAAAAAACAAATTCCTCACCACATTTGGATTAACAGCCAACGACATTATCAATCATGTTTACCGGAAACCGTTTCCAAATCGTTATCTGGCTCAGTTTACACCATTTTTAGCCGAAAACATGGCAGAACCAGCCATCTACAATTTAATATTTGACAGTTTTACGGACTTTTTTGTACGTAACGTCATGCAATATCCTAATTTTGAAGAATATCCCGTATCATTTGTGGGCTCTATAGCTTATTATTTCAAAGATATTTTGGAAGTGGTAGCCTTTGAACTCGGCATCACACTCGGCGAAATTAAGCAATCTCCGTTAGAAGGATTGGTTGCATTTCATTCAACCCTTTAATAAAAAATTCGATGAACCATAAAATAGCACAGTTCTTTTCATTCGCATTCATGCCGTTTTTAACGCCAGTTTACGCCATTCTCATGTTGATGAATATGTGGTACGCGCGTCTGTTATTCGACGATCATGGACGTTTAATTATTGTGCTCAGCGTAGTGCTGTTTACCATGATTATTCCAGCATTGGCTACCACGATTTTAATAAAAACGGGCATCGTTAGCGATTTGTATATCAAAAACCGCAAAGAACGCACATGGCCTTACATCATTACTTTTCTGTCGTATTTAGCTTGTATCCGTTTTTTTGTCTGGATTGGTATTGGCAAATGGGTCATTTTGATAGCACTAGGCACTACTGTTGGTTTAATGGTGATTTCGGTTGTCAATTTATGGTGGAAAATTAGTGCGCACATGAGTGGTATGGGAGGATTATGTGGTTCTATTTTTGCAGCATCATTTGTGTTTCACAGTAATCCCGTATGGCTTTTTATTAGCATTATTCTACTAAGTGGATTTGTCGCATGGAGCCGTTTAGAATTGAATGCACACACACCAGGACAGCTCACTGCAGGTTTTTTAGTAGGTTGTTTAGGAACATTTTTACCAATTTTATTGATGTGATGAAATCGAAACTACTTGCCATTCTAATTTGCTTTTGCAGTGTGCCGTTTATCATGGCACACACCATTGACTTGCCAGTAGAATTGCAAAATGCTACTGTCAGTTTAATCGTAACAGACGTCGAAACTGGCAAAACCGTACTCGAACACCAATCGGCTCAAAGTGCTACGCCAGCGTCTATTACAAAGCTTATTACTACCGCTACCGCATTAGAATTATTAGGTCCCGATTTTAGATTCACCACCACCGTAGCTTACGATGGTACTTTAGTCGATGGCATTCTCAAAGGTAATTTATACATCATTGGTTCGGGTGACCCTACTCTTGGTTCAGCCTATTTTCAAGATGAAAATTGTTTAGCCAATTGGGCCGACAAACTTCAAAAACTAGGCATCAAAGAGATTCAAGGCGATATCGTTGCTGATGCGTTGCTATTTGATAAAGAGCCATTACCTGCTCGTTGGACTTGGGAAGATATAGGCAACTATTACGCTGCTGGCGTATATGGACTCTCTATATTTGACAATACAACGTACATCACGTTAAGTTCAAAAGAAATAGGTTCAACGCCTAAAATTATCGATATAAAACCAGCAAATATTGATTTAGAACTGAACAATTTCGTTAAAGTTACCGCCATAAAATCTGATAGCACCTATTTGTATGGCATTCCATACGATTCGCATCGTGTACTGCGAGGAGCGATGCCTGCCAATCGTGCCAAATTTGTAATAAGAGGCGATATGCCCAATCCGCCACTCTATTTGGTACAACAATTAAAACGCGAATTGATTCAACGCGATATCACAGTAACAGGCACTGCCACAGATCAAATAACCTCTATTGAACGTCGCACAACGCTCTTTACACATCAATCTCCGAAGTTGAGTGATATTTGTCGCATAACCAACTTTTTCAGTAATAATAATTACGCCGAACATCTTTTTAAACAACTGGCTCTACAACGTAGTCCATTCGCAACAAACACGGATGCCAAAGATGTGATACTCAATTTTTGGCGCTCGAAAGGCATCAACATACAACCAGTTTTGCTCAACGATGGCAGTGGTTTATCGCCCATGGATGCGTTTCCTGCAGAATTTCTAAATGGCATTTTGGGTTATATGATTCGCAGTTCCAATTCACAACCGTTTCTCGAAAGCATCCCACGAACAGGCGTAGAAGGTACTGTCAAAAACTTTTTAACTGATCCTTCGATAACCGCTTGCGTTCGAGCCAAAAGCGGCAGCATGACAGGCGTTCAAGCGTATGCTGGCTATATTCATAAACCAGATAACATCTACAGTTTTTGCATTATCATAAACCATTACAACGGTTCGCGAGCGCAATTACGTAAAACAATTGAAACATGGTTGTTGCCAATTCTGAAATAAGCCACATACATCTGCCCGAAGTTGACTCTACGAATGCTTGGTTACGAAATAACCTAACCCAGCAGCGCCATGGATTTGTGGTGTCGACCGACTACCAAACAAGCGGAAAAGGACAAGCTGCCAACAAGTGGGAATCGGAACGAGGAGCCAATTTACTGTTTAGTCTGTTATTAGAACCAACCAAAATTCCCGTTGAGCAACAATTTGTGTTGTCACAATTAATTTCCATTTCGATTGTCAACACGCTTCGCGAGGAATTGGATATGCCAGTTACTATCAAATGGCCCAATGATATTTATGTGGGCGACCAAAAATTGAGTGGAATTTTGATTGAAAATACCATCATGGATGGTCAATTAGCCAAAGCTATTGTTGGCGTTGGATTAAACGTAAACCAACAAATCTTTACAAGTGATGCTCCAAATCCAGTTTCGATGTATCAACTTCGCGGTAAAACTTTTGACCGTGATTCGCTTTTACAAAAACTGATTACCAATATATTGGTTGATTACGAACGATTTGACTTGAATCAATCGAGCCATTTACAAGCTACCTATTACGAACTATTGTATCGCAACAGAGGTTATCATCGCTTCAAAACAGCCGAAGCAGAATTTGAAGCCGAAATTGACAGCGTTTTACCTACTGGACCAATTCGCCTGCGCACAAAAAAAGGCGAATACAAACTATTCGCCTTTAAAGAAGTACAATTCGTGATTACTTCTCGCTAGGAGTAAGTTTGAGAAAAATACAGTATTTATAAACAAGAAAAGACAAGAAAGATATGACAGAGAACAAAGAATTGACCGCAGGGAAACGCATTGGAGCTATGTTGCTTGACCATATTGTTATGACTTTTGTTATAATGATTATAGCAATGCCAGCCATGATATCAGACATGGCGGACACTTTCAGTGATAAGCCTATCGCTCCGAAGGGAGCAATTGACTGGAGTCTAATTTTAATGTGTTTTGGAATGGCATTATACTTTAACAAAGACATGATACAAGGGAAAAGTATCGCAAAAAGAGCCTTAAAGCAAGAAGTTGTTGACATTAAAACAGGTGAAGTAGCCTCTGCATTAAAATGTTTTGTTAGAAATTTGACAATGGCAATTTGGCCAATTGAAGTCATTGTTGTTTTAATAAGTCCAGCAAGGAGAATTGGTGATTTTATAGCAGGAACAAGAGTAGAACTAATGACAGATGACAGAAATTCAAAACCAAAAGTTGATTTAAAAAAAGTTGCTATTTCATTGTCCCTTGGATTTATTATTCTATTCGCTGGTTCATTTTTATTCAAAGACAAACTAATTCTTGGAGATATTACAAGTAACGATCCTTCTTATATTCCTTCTTCGTACAACAAAGACTTATCATTACAATTAGAAAATCAATTAAATACCACACAATACCAATATCTTCGGAACACAGACATAAAAGTATATGACAACATTACGAATGACAGTTTAAAGTTTATTGATGCATCATTTGATTTAAAAGAAGATTACATAGAAGACCCTTCATTTGAAAAGATTAAAACAGAAATCTTCAAATCTATGTACGAGATTATCCCTAAGGAAAAGTTCATCCTAAAAGGCAAATTTATTTATGATGGGGGAAATACGAAGAAATGGACAGTAAACACGTATGATTGGAGACAGATAAAATAAAAATTAGTCCGCAACAAACTCTATAGTAGGATCTTGTATTATATCCGAAAAACTTATGCCTTTGCTCCGTTTTGTATCGCCGTGTTAATCCAATGGTCGGCAAGTTGTTTGGTGTCGGCGCCTAACGAACGAGCCAAGTATAAAGCCATCGCTAGTACCAGTACACAAAGTTCTTGAATTTGATCCAGATTCTGCAACGTATCACATTGTTTTTGAATAGCTTCTTGAAGCAATATGCTGTGTTGTTGTATAAAATCAGCAGCGTTTTCGGAAGCATTTTCGATGTTTGGGAGCAACAATTTCTCGAGCCACTCTTCACCAATACGTTGTGCTAAATCATCAGGCGTTTCGTGGCTCATAGCGCGCCAAAGTGCCACCGTTTTATGCTCGGTCGATTCCGCCAATCCAGTTTCCAACAACAACATAAACGCAATATCGGCCAACGCCTGAACCACTTCCAAATAGGTGTCTTGTGCGTAAATAAAGGGCTCCGTTTTTTGACCTTGCAAATAGTCAGCTACCGTGAGTTTGGGCAATTGTTCCACTTCGGGACAACCATCCAAGCAAGGAAATTGCGTTCCCTCGAAAATATAATATGCTTTCTCGTGCTCAATTTGTCGACCAAGAGGATACAAACGACAAGCCAAAGGCCTTCCAGCATGAACGCTGCAACCAAACCCTTCTACGTATTGGCTACAAGCCGCCATGCCACGCCAACTGGTAGAGCCATTGAATTTGAGTTTAATGCCGCCTTGCTCGCCATATTGATCAAGAAATGCGCTTGGAGTCAGCTTCTTTGCAACTGCAAAACAGTGTATTTCGTAAGGATTTAGATAAACCTGCTTGCCATGACAGCAAATGCCCGAACGCGAGCAGGTGAGTGGCAGTATTTGGTCGAGTTCTAATCGAGTGATAGTCATTGATAAAATCGCTTAGTCAACAAATTACTCAAAATTCTCAATAGCCATAGTCGTTCCATCAAACACAGCATACGAAAATTCACGCATAAAATCGCCAATAATCAGTACTTGTGTTTTGGATTGTAACATCAAATTGAGTACAATATGACGATGCCCAAACACATAAAAATCAATAGGATGTTCCAAAGCGTGGTGCTTAGCAAATAGCACCAGCGGTTCTTTGTCTTCGCCCAAAAATTTCACATTATTTTGGTCGTGTTTACGTCTGTTGCTCTCGCTCCAACGAAAACCGAACGAAAGTCCCCACGAACTAGGAATCAACGAACGAAACAAGCGTTGGCAAGTTTTGTTGTGAAAAATGGAACGAATAAAAGAAAACGAGCGACTTTTATCGCCTAAACCATCGCCATGCGCCAAGAAAAATTGTTTATCACCAAGTTCTACTGTCATAGGTGCCGTGTGAACGATGAGTCCCAGTTCTTGTTCTAAATAACCAAATGTCCACAAATCGTGATTTCCAACAAAAAAATGAATAGGAATTCCTGATTCAGTAATTTCGCGCAATTTACCCAACAAGCGGGTAAACCCTTTAGGAACTACCATTTTATATTCGAACCAAAAATCGAAAATGTCGCCCAGTAAAAAAATAGCTGTGGCATCAAGTTTGGCCATATCGAGCCAATCGACCAATTTTTGTTCGTGAGCGTGCGTGTCACTCACCACGCGTGTTCCCAAATGGGCATCTGACAAAAAGTAATATTTCACAACAGATAATTTTAATAATTGACTTTACAATAAGCCCAGCTCTAATTGTGCTTCTTCGCTCATCATTTCACGCGACCAAGCAGGCTCGAATACCAAGTTAATAATGACAGACGCTACCCCTTCGACAGCTTCCACCTTCATTTTCACATCTTCGACAATAAAATCGGCCGCTGGACAATTGGGTGCTGTTAAGGTCATTTCTATCGTCACCACACCTTCGGCAGAACTGTCTACTTTATAAATTAACCCTAAATCATAGATATTCACAGGTATTTCAGGGTCGTATACTGTTTTTAAAACAGACACTATTTTTTCTTCTAACGCTAAAAATTCATTTTCCATAATCACTGTATTTGGTGATATAAACTCGTATCATAATTCAAATGACTTGCAAAGATAGTTTTTTTTTTCGTACTTTTGTCAATTGAAAAAGAAACACAAAACGCAATTCGTCATAACGGATTACAAGCCGCTTTCAACATGAAAATTCAAACGATTGATTTAGGTCATCAGCCTCTCTTTTTAGCCCCGATGGAAGATGTTACAGATCCAGCTTTTAGGCTGCTTTGTAAACGTTTTGGAGCCGATTTGGTATATACCGAATTTGTGTCGGCTGATGCACTGATTCGTAGTGTAAAACGCACCGAGCAAAAGCTCACCATTTTACCGCAAGAACGCCCTGTGGCAATACAAATTTATGGGCGCGATGTGGACACGATGGTGGAAGCTGCAAAACTGGTAGAACAAGCTCAACCCGATATTTTAGACTTAAACTTTGGCTGCCCTGTAAAAAAAGTAGCTGGAAAAGGTGCTGGTTCAGGCATGTTACGCGATGTTCCAAAGCTCCTTGAAATCACACGTGAAGTAGTAAAAGCCGTCAACATTCCAGTCACGGTAAAAACACGATTGGGTTGGGACGACTCACAAAAAATCATTGTGGACTTAGCCGAACAATTACAAGATTGTGGCATTCAAGCATTGGCCATTCATGGTAGAACACGGGCTCAAATGTATACTGGAGAAGCCGATTGGACATTGATTGGTGAAGTAAAAAATAACCCACGCATGCATATTCCAATTATTGGCAATGGTGATGTAACAACGCCAGAACGTGCCAAAGAGTGTTTTGACAAATATGGTGTTGATGCCGTTATGATTGGACGTGGAAGCATTGGTCGTCCGTGGATTTTTGAAGAGGTAAAACATTTTCTACAAACAGGTGAAAAAATGGCGCCACGCGCTTTCGAATGGCAAACATCCATTATCAAAGAGCATGTACTTCGTAGCATCGAATGGTTAAACGACGAACGGAAAGGCATTGTACATAGTCGCCGTCATTTGGCCAACGCTCCAGCATTTAAAGGAATCGACAATTTTAAACCTATGCGTATTGCCTTGTTACGTGCCGAAAGCAAAGACGAATTATTTCAATTAATTGATGACATTCCTAATCAATTTACGGTTCAATAAACATTAAATTCTAACACTATGTTATTTATCACATGGCCTATAACGCCAGAAATTGGTGAACTTTTTGGGATTACCTTTCGTTGGTACGGCATTCTATTTGCCTTAGGATTATTTTTTGGCGGTTGGGTGGTCTATAACTTCTTCAAAAAAAATGGTTATACACAAAATCAATACGAGTCATTATTAATCTACCTTTTTTTAGGTATTTTCTTGGGTGCTCGCTTGGCACATTGTATTTTTTACGAGCCAAGTTACTATTTAGCGCACCCATTGGAGCTGCTGCTACCAATTACCGAGTTGCCTGACGGTAGTTTTGAATTTTCTGGCTATCATGGTTTAGCTAGTCACGGCGGTGGCGTAGGTTTAATGATTGCATTGTGGCTCTACTGTCGTAAGTACAAAGTTAATTTTTGGCCACTGTCGGATTTTTTGTCCATTGCCACGCCTCTAGCTGGCGGTTTTATACGATTAGGCAATTTAGCCAATTCCGAAATAGTAGGAGCACAAACTGATGTTCCTTGGGCATTTATTTTTCCACTTTACGACCAATGTCCACGCCACCCAGCACAACTTTACGAAGCGTTATTTTATTTTGTATTGTTTGGTGTCATGTTTTTAATACACAAATTGAGTAAACGCCATTTACCCGAGGGCTTTTTTCTTGCATTTGTATTATTGGCCATCGGCACATTCCGTTTTTGCATAGAGTTTGTAAAAGAAATACAAGTATCATTTGAGCAATCGATGACTTTAAATATGGGACAATGGTTAAGTGTACCATTTATTGTTGCTGGGATAGTACTATTCGTCTATCTTTTTCGGCGCCAGCACAAAAACTCGTTGTAACAAAGCGGAACTTTACAACTTTTTAGTATCTTTGTAGTCAAATAGTAGAACAGTCTGCCGCCTCGCTTAGGCGTGGAGGAAAGTCTGGGCAATATAGAGCACCATACTTCCTAACGGGAAGTGGGCCGTGAGGTTCAAGTAGCGTAACAGAAAATAACCGCCACGATTCTGTCGTGGTAAGGGTGAAAAGGCGAGGTAAGAGCTCACCGTTCCGATGGCAACATAGGAAGCCGTACGCCTTATGGATTGAAAGACCATGTAAACCAACGCTATCAGAGTTGCTCGCTCGATGTTGGAGGGTAGGTCGATAGAGGCAAGTGGTGACACTTGTTCGAGATAAATGGCAGACATCCTGACTTGTTCGGGATACAGAATCCGGCTTATCGTTCTACTATTTTTTTTGTTAACTACGGTTATCATCTTCTTGCGTTCTTTATAGCCTGATTGTTTTTCACATCAAATTATAATATCCGATGGCAACAAACAAAAAACTATCCCTCGTAGAACAATTCAAGCGTATTTATCATTTTGTGGCTTCCGATATTTGGATTATTACAGAAAAAGAACTAACCAAATCGAGCCGTTTTTCAGTACGTTTACTCAAAAAAATAATTCTCTCAGCGCGTGGTGTTACTGAAGATAATTTATTTATAAAAGCTGCTGCTCTTAGTTTTTACACCATCTTAGCATTAGTTCCTATATTGGCACTCGTCATCGCTATTGGTCGTGGCTTTGGCTTTCAACAAGCGGTTGTTGACTGGCTCACCAAAGCACTCTCATCACAAGCAGAAATGATTCCCTACATCATCCAATTTGTAGAACGTTACCTAGAACGTGCACAAGGCGGCGTTTTCCTTGGTGTCGGTTTTGCAGTATTATTATGGTCAGTACTAAATGCCTTCCGCCAAATAGAAAATAACTTTAATGATATTTGGAATGTAAAAAAGTCGAGATCGATTGTTCGTCAATTCACAATGTACATCTCACTCATGTTATTGGTTCCTATATTAATTGCGTTATCAAGTGGTTTTTCGATTTTCATCAACACCCAACTTGAAACAGCTGGTTTAAGCCAATTCTTCTCACCACTTACCCGATTTTTATTGAAAGTGGCTCCTTATTTTATTTTCAGTATGTTGTTTACCATTATGTTCCTGATAATTCCGAACACCAAAGTACTATTTAAACACGCACTATTGGCGGGTATTATATCGGGCGTGGCATTCCAACTGTTTCAAGCACTTTACGTGAGTGGGCAGGTGAATTTGTCTAATTATAATGCTGTATACGGAAGTTTTGCTGCCATCCCTTTGTTATTACTGTTTTTACAAATCGCCTGGCTTATTGTACTATATGGCGCAGAATTAACCTTTGTAAGCCAAAACTTACAAAACTATAATTTTAAAAACGAAACAAATACCATCAGCCGTCGTTACAAAGATTATATCACGTTACTAATTATGAAAATCATCGTAACACGATTTGAACAAGGTGAAAAGCCTATTACAAAACAACAATTAGCCGATGACTACAACATCCCTATACGATTAGTGAATCGTCTTCTCAAATTATTAGTAGAAGCCGATCTGTTATCTGAAATTTATACCGACAGCAATCAAGAGAAAGCCTATCAACCAGCCATGGATATACATCAAATCACTATTCAAGTAGTATTTGATAAGATTTGTACATTAGGATCAGAAAATTTTAAAGTCGACCCTAAAAAAGATTTTGATGGAATGTGGGATAAATTGGAACAATTTCGCTTAAAAGCAGCTAATCAATCAATAGATGTACTCATAAAAGACCTATAAAAAAGGAGGCAGCCATGAAAAAACTTATGTGGATTGTGTGTGGTTTAGTTTGCGTACTACAACTGTGGGCAAGCGAACCTGTTGTAGTAGGTGCTGATCAATTAGAACGCTATTTACCACTCATAAAAGACAAAAGTGTTGGTATTGTTACCAACCAAAGTGGCATGGTCGGTCAACTTCATATCGTAGACTTTCTGACTAAAATAGGTACACGTATTGCTTGTGTTTTTGCGCCTGAGCATGGCTTTCGCGGCTATCGCGATGCTGGTGCCAAAATATACACTACCACCGACAAACAAACAGGCTTACCAATTCGTTCACTCTTCAACGGTGATGTATCAAAACCAACGGCAGAAGCACTAGCTGATATTGACATCGTGGTATTTGATTTGCAAGATGTCGGCGTCCGTTATTATTCCTATTTAACTACGTTAGTTCGGGTGATGGAAGCATGTGCTGAAAATAATACGCCACTACTAATTCTGGATAGGCCAAACCCAAATGGATTTTATGTAGACGGACCTATTTTGGATATGCGCTACAAATCAATGTGGGGCGTTTTACCTATCCCGATTGTACACGGTATGACCCTAGGAGAATTAGCTAGTATGATTAACGGCGAACATTGGTTAGCCAACAATTTACAATGTGACTTAACTGTCATCACCTGCAAGAATTACACGCATCAAACAAAATATGTTGTTCCTGTTCCTCCATCACCCAATTTACCTAGCATGCGTTCAATTTACCTTTATCCATCGCTCGTCTATTTTGAAGCAACACCTATCAGTGTTGGACGAGGTACAGAATTCCCATTCCAAGTATACGGACATCCTAACATGTTAGGTTATACATTCTCATTTAATCCAGAATCAGTGCGTGGTGCCAAGAACCCTCCTTTACGCAATTTCCAATGCCAAGGCAGAGATTTGCGAACACTTCCTAGCGATAGTGCCTTATTTGCAAAAGGAATCGATTTACGTTATTTGATAGATGCTTATTGGAATATGCACTTGGGTTCTTTCTTCTTCAACTCATTTTTTGAGACTTTAATTGGAGTTGATTATGTAAAACCAATGATTATCAATGGACGCTCGGCAGCAGAAATTGAACGCCGCTGGTTACCAGATATTGAAAAATTCAAAGAACAACGTAAGCCGTACTTATTATATCCTGAATAAAACAACCTACTTCACCTGCTAAATAACATATTAGTAGATTTGTTTGTTTATGGGTAGTTTACTACCTTTGTTTGGTATGCTAATACCTCAATAACCTTATTCACCTTATAGCTATGTTTACACCATCCGATCTAGAACAATTAAAACACAAAAACATTTCAGTAGCAACAGTTGAACAACAACTAAACAGTTTTGTACAAGGATTTCCGTATTTAAATATAAAACGTGCAGCTGCCATTGGCGAAGGGCTTCTTCAACTGACCGAATCGGAACTAGAGGTGGCTATTGAAACGTGGGAACATTATTTGCAAGGAACCCACCAAATAGAAAAATTTGTACCAGCTTCAGGCGCGGCTAGTCGCATGTTCAAAGATTTATTTGAATTTTTGAATGGTGAAAACGACGTTCCAACAACACCTTTCGAAAAACATTTTTTTGAGCACATTTCGCGATTTGCATTTTTTGCTGATTTAAACGAAGCATGCTTGCGCAATGAACAATTGACCATAGATGAACTTATAAAAGCTGGCAGATACAAAGATGTGGTAGCTAATTTGTTGGAGAAAAAAGGGCTCGACTATGGCACGCTGCCTAAAGGTTTGCTCAAATTTCACAGATATCCACACGAAAACAGAACACCATTTTTGGAACATTTGGTAGAAGGCGCTCTATATGCTTCGTCTAACAGTCAATCGTCCATTCATTTTACCGTGTCGTCTGAACATCGGCAATTATTTGAAGCACACCTAGCTGAATCATTAGCTGCTTACGAAGAAAAATTTGGCATTAAATTCCATATTACATTCTCTGAACAAAAACCGTCGACAGATACCATTGCGGCAGACGAACACAATCAACCATTTCGCACGAACGATGGAAAACTATTATTCCGACCAGGTGGACACGGCGCACTTATCGAAAACTTAAACGACTTAGAAGCAGATATTGTCTTTATTAAAAATATTGACAACGTGGTTCCTGATCGATTAAAAGAAACAACTATCATTTTCAAAAAAGTGATTGCAGGCTTGCTTGTTGCATTACAACAACAAACTTTTGCGTACCTAAAAGAACTTGACAATCCATCCATAAGCGATGCCAAATTATTAGTCATTGCGCAATTCTGTGCCAAACGTTTAAACAATCATAATCCTGAACAAACGAAATTATCACGCGAAGAATTGATTGCTTATTTACATGGCAAACTTAATCGCCCAATCCGCGTCTGTGGCATGGTTAAAAACGAAGGTGAACCAGGCGGAGGTCCTTTCCTTACCGAAAATTCCGATGGAACAGTATCGCCACAAATTCTTGAAAGTTCACAAATTAAAGAAAAAGCGTTGATGGCTCAGTCAACCCATTTTAACCCAGTGGATTTGGTGTGTGCACTCAAAAACTACCAAGGTAAGAAGTTTAATTTACGGGATTATGTAGATCAGAAAACAGGTTTTATATCTTCCAAATCAAGTGGCGGAAAAGAACTTAAAGCGCTGGAATTACCAGGACTTTGGAACGGTGCTATGAGTGATTGGAACACCATTTTTGTAGAAGTGCCTATTGAAACATTCAACCCGGTAAAAACGGTAAATGATTTATTGCGCGAACAACATCAGTAATACCATCTAATCGATATGATGTCTGATTTTTTTGCTAAAACACCATTCTTTCGACTGTTTCTATTTTTGGCAGGCGGTGTGTTGTTAGGCGAATACACAAACATCTCATTAGGAATTATGTTCGTTTTATTTGGAATTGGATGCTGTGCGCTCATCATTCCTTTTATCATACAAAAAGCCGTCGTAAACTATAATTTACGATGGCTTTTTGGTCTTGGCACATTGTTCATTTTAATAAGTTTGGGACTATTCCTAAATCACCGATTCAAAGCAAAAACCAACCTAGATTATGCAGGAAAATCAGGAATTTACGAAGTATTATTAGACGCTCAACCAATTGAAAAAGAGCGCTCAATCATGTTTCGAGCCAAACTACACACATTTACCGATAGTACAAGTACACATCCTACCAAAGGCGACGTTATTTTATATTTTGCCAAAGATTCTGCGACTGCTAAGCTACAGCGCGGCGACATTGTATTGGTTTCTACCACCATTGATCAACCCAAACCTACCGGCAATCCTGAAGAATTCGACTACGCTAATTATTTAGCACATCAAGGCATTGGCGGCACAGGTTATGTATCAACTTCTAAATGGCAAAAAACAGGAGAAAAACATCGAGCTTCCTTGATAATTACAGCCGAAAAATGTCGAACCTATCTATTGAATATTTATCGTCAGTTTGGATTATCAGGTGATGAATTTGGTATGTTGGCGGCACTCACACTAGGTTATAAAGATGCGCTGACACCTGAATTACGTGAGAGTTTTAGTACTACTGGTGCCATGCACGTTTTAGCAGTCAGCGGTTTGCATGTGGGTATAATCTATATGGTTATCGGTTTTTTACTTGGCTTTTTGAATAAAAATAAACGCACGCAACGACTAAAACCCATTTTCATCATTCTATTTCTATGGTTTTATGCGTTTATCACCGGATTATCACCCTCGGTAATGCGTGCCACCATCATGTTTTCATTTATGGCTTTCGCTGGTGTTATTGGGCGTAAATCGCAGACTTACAATACCATTTTTCTATCGGCTTTTTTGTTGATTTTATATCAACCCACGCTCCTTTTTGATGTTGGTTTTCAACTCAGTTATAGTGCAGTTATTGCCATTGTCTATTTTCAGCCCAAAATAGTGGGGTTACTCGTTGTCAAAAATCGGCTTCTACGTTGGGCGTGGGAACTGACGGCTGTATCGTTGGCGGCACAAATTGGTACAGCTCCTTTCTCAATTTTTTACTTTCATCAATTCCCCAACTACTTTTTATTAAGCAATTTTGTCGTCATTCCAGCTGCTACCATCATTGTATATTTAGCTATAACACTATTCGTTGTATCGTGGATTCCTTACCTAAATGTGGCAATCGCTTTTGTACTAAATTGGGTATTACGTATTATGTACACAGCCATTACAGGTATCGAACATTTACCATACGCACTTTCTATTACATGGATAAGCCCAACAGAATTACTAATGTGCTACTTGATTGTTCTCATGCTCATCTTATTAGTTCAAAAAATCACATTTCGTGCTTTGGCTATTTTCCTCACACTTATTTTATCTATTATTAGTGTTAGGACAGTAGATAAATATGAGCGTCTCACGCACAAAGAAGTGATTGTTTGGAACCATGCAAAAGAAGTCGTTGTAAATAGAATTGTATCGCAAAATAATTTAGTTATTGCCTCCGACAGTACTATAGCCGATAAATTAGGGCACAATTATTGGGAGAAATGTCATGCTACAAAAGTTGCCTTACAGGTGGATACCAATTGGGTAAATAACGCGTTTGTATGTAACAAAAAAACGTTCTTAGTGCTCAACCAAAATCCATTTAAATACAAACGAACTGACGCACCATTAAAAGTCGATTATCTTATAGTGGACAAACATATTTATCCTTCGGATTATTTGTTTCAATTAATAAAACCGCAACACGTCATTACATGCGGCAATGTATCAGAACGAAGCAACAAATTATACAAAAACTTAGCCATCAAATATGGTTATAGCTTATACAACATCAAAGAGACAGGTGCTTGGCAAACTAACTGATAAAATTCAAAAATAACACAACTTTAAAAAGTTGTTAAAAAAATATGATTTTTTATTTTGTAGTTTGAAAAATAACCACTTACTTTGGCATCAGATTTATTTACAATTTAATTACTAATTATTATGTCAGTCAACAAAGTTATCCTAATTGGAAATGTGGGTAAAGACCCTGAAGTACGTTATTTAGACAAAAATGTAGCAGTTGCTAACTTTCCGCTTGCTACAACAGAGAAAGGTTACACAATGGCTAATGGAACAGTGGTTCCAGACAGAACAGAATGGCACAACATAGTTGTGTGGAGAGGCTTAGCCGAATTCAGTGAAAAGTATATCAAAAAAGGCAGCCAACTCTTTATCGAAGGAAAAATCAAAACTCGCTCATACGACGATAAAACTGGCAACAAACGCTATATTACAGAAATATACGGTGATACAGTTCAATTACTTGGCAAACGTGAACAAACAGACAATGCTGGTACGCCAAACCAACCAGTAGCCAATCAAGAACCCGTAGTAAATGCCACTCCATTTGACGGGTCACCTGCAGACGCTGCTGATGATTTACCATTCTAATAAGATTTTTTAGGGCACTACGTGTTTTTTCAATAAAAAAGCGTATTTTTGCAAGGATGAAAAGATTTTTTTCATCCTTGTATTTTTTGCCATCAACTCAAAAAAGAAAAATGGCAAAACGTACCAAGCACTAAATATGAACTAAATTACTGAATTTTGGACACATTTCTGTTTCTAAACGCGGTTATTATTTTACCATTCACCTTTGAGCATGTTATCACATTGCTTATCATTGCATTACTTTTAGGCATTTCTGCTTTTGTGTCAGGTTCTGAAGTTGCTTTTTTCTCACTCACCCCACAACATCGGAGTGACATGGAAACTTCTAATACAGAAGCTGACAAACGCGTTTTCAAATTACAAGAACAACCTGAATATTTATTAGCAGCCATCTTAATAAGTAACAACTTTGTAAATGTGGCTATTGTGGTTTTATCGGCATTTTTTATCGATAGTTTATTTGATTTTTCTCAATTACCAATTCTTGAATTTATCATTCAAACCATCGTTATCACATTCTTATTACTCTTATTTGGCGAAATAATGCCAAAGGTTTATGCCACACAAAATCCCGTAAACATGGCTCGCAAAGCCTCCAAAACATTTGGTGTATTAAATAGATTATTAAAGCCATTTTCAAAATTATTAGTTAATTCTACACACATAGTCAACAAACGCTTAGCAAAACGCCGCCACAATAATCTGTCGATTGACGAGCTCTCAGAGGCACTTGAGTTAACAACCAATGAGGATAACGAGGAAAAAGAAATTTTAAAAGGAATTGTCAATTTTGGTAACACCACGGTAGACGCTGTTATGACACCACGTGTAGATATGGTGACCGTTGATTTAAAAACACCCTACTCAGAAGTATTAAATATTGTAGTGGAACTGGGTTATTCACGAATTCCTGTATTACAAGATTCTCAAGACAATATCAGGGGTATTTTGTACATCAAAGATTTGTTGCCACACTTAACAAAAACCAATGTTTTTAAATGGCAAACACTTATTCGCCCAGCGTTTTTTGTACCTGACACAAAAAAAATAGACGATTTATTACGCGATTTTCAAAAAAATAAAATTCATGTGGCCATCGTTGTTGATGAATTTGGAGGAACTTTAGGCATGGTAACTATGGAGGATATTCTCGAAGAAGTAGTAGGTGATATTAGCGACGAACATGATGATGAAGAATCATTGTACACAAAAATAGACGACACAACGTACCTATTTGAAGCTAAAATTCTTTTAAATGATTTCTTTAAAGCCACCAATATACCTTCAGATATATTTGGAGATAAAACTGACGAAGTAGATACCTTAGCTGGCTTATTGCTCGAATTGAAAGGCGATATTCCAAGTTTGAACGAGCAATTGGAATTTGCAAACTATCGTTTCGAAATTTTAGCCGTGGATAACCGCCGCATTCAACAAGTAAAACTGTATATAAAATCTGAAACGACCACTGATGAAGTCTAAACTTATCATATTAAATCTCTTACTCGGATTGTTGTTCACCTCGTGTGGACATCAACCATTGCCTTTGGATTACGGATATTTCAGAATTGATTTACCTGAAGCACGTTATGACACTTATCAATCGAATTTGCCTTATGTTTTTGATTTGTCTCAATACGCACAAGTAAAAGCTGCCTACCCAAACGAACCCTATTGGGTAAATATAGAATACCCGCAATGGCAAGCCACTATTCACTGTAGCTATAAAAAGCTAAATCACCAAGAATTGGCTACAGCCATAGAAGATACACGTACGCTCGTTTACAAACACACCATTCGGGCTGATGCTATTGCAGAAGAATATTTCGAAAATCCAGAACATCACGTCTATGGAATTTTATACGAAATAAAAGGGAATGCCGCCTCATCGGCGCAATTTTTTGTAACTGATAGCCTCCATAATTTTGTACGCGGCTCGCTCTATTTCAATCATTTACCAAATGGCGATTCTATAGCACCTGTAAATGCTTTTATAACGAACGATATCCGTCGCCTAATGGAAAGTTTAACTTGGAAATAACTAAACCACACACTATGCTTTTAAGTAAAAAAACAGTCGAAGAAAATGCAACACTAGCTCTTTGGGAAATCTCTGAAACCATCGATGAATTGCTAGATTTACTTCATTTAGATCCGTTTATTATTCAAGAAATTTCGCTATTTACAAGTGATAAACGCAAACTAGAATATCTAGCTGCGCGTGTATTACTACAAGAGGTAATTGGTGAAAAGAAAACCATTACTTACACCAAACAAGGCAAACCTTATTTGGTAGATAATTCTTTCCAAATTAGCATAACACATACTGGCAAATATGTGGCTATTGTTCTGCACCCAACTTACCGCGTAGGTGTCGATGTAGAAAGAATATCTGACAAAGTTGTACGTGTCCAAAGCAAATTTTTGTCGGAAGCAGAGCGCACCTCTATTGAGCCTTCATTGGCAAAAACACATCTAGCGTTACTCTGGGCCGCCAAAGAAACACTCTATAAAATACTCGGACAAGAAGAAGTGGAATTTACAAAACATTTAGCCATAGAACCATTTAAACCTTATTTAATGGGAACTATGGAAGCTAAGGAAACACGCACACCAGCTGCCGAAACATTCCAATTGACCTACCATGTGTTTCCAGAATTTGTATTAGTGTGGACCGTAAAGCCATAATAAACTAAATGCAAGCGATTTACAACACAATAACCACAGCACACAAGACAGGGAAACGACTTTTTGCTGTGCTTATCGACCCTGAAAAATGTGTTGGTACAACGCTTGAACAGGTTATTGACACCGTCAATAAAGCACAACCCGACTTTATATTCGTAGGTGGTAGCCAACTGCAAAACTCGGTAGATGAAACAGTGATACACATCAAACGATTAACGACTATTCCCGTGGTGCTTTTCCCAGGTAATGCGTTTCAATTGACCAATAAAGCCGATGCGCTTCTTCTGCTTTCACTCATATCGGGGCGTAATGCAGAATGGCTCATTGGGCAGCACGTGCAAGCAGCTAAGGCTATTCAACAATCAGCTTTAGAAACTATTTCCACAGGATATATACTGATTGATGGTGGCAACACAACAGCCGTTGAGCGCGTGAGTAACACCAAACCTTTACAACGCGATGCCATTGATGAAGTTGTCTCCACAGCTTTAGCTGGGCAATTATTGGGCCACAAACTAATCTATTTAGAAGCTGGTAGCGGAGCTCACAATCCAGTGCCAACAGCACTCATCAAAGCCGTAAAAAAAGCTATTGACATTCCGCTCATTGTAGGTGGAGGTTTAACTTCTACTAACGCCATAAAACAAGCGTATGAAGCTGGTGCCGACATCGTGGTAGTGGGTAATTACTTGGAAACTCACCTCGAAAAAATGGTCGACTTTTGTGCCGTTCGAAATTAAATAATAAAGGCAGAATAAAAATTTATTCTGCCTTTATTGTTTTTTATCGTCCTAAATTAAATGGTGGGTCTTCGGACTCAACACCAACAGGCTGCCATTGTTTATTAGGGTCGCCTCGTTTCCATTTTCTATCGGGATGATACACGGTGTAACTTCCTCGACGACCATCTGATTCTTGTTTTTTTGTATACGGTATTTGGTAACCAATGCCCCATTCTATCATTTCCGCCTTTTGTAAATGTGTTTTTAAACTCGCATTTACAAACAAATTATCGTATACACGACAGCGTAAACCTAAACGGAAATAGTTCCAACCATCTTCTTTGTCAATATCATAACTATAAAACATCGGGCGATTATCACCATATACAGGATGTGAATCATGTGTAGCATTACGAATTGGGTCATACACATAAATTCCCCATTGTAAAACAGCAGTCACTCGACCAATAATAAACTCGTTACTTAAACAAACGCCTGCTCGAAATTTATTAGCAATATCTTCAGTTGGAATAAAATAACGACCAAAACGCGTGTTTTGTGTGTATGATTCTTCGCCACGCTCCCCTTGCTGTACAAACACGCCATCGTAAAATACGTCCACACCACCGCCCAACGCATACCAATCGGTTAAATTAGCAGACATGCTAGCATGAAAGGAACCTACGGGATACATTTTATTGTCCTTGTAGTACAGTTCACGGGCGCCACCCGAAGCAATTAAATTAATTGAAAAATCATAAGGGAAACCGTCAATAGGCGGTCTAGGTTTTTTGCAATGCGTACACCCTGGGAATAAATATTTGGCACCAACCATCACCTGCAACATATTGAGCCCTGCGTTCGGTTGCAACATACTACCATTACTCATGTGATTGTAGCCAATATCTGACGTAATAGAAAATTGCTTGGCAACAGGAAATTCTAAATTGGCACCAGTCGTTAAATACACATTTAAAATTGAACCTATGGCAGAATTAGCGGTTGAGGCGTTAACGCCTGAGAGTGTATCGCCATCATTCCATGTCTTGGTCAAGAAACTCAGACCCGCACCAATTTTATAATTCAAATGAAAATGTTCCGTTTTTACTACTGGCACCAACAAATAAGGATATACCGCAAAAGCCGTTCCTAACAACTTTGGATTTCCTAAATTAATGCCTAAAAGTCCAACACCCACAGTAGGCATGTGCCAATAATGTTGCCAATCGTAATTACCCATAGCAGGAAATTCTATGGCCAACTCGCCACCTAAAGCAGGTGGATGTGAAATGGAATCGAGGTTCTTGGTCATGGGTACAATATAACCGCCATAAATGGAACCTTTAATAGCAAAAGGAATTTTTTGAGCCGTTGCCCATTGACCAACACAGATAAATAATAAGGCAAAAAATATGGTTTTTTTCATCATTCTAAACTATTTTTGTTCAAAAATAGAGCTATCTTTGCAACTAGTAATATGTTGCTAGCAAAAATACAATAACTTTTTTACATTTATGATATCTTCTATATGGAACCTCTTGAAAAAAGAGTTTCGGAGTTTTTTTAATACACCCGTCGGCTATATCATTCTCATTATCTTCTTCGTAGGAGCAGGTCTGTTTCTCTGGGTTTTTCCAGGCGAATACAACGTACTTAATAGCGGTTATGCCAATATCGACGGTTTATTTGTATTAGCTCCTTGGTTATTTTTATTCTTATGTCCAGCAGTCACTATGCGTCTCATAGCCGAAGAAAAACAACAAGGCACAATCGAATTATTACTAACACGCCCTATCAGCACCTTTTCATTGGTAGTTGGTAAGTTCCTATCGGCTTGGTTAATAATGCTCGTAGCCTTGATTCCGAGCATCATTTGGTATGTCACCGTTTACATTTTAGCCGAACCAATGGGCAATGTGGATAGCGGCGCATTTTGGGGTTCCTTTATCGGTTTAATTTTTCTTGCATCTGTGTATGGATCTATCGGCTTATTTGGTTCTTCTATTACGCGTAACCAACTGACCGCCTTTGTGGTGTCTGCCGTTATTTGTTTCACCATGTTTTACGGTTTTGAACTCATGGGATCACTTTTCACCAATGGAAATACCAGTTTATATCTCAAAAACATAGGCATTCATGCCCATTACCAATCAATGAGTCGCGGTGTACTCGATAGTCGTGATATGATTTACATGATTATCATAACTGTGCTCTTTTTATTAGGAGCCAAGACGGCTTTAACACGCAAAAAATAAATTATAACAAAATATGAAACCATTAATTTTAATCACCAACGACGACGGCATACAATCCAAAGGCATATCGGAATTAATTGATATGGCTTGCACATTAGGCAATGTCGTAGTTATGGCTCCTGATGGTCCGCGGTCAGCTCAATCGAATGCGCTCACCATGGCTGTGCCTGTTTATTATCAACTGGAACGTAAAGAACCAGGATTAGAAATCTACAAATGCTCAGGTACGCCCACCGATTGCGTCAAATTGGCACTCAATAACGTGCTCGATCGCAAACCCGATTTAATCTTTTCGGGCATCAACCATGGTTCTAATTCAGGCATCAACGTCATTTATTCTGGTACTATGGGCGCTGTATTCGAAGGCTGCGTAAATGAAATTCCTTCAGTAGGATTTTCCATTTGCGACCATGCCAAAGATGCCGACTTCTCGAAAGCCAAAGTCTATTTTGAACAAATAGCACGCAAAGTCATGATGGAAGGATTACCTGCTGGTGTCTGTTTAAATGTGAATGCACCCATGGGGGACATAAAAGGCGTTCGCTTGTCACAACAAACAAAAGGATATTGGACGGAAGAATTCGAGAATCGCACTTCACCTCATGGTCAAGACTATTATTGGCTTACTGGCTATTTTTTAAATCAAGAACCCGACAATGAGCTCACTGACGAATGGGCTTTAGCGAATGGTTATGTTTCTATTGTACCTACACGAGTAGATATGACAGATTATGAAGCTATCAAACTCTTGAAAGGTTATGAAGAAATTAGATAATTTTTGGCTCACATTGGGTGTTGGTTTTATCATGCCTCTATTTTTTGGATGGCTTTTTATCGCTTCTTTTTACAAGGGCGACTTATCTGTTTTCGAGGCTGTGAAGGTAATGATTAATGGTTCCTCTGCCATCATCAGTAAATTAATCCTTGTGGCTTTAGTTCCTAATTTATTTGCAGTTTTTGCTTGCTACGCTAAACAATTATGGAAAGCTTGCAGAGGCTTTTTCGTACCCGTATTATTTTATTTGGCGGTTGCCATGTTTTTCTTATAACAAACCAGCATGAAATATTTTTTGATAGCAGGCGAGGCTTCTGGCGATTTACATGCGTCAAACCTTATGGCTGAGTTAAAGAAACAAGACCATGAGGCTCAATTTTGTTTTCTGGGTGGCGATTTAATGCAGGCTCAAGGTGGGGAACTCATAAAACATTATCGTGACATGGCGTTTATGGGCTTCATCAATGTGCTCCTCAATTTACGAAAAGTACTAGCAAATCTAGAAGATTGCAAACGTGCTATTGCGCATTTCAAACCCGATGTCGTTATTTTGATTGATTATCCAAGTTTCAATTTGAAAATAGCAGAATACGTCAAGAAACAATTTCAAACGCCTGTTTATTACTACATTTCTCCCAAATTATGGGCATGGAAAAGTTATCGCATCAAATCTATCAAAAAATACATTGATAAAATGTATACGATTTTTCCGTTTGAAACGGAGTTTTATGCGCAATATAATTACCCAGTAACTTATGTAGGAAATCCTACGGTTGACTCCATTGCACACTTCCACGCCACAAAAAAACAACATAATTTCAGAGAAGAAAATCACTTAGACAATCGTCCTATTGTAGCCTTATTAGCTGGTAGTCGTCGTCAAGAAATCAGCAAATGCTTACCAACTATGGTTTCAATGGCCGATAAATTTCCCACGTTTCAATTTTTAGTAGCAGCCGCACCAGGTATAGAGCGAAATTATTACGACCAATTTTTAACATCATCCGTTAAACTTGTGTCCGATAGTACATACGCACTGTTGGACGAATCGTATGCCGCCATAGTTAATTCAGGCACCGCCACATTAGAAACAGGCTTATTAAAAGTTCCACAAGTGGTGATCTACCATGTTATTGGAGGTAGAATAGCATCCCTACTCAAAAAGATTCTAATCAAAACACGTTACATTTCGCTAGTCAATTTAGTAGCCGAAACCGAAGTGGTAAAAGAACTCGTAGCACACGAATTTACACCTGAACAGGTTTACGCTGAACTAAACAGAATACTAACGGATACATTCTACTACCAAGAAATAAAAATGGGCTACAACAAACTCGAACAACGTTTAGGAGAATCTGGCACTGCACATAGAGCAGCTGTAGCCATTACCGCAAGTTTAAGAAAATAATTCAAAAATACGATGCAACGTTTACAACGTTCTGTGCATCAATGAAAGAGACAGCAAATACATATAATCTAACTGAAAGTCAATTAATAGACGGTTGCATTCGCGGTGATAAGCGTGCGCAACGTCGACTTTATGACTTATATGCCAAACGTATGGCAGCTTTATGTATGCGCTATTGCGGCGATTATGAGGTAGCCTTAGATTTAATGCACGATGGCTTTATCAAATTATTTACACACCTTGAAAGTTATAGTGGACAAGGTTTTTTTGAAGCTTGGATGCGTAAGATTTTTGTCAACACGGCACTCGAATATTTACGCAAAAACGATGCTCTCAAAGAAAGTTCCGAAATCGAAGCAGATATTCAGATCATGTCACCTGAACCATCAGCTATTGACAAACTTTCAGCTAATGAGATTATGGCATTAATTGAGGAATTGCCAACGGGATTTAGAACTGTGTTTAATTTATATGCCATAGAAGGATATAGCCATGCAGAAATAGCTGACATATTGCAAATTAACGAAAGTTCATCACGTTCTCAATTCTCACGTGCTAGAGCTATTTTGCAAACTAGAATTACGAATTTATATAAATGACCGACCACGAATTAAAACGACAATTACAGGAAAAATTTAAATTTCACGAATTAGATTTACCTGCCGATGATTGGAATGCCATTGAAAAGCGCTTACCAATCCCTAATCGTCGTGTCTCGACAGCATGGTGGTGGTCAGTAGCCGTTGGTGCTGCAGCTATGGCACTTGTTGCTATTCTATTATACCAACAACCGTCTAACTCACTACCAACTGCTCCAACATTTGCTGAATTGGAACAAGTAACAACGGAACATTCTAATAACAAAGTCGTTGATGATGGCAACCAATCTTCATCTTTATTTAGCCAAGTTACTCAAACAGAAAAATCAGCGAAAGATAACAAAAAAGTAGACACCAAAAAGAAACAAAAACAAGCGGATAAAGATACTACATCGAAACCGAATACAACCGAAGAGGAGAAGGAGAATGAGAAAAAAGACTCTGAATCTATAGAAACGACACCTAAAGAAGATGAAAATCAGGGTCCGTCATGGCATGAGCAAGAAGATGATGGCTCTGAATATATTGTGCAGTTACCTCAATCACAACAGGATAACATGGATATTGCGCAAATAGATAAACCCGAAAACACCCAGAAACAAGGAGTTTTATCTATAGAAGAAGCTGAAACTTTAATGAGCGAGCAAAATAAACAACAAATGGCAGCTCTTGAAGAAAAAGAGCAAAAATCACCTCAACAATCGGGAACTGAAAATTGGGATATAGGGCTACTGGCTTCGGTAACACCAGAAATTTTAACTATGAGTGATATTGCGCCAACTGTTTTGATGGACAACTCATTTTCGTACCGAAGCATGAACAGGGTAAATGCCAAACACGATTTACCAATTATGGTTGGAGCTTCTATTGGAATTCCTTTAGCCAAAGGTTTTTCTGTACATACTGGACTTAATTACGCCTATATACACTCTACTATTACAAAAGAAAATGCCATTACAGGTGATTATGCTATTGATAATCAAAAACTGCATTATCTAGGTATTCCTGTCATGTTTTCCTATAAAATACTAGATTACAATATTGTACAATGTTACGTATCAGGTGGAGGCATGGCAGAAAAAGGACTAATTCAAGATATTCAAACTAATACATTCGACCAAACAGATAACCTAGTCAATAGTGATTCACAACAAAACTCAATTCCAGGTTTACAGTTTTCTCTAACGGCTAACGTTGGATTAGGTGTAAAACTTTATAAAGGATTAAATCTCTTCTTTGAACCTGGTTTTACTTGGTATATCCCCAACAACTCGTCACCTCAGCCTGAAAATATACGTACGGAGCATCCGTATAATTTAAGTTTAACAGCAGGTTTACGTTATAATTTAAACAAATAAAGGTAAGAAATGAGCAAATTTCTTACCTTTATTGTTAAAAAACACCCATTCTCAAGGGAAATAGATATATTTTCTTTAACTTTGCAACTCAATTAATCCATTATTAACTTATTTATTACTTACAATGAAAAAAATCTTTAGTTTAGTGGCAGGTGTGTCACTTTTAATTTTTGCGGCTTCGTGCGAAAAAGACCAACCTGTTACCCCCCCAGTGGATAATAAAACCGATTCTCTTATTTTTACTACCGCTACTGCTGGCTATTATGGCACAGAATACAGCGATGCCTATAACTATTATACACAATTAGCTACAGCTATGCAGATAGATAGCATGGGTAATTATGCATCTGCAGGTCAGGTTGTAACCTTAGATTTATATTCTGTTGATTCTGTATTAACAGAAGGAACTTACACCTTAAGTTCTGGTACTTATGCTGCTGGTACTTTTGATGTAGAATATACAAAATGGTACGAATTTGATGATAAAGGAGAATATGTAGAATTTGGTATTAAAAGCGGTACCGTTAATGTCGCTAAATCGGGCGAAAACTACGTATTTACAGTAAACCTTGTCGATTCTTTAGATAAAGTACGTACAGGTTATTTTACAGGTAACTTAGTTGTCCAAGATCAAACTGGAGGTTCTAGCGATGACTATGCTGGTGAACCTGAAACTCCAACACAAGCCACATTGACTATTCCGTCTGACTCTATTGCTGCATCAAATTATGGTGACTACTATGAAGCAGGTACTGATAATATTAGTTTAGAAATGTGGGACGAAAACGGAGGCTATATTGCACTAGAATTATTTACCGAAACTGGTGCTACCGCATTACCAGTTGGTACATTTAATTTTGGTACCACATACGAAGCTAATACATTATTGCCAGGTGCTCTATTCTGGGGTATATTCCCAACTGGTAGTTTCGCAGCCGTAAATGAAGATTATTTTTGGCTAGAAGGAGGTTCAGTAACCATTGCCTTAACTGACAATGTATATACTATCACAGTAGCTGCCACTTCGCATTTTGGAAGTACTATCAACGCTACTTACACAGGTGCTGTGACACTAGAAGCCGTAGATACAGCTGACTCTGCTCCTGCTAGAAACTTCGCAAGAAGCGCAAAAAAAGCCCCACACAAACATATTACGACAAGACGCTAAAACTTCGTGTTTATAAAAATAGATGCGGTCTGTGAGAATCACAGATCGCATTTTTTATATTATCTTTGTCATATCATGCATAAACCTTCGCTGTACATATTCAATCCACAACATGATTTAGCATTAGCTAACTACAGTCCCTATTATCAGGCACCCAAATCGGCTATTATCTTTGCACACGATTTGGTGTTATTACCGCTATGGTATGCATCTACACATGCCGATATTATTGCTGAAACAGCCGATTTAAATTGGTTAAGCGAACAAAAAAAACGCTTTAATCAACTGGTTAATATCAATACGAAAAACAGTGCTGAATACCAATATATTCAGACGTGGGGTTGGGATCCTGGGGTTCGATATAATTTATTGCAGTTAGGCGTTTCACAAACTTGTTTGCCATCAGATGAGGCGTTAAATAAAATCAAAGAATTATCACATCGTCAATTGGCTGCTGACGGGATGTTATATCTACAAAATACGCTTCGGGATATCAATTTTCCAGAACCTGCCGTTCGATTGAGCACACTAGACGCAGTTATGAACTTCACCACAAAACACCCAGAAATTGTGCTCAAAGCGCCATATTCAGGAAGTGGCAAAGGACTTTATTGGAATAAGGGGTCTTTAACAAAGAGTCTCTCTGGATGGTGCAAACGAACCATCGCTAAACAGGGTTGCGTAATGGGAGAAGAAGCTTTAAACAAAATAGAAAATTTTGCCATGGAGTTTTATAGCAATGAACAGGGACATATTGTATTCAGTGGTTATTCACTATTTCAAACCGATGACGGAGGTATTTATAAAAATAATTTCCTCCTAAGTGACAAAGCTATTGAATCTGTACTTGAACGTTATATAGCTCTAGATACTTTACACTCGATTCGACACCATTTAATTGAGTTTTTCGAGACTAAAATAGCAGGTCATTATCAAGGTTATTTTGGCGTTGATATGTTTATTTACAAACAAGTAGATGAAACTTTTGCCATTAATCCTTGTGTAGAAATAAACATGCGTATGACCATGGGAATGGTAGCTCGTCTATTTTACGACCATTTTGTAAAGTTGGGGAAACAAGGCATCTTTACAATTGAGCATGGTTTAACCGAAGGAGCACTATCAAAGAAGCATGAAATACTCACTAATAAATATCCTCTTATAGTAAAAGATTCCAAAATTGAATCTGGCTACTTATCACTCTGTCCAATAAACGACGGGACATTTTACAGTGTATCAGTTATCATAAACTAAAAAAACGCTTTCAGAATCTGAAAGCGTTTTTTTATGATGTAAATAGTATTACAATTTAGCATTATGCATATCGCCAGTTTCCATGAAAGCTTTATGCATTTCAAAACAGGTGTATATATTCATAGGTGTGTGCGCTTTAGGTGCTGATTCCAAATAACGACGCAACATATCACGATATTCAGGATCCACACAATTATCAATAATTTCGTGTGCACGTTGAACTGGTGATTTTCCACGTAAATCAGCCACACCATGTTCAGTAATGAGCACTTTTACAGAGTGTTCACTTTGATCAAGATGCGATACCATTGGCACAATGGCGCTAATCTTACCATCTTTTGCAGTTGATGGTGTAGTAAAAATTGAAATATAAGCGTTACGCGTAAAATCACATGAGCCACCTACACCATTCATCATTTTGTTACCCAACACATGCGTAGAATTGATATTACCAAAAATGTCAGCTTCCAAAGCCGTATTGATAGTAATTAAACCTAAACGACGAGCCACTTCAGGATTATTGGAAATTTCTTGTGGACGTAAAACGATACGTTCTTTGAAGAAATCAAGATCAGCATACACTTGGTCTAAGAGTGGACCAGAAACTGTGAGCGAGCAACCACTGGCAAACTTAACATTACCTTCCTTCATCAAGTCAATTACAGCATCTTGAATAACTTCTGTGTACATTTCAAATGGAGGAATATCAGGATTCTCACCTAATGAACCCAATACTGCATTGGCAATATTTCCAACACCTGATTGGATTGGTAAAAATGATGCAGGTATACGGCCTGCTTTAATTTCACCAGCTAAAAAATTAGCCACATTAGCACCAATTTTAGCGGTCACCTCATCAACAGGAGAGAATTTACCAACTTCATTGGGACGATTGGTATGTACAACGGCAATAATTTTTTTAGGGTCAACTTTAACACATGTGTTACCACAACGATCACTTGGTTTGTACACTGGTATAGCTTCACGACAAGGAGGATCGAGCGGCTCATAAATATCGTGCATACCACGCAATGCTTTAGGGTGTGCAGCATTTAATTCCACAATAATATAATCAGCTAAACGACAAACAGTAGGTAAAATACCTACGCCAGAAGTTGGAACAATTTCCCCATCATCAGTCAAATCGCAAGCCTCTACGATAGCAAATTTAGGTTTTGGCATAAATCCGTAACGCAATTCTTGTGCTTCTTGAGACAAATGCATGTCAAAATAATGTGCTTCTTGTGCATTGACACGAGTACGTAAATCTTTGCATGATTGATAAGGTGTACGAAATAAAATGGCATTAGCACGTGCTAAAGCGCCATCCAATGAATCACCTGTAGATGCACCCGTATACATACCAATTTTAAACTCTTTACCTTCGGCATGAGCCACCTCAGCACGTTTTGCAATTGCAGTCGGTACTTCTTTAGGACAACCTGCTGGCGTAAATCCACTAAAACCAACAATGTCACCATTGTTTACAAAAGCAGCAGCTTCGTCTGCCGACATCACTTTGTAAGTCATAAATCTAATTAATTATATAGTTGTTAATGTTTTAAAGACTCTAAAAAATTAAAGCATGTTTTTGTGGCATCAAATTCGACAATAGTATATTTTGCCACATTGTGTACATAAAAAGGATCTGCTTTCATAATTTCCTGTGCCTCCTTCATAGAAGTGGCATTAGATAAAATAACACCACCCACACGTTCAGGACGAGGTCCAGAAGCTACCAACTTACCATGGCGATAGTGCGTGTCTAAAAACTGACGATGCGCCTCTAAATAAGTATCAACTTGTTGAAGTGGTACTAAATAATCAAGAATAAAAATAAACATTGCGTCTCGAGTTAAATGCTATAGAACAATTATCCAAGAATTGAAAACTTTTTACTTTACCAAATCCAAAGTATCGCTAGCAATCATAAATTCTTCGTCAGTTGGAATCACTACGACACGAACTTTAGAATTTGGTGTAGATAATTCAACTTCCTCTCCACGTGTTTTAGCGTTTAGTGCCGCGTCAATTTCCACACCAAGATAACTTAAGCCTTCACATACATACTGACGTGTACCAGCTTGGTTTTCGCCCACGCCACCTGTAAAGACTAACACATCTAATCCATTAAGAGCGGCAGCATATGAACCAATATATTTTTTGATATGGTAATTATACATATCCATCGCTAATTTAGCACGTGGATTTCCTTCATCAATGGCTTTCTCTATGTCACGCATATCACTCGAAACACCCGAGATACCAACCATACCACTTTTCTTATTTACTAATTCGGAAATGCCAGCACTTGTAAGATGTTCCTTGTCCATCAAATACGTAATAGCCCCTAAATCAATATCGCCAGAACGCGTTCCCATAATCAATCCTTCTACAGGCGTTAGACCCATAGATGTATCAACAGACTGTCCATTTTCGATAGCTGTAATGGAACCTCCATTACCAATGTGAGCCGTAATTATTTTTTCATGTGCATAATCTAATCCCAAAAAGTCACATGCCCGTTTCGACACATAACGATGACTTGTACCATGAAAACCATAACGACGAATGCCGTATTTTTTATAATACTCGTACGGAAGTGCATACATATAAGCGTAAGCTGGCATAGTTTGATGAAAAGCAGTATCAAACACACCAACCTGCGGAACATTTGGTAAAATTTTAGTAATTGCCGCCACGCCTTTCAAGTTAGCTGGATTGTGCAATGGCGCTAAATCTGAACACTCTTGAACACGTGCTATCACTTCTGGAGTAATCACGACAGAGGTATTGAAATATTCGCCACCATGTACTAAACGATGACCAACAGCATTAATCTCTTTAAGAGATTTAATACAGCCATACTCTGAACTCACCAATATCTCTAAGATTAATTCAATACCAACAGTATGTTCAGGTATATTTTTTTCAATCACTACCTTATTACCTTCGGGCAAAGTGAATTTCAAAAAAGAATCGGACAATCCTATTTTCTCAATCGCACCTTGCGCGAGCACTTTTTTAGAAGTCATCTCAAATAATTTGTATTTGATAGATGAACTCCCACAATTTAAAACCAAAATTTTCATACGATTGTTATAATGCTGAATTTAATTTGCTAAAAGATGTTTAGCTGCAATAGCTTGATTAGCTGTAATGGCAATCATTTGTTCAATATCGTTCACCGAACAGCCTCTACTCAAATCGTTCACTGGAGCAGCCATGCCCTGCAAAATAGGCCCTATTGCCTCTGCTCCACCCAAACGTTGTACAAGTTTATAGCCAATATTGCCAACCTCAATACTTGGGAAGACCAATGTGTTAGCCGAACCTGCAACTTTGCTATCAGGTGCTTTAAGCGCTCCAACCGATGGCACAATAGCCGCATCAGCCTGAAGCTCTCCATCAATAGCCATATCTGGAGCCATTTGCTGAGCTAATTTAGTAGCAGTAGTTACTTTGTCTACCAACTCGTGCGATGCACTTCCCTTGGTCGAAAAACTTAACATTGCAATACGTGGTTCTGTCCCTGCAATAGCGCGCATGGTCTGTCCTGTAGTCACGGCAATTTGAGCTAATTCTTCAGCTGTAGGATTTGGCATTACCGCCACATCGGCCACCATAAGCATACCGTTTTCACCAAATTGTTTTTCTTTTGAAAAGAGCATTAACGCTCCTGATACGCAACTAACGCCAGGTAAAGTTTTAACAATTTGTAAAGCTGGACGTAACACATTGCCAGTGGTATTTTGAGCACCAGCTAATTCTCCATCTGCATCACCAGCTTTAATCATTAAGCAACCTAAATAAAGAGGGTTTTTGGCTAAAACAACGGCTTGTTCCAGCGTCATACCTTTGTTTTTGCGAAGATCATACAACAACGTAGCATACTTATCCAAATTTGGATTTTCATCTGGATCAACAATGGTTGCCTCGTTAATATACGTCAAATGATTTTCTGTAGCCAGCTTAGTAATAGCGTTAGGATTTCCCAACAAAATAAGTTTGGCAACTTTGTCGCGAATAACATTATTCGCAGCAGTTAATGTTCTAAGTTCTGTGCCTTCGGGTAACACAATGCATTGAAGATGTTGTTGTGCTCGCGCCTTAATGCGTTTTAAAAGTTCCATGAAATATATATGCGTTTATACAATTTAAATCTTGAGTAAATAAAACTGCCCCGCTTAATTGCGAGGCAGTATTTTAATATGGTTATGAGTAAATTAAGTTTGCAATTTAAACACAACTGGGACTGTAAATTTACAGTTAACCTTCTTCCCTCGTTGTTCGCCTGGCTTCCAATTAGGCATTGACTTAATAACACGTATAGCTTCCTTATCCAAGTTAGGATCTGCAGAGCGTACAACTTCTACGTCATCAATAGATCCATCCCGACGAACAGTAAACTGTACGATAACACGTCCTTGAATACCATTTTCTTGTGCAATAATTGGATATTTAACATTACTACTCAAATATTTCATCAATTCAACAGCACCACCTGGAAATTCAGGCATGTTCTCAACTACACGGAAAACGGTAACCAAGTCGGGATCTTCTTCTATTGGAGCAATAGGCACTTTCACAATTTCTTGTACCGTTTTTTGATCATCTTCAGAAACAATATCCACATTTTCAGTTTCTACATCATCTTCCACGATGTTCAATTCTTCAATCACATCTGGAGCTGGTGGAGGTGGGGGAGGTGGGGTCTCTTCTCGAAACGTATTTTCAACCATTTCTTCTTCAAACATCGCCTCCATATTGTTTTCAACCTGATAAACTGTAATTTCTTGTTCAGTCCATTCAAAAGCTACATAGAACAACCCTAACGCAAGGATTACACCCATTAAAACAAAAGTCATTCTTTTGTTTTCCAAATTGGCTTTTGGTGCTTTTTTAACATCCATCATAATCTTTCTCTATTAAAATTCTATAACATGCGAATTACATCGCAAATGTACAATAAAAAATTTAGATAAATACGCTCTATCACTCATTTTTTTAAGAAATTTATTTTTTTTGCTTCTTTTCTGATATAATAACGTTCATTTAACTCCATTTTTGTGATTTTTAAAGAAAAAAGAAGTTGAGAATAATACACAACTAGCAATAAATTTGTATCTTTGCGGTTCTCCAAATGAACGATGGCATGAAGCAAGAAAAGCAGAACAAGAATGGATGAAGTATATGGCGCACGCGTTCATAATTTACGCAATATTGATGTGCGAATTCCGCGCAATAAACTCACACACTGGACTAAGTGGTAGTGGAAAGTCGTCGCTCGCTTTGACACGACGGCATTTATGCCGAAGGTCAACGTCGCTACATTGAAACGCTTTTCAGCACGCTCGTCATTTTTATGGGCAATATGGAGCGCCCTGATGTAGACAAAATGCGGGATTAAGCCCCGTAATTGCCATTGAACAAAAACCACCAACAAAAATCCACGCTCTACAGTAGAAACTACGAACCGAAATTTACATTTTTTACGCTTACTTTTTGCCCGATCGGAGAGGCTTTTTCGTACGTTACCGGTGAAAAAATGGAAATACGGCGACGAACAAATTCTTCAACTTATTTTGAAAATTATGAGAATAAAGCTTGTTATCTGCTAGCACCACTCGTTAAAGGACATAGTCATTACAAAGAATTATTTGAAAGCATTCGTCGAAAGGCTATCTGAATGTGCGCGTGGATGGAGAAATGCGCTAAATTACATTTGGCATGAAACTCAGATCTCGTTACAAAAATACGATATTGAAGTTGTAATCGATAAATTGGTGGTACATAAGAAGGACGAAAAACGCCTCAAAAAAGTCTAGAAACAGCTATGCAAGGTAATGGCGTGATGATGTTGTTAGATAAAGACTCGCAAGCTATTCGTTATTTATCCGTCATTTGATGTCCACTTCGGAATTTCATACAACGATCCGCACCGCATAATTTTTCGTTTAATACACCCAAAGGAGCGTGTCCTCGATGTAAGATTAGGAACAATTAATAAAATAGACATTGACAAGATTATTCCTAATCGACAATTGAATATTGCTCAAAGGCGGTATTTGTACCTCTTGAAAAGAGACCAACTCACTTCTATTTTTTGGCAATTAAAAGCCATTTGCGAAAATATGGTATCACGCTCAAAACGCCGATTTCTGAAATTTCGACGAGGTTTTAGATGAAATTCTAAATGGTTCGGACGACCGCATTCAAGTGAAAAATGCGTCGCTAGGTGAATCAACGAATTACCACGCCACTTACGAAGCATTGTTCACTACATCGAATTACAGCAAGATGCACCGACAATACAGCATTAGAATGCTTGGGCAACCAATTTTTCATCGGTAACTTCCTGATTGTCATGGTTCACGTCAACCGCGAGGTTTTACATTTCAGAATAGCTGGTAAAAAATATCGCCGAATTGGCGGCATTAGATTTGGACGATTTACAGGATTGGGTTATCAATGTGCCAAAAACATCTTCAGAAAGCAACTGACTATAGCCACCGAAATTTTAAAAGAGATAAATACCCGGATTACAATTTTATTGGATGTTGATTAGGTATTTAGCACTCAACAAGCATCATCATCACTTTCTGGGTGGTGAAAGCCGAACGAATTCGTTTAGCTACACAAATTGGCTCGCAACTGGTAAATGTTTTATACATCCTGATGAACGTATTGGATTACATCAACGCGACAACCAAAATTGATTCGCTCTCTACAGCGTTTACGCGACATGGGAAATTCGGTAATTGGTAGAACACGATGAAGAAATGATGATGGCAGCCGATTATGTAATAGATTTAGGACCACGCGCTGGTCGATTGGGCGGACAAGTGGTATTTGAAGGAACACCTCAAGAGATGTTGCAAAAAACACACTGACTTCCAACTATTTGACAGGCGTAAAACGAATAGAAAAACAACATCGCATCGCGCAGGGAATGGTAAGCAATTGGTATTAAAAGGAGCTACGAACAACAATCTCAAAACGTTGAGTTGACTCATTCCATTAGGTAAATTTATATGTATTACTGGCGTTTCAGGTTCTGGCAAATCCACACTTATAAACCGAACACTACAACCCATTTAAGTAAAATTCTATCGATCATTGAAAACCTTTAGCCTATAGCTCACTGAAGGCGTTGAGTATATTGATAAAATAGTAGAAGTGAGCCAATCGCCATAGGACGAACACCTGCTCTAATCCGCTCCTTATACTAATATTTTTACAGATATTCGCAATTTATTTGCGGGACTTAAGAATCAAAATGCGTGGTTACAAACCTGGGCGTTTCTCGTTCAACACAGCTGGTGGACGTTGTGACACGTGCAAAGGAAACGGTTATAAAACGCTGAAATGTGAATTTTCCAGACGTACTTGTTCCTGCGAAACCCGTGGAGGAAACGATACAACCGCGAACATTAGAAGTACGTTTTAAAGGAAATCTATTTGCCGACGTTTTAGATATGACTATCAATCAGGCCGTTGATTTTTTGAAAACATGCCAACTTTCGTATACAAGCTCAAAAATGATACAAGATAGGATTAGGTTATCTCAAATTAGTCAATCGAGCACCAATTTCTGGGGGCGAAAGTCAACGTATAAAATTAGCAACAGAATTGTCAAAACGCGATACTGGCCAAACATTGTACGTGCTCGACGAGCCAACAACCCGGTTCACACTTTGAGATATTCGGGTGTTATTGTCGGTGCTAAACCGCTTAGTTGATAGGGTAATACTGTGGTGGTAATCGAACACAATTTAGATGTTATAAAATGTGCTGACTACATCATTGATAGGGACCTGAAGGGAAAATTTGGTGGAGAAATAGTAGCGCAAGGCACTCCAGAAGAATTGGCTTCAAGGCAAAAATAGTGTAACAGCACCATTTCTTTTAAAAACATTTAGAACTCCACTCATCAAAATTAATGCTCAAAGTAATGAGTTGTGGTTGTATTATAAACTAAACTATCATTAGTTATAGTAGTCGCACTCTAGAAATTAATTTAGTATCTGAAAGGTATTTAATCGTATAAAGGTCAAAGGTAGTACTAGCCACACTATCTTTGACTTTTATTGTGTTATCCACTAATAACCAATAACCACTATACAATCCTGTACACGTTCCATTAGGATTAAACGTTACCGTTTTTTGCTGACTAGCAGGATATGTCACCACGCCTTTGAGCGTTTCTAACAACACGCCATCAACTGTTTGCGTAGTAGTAAAATCATACTCCACGTAGCGCCACGTGCCTTGCAATTGACCATCGGTAGAACAGCCAATCATTACGAACAAGGTGATTACAAATAATATCTTCTTAATCATAGTCGTTTTATTTTTTACGCAAACGAGCCACAGGAATATTGAGTTGCTCACGATATTTTGCGACTGTACGGCGTGCGATAACATACCCTTTTTCACGAAGGATTTCAGTTAATGCATCATCGGCAATTGGGTTCGATTTATCCTCTTCCGACACCACATCCACAATAATTTGTTTAATTTCTTTATTAGAAACTTCCTCACCAGAAGCTGTTTGCATTGTTTCAGAGAAAAAATATTTAAGTGGGAAAACACCAAATTCCGTTTGCACATATTTACTGTTGCTCACGCGAGAAATAGTAGACACATCGAAACCAACCTTGTCGGCGATATCTTTCAATTTCATGGGACGCAACTTGGTATCATCTCCTTCGAGAAAAAAAGCGTACTGTTCCTCAACAATGGCATTCATAGTCTTTAGCAAGGTAACATTGCGTTGTTTGATGGCATCAATAAACCAACGTGCTGCATCAATTTTTTGTTTAGCAAACAGAATAGCGTCACGCATTTCTCTGTTCTGGTTCTCTTTATTTCCAACATAATCCGAAACCATATTATTGTAAGTTTTACTTACTTTTAAGTCGGGAATGTTGGAATTATTTAAGACTACCGATAAACGACCATTATCATTTTCGATAATAAAATCGGGCGTTACTTGTTGCAATAGAATTTCAGCAGGCGTGCTAAACGCATTCCCTGGTTTAGGGTTCAACTTCATAATTTCCGCCACCACTTCTTTCATTTCGGCATCGGATAAACCCAAGCGACGAGCAATTAAATCATATTGTTTTTTAGAGAATGGTTCAAAAAAACGGTCAATAACACGCTCGGCCAAAACAACCGTGGAAGAAGTTTGCTTATGACGTAATTGAAGTAATAAACACTCTTTCAAATCGCGTGCGCCAACACCTGACGGATCTAAATTTTGCACCACTACTAACGCTTTTTCCATATCAGCGTCGGTAATTGACAAACCAAACTGAAAAGCCAAATCGTCGACCATGGCTTCTATTTCACGACGCAAATAACCATCGTCGTCAACGTTACCAATCAGATATTGAGCTAATTGCCGTGTTTTAGTGTCTGCCTCACATAACTCCAATTGACTCGTCAAATATTCGTGAAATGTGGTTTGACCAGACAATGGCATAGACACGTCTTTATCATCGACCGAATGATTATTGGTTTGCAATTTATAATCAGGAATATCGTCGTCCATGGCATATTCCGTCAAATCAAAATCGTTGTCATAGTCATCATCGCCACCAGAATCAAAATCAGTATCCTCAGAAACAGTTTCTTCTCGACCTTCGTCCAACGCAGGATTGGCTTCCATCTCTTCTCGAATACGCTCCTCTAACTCTACAGTCGGATACTCCAGCATCTTTATCACCTGAATTTGAAGAGGCGATAACTTCTGTTGTAATTTTATGTTGAGTTGTTGTTTGAGCATTAATTCAAAAAAACGGTTTAATTAGAATAAGAATTACGCTGTTGTTAATATTTAAAACTACTACCACCCAAGAATTCACGCAACAATGATGTTGGCGGAATTTCCCGATCGTGTATTGGCGTAAAATATTTTAAGAATTTCAATAAGCGATGTGCCTCCGTATATTCTTCACAATATTGAGGTACGTCGGCGATAATAGGTTCAGCATGTTTACGCAAAACTGCTAATTCGAACATTAAAGCAGAGTTGAACATCGCATCAGCTTGTTCTTGAAATGGGAATATCCACTTCTCTTCCCCACGACGTACACTTGGCCAACGGTTAATACTTTCGCGTGCTGAAAAACCACGAAACTTGAAGTCGCGCACTATACGACGCAACAAGCGTGTATCGGTAGTTGGAATCCAATTGTGATTATCGAGTGAAATGGTTGTTAACGTGGACACATATATTTTAAACATCGCTTGACGAGGAATGGCCGAAGTTAATTCAGGATTTAATGCATGAATTCCTTCAATCACTAATACATTTTCGGGATTCAATCGGATTTTCTCTCCGCGGAAATAACGCTTACCATCTTCAAAATTATAAAATGGTATTTCTACCTCTTCACCATTCAGCAATTGAGTCAATTGGGTATTAAACAACTCCAAATCAACTGCATGGAGCGCTTCAAAATCCCATTCGCCATTTTCATCCAAAGGTGTATCCACACGATTGACAAAATAATTATCTAGCGACAAAACGATAGGTTTTAAGCCAGCCACCATCAACTGAACGGATAAACGTTTACTAAATGTAGTTTTACCTGATGACGATGGACCCGAAATCATAATAAATCGACTACTTGGCTGACGTTCATGAATCATATCAGCGATTTCCACAATCTTACGTTCGTGCAAGGCTTCAGAAATTTTAATCATATTGTAGACATTCTTTTCACGAGCACGCAAATTAAAATCGCCCACATTACTTAAATCCATCAATTTGTTCCATTTCACAAACTCATTGAATACATCAAACATTTTTGATTGATCCTCATATTCTGCTAGTTTATCAGGTGCATGACGATCGGGAACTCTTAACAAAATACCATTACTGTAACTTTGCAAATCAAATAGCGGCACATAACTAGTCGATGGAACCAATACTCCATTATAATAGTCAACAAAATCGCCAATACGAACAAAACGCGCATACGAAATTCCCAACGTTTCAAGCAAAATAACCTTATCCATTTCGCCACGTTCACGGAACATTTCAATAACCGTTGGCGTTTGCTTTTCTTCAGATACAATAGGCATATCGGCAGCAATGATTTCCTGCATACGCTTTTTTAATGCTGTTATTGTCTCAGGACTTACCTTCTTGTTTCGTCCATCAATACAACAATAATACCCACGACAAATAGGGTGCTCGATACGCAACGTCGCCTCTGGATTTAAATCATTGAGTGCTTTAGCCATAACCATACTAATAGAGCGCAAATAAACACGCATTCCAGATGGAGTACTAGCATCAATAAAATCAATATCTTTAGGTTTGTAAATTAAAAAATTAAGATCCTCTACTTTGTAGTTAACACGAGCCGCCACAATTGGATACTTAAGTTGAATATTCATATCACGATAAATATCCATTAAAGAAGTACCACGTGGATAGTCCTTAAATTGTTGATTGTTTTTACAGAAAATTGTGACAGTTTGCTCCATAACCGTAAAGATAATGATTAATTTAGAGAAGATTTAAATGTTTAATAATCTGATTGATAAACTCTTAACAATCCTACCCTTAAACATTACTTTTGGGGGATAAAAATAGGCAAATTTTAGCAATTTTGTATAGAATGTCAGAAGAATTTTGCTTAATTTTGCAGACAAATTAAAAACTAAGAAGATAACATGAAATTTGGATTACTCGAAATCCTTACACTGATTGGTGCAGTAGGCCTATTCTTATATGGCATGAAACTAATGAGTGAAGGTTTACAAAAAGCAGCCGGGGATAAGCTTCGTAACATTTTGGCCTTAATGACCAATAATCGTTTCATAGGAGCATTCACCGGCATTTTTATTACTGCTTTGATACAAAGTTCTTCAGCTACTACTGTCATGATTGTAAGTTTTGTTAATGCAGGACTTTTATCATTAGGTCAGTCTATGGCTGTTATTATGGGTGCCAATGTGGGAACTACTGCCACTGCATGGATAATATCTTTATTAGGCTTCAAGGTCAATATGACCGCATTTGCGATTCCTCTCATTGGATTTGGAGTCCCATTATTATTCTCCAAAAAGAACTCGTCAAAAAGTTGGGGAGAATTTTTAATCGGATTTGCTCTGCTGTTTTTAGGTTTGGACTACATCAACAAATCTGTACCAGATTTACAAGCCAATCCTGAAATTTTCCGAGCCTTGCAATCGTACGTAGATTTAGGCTACGGATCTATTTTATTATTCGCACTCATTGGCATGGTAATAACGGTTATAGTGCAATCTTCTAGTGCGACCTTTGCCATTGTGCTAATCATGTCGAGCAAAGGATGGATATCATTTGAACTAGCAGCTGCAGCCGTTTTGGGTAGCAATATTGGAACATGTATCACCCCATTATTAGCCTCCATATCAGGGAATATTCAAGCTAAACGAGCTGCCATGGGACACCTCATGTTTAATGTACTAGGATCAATTTGGACGCTACTACTATATGGACCATTTATCAAACTTATTATTGCTATTTCCAGCTCTTTGGCTGGTAACCCTAACGATTTGATGAACTTTGTTCATTCTGCTGATCCTACGCTTTTAAATCATTTAAACGAAGGTTCTTTAGATGCTGGAACTGTCGAAAACCAGACATTAATAAGTAATTTCGCCAACATGCAATATTTTGTATCATTTGGTTTATCAATGTTCCACACAGTATTTAATCTCATCAATATTTCTATTATGATTTGGTTTACAAATTTATATGTGAAAATTGTAACCAAATTAATACCATCAAAACCAAGTGAAGAAGATAAAGAGACACATCTCAAATTTATTTCTACAGGGATGTTATCTACAGCTGAGTTATCTATTCTACAAGCACACAAAGAAATTGTACTCTATAGCCAACGTACGCAACGGATGTTTGGATTAGTTCGTGAGCTATACCACGAAACAGATGAAGCTACATTTGTAAAGAAGTTCTCTCGCATTCAGAAATATGAAAATATTAGCGACCGTATGGAAGTGGAAATTGCCACCTATTTGACAAAAGTAGCAGATGGGCGCTTGAGCGATGAATCAAAACATCAAATTCAAATGAACTTACGTGTAGTATCGGAAATAGAAAGTGTAGCTGACAGTTGCTATAACCTGGCACGTACTATTCAACGTCGTAATCAAGGCAAAGTTTCATTTACTGACGACGTTAACGCTAATATTGAATTAATGTTCAATTTAGTAGAAAGTGCTGTAGTACAAATGACACACATTTTGGAAGCCACCACACTACAAATTTCAGACATTAACAAGACACAAAACTTGGAAAATGAAATTAATAATTTCCGCAATCAGCTTAAAACCCAAAACATTGTGGATGTTAACGATGCAAAATATCCTTACGCCAGCAGCGTATTATACATGGATATGATTGTAGAATGTGAAAAAATGGGAGATTATGTTGTCAATGTGGTAGAGGCACTTGCCGACTCCAAGTTATACAAAGTAAATACAAAATAAACAGACTATGAGTACGACCGAAAAACAATTTGATCAAGCTGTAGCTGAATGCCGCGACATTTTTCTAAAAAAACTGAACGATTACGGCGGTGCATGGCGTATTATGCGACCAGAATCGGTGACAGACCAAATCTTTATCAAAGCAAAACGCATCCGTAGTATCGAAACAAAAGGCGTAACATTGGTAAATGAGGGCATTCGACCAGAACTTATTGGCATCATCAATTATGCCATTATTGGACTTATACAACTTGAATTAGGGTTTTCTGACACAGATGATTTATCAAAAGAACAAATCAAGACATTATACGAAAATTATATTCAAAAAGCCAAAGAATTAATGTTGGCTAAAAATCACGATTACGATGAAGCTTGGCGCTCCATGCGCACGCAATCGTACACCGATTTGATTTTGATGAAAATACATCGTACCAAAGAAATTGAAGATCACAAAGGCAAAACTTTAATTTCAGAAGGCATTGATGCTAACTATTTTGATATGATTAATTACGCCATTTTTGGTTTAATTCAAACAGCTTAAATTTATTAAATAATGAACAACTACCGACCTTATAAACCTAAACGCAACTGGCTCCGTTGGATAGGATTAGCTTGTCGGATTTTATTTGGTTTAACCTTTATCTTTTCAGGATTTGTTAAAGCCATTGATCCACTAGGTTTTTCATACAAACAACAAGATTATTTAGAAGTTTGGAACCTATCGCAATTAGGCAATTTAGCACTCTTGGCAGCCATCATAATTTCAGCTATCGAATTTATGATTGGCATCAACATTTTATTAGGTATACGTTTACGTGAAACCGCTTGGGGAGGCTTCATTTTTATGATTATAATGACTCCACTTACATTGTGGATAGCTTTGCACAATCCCGTATCCGATTGTGGTTGCTTTGGCGATGCTCTTATAATAGGCAACTGGACCACATTTTGGAAAAATGTGGTATTACTCGCACTCATTGTAACTATTCTTCTGACCAATCGCAAATATCACGAATATTTATCACCACTCCCAAGTTGGATATTGGCGGTGTCATTCGGACTTATTCCCGTTGCATTTTCATGTTATTGCCTGCACTACTTGCCAATTATCGATTTTCGTCCATATAAAATTGGAGCCAACATCACGGAAGGTATGCTGATTCCAGAAGACGCAGAGAGCGATCAATATAAAACAACCTTCACTTATGAAAAAGATGGCGTAGAAAAAGAATTTACCATCGACAATTATCCTTGGCAAGATAGCACATGGCATTTTGTAGACCAAACGAGCGTATTAATCAAGAAAGGATTTACACCCGCTATTCACGATTTCTCAATCACCACGGAAACTGGCGACGACATTACAGACATCGTACTAGAGGATGAAGGCATCACCTACTTTATTGTGATGTACGATTTGGCCAAAACCGATACCAAAAATTTAGCCGCCATAAACCAATTATACGAGGAACAAACAGCGTTAGGCGCCAAATTCTATGCGCTCACAGCATCGTACCAAGGCGATATTGATGCGTTCAAAGCAGCTTATCACACGCCTTACCAATTTTGCACCACCGACCCTATTACGCTCAAGACCATGGTTAGAGCTAATCCTGGTATTATGGTGCTCAAAAAAGGAACGATTCTCGACAAATACAATAGTAATTGCATTCAAAAGCATCTGAAAAAGAATTAATACTGTATTACTATGAAACGCATAATCTATTCATTCAGTGGCCTTTTATTGGTACTTACTACGTATTTATTGAGTTCATGTGAAGAATGGACAAGAAAAACAGATGTATATGTTATTGGTAATGTTGACGGGAATCCAATTATGTGGAAAAATGGCAAGCCAGATAGTTTGATGGCAGATATAAATTATGATGTTAGAAGTATTTTTGTCACAGAAAAAGATGTATATATTCTAGGTAGCACAAATGTTATTGATTATACAAATCCTTCGAATTCTACGTTTGAATATATTTTAAGAAAGAACAATAACTCCCAACAACTACGTGATATACGTAACGTAAAAACTCTCTTAGTAAATGGGAATGACGTATACATAGGTGGACAAGATACCATTTATAACAGCGTATATACTTATCCTAGTGCAGCACTATGGAAAAACGGAGCTACACAAACATTACCTAGTAAGTGGAATTCATGCGCTCAAGATATGGTTGAAGTGAATAACAACATCTATGTATTAGGATACTGTGGTGAAGTATGGAAAAATGGCGACAGCCTACAATGTGAACGCTCCTGCTGTTATGATGCATCATCACTTTATGTAGTTAACAACGATATCTATATTACTGGAGATTATGTGGAGGATTTTTTTTATCACTATGCAACATTTTGGAAAAATGATTCGATAATAAGACTTTCAAATGAATTAGGTTCACGTGCGCGCGACATATGTGTTGACGGGAAAAATATCTATATAGTAGGACAGGTCAAAAATAGAGCGACATTATGGATTAATGGTACAGCACAAACATTAAGTGAAGAGGGCATAAGTTCGGTTGCTCGTTCAATTTGTGTTTCAAATGGTGACATCTACGTTTTAGGAGAAATTGTTTTAAATAAAGATATAGTAGATGATAGAACTGCTATTGTTTTATGGAAAAATGGCATTCCTCAAACGCTAGGAGTAGGACGACACTCTTTCACAGTTTCGCGTGGGCTTTTCATAAAAAAATAAGATTAACTTACAGTCAATAATTATCAACATCAATAAATAATAAAAACAACATGAGAAAAAACATTGTAGCAGGTAACTGGAAAATGAACAAAACCCTGCAAGAAGGCGTAGCTTTAGCTACCGAACTTAAAAACGCATTAGCCACAAAACCAAACTGCGAAGTAGTGATTGGTACACCATTTATTCATTTAGCTACCGTATCGGAATTACTCAAAGGAAGCTGCATAGAAGTGGCTGCCGAAAACTGTGCTAACAAAGCTTCTGGCGCCTATACGGGCGAAGTTTCTGCTGCTATGGTAGCGTCTACTGGTGCTACTTATTGTATTCTTGGTCACAGCGAACGTCGCGCTTATTATGGCGAAACATACGAAATCTTAAAAGACAAAGTATTATTAGCACTTGAAAATAATTTGAAACCTATTTTCTGCATTGGCGAAGTAAAAGAAGAACGCGAAGCTAACAAACAAAACGAAGTAGTAAAAGCGCAATTGGAAGGTTCAGTATTCAATTTGTCGGCCGAAGATTTTGGCAAATTAGTATTGGCTTACGAACCAGTATGGGCTATTGGCACAGGTTTAACAGCTTCGCCAGAACAAGCTCAAGAAATACACGCTTATATCCGTAGCTTGGTAAGCGACAAATATGGCAAAGAAGTAGCCGAAAACTGCTCTATTCTTTACGGTGGAAGCTGTAATGGTAAAAACGCTGCTGGCTTATTTGCTAACGCTGATATTGATGGCGGTTTAATTGGTGGAGCTGCCCTTAAATGCGAAGATTTCAAAGCTATTATCGATGCTTTTTAATCTAAACTAATTAGATAAATTTTTAAAAGCGATTTATACTTAATGTATAAGTCGCTTTTTTTATTAGCTTTGCAACATTCCAGACTCGTTATGCATCCTAGTAATATGTCTATAATACCTGCACCTATGAAAACGATTAAAGTGAAGTCTTTGCATGTAGTTAATTATCTATTAACCACACTTCTTAGTATATTCGGATTTACAGCATGTTTAGGCCCTGTAGAATACGGTTGCCCTTACGGTGAATTTCAGGTTCAAGGCACGGTCACGAACTCTCAAAATGAGCCAATTCCTGATATAGAGATCTCTATTAAGGGAGATTATAACAAAGTAAAAAGTGATTCAACTGGCAAATACACGCTCTCTACATATTTCTTGGGTGAAACAGGTTTGGTTATTGCACAAGATATAGATAGTACTGATAATGGCAGTTATGAAAATGATTCGATACTAGTAGAAACGCACTACACGGAAGGCGATGGTAAATGGTATGTAGGACACGACTCACAAGAAATCAATTTCGTGCTCAAAGAAAAGCAAAAGTAAACACGTATGGATACTACCAAATTATCTATCAAGCAACGCATTGCTTTAGAACTTGCACGTCAACTACGCCAGAACGAAAAAGAACTTCATGTCTTACGACAACTATTTTGGGAATGCACCTTGCGTTGTAACTTACAATGTAAGCATTGTGGTAGCGATTGTAAGCACGAATCGGTAACGTCCGATATGCCATTTGGTGATTTTCTAAAAGCTATTGATAGCATCACGCCACACGTAGATCCTCACAAAACAATGATTATTTTTTCAGGAGGAGAGCCACTCATGCGAAAAGACTTAGAAGCGTGCGGTGCTGAACTATACCGACGAGGTTTTCCTTGGGGGATAGTTTCTAATGGACTAGCTTTAAATGAGCAACGTTTAAATAGCCTCAAACAAGCAGGATTACGATCCGTTACTATTAGCCTCGATGGTTTAGAAGAAGACCACAATTGGCTACGAGGTAACCATGAAAGTTTCAAAAAAGCATCAAATGCCATCGGCCTTATTGCAGCAGAAAAAGACTTAATATCTGATGTCGTTACATGCGTTAATCATCGCAATATTTCGTCATTAGATCAAATAGCAAATCACTTATTGACATTAGGCATGAAAAATTGGCGTTTGTTTACCATCGCGCCAATGGGACGTGCTCGTGATTATCCTGAATTACAAATTTCGAAGGATGAATTTAAAACGTTGATGACTTATATAGAACAAACACGTCTGGCCAAGAAAATTAATTGTTCATACAGTTGCGAAGGTTTTCTGGGTACATTTGAAGGTAAAGTACGTGATCATTTATACCAATGTAACGCTGGAATTTCTACGGCATCAGTCCTTATTGATGGTCATATATCAGGATGTACAAGTATTCGAAGTAACTATTACCAAGGAAATATCTACCAAGATGATTTCTGGACAGTTTGGAATACAAAATTCGACAATTATCGCCACCGTAACTGGATGAAACAAGACCGTTGTGGCTGCTGTGCGATGTTTCGATATTGCGAAGGAGGAGGTATGCACCTACGCGATGAACATGGGAAATTAATGGTCTGTCACTACGAACAACTTCAAAAATAATAATATAAAAAGGTCGCCATCACATGATGCCGACCTTTTTAAAATTTGATTTGGCGAATATTTATTTTCGAGCACATGGTTTAGCACAACCTGTACCACTCGCTTTTTTTCCATTACAACATTTTTTTCCATCACGATTAGTCTTCATAGCATCTCTTTTTTCCGCACGAGCAGCTTCATATTTAGCAAATTTCTCGTCGCCAATAATTTTTTTCAGAGACACGTCATTTTTAGCTCTTAAAGCATCCATTTCCGCACGACGTTGCTCGCGTTGCGCATCTAACGCTTCACGTTTCACGTCTTTTTCTTTTTCCTGTTTAGTGAACAACTCTAACACTTGTGTACGTTCAGAAGCTGATAATTCCACTGTAGCAGCCAAGGCATCAACACGCATCATAGCTCGTGTTTCAGGAGAATACGTAGAACGATTACCTTTCCCTGGTTGAGCAGCTAAAGTACCCACCATTAACATTAAGGCAAATGCCAATAAACTTAATTTTTTCATAACATTAAAATTTTAAAATAAATACATTTGTTTTGTTCTCACACCTATTCAGACTGACATTCTGTCAAAAGGTTTAATTTATTTGCCAAATTTCACGTTTTGCACTATTTTTGTGAGAGTTATCACAATTATTTAAATTATATTGCTATGTTTTCATTTCTAGGTTCCATATTCTTCTTTTTCTTATTTATCGTTTTATTGATATTATTTATTGGATTTGGCTTTGTACGCTCGTTATTTATACGAACTAAACGCCAAAAAAATCCGATGGCAGAAACAGAATCACCTATAAACGATGAGGCGAAACGCGATAAACAGCGCCGCGAAGTTTTCAAAAAGACGGGAGAGTATGTGGATTTTGAAGAAGTAGACGATTCTAAAAAAGCCTAAATTAAAGGACTAAACAGTCGAGCAAAAGATTCTTTGAAACGATCGATACGTTTACGTGACTTCCACGCATCAAGTTTTATTTCGACACAACTATGAGAATCTCTCAAAAAATGTCGTTTTAAAGTAACTGCCACTTTTTCATCATATACAAAAGCATTTATCTCAAAATTGTGCTCATAACTACGCACATCCATATTAGCTGTACCTATAGTCGACACACGATCATCAGCAACAATGGCTTTGCTATGCAAAAAGTTATGCTGGTACATAAACACGCGAACACCAGACTCTAGCAACTGTTGTAAATACGAATTGGAAGCTAAAGTAACAAGCCAAGTATCGGACTTTTCTGGCAACATGATACGTACATCGACACCACTCAAGGCCGCTGTTTGCATGGCCGTTAAAACACTTTCAGTGGGGATAAGATAAGGTGTATGGATGTACACATACTGCGAAGCACCCAAAATCATGGATACAATACCTTGCATAATAGTTTTCCAATCAGAATCAGGACCCGAACCTACAATTTGTACCAAATTATTATTGGAAGAAGGTAAAACCGTAGGGAAATATTTAGGATTGGTTATGATTTTATTGTCCACAAAAAACCAATCAATCAGGAATATACGTTGCAAACCACGAACTGCAGCACCTTCAATGCGAACTTGTGTGTCGCGCCATAAACCCAATTTGTTACCATTCAAATATCTATTGGCAATATTCATTCCGCCAGTATAACCAATAAGTCCATCAATAATGGCTATCTTACGATGATTCCGATAATTCATTTTACTGAAACCTATCGATTTTTTTAATGGTAAAAACGGTTGTATATACACGCCTGCATCTCGTAATGATTGTATGTAGGATGTGGACAAGTCAAAACCACCTACATAGTCGTAAATAACACGCACTCTCACACCCGATTGAGCTTTCCGAATAAGCAATTCTCTTAATCGATTACCCACCTCATCATCTTGAATAATATAAAACTCTAAATGAATGTGATTTTGTGCCTGTTCTAGATCAGAGAATAAACTATTAAATGTCTCCAATCCACTGGTATATATTTTGAGTTTACTGTTAGTATAGGGATATGCTTCGGCATTGTGATACAAGAGTGAAACCATTTTTTGATTTTCCACAGGTAATGTATCATCTTTAAAAAATGCCTTGAAGTCAAAATCGGACTGTGCTGGACGTGATAATTTCTTGATACTTTTTTTGGAAATAATTTTACGACGACGAAAATCTTGTCCGAAAAGGACGTAAATAATAAGACCCGCAAAAGGAAGTAAAACCAACACCAACACCCACGCTATGGACTTCAGAGGATTACGGTTTTCCAACAAAATAGCAAAAATAACCATAGCAATCGTGTAAACAAGTAACACGACAATAACCCAATATACTATGTCCGACACAAGACTCATATCAATGGTATTCCTATTGTCATTTTATTTCTATCATACCATTTTGTATCAGTTATTTGCATAGAGATACGCGGTGCTTTAACACCTGATCCAATAATTTCTGGCGAAGTTTCGATATGAACTTCATCCCATAATCGAGCATCGATAAAGGCCTGTAATAATTGAGTGCCTCCTTCGACAATAAGCGACGATAAATTGGTTTGATATAGATAATTTAAAATTTGCGGTACAATTGATTGAGTAAAATCCAACTTTACAAATATCATATTGATTCTATTTTCTACGATTTTATCGGTAAAAATTACAGTCGGTGTTGTCTGATCATAAAGACGATAATCAGCAGGGATACGCAAGGATTTATCGACCACCATACGCACCGGATTACGAGCACTCCACTTGCGTGCGGTAAGATGTGGATTATCCAGCAGTGCGGTATTCGTACCAACTAAAATAGCCGATTCTACCGAACGAATTTGATGATTTAACATCTTGGTCACCTCATTTGAAATACGTAATGGAGGAATTTCTGATGTAGTTCGTAAGGCGTCAATAAAACCATCTTGTGTCTGTGCCCATTTCAGAATAACAAATGGCCGTTTCTTTGTATACATTGTTACAAAACGTTTATTGAGCAATTGGCATTTGTCTTTTAATACGTTTTCAATCACTTCGACACCCGCTTCACGAAGCATTTGAATACCACGACCATTTACTTTGGGGTTTGGATCACCCATACCGATTACAACACGTGGAATTTTTTTATCAATAATCAACTGTGCACAAGGCGGGGTTTTGCCATAATGAGAACAAGGTTCCAAATTGACGTAAAGAGTCGATTTCATCAATAAATTTTGATTTTTTACAGAGCGAATGGCATTCACCTCAGCATGCGGTTCACCACAACGATGATGATAACCTTCTCCAATAACGACATCATCACATACAACCACAGCACCGACCATTGGATTGGGAGCAGTATATCCTTCAGCTTGTTGTGCCAACTGCAAACAGCGAGTCATATACAATTCATTTTGTTCCATTATATCTACAAAAAATCAAGTAATAAAAACAAAGGTAATAAGAATTTTTCTGAAAAAAGAACGCACAGTGGTAAAAACACAAATAAAATCTATTACAACTATTGCAAAAACGGATAAAAAAGACGAAATTTGCAACTGTTTTACAAACTTTTAACATCAAAATTTATGTGTGGAATTGTAGGTTACATTGGGAAACGCGACGCTTATCCGATCTTAATTAAAGGCTTACATCGTTTGGAGTATCGTGGCTACGATAGTGCAGGAGTAGCATTAATCAATAGTAAACAAGAGTTAAAAGTGTACAAAGCCAAAGGCAAAGTGGCTGATTTGGAACACGCCGTAGAATCGAAGGACGTGTCGGGCACTATTGGTATTGCACACACGCGCTGGGCAACACATGGAGAGCCAAACCAAGTAAATGCGCACCCTCACTACTCTGAATCAGAGCAATTGGCCATTATACACAATGGAATTATCGAAAACTATGCGGTACTCAAACAAGGTTTGATGAAACACGGTTATTCATTCAAAAGCGAAACTGATACTGAAGTGTTGGTGCAACTTATCGAATATATCAAAACAACTGATAAAACCGATTTACAAACCGCCGTACAATTAGCATTGAACCAAGTAGTTGGTGCTTACGCTATTGTGGTTTTAGATAGAAATAATCCCGATGAAATGGTCGCTGCACGTAAAGGAAGCCCACTTGTTGTCGGCATTGGAGAGGATGAATTCTTTTTGGCATCAGATGCTACGCCAATCGTAGAATTTACGGATAAAGTGGTGTATGTAGGAGAACAAGAAATAGTTCACCTACAACGTGGTAAGGAAATTAGCATTAGAACGATTGGCAATGTGGTAAAAACTCCAGAAATCAAAAAACTGGAAATGACCTTAAGTCAATTAGAGAAATGTGGCTATCCACACTTCATGCTAAAAGAAATCTTTGAACAACCAACTACACTTGCTACGAGTATGCGTGGACGTGTGAACATTGAGCATAACAACATTACACTAGCAGGTTTTATTGATAATAAAGAAAAGTTCCTGAATGCAAAACGAATCATCATCACCGCTTGTGGTACTTCATGGCATGCTGGTTTGATTGGCATGTATGCCATCGAGGAGTTTGCTCGTATCCCTGTGGTAGTGGAGTATTCATCCGAGTTCCGTTATCGCAGTCCTGTTATCAATGAAGACGATTTGGTGATTGCAATTTCTCAATCAGGAGAAACTGCTGATACATTAGCTGCTATTGAATTAGCCAAATCGCACGGTGCCTTTATTTTTGGAATATGCAACGTAGTTGGCGCATCTATTCCAAGAGCAGCACATTCAGGCTGTTACACACACGTTGGTCCAGAAATTGGGGTAGCTTCCACCAAAGCTTTTACCGCACAAGTGACGGTACTCACCATGTTAGCGTTAATGATTGGTAACGAAAAAGGTACATTAAGCGACGAACGTTATTTGCAAATTGTATCTGAATTGGCCAAAATTCCAGAAAAAATTTCGGAAACGTTAAAGCAAGACGACCGTATCGCTGAATTTGCTAAAACATTCACTTACGCACAAAACTTCATCTATTTAGGGCGTGGCTATAATTATCCTATTGCCATGGAAGGTGCTTTGAAACTGAAAGAGATTTCATACATCCATGCCGAAGGTTATCCAGCTGCCGAGATGAAACATGGGCCTATTGCTTTAATTAATCAGGAGATGCCAGTTGTAGTAATTGCACCACAGTGTGGAACGTACGAAAAAGTGGTAAGTAATATTCAAGAAATCAAAGCGCGTAAAGGACGTATTATTTCGATTGTAACAAATGGTGATACCGTGGTACGAGATATGTCTGATTATAGCATTTGTATTCCAGAAACTGAAGAATGTTTAGTACCTCTTTTGGCCGCCATTCCTTTACAGCT
>JACJXJ010000009.1 GCA_020636695.1 Prevotellaceae bacterium
CACAAACAGGCAACCTCTTGTGGCAATATAAACTCAACAATACCAGTTTACACTTCGTACCACTGAACGCTACCAATTGGTTAATCACCACACGCGATGGCTTGGTAACCCGTTTGGAACTAAAATAAACCGATTGACAAAATAAAATACATCGCATTACGTATATTTGTATATGAAATTTAGATTAAGATACTTACTTATTTGCTGTTTATCAGCCTTTTTTCTATTATCGTGTAGTGTTTCAGCACGATTAAAAAAAGCTGATAAATACTACGAACAAGGTGAATACTTTAGTGCTGGCGAAGCTTATCGTAAAGTGCAGTCGAGCATTTCCACTCAAAAACAGCGCAAATTAAAAGCTGAAGTTAATTTCAAAATGGGTGAATGTTACAGTACTATCAACAATCAGAAACGGGCAACAAAAGCCTATGCACAAGCTATCAAATACAAATATCCTGATTCGATTGTCTATTTGCGCCAAGCGAAAGTAGAACAAGCATTGGGCAAATACAAGGAAGCTGCTAGAGACTATTCCTTATTTCTAAAAGCGCAACCAACAAATGCCGAAGCACTAGCTGGGCTCGAAGGTGCTACCAAGGCAGCTGAATGGAAAAAGATAGTCACCCGCTACGTGGTAAAACCTGCTACTGAATTTAATTCGAAAAAGAACTCCGACTTTGCACCTTCATTCATGGGAGCGGATGCCAGTTCAATCGTATTCACCACAAATAGAGAAAATACAACTAACCGAAAGAATAGCAGCATCACAGGCGTTCCCAATAACGACTTATTCACGTCGCGCAAAAATGCTGCAGGTAAATGGGAAAAACCTGAACCGCTCGACGGAGAGTTCAACACCGACGATGACGAAGGCGTCACCTCATTGACGGCAGATGGCAAAACACTCTATTTTACACGTTGTAGATCCTCACAAAGTGCCGCCATCGGTGGCGAGCTATATACCTCCACCCGTTCTGGCGGTCAGTGGACAGCGCCACAAAAAGTGGTATTATTTAAAGATAGTTCCATCACGGTAGCTCATCCTGCCATTTCACCCGATGGGTCAGTACTGTATTTTGTTTCTGACAATATTAATGGTTTTGGCGGTAAAGATATTTGGAAAGTGGAAAAAACAGAAGAAGGTTGGAGCACGCCCGAAAATTTAGGTGACACAATCAACACTTCTGGTAATGAATTATTTCCTTACGTGCGACACGACGGTACACTTTATTTTGCTTCCAACGGTCATCCTGGTTTTGGAGGATTAGATATCTTCAAAGCTACAAAAGATTCCGTAGGCAAATGGCAAGTCACCAACATGATGACCCCAATCAATTCAAATAGCGACGATTTCGGTATTACGTTTGATAAAGTTGGCGAACAAGGTTATTTCTCCTCAAATCGTAACCAATCGAAAAACTACGATCGGCTCTACCATTTTGAATTGCCCGAATTGGTGTACGCCATCGAAGGTAAAGTCACCGACGAAAAAGGTGAGCCAGTATCCGATGCCATCGTCAAACTCATTGGCGATAACGGCGACAACGTAAAAATGCGCGCAAAAAAAGATGGCTCATACCGCATCAAATTAAACAATAATGCCAATTACATCATGTTGGCTTCGGCACGTGGCTACCTCAACAGTACGCACAAATTTTCGACGCAAGCACTAGTCGACAGCAAAACTTTTACGGAAAATTTCAAACTGCCAACTATTGGCAAACCGATTCCTATTGGCAATATTTTCTTCGAATTTGGTAAAAGCGAGTTAACCGCAGAATCGGAAAAGTCATTGCAAGGATTGGTAAAAATGTTGACCGATAACCCAAATATAGCTATCGAAATTTCGGCACATACCGATATGATTGGTTCAGAAGAAAGCAACCTCGAGTTATCACAAAAACGAGCACAAGCGGTAGTTACGTTCCTCATCAAATCGGGCATCGACAAAGGACGCTTGACTTCGAAAGGTTATGGCGAAAGTGTACCTGTGGTGGTAGATAAAGCGATGGCAAAAACCTATAAATTTATCAAAGAAGGTGAACTATTAGATGAAAAATTGGTAAATTTGCTCACAAAAGAACAACAAGACATTGTGAACTCCATTAATCGTCGCACCGAATTTAAGGTAACAAAAACAACATACAATCTCTATTAAATAGCTCAAAATAATCAACTTAATATGAAACAATACCTCGATTTATTACAACGTGTACTGGACGAAGGCACTGCCAAAAGCGACCGTACAGGCACTGGAACCATTAGTGTATTTGGACATCAAATGCGATTCGATTTATCGGAAGGTTTTCCGATGTTAACGACCAAAAAGTTGCACCTCAAATCGATTATTTACGAACTTTTGTGGTTCCTCAAGGGCGATACGAATGTGAAATATTTGCAAGATCACGGCGTGCGTATTTGGAACGAGTGGGCTGATGCCAACGGTGATTTAGGTCATATCTACGGTTATCAATGGCGTTCGTGGCCCGATTACAACGGCGGACACATCGACCAAATAACAGACGTGGTAAACACCATCAAAAACAATCCTGATTCACGACGTATGATTGTGAGCGCTTGGAATGTAGCCGATTTGAACAATATGAATTTGCCTCCATGTCATGCATTTTTCCAATTTTACGTGGCCAATGGCAAGTTAAGTTTACAACTTTACCAACGTAGTGCCGACATTTTCTTGGGCGTACCGTTCAACATTGCCTCTTACGCTCTATTGCTAAAAATGATGGCTCAAGTAACAGGTTTGGAGGCTGGTGAATTTATTCACACACTCGGCGATGCACATATTTACACCAACCATTTGGAACAGGTAAAACTACAACTTTCACGTGAGCCTCGTGCTTTGCCACAGTTAAAAATGAATCCAGATAAGAAGTCGATTTTCGATTTTGAATTTGAAGATTTTGAGGTTATCAACTACGATCCACATCCACATATTGCTGGTGCTGTAGCAGTATAACAAAACTCAAATACCAAACCTATTTTACATAAGAAAAGGCTTTACACCGTGGTGTAAAACCTTTTCTTATTTCAGGTAAAATCGCTACTTCTTATTTCACAATTTTCAATAAACCATTAGTTGATTTTATAATATAAACGCCATCTTGGAAACGGCTTATGTTCAAATCAGAGTTACCTTTCATTAACAATACGCCACATACACTATAAACGCCAAGTTCTTGTCCATCGATATTATGAATAATACCATTATTAATATCATAATATACATTAGTAAGCTCAACCGATTTCACAGCCGTATTAGTACCAATATAGCGATATAATTGTACAGGTGCCAAAATAGTATTAACTGGATTTTTATAATAACGGAACAATAACGTACGACCAGCTGCTTCAGCATCAGTGTTATACATCAACTGAGAACCATCAGCACCATTAATTTTAGTATTAAGATTATCTAACACGATTTGATTTAAAAGTGCTGTTTCGCTCGATTGCAAACCATTATCATTGCCGTACTGTGTTTCAGCTGCATTATAACCAATATATTTTCCACTTTTACCTTGTATGCTGTATCCTGTTTGAAATGTATTCACGGTAAAGCTAAACGCATTAGTCGTAGAAGTAGCTTCAATAGCTTCATCGGCAATAGACACAGGTTGTGTATTTTGAGCCACATCAAATTCGGCAAGTGCGCCATCCATGGCTAGATTCAATTCTTCGCAAACAATTAAATATTTACCTTCCCAGCTTGTAGGTTCTTTGGTCACTTTTACATAATATTCCCCTTCTGTTGGTTGACCGCTGACAATAATTTTACAGCTATCAGCCACACCATTATAAGCATTAGCAACGATGTATGCAACGCCGGCCGACCTAGCAACAACATATCCACGTGCACTCACGGTGGCTATGCGGTCATTTGAAGAATACCAGCTGACTTCTTTCAAAGATTCTTCCAATTCATCAGGCAAAACAGTCGCTGTAAGTGTTGTGTATTGATCTTTCTCGAAAGTAAGTTCATGCGTATTAATAATTACCTGAGTAGGCATTAATTTACCTATGACATTTACCACACACGAATCCTTCAAACCTGACTTGGTAGTAGCAAAAATCATAGCTGTACCAGGAGCTACAGAAACAACTTCACCCGATGCGTCAACGGTAGCCACAGCCACATCACTCGACTGCCAATTAACCTCTTCTACAAATGCACCTTCTGGCGAGAATTGTATTTCCAAATTTTGGATATCGAAAATGTTACCTGTAACATCAGCTACCAATTCTATGGTATCTACGGCTTGCGATGCAATGCTAATAGATATTGCTTGAGCTTTTGGACGTACTTGAACAAAACATGTATCAGTATAAGTACTATCCGATGAATAAGCCACAATTCCGACCTCACCAGCACTTAGAGCTGTCACAACGCCTTTGTCAGAAACAGAAGCTACAGCGTTATTAGTTGTTCCCCAAGTAATATTTTCTACCGCATTACGTGGACTTAATTTTACAGATAATGAATCTTTTGCATCTACCGCCATTGTCAATTCTTTTGGAGTTACTTCCAAACCATTGGCTGGCAATTCTCTATCAACTGTCCATTTAAGTTTAATATCCCAAATACGGAAACCACCTTTATCACCAGCAATCAAATAACCGCGTGTAGCCGTAGGAGATGTAATTTTCAAGGTTACACTTGTCAAACCAGTCACTTCTTGACGAACAATCACATTTTCTGCTGCCACATCAAGGGCAATGCCATCTTTAAATTGACCAGGAAAATTGTCCTTAATAAAGTAAACATAACGTTCAAAGGCTACAGGTGAATCAATCGGACCAGTATTATCACCTACTGTTAAAACGATCTCTTCAATCGGAAAACCAACGTCTGGTAATTCAACCCAAGAATAGGGATCTGACGAATATTTTTTAAGTTGAATATACTGCTCGGTTGTTTCAGCACTATAGGTGTCTTTAATAAACGAACCAGAGTACTCGAAGTCACGACTATCGGTTAGCATCCAAGTCTGGTACGTTTGATTTTTACCTGGGCATGCCACGATGTCATCATTGGAAAGGAATGTTGAATCCTTGTACACATCAAATGCGAAAAGTGATATGCTCATAAATAATGAGCAACAAAAAAGAATAAGTTTTTTCATGTTGATTTAGGTTTTAGAAATATAAGCACAAAGTTAATGCTTTTTTACAAATACACCTATATTGTACCAGTAAAAGTACTACTTTGGAGAGTAACATTTATTTTATACCTTTGTACGGAAATAAAAAAATAGATTTATGATAAAAAAATTCCCTATTATTGGTGCGATGTTAGTGATCTGCCTTAACCTATTAGCAGACACTTATACACGAATTGGCGAAAAACAAACAGATTGGTCTGGTGAGTATCTTGTAGTTTATGAGGTTAGCGATACCAAAGGTTATGTCTTTAATTTAGAAGATGTATCAGGCAATTTTCAAGAAGTGACCCTTGCAAACGGAAAAATCACCGCTAATGTAAGTAATTACCAACTTACTGTTGCCAAAGAAAGTTCTACTGCTTATAGTTTGCACACCTCGCAAGGATACATGGGCGGCGAAGCTGGGAAAAACAAAATTGTTTATGCCTCTGGTGCCACATCTTGTACGCTCGCATACAATGCTGGTGCCACACAACTAACCGCAAACTCTGGCACGCTCTCATTTTTGTTCAACCCACAAGACCCACGTTTCCGTTTTTATTATGATGCCAGCAAACAATGGACTGGCAAAGAACGCATTCAGTTTTATAAATTGGGAGATTTCGACGTAGTGGATTCGTCAAACGATTTAGCGACCAAATATGTACAAGCCGACTTCTACGCACGTTATTCTAATTGGACTAGTAAATTATTCTATTGCCAATTACAATTAGCACAATCTGATTATGAAACGGGCGTACCATACGTATGGCTAGCTATTCAAACCAATAATTTAACGTCAATTGGGGGCTCATATTCTTCGAAAAATCCAAACACGGAAGCTGGATACATTTTCACCAGCAATTCGGAAGACACTGGCATCACTTTCCCTAGCAGCGAAGGAGGTACCAATGGAAAAATAACAGAGGCGGATTTAACGCTTACCCCAACAAGTAAAGTAAACGATTCACTCTACAATTTCCACATAGAATTGCGAGTAATTGATTCGAACAAAAAAGTTTGGACATTAGATAAAGAGTTACCTATTCAGGCGTATTTCATCGATCGTGTTGAAGGAAACGAAAGCGAAGATATGGATCCTGTTTGGCAAACACTCATCGAAAAAATAGACACAAAACTCAATATTGTATCTGCTGACGAACTTAATATTTATGCAGTGAACGGCACAATTTCAGGTGTTGACAATATGAGAATCTACAATTTATCAGGACAAGAGGTAACACCGATGAATGGTCATTTATCTGGCATTTACGTCGTAGTTTGTGGTAATAGAGCCATTAAAATACACGTAAAATAAGTAAACCTTATTACAAAATAATGGCGGCTTTATAGTGATATAAAGCCGCCATTATTGTTTATGTTTCGAAGTTATACATCATAAAATTTACGCAGCAACCATTGAAAATGGCGACCACACATCAGCTTTGAAAGTAAAACCGATACCTTTTGCATCACATCGGGTGTTACTACATAACGCAATTTTGGTCGTCGAGCGACCACTATTTTGCCTATTTTCTTTGCCAAATACAGCGGTTTACCACCATTCTGCTCGTCATGTTCAATATGTTTAAGCACACGAGCAAACGAGTCTTTATAATCGGCATCAGCCACCGTAGCTTGCGAAATACAGCGACTTCCTGTGAATCCCGTATTAAAATCACCAGGTTCTACCAAAACTACCTTAATCCCAAATTGAGAAACCTCTAAACTCAACGCCTCACTGTAGCCCTCAATCGCAAATTTAGAAGCGCTGTAAAAACCTTGATATGGAATGCCAAAAACGCCACCGATAGAACTCAAATTAATAATCAAACCACGACGTTGAGCACGCATAAATGGTAATACTGTAGAACAAACATTCACTACACCTCCAAAATTTGTATCCATTTGTAAATCAACCTCTTCTGGCGTAGCCAATTCCACAGCACCACCAATACCCATTCCAGCATTATTAATCAGTACATCAATGTGTCCATGTTGTTCTACAATCTGATTCACTGCTACCGCCACCGACTGACGACTAGTCACATCCATAATCAACATCTTTACATTATCCAAAGTATGTTCTTTACGGCTTGTGCCATACACCACATGACCTTGAGCGGCTAAATAAGAAGCTGTCGCTTTACCAAAACCTGACGAAGCCCCCGTAATCAAAATAATTTTCTGTTCCATAAATAGCGTGATAAAAACTAATTTTTATAACATAACTTGTTCTTGTAATTCTGCAAATATACGTTTACGCACTTTGTGGTAACGCACATGAAATAAAATAGCGGCTGTGCCGAGTCCAAAGATGAAAGCCGCCCAAATACCAACAGCACCAAATCCACAAACAAAGGCCAACACATAACCGAGTGGTATATTGATGCAAATATACGCAATAAATGCATACACCATGGTAATTTTCACATCTGTCAATCCACGTAAAATTCCAGCACCCACCGCTTGCATGCCATCGGCCAATTGGAAAATACCCGCCATAACGAGTACTTGCGACCCTACAGAAATCACCTCGGGGTCAGTAGAAAAAGCTTGCGCAATTTGAACCCTAAAAACAATCAACAACGTACCCATAATGGCATTAGCCAACAAACATAAATGCACAGAAGCCATAGCGGCCATTTTCAGACCTTCGACATTACGCGCGCCCAATTGATGGCTTACTCTAATAGTTGTAGCAGACGAAATTCCCATAACGACCATAAACGCCATGTGCGACATATTATTGGCAATTTGATGCCCAGCCAACGGAGCTGCCCCTAACCAACCAACCATCACACCTGAAAAAGCAAAAGCCGAGACTTCCAATAAAATATGTGCTGCAATAGGCAATCCCATAGCCAAGAGTTGTTTCAAACGCATCCAACTAAATAACGACCACTTAAAATCTTTACAATAACTCCACCATTCGGATTTCAAACGTAACCAAATAAGATAAATTAAGGGCATAGAAGCACGTGCTATCAAGGTTGAAACTCCAGCTCCAAGTACACCTAATTCAGGAAATCCAAACTTTCCAAAAATCAACAAATAATTAAAAATTATATTAATTCCATTAGCAACAAACGTAATCCACATAGCCACTTTAGTATTACCAAGTCCTTCTAAAAACTGTTTAATGGCAAAAAAATACATATGTGGAATAAAACTTACTACTAAGACTAAAAAATAAGGAATAGCCAATTCTACCACAGCATCTACCTGTCCCATATTATCCATAAAAAAGGAGGTCACATACAACAAACCACCAATAACCACCGCTGTAATAGTTGCTAACACAAGTGAATTTTGAAACAACTCAACAATGGTCTGTTTTTCACCTCGCACATAAGCTTGACCAATAATAGGTGTAGCCCCTAGTAATATACCAATAGAAAAAACGTAGCCAATAGCAAAAACGGCAGAAGCAAACGAAACAGCCGCTAATTCAACCGTCCCTAAACGCCCTACCATAAAGGTATCAACTAATTGCACAATGGCGCCTCCCAACTGTGAAAATACAATAGGTAATGCAACTTTCAAATTGCGTTTATAAAAAGGAATATATGTTTTTATCGATGTCATATGTAATCAAAAATCATAAAACGCCCCGAAGTGGTGCTCCGAAGCGTTTTTAGTCTCACTTATGTAAGAAATAAACTGATTAAATTTTCTTTAAAGTGTGTCCCATACGCTCCTTTTTAGTCTTCATATAAAAAGCATTGTATTTATTTGGTTCTATTTCAATAGGTACATTTTCTACGATTTCTAACCCGTAAGCTTCCAAACCAATTCGTTTGATAGGATTATTAGTCATTAAACGCATCTTGGAAACGCCTATATCACGTAAGATACTAGCTCCAACACCATAATCACGTTCGTCAGCCTTAAATCCAAGATGCAAATTAGCATCTACCGTATCCAATCCTTGTTCTTGTAATTTATAAGCCGCCATCTTAGCCATAAGACCAATACCGCGTCCTTCTTGATTCATATAAACAATTACACCTTTGCCTTCTTTTTCTATTTCGCGCATGGCTTTATGTAACTGCTCACCGCATTCACAACGATTAGAGCCAAAAATATCACCTGTAGCACACGATGAATGGACACGTACCAAAATAGCCTCATCAGGTTCCCAAGTGCCTTTTATCAAAGCCACATGCTCTAGCCCATTAGATTTTTGACGAAATGGGATTAAATGAAAATGGCCATACTCTGTAGGCATATCTACTTCTACTCCCTTCTCAACAATTGATTCCAACTGCAAACGATAAGCTATTAAATCGCGAATAGTTATCATTTTTATGTTGTATTTATCAGCAATAACTTTCAATTGAGGCATACGAGCCATAGAACCATCTTCGTTCATAATTTCAATAAGTGCGGCAGCAGGATATAAACCTGCCAAACGTGCTAAATCAATAGCCGCTTCGGTATGTCCAGCACGACGTAAAACGCCTTTACTTTTAGCATACAACGGACTAATATGTCCTGGACGACCAAACGTAGCAGCCGTAGATGTAGGATCGGCCAAAGCGCGAATAGTAGCAGCACGGTCAGCAGCTGATACGCCAGTAGTACAACCTTCCAACTTATCGACTGTCACCGTAAATGGCGTTCCTAAAATAGAGGTATTAGTGGACACTTGTTTATCCAAATCAAGTTCAGAACAACGTTCTTCGGTCAGTGGAGCACATAATACACCACGACCATTAGTCACCATAAAGTTTACCTTTTCGGCGGTAATTTTTTCGGCAGCTATAATAAAATCGCCTTCATTTTCGCGATCTTCATCATCCACCACAATTAAAAACTTTCCTGCGCGAAAGTCGTCAATAGCCGACTCTATCGCTTTCATATTGGTATTCATACTTTCTATTTTTTAGTCAATAACAATTTAACACGTGCCCAAAATAACTTGTAGGCATCAGGATTAAATAACCCCGAATCTGTTGCGGCTTTATAGGTTAAAAAGATACCAATTGGCAGCAAAACTGCAGAACTCAACCACATACCTTCCCAAACCTGCCATAATCCTTCACGTGCCATTTTTTGACCAGTCGTGTCAATAATATAATATATAATGAAGAATGCAACAGATACAACCACTGGCATTCCTAAACCACCTTTTCGTACAATAGCACCCAACGGTGCGCCAATAAAGAAAAATATCAAGCAGGCAAACGACAAGGTAAACTTACGATGCCACTCCACATTATGGCGTGTAAAATAATCATCCACCTCGCCAATCACAGCTCGGTTGTATTGAACGTCATTAGACACCATTTGAGCACGACTGACGGCCTGATTCATAACACGTACCATCTCTGGCTGAGACATTGTTGAGAACAAAGAATCAACATCGAGTTGTAAGGGTATATCTCCACGCTCTAGGACTTCTTTCGAAGGTAATTTGTCTTCGTCATAAATACGACCAAAATATTTGGTCGCGGTCATATCTTGGGCAAACTGATTCCGCAATGAATCACGTAACAGATTGGACGAATCTACATCATGAGTGAGTTTAACAATATTCTTGCTAATATGTTGATCTTGCATTACCGATTCATCCATACGACTAAAATTAGCATCAAAATCAATCAGCACCTCTTTTTTTGCAAACGTTTCACGTCTATAAGGGACATTTCCACTCAATCCAGCCGTTTGTTGTCGTTTTAAATTCTCAAACGCTTCACCTCGATACATGGTCAATTGCAGATTCATTTTATCGGCTGTAAGTTTTATAAAGGCTGAATCAGCGGTAGTAACAGATGCGTTTTCGAACCCTTCACTAAAATCATAAATCATGATATCTTTGAGAGCTCCAGTCTTCTTGTCGCGATCACGTACATATATATTCATCCCGTTGATACCCGAGTAAAATTCCCCTATAGGTATTTCCAGTTCTGGCGATTTTTGCCGAATAGAAAACATCAACGTCCACATCCGCTTCTGAGCAAAAGGAATCACATTATTTGAAAAGAAAAACGCACCCACACAAACCAAAGCGATAAACACCATGAGAGAACGCATAATACGAAAAAGCGAAATCCCTGCCGATTTCATAGCCAACAGTTCCAAATTCTCGCCCATATTGCCAAATGTCATAATAGAAGCCAGCAAAATAGCTAAAGGCAACGCCAAAGGAACTGAACTCAAAGCAGAATAAAAGAAAAATTCGAGCAAAACATCCATGGGCAAACCTTTACCCACCAAATCGTTGACATGTAGCCACAAAAACTGCATCACCACTATAAAGAGGCAAATAAAAAATGTGGCAAAAAACAACTGGATAAAATTTGCAAATAGGTATGAATCAACACGTTTAATCCGAAACATAGATATCATTTTGATTCACAAAGATAACATAAAAAAAGCAAACCGCGAACAGTTTGCTTTATATTTGATAAATATTAAGATTCCATTACATTCCTGTAACACGACGCAACTCATCTATTTGTGTATTCCACAACAAAATCGCATCTTCTACATCACCTTCATCTGCAAAATCAGTAATTGTAAGTGATACATCTCCCGTCAGCTCTAACGCTTGAATCTTGAATTCAAAAAAGGTATCAACCGGCTCATGCAACCAATGAAATTGTACAAACACGCCCTCTTTATAGGTTTGACGCTCTGCATATTCAGAATGTCCCTTCCATGTAAAGACAAATTCGTCATCCGTATTGCTCACTTTATCAGCAAACCACTCTTGCAAACCATCCGATGTGCTAATACATTTCCATAAAATGGCTTTTGAAACCTTTTCTAATAGGTACTCAACCGTATATTTTTCTTTTTGCATCATAATTCACTATTTTAATCTCACGACTAAATAGGCTTCATCATCGCTCACACTAAGCGCAGAAAGGATTAAACCAAACTTTCTTTATCAAAAGCCAAAGGCATCAAGTCGCGTACTTGTTTTAGTTTATAAACATACTCTGTTCCATAGAGTAGCACCTCGATAGGACGACGGAAACGTTCTTCACTTTCCAACAACACCTGACGACACGAGCCACAAGGGGTAATAGGTTGAGCCAAAAATGCCCCTGCGGTTTGCGTTGCAATAGCCAAAGCCACTGGAGCAACGTTAGGATATTGTGAGTTAGCATAAAACATGGTAACACGCTCCGCACACAAACCCGATGGATAAGCTGCATTTTCTTGGTTACTACCTTGTAAAACAACATCATTGGCTAAGCGCAAAGCTGCGCCTACTTGAAATTTGGAATATGGAGCGTACGAACGTTCTGTAGCAGCTTTGGCTTGATTAACTAAAGCCTGATCCGATTCACTTAATTCGTCGAAGCGATATACTTCAATCTCTGTTTCAATCTTTTTCAATCGCATAATATAACTACAATCTTTTAAAATAAACGTTTTTAAGTTTGGCAAATATACAATATTTTAGGCACTTCTAGCATATAAGCTAAAAAAATGATACCTTTGCAGCCAAAAAAAAGACCTTTTTCACAAAAGGTCTTTTTACAATAATTTCTCAGTATTAGGTTTTAAGGTAAAAAAGATTTTGGTCTTGTCCTTCTTTACGCTTGCAAAGTAACAACCTTTTTACCAATGGATACAAATAAAAAAACATATTCTATAACATATTTTCATCAAATCGTAAGACATCACGCCTAGCAACTCACACAAGTATGATCAGAATAGACATAAAAGACTATAAAACAAATATTTAAAACAAATACGAAATCGTAATCAACAATTAAAAAACTATAATTTAACACTTTTCATCCTCATCAAAATCATGAAAAACTGCCAAATCATCAAAAAATCGCTCTTTTTCGTTTTTCTTTTTTCGCCATTTTTTAGCACTGCACAGAACTTTCAAGTACATTACGACTTAGGTGCTGGACGTAAATACGTCACCACTACGTTCGAAACATTCAAAATGGACCCTATCGGCAATACCTTTGTATTTGTCGATTTTGACTTCAATTTTGCCGATAAAAACAATGCTAATTTCACCTATTATAATCCAGGTTTGGCTTATATGGAAATTGCTCGCTGCTTTACGCTCTCGAAAAAAGTGCCTATCAGCGCGCAAATTGAGTACAATGGAGGTTTCTTTTTGAACGCCACAGGCAATGGACTTGCTGTAAACAATGCTTTTTTAGGCGGGTTAGATTATTTTATGCATAGCAAAGATTTTTCGCGTACCTATAATATTAAAGTACTTTACAAATATATTATGGGAAAAGAACCTGCTTCGTTTCAAATTACAGGCGTGTGGGGCATGAATTTCTTCAAAAATCGGTTATCGTTTAACGGATTTGCCGATTTTTGGTACGAACGCAACACCAATTTCCTCAATGCACGTGCCGAATTATTAGCTATACCAACACAAACCCAGTTTGTATTTATAACCGAACCACAATTGTGGTGGAACATCACGCCATACGCGGCTGTAGGTACTGAGCTGGAAATGAGCGTGAATTTTGGTTCAACCGATGGATTTAAGATTTGTCCTACCATTGGCGCGAAATATACGTTCTAAAAAAATCACTTTTTTTTCGCAAAAGTTTTGTAGATATCAAAAAATCCATTACCTTTGCACCACTTTTCTAAGGGAAAGTTACCGGTGTGGTAGTTCAGTTGGTTAGAATACATGCCTGTCACGCATGGGGTCGCGGGTTCGAGTCCCGTCCGCACCGCAAAAAAGACGCTAAATTTATTTAGCGTCTTTTTTCGTTTTATAATGTTTACATGGACTTATTCTTTCTCCGACGTTTCTTCTTCCTGCTTAAAACAACGATCCTCTTCATAGTCTTTTACTATTTCATCGAAGAGCTTTGACACATCTTTCACGTGTATTCGTAGGCAAAATCTTCACATCTTTTCTGTGAAACAATTAGAAAAAAAGCCAAAAAAAATTAAGAGTATATTAAACGATATCTTCTTTTACAATAGTTATATTTCTCATATCTATTATTTTGAAAAACAAAGAATATTAACACATAAAGCAATCAATGCAAAACAAAAAACATTTATACATTTTTCTCATGATAATTTAATTATCTAATAACAAATTCGAGTAAGAATTGTAGAACAAAATTTTATCACCCTTTCATAACATATTCCATAAGTTTAAATCAATCCCACAACAAATGGCAAATTTTGTTTCACTAATTGGTTTCAGATCGATAGCATCAACCCATATATTAACACTATTTTTTAAACGACATACATATTATTATATTTACTATCCTAAATTATTGCCAAATAGGACATTCACATACTATCAAAAATTTATTTCAACGTAACTTGAACACCCAACATAAAAGTAGCCACCGTTGGGTACTGGTCGGCATAAGCAATGCCTGAATCCCATAAATTAAAGGTATTAATTTCTGGGTCTTGTCCTTTGTAAGCTGTGAAGGTAACTAAATTTTCGCCTGTGGCATACACGTAAGATTGTATCTGTTTATTTTGCTTAAAGACAAACGAATAACCTACGGTCAAATTATCCAATTTGATATACGAACCATCTTCTAAATAATAATCAGAAAATAAGCTTTGTTAGTATAAATCACTTTACCATCTTTATTAGGCATGGCCTCTTGCAAATAGACATTTGTGGTTTGTAAAGGCGAAGGCCGTAACCAACGCGTTACATTTAATATATCATTACCATACACCACGGAAAAACAAGGTTACGTCCAAGTTTTTATAACGAATTACGTTATTCCATCCATACGTAAACAGTGGTTGAGAGTTGCCAATCACTTGGCGTTGGTCTCATTTAGGTCAGCCTAAGTCCACCTTGAGGCGTTTTAAACAGCCATGTGCCATCCGATTTAACTTCAGGAACTTATAGCCATAAAAAGCACCAATAGATTCACCTTCCATTAAAATATGTGTATAAATGTTCTGGATGCCATTGTCACCAACAAGGCCTGAGAATGTTGGACCAAATCTAAAATCTTGGCTGGCATGAATGGAACCATTTTATTAAAAGCAATAGTTGGCGTTGTTGTCCACGACCAGTCTGGTTTTACTCCACCCACACATGCTAATTCCACCATAACCATCCATTTTGCCAGCATTAGCCAACAAATAAGGATATTGGTACGGAGGAGTCGGTACGTTGTATTCCCATAACAAATCACGTATTTGACGGTAATAACCATCCAAACTACCATACAGACGATTTTGAAAAAGAAAATCAACCCAACATTGTATTCGTACTTGGTTTCCATTTCAAATTTGATTCGCATTTGAGTACACTATATTGAGTCACCCAATTGCCATTATACCAAAATGTACCAGAATTAGACATCATAGCTACCGAACGTAAATCTGAAGCTAAGTTGTTACCAGTTACACCAAACCTAAACGTACTTTTAAGTCGTTACACCAGTCTTGATCTTTCATGAAGTCTTCACCGCTTACGCGCCAACCTGCACTGGCGGCTGGGAACCAACCCCATTTGTTGTTTGCTCCAAAACGAGAGGAACCTTCGCGACGAACAGAAGCCGATAATAGATATTTCTCTTGGTAGTTGTAGTTTCCACGTACAAACATAGCTGCTAACACGTTGGAGTTACGATATGAACTAGCGTTCAAATACTGTTTGGTGGCATCACCATTACCTATTTGGTAGTATTTAGCATCATCTGTTGGGAAACCTTTGTTGGAAATATCCATACCATCGTACAAGAAGTCTTGGTAAGAAACCAGCTACGGCGACAAATTGTGTCCATTCCAAGAACCGCATAGTCTACTGTGGCTTCAAACAAACGGTTGAAATTAAAGTTACTGCTACGACCTGCTTTACCTGATCCTGATTCGTCAGTGCTGATAGTTTTGTTGTACCAGAATGAATGGTTATCGCCTTCTTCGATAGCAGCAAAACCACTCACTTTTAAACCTGAATAGGTTTGATGTTAACTGTCGCCTTGATAGAACCACGGAAATAGTTACCATCTTGATACGATTCTCTTTGGTTCATGCCTTCCACAGGATTCGATTGACCAGTTCCACTTGGAGCAAAATAACCCGAAGTACTTGTTGGTCGTAGATTGGATAAGTAGGATTTACAATGGCGGCTTGTTTGAAATCGCCTGCGAAATAGTCGTTACGGTAATGCATGTACGACAAGTCGTATTGAAGTTCTAACCAGCCATCCAATGCTTTTTGAAGGCGCTATTTTGGCAATCATCTCTTCACGATTAGACGTTTTAGCAATACCTTCTGCATTTTATAGTTGAACGACGCACGATAGTTAAATTGTTTGAAGAACCTGAAATTGCTAAATTGTGATTATGAGCAATTGCAATAGGACGTGTAATTTCTGACATCCAATCGGTATTGTAATCAGTTCCTGAACCATCGGAATAGATGGTTGGAGTTACTTTACCACCAGAGAGAGTTGCTAAATTACGGAATTTGCTGGTGGCCATGCCCATATCACCATTGCGAACAGAACCTGAGGCGTAACCAGAATATTCAACTTGAGTTGTTGGGAGTCTGAGAAGTTGGCGCCACGTTTAGTGATAATAATAACACCATTGGTACCACGGGTACCATAAATAGCGGCTGCCGAACTGTCTTTCAAAACGTCCATAGACGCAATTTCAGGAGAAATATTGTCGATACTACTTACGGGACACCATCGACAATGAAAAGTGGATACGATTCAGTCTGACAACCGAGTGTGGAAACCCACGAATTTGATTTTGTAATTATTCCTGGGATTACTGGAAGTCTTGATAATATTTAAACCTGCCACTTTGCCTTGCAACAAACCTATCGGATTGTTTCTAACGCCTGCATTAAAATCTTCCGCCTTAACAGAAACTACAGAACCTGTGACATTTTTTGCAGTCCGATCCGTAACCTATGGCAACCACGTTATGTTGCGCGGTATCCTGAAGGGCAACCAAATCGACTTGATTAGTCAACTCATTTTGTGCAAACACACCGAAAGCACTTGAAACCATTACAACGAGCCATTTCTTGTTAATTAAAAAATTCATTTTGGGTATATTAAAAAATTACACCATAGGAACTAGGGATTTACCTCCCATTTTAGAGATTGGGGCATCCCTCTTACGGGTCACAAATTTAACAAAAGATATCATAAAAACTATTTACTAATAAAAAAACTATTAAAAAAAATTACTGCACACATAAGTGTAGAGCTAATGACTTCGTCGAGTCACTACACCTTAAAATTGCAGCAAAATGACACCTTGTATATTAGAAGAAAAAAATGTAACTTTGCGCCACTTTTAAGAGTTTTAAAAATATAAATGTAATTTTTTATGAATGTAGTTACAAAAACCATCACACTCGGTGATGGACGCACCATTACCATTGAAACAGGCAAATTGGCTAAACAAGCTGATGGCGCCGTAATGGTAACCATGGGCAAAACCATGTTGTTGGCCACTGTATGTAGTGCCAAAGATGCCGCTCCTGGCACCGACTTTATGCCACTTTCGGTGGATTATAAAGAAAAATTTGCTGCTAACGGACGTTTCCCTGGCGGCTTTACACGTCGCGAAGGCCGCGCTTCTGATTACGAAATTCTCGTATCACGTTTGGTTGACCGCGCTTTGCGCCCACTATTCCCAGACGATTATCACGCTGAAACATTTGTTAATGTCACACTCTACTCGGCCGATGGCGAAGACATGCCTGATGCTTTAGCTGGTTTGGCTGCTTCTGCTGCTATTGCTGTTTCAGACATTCCGTTTCACGGACCAATTTCCGAAGTTCGCGTAGCTCGCATCGATGGAAAATTTGTTATCAATCCTACGTTCGAAGCACTCGAAAAAGCTGATATGGACATTATGGTTGCTGCCACTTTGGACAACATCATGATGGTGGAAGGCGAAATGAAAGAAGTGTCAGAAATGGATTTATTGGAAGCTATGCGCGTAGCTCATGAAGCTATTAAAGTGCATTGCCAAGCCCAATTAGAATTAATGGAAGCTGCTGGTAAGACTGTAAAACGCACTTATTGCCACGAAGTAAATGATGAAGCACTTCGTCAAGATGTACATAACAAAACATTTGCTAAAGCATACGCTTTGGCTACAGCTTGTAACACCGACAAACATGCACGCTCAGAAAACTTCGAAGCTGTATTGAAAGAATATAAAGCCACTTTTAGTGCTGAAGAATTAGCCGAAAAAGAAGGCATGATTAACCGTTACTACCACGATGTAGAAAAAGAAGCTATGCGTCGTAGTATTTTGGATGAAGGCAAACGTCTTGACGGTCGTAAAACTACTGAAATTCGTCCTATCTGGAGCGAAGTAGGTTACTTACCTGGCCCACACGGATCGGCTGTTTTCACACGTGGTGAAACACAATCGTTAACTTCGGTTACTTTGGGAACAAAACGTGACGAAAAGATGGTAGATGAAGCCTTAATGCAAGGCAACGAACGTTTCTTATTGCATTACAATTTCCCTCCATTTTCTACTGGCGAAGCTCGCGCTTCACGCGGTATTGGTCGTCGCGAAATTGGTCACGGGAACTTGGCTTTCCGCGCTTTAAAACCAATGATTCCGATTATCCTTACGTAGTACGCGTTGTTTCTGATATTTTGGAATCAAACGGTTCATCGTCAATGGCTACCGTTTGTGCTGGTACTTTAGCTTTAATGGATGCTGGTGTACCTATCAAAAAACCAGTTTCAGGTATTGCTATGGGACTTATCTCTGAAAATAAAGGTAAAAACTTTGCTGTATTGTCTGATATTTTGGGCGACGAAGACCACCTTGGCGATATGGACTTTAAAGTAACAGGAACCAAAGATGGTATCACTGCTACACAAATGGACATCAAGGTTGATGGTTTGAGTTTTGAAATCCTCGAAAAAGCATTGATGCAAGCTCACGAAGGTCGTATGCATATTTTGGGTAAAATACTTGAAACAATGCCAGAACCTCGTGCCGACTTGAAAGAACATGCGCCACGCATCGTTACTATGATGATTCCAAAAGAATTGATTGGTGCTGTAATCGGGCCTGGTGGAAAAATCATTCAAGGTATTCAAGCTGAATCAGGAGCTACCGTTTCTATCGAAGAAGTAGAAGCTGGTGGTCGCATCGAAATAGCTGGTACCAACAAAGCCGCTATCGACTGTGCAATGGACAAAATTAAAGGTATCGTATCGTTACCAGAAATTGGTGAAGTATATCCTTCAAAAGTAAAATCAATTATGGCCTACGGCGCATTTGTTGAATTTATGCCTGGTAAAGAAGGTTTATTGCACATCTCTGAAATCGATTGGCAACGTTTCGACACCATGGAACAAACAGGTTTGAAAGAAGGCGATAAAATAGATGTAAAACTTTTGGAAATTGATCAAAAAACTGGTAAATTCAAATTATCGGCTAAAGTATTGAAAGAAAAACCAGAAGGTTACGTAGAACCAGAACGCCGTCCTCGTCCTGAACGTGGTGAACGCCGTCCTCGCCCTGATCGTGAAGAACGTACTGAACGTGGGGCACTCGTAGACCCAGAAAACGCAATTAATCAGATATCAATAAAACTAAGGCTTAGCAAAATGTTGAGCCTTAGTTTTTATGCGCCCGTAGTTTAATGGATAAAATGGTGGATTCCGGTTCCTCTGATGGCAGTTCGATTCTGCCCGGGCGTACAAACATAAAAAAAACGATTTGCAAATTGCAAATCGTTTTTTTTATGGAAATAACAGTAGCACTTTAAGATTTCACTACCGCTCCCATCGGACAACTTCTGGAACACTTACCACATTCAATACATAAATCGTTATCAATCACGGGTAAGCCATAGCCTTGTTGCGAAATAGCTCTGTACAGGACAGATATTTACCAATGGACAGCGATGATTTTGTGGACAAGTGTGAGCGTCAATTACTAGCATAGATGATTACTTATTTTATTTTACCAACAATACAGATTCGATAGCTTCTTTGAACGATGCTTTAGGCATGGCGCCTTGAGCCATTTGAGGTTGCCCTACCATTGGCACAAACAAAATGCTAGGAATAGAGCGAATATTAAACGCCGCAGCTAGTTCTTGTTCAGCTTCTGTATCGATTTTGTAAATATAGATTTTACCATCGTATTCAGCTGCCAACTCTTCCAATACTGGTGCAATCATTTTACAAGGTCCACACCACGAAGCATAAAAGTCGATAATAGCAGGTTTGTCACCTAAATATTTCCACTCGGTAGGATTTGCTTCGTAATTCACTACCTTTTTCAAAAATTCTTCTTTTGTTAAATGAATAGTTCCCATAGTTTTTTGTTGTTTATTAGTTGTTTCTTGTTCCGTTTTTTTAGCCTGACCGTTACACGAAAAGGTAGTAAGAGCCACTGCAACTAGAATAAATGTTTTAAATTTCATAATATCATTATTTAGAGTTTTTTGTTGAGTTATCAGGTAATTCGCACGAACCACCACCGCAACAACACGAGGTACCTAAAAAAGCTTGTATCAAAAATAGTGCCGAAAATGCAAGTAGCCAATACTCTCCATCTACCAAAGCCCAGACACCAAGTGAAAGAGCCAATATGGCACGAATAATACGCGCAGCATCCCAATTCTTAAATAAATTAATTTTCATCCGTTTTCTTTGTTTTGAACATGCTTAACAATAAAGCCCCTAATACCGCGCCATAAATAGTAGAAATATAAGGCGACGAAGTGATAGGGCAAGTACCACTCTGACAGCCGACAAAATACCAATAAGCGAATCCGCCAACAGCACCCAATAAAGCACCTACTATATATAACCAATTTCGTTTAAGCATAACTGTTATTATTTGTTGGTACAAAAGTACTGCCAATATAGTATTTATACAACAGATATTTTCTATCTTTGCATTGATAAAATCTATAAGCATTATGACTTTACAGCAAATCGAATACATTGTGGCCTTAAACCGCCATCGTCACTTTGTAAAAGCGGCCGAAGAATGTGGAGTAACGCAACCGACGTTAAGTGCCATGGTTCAAAAATTGGAAGAAGAATTGGATGTCAAAATATTTGACCGCTCCAAACATCCGATAGAACCAACCGCCATTGGCGAAAAAATTATTCGTCAGGCAGAAACTACACTTAATGAGATGCGACGTATTCAAGAAGTGGTAGACAATGAAACAAACTCGCTGACAGGCACCTTAAAAATTGGGATTATACCAACCATTGCACCCTATTTGGTACCCGATTTCATTTCACGGTTCAGAACCGATTATGGGCTCATAACGCTAACCATTTCGGAAATGCGAACCACCAATATTCTGGAACAATTAAAAACGGGAAATCTTGATTTGGCGATTGTGTCTACTCCACTCGATCAGCCCGACATGTTAGAAATACCACTATATTACGAGAAATTTGTGGCCTACTTCTCACCCATGCAACATTTATCAGAAATTCCATTAAATCCAAAAGATATGCCACTAGATGATTTATGGGTATTGCAAGAAGGGCATTGTGCGCGTCGACAAATATTTAACTTTTGCCATGCCGAAAGCAGCAACCACATGTACGAAGCTGGCAGCATAGACACACTTGTAAAAATAGTTGATAAAAGCGGCGGTTACACCGTGATTCCAGAACTTCACCTACAATTTCTAACAGAAACACAGCTTAAAAATGTGCGCGAGATAACTTCACCACCAGCTGTACGCGAGATATCAATACTTATTCGTAAAGATTTTGTCAAAGAGCGCATGATTAATGCTGTAGCTGATACTGTCAAGAAGATAATTCCGCCACAAATGCTCGACGAACGTTTAAAAAAATTCTCAATCCGTCTGAAATAAACCAATAAAGCCACCAAAATAGGTGGCTTTATAATAGATAGACACAGAAAATTATTTTCCTAACTTACTTTCTACATCGTCTTTTGAAAGTTTTTTAGTACAGAAGAACCAATCGTAGCAAGTAAGTTCGCCCGACGCATTATCCATACGTTCTTTGGCTACCCCACAGGATCCAGCGGTTGGCACAATCACATCGTCACCCGGACGCCAATCGGCAGGTAAAGCTACGCTGAAATTATCAGCCGTTTGCAATCCAATAATCACACGCTTTAATTCGTCGAAATTACGACCTAGAGCCAATGGATAATAAATGAGCGCGCGAATTACACCTTTAGGGTCGATAAAAAATACGGCTCTAACAGCTTTTGTTGAACTTTCACCAGGTTGTAACATACCATACATATTAGCCACATTCATAGTAATATCTTCAATCAACGGGAAAGTAACTTCCACATTCTTCATGCCTTTGTACTCAATCTTTTCTTTGATAGTACGCAACCAAGCAATATGACTATAAAGTCCATCGACAGACAAACCTACCAACTGCGTATTTAACGCTTCGAACTCTTTTTGCATAGAAGCAAACGTCATAAACTCAGATGTACACACAGGGGTAAAGTCTGCCGGATGGCTGAATAAAATCACCCATTTCCCTTTGTAGTCAGCAGGGAAATTGATAGTACCTTGGGTTGTTACAGCTTGAAAAGCAGGAGCTAAATCGCCAATACGTGGCATTGCATTTATTTGATTTTCCATAATTGTATATTTTAATAGATTAATAAATTAAATTTTACGATACAAAAGTATTCACTTAAATCCATAGAGACAACAGATATGATAAATATTGTTATTTATAAAATCTATAAAAAATTCTAAAGACAAATACTGGAGTTATAAAAATTCACTATAAAATGAACAATACACATTTACAATCCTTTCCATGCTTCTTGCTCTAGTTTCAGAAAGTTTTGCTTTTCGGATTCAGTCATTACTCTTGTAGTATAAATAAATGAGCAATTAAAATTTTCAAGTGTTACAGCTACCGACTTAATAATCCTATCTGCAATAGGAATTTTCGCAATGGGAAACGGGAATGCAAAAACAGCACTTACCTTTTCGCCTTCAACTTTAATCTCGGTCAGAATCCCAAGCTTGCGTAGAGAATAATTAATAGCAGGATGAGGTATTTCATCCAACAACATCATGATTTCATCTTTATCCATCATTAACTTTCAATTTTATTTATCATGTAACTTCAAATATGCTTCGGTGAGCAATGCGGCAATTTCTGAATCGGGTGCATACTCTATTACACTTTTGCAATTTACCATGGCATCCACCACGACTCTATCGAAAGGCAGTTTCGCTATCACGGACACATCCTGCGATTTACAATACTTCTCAATATTATTCGACATCGCTATATTCAGATCGTATTTATTGATAATAACCGTTTTGTCAATCTGAACTTCGACACCACTTCAATGGTACGTTTTAAATCGTGCAATCCTGACAAAGTTGGTTCTGTCACTATTACCACTTTATTTACGCCTGTGATAGTTGAAATAACAGAACAACCAATTCCTGGAGGACCATCAATAATAATGGTATCAAGATTATTTGCTTTGGCTACATTTTTAGCTTCCTCGCGCACCATATCCACCAATCGTCCCGAGTTTTCTTCGCCTGGCGACAAGCGTCCATACACCATTTTACCATTACGGAAAGTGCCTGAATACATTCGGCTTTTATCCTCAGGAATCATCGAGATAGCCTCCGACGGACACACACGCGCGCAGAGTTTACATCCATCACAGGCCGTTTCGTCAATCAGCACTTCGCCACCCACATCATGAATAGCATCGAAGCGACAATAATCAATACATTCTCCGCAATCTGTACAAACAGTTTTATCAATTACCGCTTTGTAAGCCGACACAAAAACCTCTTCTTTTTCGTGGGTAGGATTAAATAAAATATAAAGGTTGGCAGCATCCACATCACAATCAGTCAGCACCACATTGGGTTGCATAGTAGCAAAGGCAGCACTTATACTACTTTTTCCAGTTCCGCCCTTTCCACTAATAACTGCTATTTCCATGTTCCTGAAGAATTAGTTTATACAATTGTGAAAACTTATTTTCCCATTCGGGATTTTCGTTGCTAATGAGCTTTCCTTTTGAATAGGTTATGGCTATTGATTTATCAAAAGGCACCGACATCAATAATGATATATTCTCCTTTTTCAGATATTCGAATACATCCTCATTACCAAGTCCGGCACGATTTACAATCACACCGCAATTTTTACCTATACTGCGAAGCGTGTCGACCGACTGACGTAAATCACTCATTCCGAAAGGAGTAGGTTCAGTAACGAGTACCACATAATCAGCCGTTACCACAGTTTGAATAAACGGACACGAAGTTCCAGGAGGCGAATCGAGCAAAATAACATCGGCTTCAGAAGCCAACTTTACAGCTTCCTTTATCACAGGCACGGGCGAATGAACTCCTACTTTCATACGTGCTTCAATAAGGTTGCTATTCGGTTGCACAGTATATGATGCTACTGTACCCAACAAATCGTCTTTTTCGGTAATGGCACCATACTCACAAGCCACGGAACAAGCTCCGCAACCATGGCAATGATCTTCGAGCACACGAATCATGCGCTGTTCACCCAAAAAGAAAATCGCGTTATAATTGCAATACTCGCTACATTTACCACAGTATATACATTTCGATTCATCGATGACGGGTACTTTCTGTATCACATCAAACGATTGCAAAAACTCACCAGCAATAAATTCGCGGTCGTTAGGTTCCTCTGCATCGCAATCCACTAGAGTTACTTTTTTACCTGACTTTTGCAGCGCATTGAATAAGTTTGTGGAAATAAATGTTTTTCCAGTACCACCCTTACCACTAGCAATAGCAATTTTTAACTTTGATTTCAATGTGTATGTTTTATAAAAAATATAATTAAAATGCCAGCTACAATAAGCAATAATTGAACAAGTGATTCTAACACTTTAGTTTTTTTGTGCATTTCAGGAATCAACTCTGCCATAGCAATATACAAAAAGCTAGAGGCTGAAAACGCCAGCACATAAGGTACTAAATGAGTCATCTGCTGAAGAAAGAACCAGGCCAGAATACCGACTAAAATAGCAGAGCTACCCGACAACACATTATACCATAACGCCTTTCGTTTCGACATTCCACCATGAATAAGGATACCAAAATCGGCTAATTCTTGAGGAATTTCGTGCATAATAACTGAAAGAGTTACAAACAGGCCTAACTCAGGAGAACTTAAAAATGCAGATGCAATCACAATGCCATCAATAGCGTTGTGAAAGGCATCCCCTATCAAAATCATAGGAACAGCTGTTTGATTCCGACGTTCACAGTTCTTGTTAGCGCAAGTTCTCCACAGAATAATTTTTTCTAACAAGAAAAAAAACAAAATGCCTATCAATACAATTTCTAGCGTATTGGTAACATTAAGTTGAGCTACGGCATTGGGTATCATCCCCAAAAAGGCAGCGCCAAGCAATGTTCCACCAGCCAAATACATGAGATATTCAGAGAGTTTTTGCAACCAGCTCCCTTTAAATAGTAACACTAATGACGCTAACAAAACACTGCCAACACTGCCAGCTAACAGCGCCATTATCATCATGACAAAATTAATAGTCATAAAAAGAATGCATTTAAGATAAATAACAATTTAAAAATCCTGTTAGTGTTGACAATGGTGTTCCTGAGAACCATCGTGATTGCAGTAATTGGCATCCAAATTTAATTTATTAGCCAAAAAATCCTCTACAATGGATTTGGCCTCTTTTTGCGGTGCGCCAACAAAAACATTAATTGTTTGTGCGTGAAACAAATCGATTGCTTTTTGCCCCATACCACCAGCAATAACATCTGTAACGCCATGCTCCGCTACCCAACGTGGATAAAGTCCAGGAACATGTTCTGAGGTGTCAATTCTTTACTATCTACAATTTGACCATTTGCAACTGTTATAATCGCAAAATACTCACAATGCCCAAAATGAGCAGCATAAAACCCCATTCTCCATGGGAATAGCAATACATTTATTCATTTCTGTTCTATTTGATGATTCATAAATTACAGAGGGCATTTTCACGCCCTCTGTTGTTTAGTTATTTACTCCGTTTCCGCGACGATTTCCTCGTCCGAAACCTTGACCTTGACCGCGTTGCTTGCAGCCACAACCACGTCGCATTCCGCGACCAATCATTTCGACAGTCGCAGCAGTTTGCTGTTCGTCCGTGGTTTTTTGTTGTTGATTTGCACCAAAATTTGTGCATTTTCCCATTTTACGACCTGTCATGGCACCTTGTCCCATGGGTCCATTCTGATTAAGACCTGGCATAATTACCTCCTATTTTTATTTTATTTATAATTTATTACCGCTTTATAAGTGGTTAATAATTTCTTCAATTGTTTTACCTGATTCAGTCATCATTTCAATGCCTAGACTTTGAAATAACGGCAACGTTTTACCTCCAAACTCACTAGCTATAACCTTTTTTGCTCCTTGTTGAGCAACAAATTGAACTGCAGCAGGACCGGCTCCTCCAGAAGCCTCTTTACCGGGATTGGCTACAAACTCCGTTTGTTTAGTCTCTGTGTCATAAAAAGCAAAATAATTACAACGACCAAATCGACTATCGATTTGTGACTTTAAAGTATTCCCTTCGGATGTAATAGCAATTTTCATAATTATCAAAATTTAGATTTCTAATGTAAAACCTGTAAAAAAATGTCTTAATCGATATTCAAGCACCTTTTTCATGGTGTTATATGCGTGTTCACCAGTGCAATGTCCCGTAATAAAATCGGTTAACGGGAAGTGACTATGTAGTATCTGCGATAACGCTAAAATCTCCGCCTCACTTTCATAGGATTGATGAACGGAAGAATCCAACAAATGAAATCCGCCCATAACATATCGTATATTTTGCCTAGCATTCAATGGAATGGATTTTAATATATTCAACAATCCATTGTGGCAACAACCTGTAAATACAAATAAGTCTTCAGTTCCAAAAGTTATAATCAATTCATGATTGAAATTGTCAGGCTCTAATCCATTTCCAGCATCTTTGAATAAATTGCAATTGGCTTTAGGTAATGGATAAACCAATTCGTTCACCTTAAACACATGCATGTCATATTCCTTGAAATCTTCGTCATCGATAAAAATAAAACGATCAGCGAAATGCGCCACATCTAAATCAACACTTATTTTACGTAACCCTAATCGTTTAGAATAGTAAGTTTGATTTAAAATATGCCGAGATAAAATTATTTTTGCCTTTGAATTGATATTCAAAAAAGCGGACAACCCACCAATATGATCGGCATGACCATGCGAAATAATGACATAATCAATAGATTTTAAATCAACATGCATTTTTGCCGCGTTTTGGATAAAAATGTCAGAAGCTCCTGTATCAAGCAAACATTTACAATTGGACGTTTCTACATACACAGACAAACCATGTTCCGATTGAAGAGACTCATTCAAGGCATTATTATCTGATAATACGATTAATTTCATAGTCATTATACATTACATCCTTTGAGCAACAAGAATAAATTGTTCGTAATTAGTCAATTTCTCATTTACTTGTCGAGATAAAACATGATATATTTTCACCAATTTAACAGCAAAACCAGCGTGAATAAATTGTTGTGATAAGAGAGCTGTGTCGAAGCCACAATAAGGAATTGGTTCAAAGCGATGAAACGATCCATCCTCAGTAACTAAATCGCCAACAACCACATACGCACCCAACTTTGTCATATAAGCAATGTGTTGTAATGCTTTTTCCACATCTGGCAAATGGTGAAATGCCATATAAGAAAAAACAAAATCAAGATCCGTTTGCTGATAATCAAATAGTTCGCCATGTAATATTTCCACGTTATTATCACCTGCCAATTTGAGTTTTAATACATCCAGCATGGCTTCAGATGTATCTTCCACAATTAATGTATGAACCAATGGTGCTACATGAAGTCCTACTAAGCCAGTTCCAGCACCAATTTCTAAAGCTTTCCAATCAGGTTGAGGCTGTACATGAAGTAGCATTTCACCCAAGAACGTTTGAGTCATCGCTATTTTATCGGGGTTATCCCATTGTGCAGCTCTTGCTTTGAACGTATCGACAGTCATTATCAAATTTTTAAATTATAGTTAAATGGTCAAAGTTTATTAATAGGCGTCAATTCATCGTTACAATATGTTTTACAACCCTTACACTGAACATGATTTTCCAATCCATCAATGAGTTTAAAGCAGCGTTTACAGCGAAACCATGGCTGACCAAATTCTACATTTCCTCCTTCAATCATAATCATTTTTCCTTCCACAAATGCCCTAGCAATAGTTTTTCGTGCACTCTCATATATACGAGTTAACGTAGGACGGGAAACCGCCATATGTTCTGCGGCCTGCTCTTGCATTAATCCTTCGTAATCGAGTAATCGAATCGCTTCGTATTCATCATACGTCAACATAACGGTTTCCAAAGCTGAACGAGGAATACCAAAAGGTTTAAACCCTTGCATCAATGGTGGAGATGATATTTTTCGGTTATTTTGTGGACGAGACATAATAAAATTGGAATAAATTAAAACAATTAACGCCACAAAGATACATATAGTTTTGAACATTTGTTCATAATAATTCTATTTTTAACTAATTTATTATAAAATAAACTCTCCCTATTATTGACACATAAAAAATGGTCGACAAATTTTATTTGTCGACCATTTCCTCTAATTCAAAACCTTTTAAGCAATTTCAATCAAGCGTTGCGCTTTTTTAATTTCCACTTCAGATAATTTTGGTACATCAATACTCAAAACACCATGTTGTACTTTTGCCGAAATTTTATCTTTATCGACATTGTCAGGCAAAATCATAGTTTGTTGGAATTTTGAATACGAAAATTCGCGACGTAAATAGCGTGTTTCTTGATTTTCGTCCTTCTTTTCCTCTTTTTTCTCTAATGTGATTACCAAATTATCATCTTCATCAACGCGTACGTTAAAGTCCTCTTTCGATAAACCAGGAGCGGCTACTTCGACCGTATAAGCATGTTTAGTTTCCTTCACATTGATAGCGGGAGCAGTAGCATTAGCGCGAGCCATAAATTCATTATCGAACATGTCGTTGAAAATCGATGGCAACCAATTTGGATTTCTTCTTACAAGTGTCATAATTGTTTCCTCCTATAATTAAGTTTTAAATGATTAATTAGTTTGACGGTTGATTGAGCCGTCTTCGATAAGAAGTGAACAAACTCAGTGCCAATTGATGAAATAAGATGTATCAAAACCAACTTAAAATTGCATAAAAATACGATTTTTAAAGAGTTTAACATCATTTCTCCCATTGATTCCGAAAAATATATTAGATTAAATAATGACGTAATGTCATTAAAAACCCAAATAGTCATGTCATTTTGTCAAATTTTAGTATCAAAATTAGACACTAGAGGATATACAAAGAAAACACATCAGTACCCAGTAATTCGTGCACTAAAGTGCAACTATTCACGTAAAAATTTGAGTAGTGGCATTTATCTCTTAACCGATGGTAAACAGTGTATTAAATTCGTTAAATAGTTTTTTTCGTGATAAATAAGGGGAAAAGGATGTTGTATTGAGAAATACGACATCCTTTTTTTATATCTTTGCAGCCGAATTAATGAATCAACTTGTACAACATAGTGTCCATTTTCGTTTCCGTCGTTTTAGCCATAAGGCTTATGCGGCGTTCAACTCGTTACACCGTGTTGTGAATATTGGGTGTGTGGCTGGTCATATAACCGACTTGCAATTAGAAAAATCGCACACACACTATCAACTCACTGAACATCTAGTTGCCAAAACACAGAACAGCAACGATTCAGACGGAGATGAACCTGCATCATATCTTTTACAGGCTATTGAAGAAACTCTTATTACACTTACATTGAACCAATGTGACGCTGCTGCAGCGCGTCTTATTTGTCTATATTCATTTTTTAAGCTATCGATGTACCTATCATCGGTAGCTTTTTTATTGTTCACCAATTAACCAAATTAAAAGAAGTATGATTTTTAAAAAGCAACAACTAAGCATGATGACCCTACTTTTGGTAGGTTCAACTTTACACGTGCAAGCTCAAATGGACACGACACAAATTCATCCACTTTCCGAAGTAAATGTGATAGCCACACAGCCCAAAGTAGCGAGCGATGCTTTACGCATTATCACCACAATTACGGCGAAAGAGATACAATCCTTGCCCGTGCAAAATATCAATGAGCTACTTGATTATTTGCCTGGCGTCGATATTCGAACACGCGGTTCAAACGGTGCTAAGCTGACATTTCGATGCGCGGCGGCACATTCGACCAAGTACTTATTTTACTCAATGGCGTCAACATTACTGACCCACGTACGGGTCATGCCAATCTCGATCTTCCAATCGATTTAAACATGGTGGACCGCATCGAAGTATTACAAGGTACTTCCATGAATTTATTTGGGTTATCCGCTTTTAGTGGCGCCATCAATATTATCACTAACAGTACCGACAAAAAACAGGTAAAAGCGAGCGTTTCGGGTGGCGATTTTGGATATTTTGCACCAAACGTAGGCATTCATTATGCTAAAAACAGGTGGAAAGTAATGGGAGCTGCAAGTTATAATCAAAGTACTGGGTACACTTATAATACCGATTATCAATACAGTAATCTATTTCTGCAAAGCAGTTATACTGATTCCGTATTAGGAAATTGGAATTTACAAGTAGGTGGACAACTAAAAGCATTTGGTTCAAACTCGTTTTATTCGCTCAAATATCCCGACCAATACGAAGCCACCAAAACAGGTCTCAGTGTCGTTACAATGGAACAAACGCATAGGTGCATTTGGTCTAGAAGCACAAGCCTACTATCGCACACACTACGACCGCTTTGAACTCTTCCGCGAAGGAGTTGCCACGTTTCCTGCGTGGTATACCTCACATAATTATCACATCACCGACGTGGCAGGCGGCTCTATCAAAGGCGCATGGTTTTCGCGCCTTGGGAAAACATCCGCAGGTATTGAACTGCGCAACGAACACATTATTAGTAATGTACTAGGCGATGCTATCAACACAAAACCGACCATTCCATTTGCACCTGACACACTGTATTTCAAGTTTGCAAAAAACCGACTTAATCTGAATTATTTTGCAGAACAAGCCTTTTTTGTAGGCAATTGGTCGGCTTCAGTAGGATTTTCAGGCAATTACAACACCATGTTTCAAAACAATTTTGCCTTTGGAGCCAACTTGGGTTATACGTTTGCCAAAAACGGAAATCTATATGCCAACATCAATCGTTCATTGCGTCTACCAACGTTTACCGATTTGTACTATAAAAGTGCCACACAAATTGCCAATCCCAATTTGAAACCCGAAGAAAGTCTCACCGCCGAACTGGCATACGTTGGCTGTTCATGGTTTCAGGACCAACCTAAGTGCTTATTATCGTATTGGGCAAAACTTGATTGACTGGGTAAAACGGGCAGACGAAGAAAAATGGCAAAGTGTGAATCACACACGAGTCGATGCTATGGGTGGCGAAGTGAACGTCGGCTATAGTTATGGTTATTGGCTCAAAAACATTGAAATCAGCTACGCCTATTGTCATTTAAATAAAGAAGCGGGCGAATTACTCTCAAAATACGCACTCGATTATTTGGAACACAAACTGGCGCTGCATCTAGAGCACGGTATTTATAAAGGATTTGGAGCAAGTTGGCAAGCCACTTACCAAAGTCGCAATGGAGCTTATTCCGACAAACAGGGAAACACACAAACCTACCAACCATTTTGGTTGCTTGATGGTCGTATCTTTTGGCAAACCGATAAACTCCATGTATTTGTAGAAAGTTCCAACTTACTCAACACGCATTATTATGATTATGGCGGCATCGAACAACCTGGTCGCTGGGTAAAAGCAGGAATAACGGTGAATCTTGATTTGAAGTAACAAAAAAATCCTCCGATACAATGTTTGTATCGGAGGATTTTTTATAAAAAGCTACGGATAACTATTTTTTAGCATCTTTAGCTGCCTTTTGACCAGGCTTAGCAATCGCGTCACGCATATTGGTATCCGCTTCGATGTTTTTCATTTTATAGTAATCCATAATTCCTAAATTACCATTACGAAAAGCCTCTGCCATAGCTTGAGGTACTTGTGCTTCTGCTTCAATCACTTTGGCACGAGCTTCTTGTGCTTTTGCTTTCATCTCTTGTTCCAAAGCCACAGCCATCGCACGACGTTCTTCAGCACGTGCTTGAGCAATGTTTTTATCGGCCTCAGCTTGATCCATTTGCAAGTTAGCACCGATATTTTTACCAACATCTACGTCGGCAATATCAATTGACAAAATTTCAAATGCCGTACCAGCATCCAACCCTTTGCTCAAAACTAATTTTGAGATAGAATCAGGATTTTCAAGCACCATTTTGTGCGTAGCACTCGAACCAATGCTCGATACAATACCTTCGCCAACACGAGCCAAAATAGTTTCTTCACCAGCACCACCAACCAACTGTTTGATGTTAGCACGAACGGTTACACGCGCACGAGCCAATAACTGAATACCATCTTTAGCCACCGACGAAACCACTGGCGTATCAATCACCTTAGGATTTACCGACATTTTCACCGCTTCGTCCACATCACGACCAGCTAAATCGATAGCTGTAGCCATTTGAAACGACAAGTCGATGTTTGCTTTGTTAGCCGATACCAACGCATGAACCACACGCACCACATGACCACCAGCCAAATAGTGAGCTTCCAAGTCGTCGCGACGAATGTCTTTCAAACCAGCTTTGTGCGCTTCAATCATGGCATTTACAATAATGGATGGCGGCACTTTACGAATACGCATCAAGAATAGTTGTACCAATGAGATACTTACTCCCGACACTTTGGCCGACAGCCACAATAAAAATGGCACGTAATAAAAGAAAATGATAACCAATACAATCAGTACGGCTATACCAAGAATCGATAATACTGTCATAATAATTAATAATTAAGTGAATAATAAATATAAGTTATACCAAGTTATTTTTGTTCTAAAGCGTGAACTAACACGCCAAATGTAGATACCTCTACTATTTCCACATCTACTCCTTGATCAATAAAGCCATCCTGCGACTTAGCCTCCACCACTTCAGCACCAAAACGCACTTTGCCTATAGGCGCTAAACGCGAAGTCGTCACTCCTTTATCACCAACCGACAAAGCAATATTCTTTAAAGCATCAACCTTACCATCTAACTCCGTTTGCAAAGCCATCTTCTCCAAAGCACGCGAACGTAAAAATGCCCATATAGCAATACCCATAGATACCACTCCACCAGCAATCGTTATCAGACCAGCAGTAGCACCGAGATGTGCAAATGCATACCAAATGGATGCTCCAACGAACAACACACCAGCCACTCCACCTACAGAAATACCAGGCAAGAAAAAGATCTCAAGCAAAAAGAAAATAATGCCCAAAAGCATAAACACAATAACCAATGCAACATCCATAAATTTAATGATTTGTTAGTAGTTGTAAATTTTCTAAAGTTCTAATTTCTAATTCATAACGTTTAATCTGTTGTTCAATGAGCAAACACGATTTTTCAAGCATAACAATTTCGTTAGCCAATAAAATCCGCTCATCCTCCATCTCCGTAACACTCCACAAGTCGCGTTTCGCTGCCAAGGTAAATTCTTTTTGCTGACCTTGTGCTTTCAAATCGCACAATGCCAAAAATTGTTCACGCGCCTCGTCACTCACAAATTGTGCTGCCGAATGGTACACGATGGTATCATTCACGACAAAAAGAGTAGTTTGAAATTCTTTAGTCGCAATTTCGTGCAACTCCGTATTTTGTGGAGATAGTACTACACTTCGGCAAACACGCATACGAGCCGCATCACGCAACTCTTGAGGTGTTTTATTACGTAAAATCATACGTTCTGCATTGGGCACAAAGCGATAAATAATTACACTATCGGGATTTTGATAGCGATCGGTCACAAACCAACCAACACCAGCCAACTCATCAAACGCCATCATGTAATCATTGTACGGCGAATTAAAAGGCATTCCTACATTTTGAGGTGGCAGATAATCAGCAGTTTCAGAATTAAACCGTGATGTAAAAATATCATAACCACCTAAACCATCGTGTCCTTTTGAACCAAAATAAATCGTTATACCATCGGCACCTACAAAGGGATAATTCTCCTCTTCCGAGGTATTTAACACCGACGACAAAGCGACAGGTTCACTCCATTCATTCATTAAATTATACGACTGGTACAAATCACTTTGTTCACCATTACGCTTTAGAGCCATATAACGTCTATCATTCCGTCCCGACTGAAAAGCGGTTAAAAGACGACTGATATTTACTCCTAATAAATCAGCTGAAAAACCAAAAGTGCCCATCTCACGAGCCATTTTTATCTGATTAATAAAGGTCGCTTTATCGGCTTTTACACTATCAATCAATCCTATATCCTCGACGCGTTCCAGCATCGCAGCACCTAATTTTGCTTTAGCTGCGAGTTTTGCCACCTGCATTTTTTCATCGGCTGGCAATTTATCTGAAGCCAACCAATTATCATAAGCTTGTGCCGCCTCTTGAAAACGATAATCTCCAAAGTAAATATCACCTAAAAAACGATTTGCTTTAGCAAATCCAAAAACCGCTGCAGTCTCAAAATAGAGGGTCGCTTCAGTTATTTGACCTTGTTCGTACAAACAACGTGCATATTTAAAATTGAGAATCCCATCCTTAGGCTTTTTTTTCAACGCCTGATCATAAATCAAGCTGGCCTCACGGTAATTTCCTTGATTAAATAACATCTCTGCATCCGAAATCCGCTGAGCAGACACGCACACAAACATAAAAACAGCCAAAAAAGTCGCTAAAAATCGCATTCAAATAAGATTAAAATTCGTTATAAGTACAAATGCAGTGCCAAGGAGTCAAAAAAAATACTATTTAGTGCATTTTAATTTGAGTTTGGCATGATACTTGCTTATTTTTAAGTACTTCATTTAATAATGAAAAATTGTTTTGGTTAAACATTTTGGTGGAATAGGCTGGCCGTGAGGTCGGCCTATTTTTATGTCCAAATCGAACCAAAACGCGTGTTATATATCAAAGTGCGCACCATCAGTAGCGCCTACCGTATTAGGAAAAATCGCTTTCGCTTCTTCTAAAAAAGGTGTTATCTGTCGATAACGCGCCGAATAATGTCCAATAATCAATTTACCAACCTCTGCTGCTTGTGCTATTTGCGCCGCTTGTGCAGCGGTACTATGCAACGTCTGTTTGGCACGAACCATATCTTCGCTTAAAAACGTCGTTTCGTGATACAAACAATCCACACCACGAATGAGTTCCACTATTTTTTCAGAATAAGCCGTATCAGAACAATACGCAAACCGACGAGGCGGTGTTGGCGGTGTAGTCAAACGTTCATTCGGAACCAACTCTCCATCGGGAGTTACATAATCATCACCATTTTTGATTCCTTTCAGTAAACGTAAAGGAATATCATACGATTCAACCATAGAACGAACCAAATGACGTTCCATGGCTTTTTCTTCAAACAGAAATCCTACCGATGGAGCACGATGTTTCAAGGGAATGGTGGTCACTGTAACGCTGCGATCTTCGTAAATAACAGCACTTTGATACGGACTAAATGGATGAAATTTAACTTGAAACGGAAATTCGCCACAAAAATAGTCGATTTGCGGACGAAGCAACGCTTCTAAATCAGGCTGAGCGTGTATTTCGATATCAGCCGTGCGACCAAGCATGCCGAGCGTGGAAATTAATCCCATCAAACCAAAACAATGATCACCATGCAAATGTGAAATAAAAATATGATTTAACCTATTGGCACGCACGCCAAACTCAATCATTCTATTTTGCGTACCCTCACCACAGTCTATCAAAAATTGTTTATTGCGCATCTCCAACAATTGAGCCGAGTGGTAACGTTCGGGTGTCGGCATGGCCGAACCAGAACCCAAAACGGTCAATTTCATCGGTTCCACGCTATCGAGTAGTTAAAATAATTATTTCTTCTGAACTAACACCCACGCATCATCAAACTGTGATTTGATTTGAGCAATTTTCTGTTTGGCGGTAACGTAATCATCATAAGAAATCAAAATGACACGGAACATACCTTGTTCGTTGATGACAATAATCGGTGCATAATCGCCTTTCATAAGCGATTGCAAACCTTGCGCATTCGCACGATTTTGAAAACTACCAATCACCACATTATACGTTTTTAAAGCTGTAGCATCTTCGCCATCCACCACTTTAAACGATTCTGAACGAATTTTATCAGGCATTTCAGCTACCGACTCAGTTACTGTTTGCGTATTGGCTTTTGACTTCAAATCGGCTGTGGACTGGGCTTTCTTGGTATCTTCAGCAGGACGATAGGCACCCGCGGACTCTTTTACTTTACAACCACCCAACAAAAATGTTAATGTTAACAGACTGATAACCAGTTTATAATTTTTCATAAGGCATTTTTTTTATTTATTTCCACAAAAGTACGCTATTTATTTCAAAAATACAATTATTTTTGTCATATCATCAAAAACGAATTATTATGAATTTACTCATTTCTTTTTTATTAACCATTCAAACTTCAGTAACTATGTTATTTACACTACCAGCCTTGCCTTACACGGCAGAAGCATTGGCTCCAACGATGAGTCAAGAAACGTTGAATTTCCATCACGGCAAACACCATTTGGCGTATGTAAACAACCTGAACAATTTAGTGAAGGGAACACGTTACGAAACGATGGATTTGGAAGCAATTGTACGCGAATCGGATGGCGCTATTTTCAACAACGCCGCCCAAGTTTGGAACCATACGTTCTTTTTTGAACAATTTAAAACCACTGGCTGCGAAGCCAAAGGCAACGTAAGAACAGCCATCGAAAAAAAATGGGGTTCTTTCGACGCATTTAAAACCGAATTTAATAACGCTGGTGCCACATTGTTCGGCTCAGGTTGGGTTTGGTTGGTAAAAGATGCCAACGGCAATCTCGAAATTGTAAAAGAAAGTAACGCTGGCAACCCTTTGACCAAAGGCTTGAAACCACTACTCACATTCGACGTATGGGAACACGCTTATTATCTTGACTATCAAAACCGTAGAGCCGATTATTTGAATGCTTTATGGAACATTATTGATTGGAAAGTGATTGAAAGTCGCTGGTAAGCTCACTAAAAAGAACCGCACGCCATAAACAAGGTGTGCGGTTTTTTTATATCTTTGTGCGTTAAATTACTAACGCTATTTGTTGTGCCACAAAACTACCCTTCCATCCTGTTGGAGCAAGCCGTTAACGAGCTCAGTAAGCTGCCCACTATTGGACGCAAAAGTGCGCTCCGATTGGCATTGCATTTACTAAAACAGGATGATAGCGACGTAGAGGCGTTGGCTATGGCGTTAGTGGAATTAAAAAAAGAGGTAAAACACTGTAACGTGTGCCACAACATTTCGGATACTGACACGTGCCAAATATGTAGCAATCCCAACCGAAATTCAGCACTCATCTGTGTCGTAGAAAATATTCAGGATGTGATGGCTATTGAAAATACGCAGCAGTTCAACGGACTGTACCACGTTTTAGGCGGTATTATTTCACCGATGAACGGCGTTGGTCCTGCCGATTTAGAAATTGCTTCGCTCGTGGAACGTGTGAAACAAGGCGGCATTGATGAAATCATTTTCGCACTTAGTCCCAATATGGAAGGCGACACCACCGCTTTTTACCTATTTCGCAAATTAGCCGATTACGATTGTAAAATCACCACCATTGCACGTGGTGTAGCTATTGGCGACGAACTAGAATATGCCGACGAAGTTACTTTAGGTCGTTCTATTCGTAACCGTATTTCGTTTTCGACTTATAATACGCCAACTTAAACTTATGAAACAATTAATTAAAAGTCTTAAATTTTGGTATTATTCCGCAGCCTTAAAAGCTGTTATTACAGCCTCATTAGGCTACATCTGTGTTTATTACAACTGGTTCATAATGCCCAAAGATACACCAGCGAGTGTCGCCATTTATTCCATCATCATTTTATACGTGATTATCACCACGCCTGCAGCACTCAAACTCTTCAGTGTATATGTCAAAAAACTTGCGTCCGTAACAGATGAAACCCAAAAATTAGCACGTTACAAAACCTATGCTAAATGGCGTATAACTGTGATAACTATCGGTTTATTGGCTGCCATCTTTTTTTATTACACCTTACAACAAGGTTCTCTTTTGTGGGTAGCTGGTATTTCAGCCATTTCGCTCTATTTTTGTAAGCCAACCACCGAAAAGATAGAAAACGATTTGGCATCAACTAACGACACACCAAACGAAGAACCAAACCAAGATTAATACAATTAGAATAGCATACTAACCACTATTTAAAGCCAAGGAATTATGATTATAGCTGTAGATTTCGACGGAACCATTGTAGAACATGCTTATCCGAAAATTGGAAAACCAATTCCATTTGCTATCGATGTACTGAAACGCTTACAAAACGAGTGTCATCATCGCTTAATATTATGGAGCGTGCGTGAAGGTGAACTTTTGGACGAAGCGGTTGACTATTGTAAACAACAAGGTTTGGAGTTTTACGCCGTCAACTCCAACTATCCAGAAGAAGAGGCAAGTAATCTCCGTTCACGCAAATTAACAGCCGATTTATTTATTGATGATCGCAATTTAGGCGGCATCCCCGATTGGGGTATTATCTACCGCATGGTAAAATTCGGTGAAACACTGGAACAAGCAAGCAACGGCGACCATGCAACATCAAAAAAGAAAAAACTGTTCGGACTTATCCGTACAAAATAATAACCAAAACTAGTTAATATGATACAACGTATTCAGACTATTTATTTATTAGTCGTTTCATTATTAGGTGTATTTAGTTGTTTTATGCCACTCATCGAATTTACGAACGGGCTAGACTTTGGCACACTCAATGCGATTGGTTTTATGCAAACTTCACCAGAGAGTGAAAATATAGTACTCGAAAATTTGTGGGGATTAATGCTTCTATCAGCTATCATCCCATTAATTGCCTTTGTTACCATTTGGTTATACAACAAACGCATGCTTCAAATTCGATTAACCATTCTCAATATTTTATTAATGATTGGTTATTATGCTGTATTAGGCGTGGGTGTATGGAGTATCACCGCCAAATATAATCCTGAAGATTTCCACCCACAAATAGCCATTGTTTTTCCGCTTATCAACATCATTTTAAGTTGGTTAGCCATACGTGGTATAGGTAAAGACGAAGCCAAAGTGCGCGCCGCCGATCGCTTACGCTAATGCCATCATGCTCATCCACATAAAAAAGGCTCATAAGAATTCTTATGAGCCTTTTTGTTATTATTGAGTGCCACATCAATGCGAAACATTGAGCATAGTGGCCATCATTTCTGCAAACTGTTGTACAAAACCATCTATTTTGCCACCAATCATCGTTTTAATCATAAACGGAATATCCGCTTCAAGCTTAACTTGTAATTGTGCCTGATTGTCAGCCGTTTCAGTCAACACCGTGTACAGATGAAAATTAATAGGCGCATTATCAGCGCCAAATTTAATAGTATGTTCTGGTTGACGTTCCACAATACGCAAGGTCACACGTCCCACAGGATCGACCGTTATTGAACACGAATCAACATCGCACGTCATATCTTTCACTTTATCTTGAGGCAAACGATCTTTCACCGCTTCCAAATTACGTAAATCAGATAATTTTGCATAAGCAGCAGCTTGGCTACAGGTCAATGCCTGCAAAGGGCTTTCATAGCGTTCCATATTTTATAATACTTGTAAAAAATTAATAATCTAATCGTTTAGTTCTTTGGTAACCGATTGCAAGGAGTTATCCAACTGTTGTAACAACTCTAGCAGTATCTGTACATGTGAAAAGCTTTTATCGTGTGACGTTTCTATCGTCAATTGTGCTTGTTTATAGCCAATTTCGCGCTGTGCCAACAACTCACGCACATACACTGCCAACGCTTCGTCGGTTTTGCCTTTGAGCAGTGGACGTTCCACTTTGGCATGACGTAAGCGATCGACCAACTCCTCTGGTTCAGCATGTAAATAAACCGTAACGCCATGCGCATTCATGTCATCCATATTATGGAGAAAACAAGCAGCTCCACCACCGGTAGAAATCACCACCTGTTCATAGTCGCACACTTCGAGTAACGCAGCACGTTCTACCACGCGAAACTCCGCTTCTCCCCATTCCGTAAATAGTTGTGGTATCGTTTTACAGTAACGACTTTCGATGAATTTATCCAAGTCGATAAACTGCCAACCGATTTGCTCGGCCAACCGTTTGCCTGTAGCTGTTTTGCCACAGCCCATAAAACCAACTAAAAAAATGCGTTTCATACGTTTAGAATAAACTCCTAGCGCCACACAGCGACTACCAAAGAGACCACAAAAGTACAAAAAAAGTGCGACAAAAAGCGGTTGTAAATTAATTTCAGAAAAAGCGGAGAAATATTTGGCAGAAATGAAAAAATAAATTACCTTTGCACTCGCTAAAACGCCCAGATGGCGGAATTGGTAGACGCGCTGGTCTCAAACACCAGTGGATTCACTTCCATGCCGGTTCGATCCCGGCTCTGGGTACGCTAAATCCCTCTTAATCATTTGATTTTGAGGGATTTATTGTTTGTAAAGGGACTTTAAAGGGACTTGATACATAAAGAAAAAACAAAAAAAAACATATTTCGATGATAATCGTGTCTATTTTAAAACAATTAAAAAAGCCGTTTCAAAATTTATTGAAACGGCTTTTTTAATTCTAGTGAAAAGATCTTAGCTATTTAATACCATATAATTTATTTGATTTGAAAGTAATTTGACAACAAACAATTTTAATAAGTCTTTAAAAACTCTTTTAATATTTGTAATCGCTCCAAATAAGGCAAATAAGTAAGTCGGCCGTTTTGTGCATTTACTGTAGCAAGGTGACTCTCAACAAATAGAGGCAAATCAACTATTTTGCAATAGTTATATAATTTTGTTGAGTTTGTTGGTAATTCAACGGCCTCAAAAAACTTTTTAAGCTCGGCAATTTCATTATTCCAATTCGCTTTGGGTTTTGGTCGGTAATCATGTTTTAAAAGTGAGGGGGCACAAAAAAAATGTTTGTTTTCAGATTCACTATTTTCACTTTCTACATTTACACGAAACAAACGCCAATCTTTGCAAATTAAATAATCGGCAATATCGCATCCATTTTCGCGCTCTGCCTGGCTGGCATTCAATTCTAATAAATTGGAAATCGTGAACCTTGCCCCTTTAATAGTATTCAACTCATTTAATTTTGAGTTCCACAAATTAAACGCCTTGCCATCGGTTGAGAGATCGGGGAACAGCACAACATTGCGCCCCTCTAGTGCCTTACATTTTATAGCATTTAAACTACTAAGGTTATACACAGCAAGCCACAAAAAACGGTCGGGCACGTCTGGCAAACCAAAATACAATGTACTATAAATTGCACTCTTGGGAGCTTCAACCAATGCAACAGGGTTGTTTGGAAATTTTTTCAAAAGGTGTTCTCCAAATAAACAACTAACTTTTGATTCGTTTAATTCATAAGCTGGCAACCAATCAGGCAACGACTTGCCTTGTTGCTCACATTTATACTTCAAAATAGAATGCAAAAAAGTTGTTTTTGTTGTGTGGTTCGCCTGGTCAAACTGTTTCACTTGTATTGCACGAACGGTATTATTTATATCTATAAAAGGGAACGACACTCCTCCGCCCCAAGTTGGGACCGTACCTAAATAATACATTGAGATAATTACTTCAAGATCTACAGGAGAAAAGGGGAAAGCTACACGTTGCAAAAGATTTTGAATAAATGTATTTTGTTCGTAATTACTCAAAGTATCGTCCAACACTTCAAAAGGTATAGGGCTTAACGGTTGAGGCTTTGGCTTTGATACAACTACTTTATAATTAATAAAGGGCTTATATTCAATTTCGCGCGGTGGTCTGTTATGATAACCGCATTTTACTTCACGGTCACAACGTCCATATTGAGGCGCGCAAAGTTCGCCCGTTATATTATCAACATACCGAACAAGTGTCATATTTCGGCACTCTGGACAAATACTTTTTGCGCTGCCTTTTTGTAAGCTGTATTTATACTGCTTTTCCATCTCAATATAAGGGGTTTTTATTTTCCACATAAGCAACGTTTCCAATGTTCAACCGCACAACAGTAATTTTCAAAAGCTTCAACCGTTTAATAAAATTACTTTTCTTTACTGCTTGGCAACCATCATCAATACAAAAAGCTCTATAATCACGGTAAAGATCAATAATAGGCTTATAATCGGTTGCGCTAGGAATATAGCCGCTATCATCAATAAATTGACTAACGCTGTCGGTCTCAAATTCATATTGTTTACGAGCTTCGTTTACAGCCTCGCAATATGTAAACCCTTTTTGCTTTAATAATCTGTCAAGCCCCAATAATACCCAATTAAAAACGCCCGAAAGTTCGGCCTCAATTATCTTTTTGCTTAACTCTTTGTCCTGGTTGCTTTCGGGTATTGTTTGTTCAAAACTCACAATTAAAAACCGCCTAAAATATGCGTTTGTTTGTTCTGCATTTTTTGGTAATTCATTACAATTAAACATCAATTTGGCGTAACCTGTCATATCAAAGGGCTGACCATAAGGTAAGCGGGCTTGTATTTTTTCGCCTGAAATCAATTGTTTTGTTTTGTCGGTTGTTGCTTGACTTGCATTTAATTCACTCGCGTAATTGAGCAACTTATTTAGTATCATTGCCCTAAAATAGCCCTCTTTGTCGGTCAAACTTTCTAAACTGTAACCGCTCACATTTTCGCTTCCAAATAAAGCGTTTACGACTTCAAAGAATACACTTTTGCCATTCGCACCGCCCCCATACAATATCAATGCTTTTTCAAGTTTCAAATCACTTGCCGAAACAAACACATAACCCAAATACTCGGCAAGAATCAATTGTCTTAATTTATCGGGTTGCACTTCGTTTAGATACTTTTCAAATTGTGGAGCTGTTGCTTTTGGATCGTAAGCAAAAGGCAATTGATAGGTAAGAAAATCGGCACGATCAAACGGCCGTAATTTGTGCCCATTTGGTGTAATTTCAAACGTTCCATTTTTCAAGTTTATCAAAACAACACTCTTTAGGTTTTTAGGCTTTGGCAAATAACTTGTTGCAATAAATTGTTTGAAAAGTTTATCTCTAAACTCATGCCATCGGCTTACAAACTGATTTACCCCCATAAGTTCGGCCGCCTGACCTAAAAACGCTTGAAATGCCTCTTTTTCGATATTTGCCCAATATTCACCATTGTACAAATAGATAAAATCATTGTTTTTACAAATGCCCCATTGTTTTTTCTGGGCAACATTGAGCACATTATCAATACTTAAAATCGCAAAATGCTTTTGTGTCAATTTAAAGCTGTTTAGCTGACCTTGTATTTCTTTGAGTTCGCCCTCAATAATTGGATTTTTTATATAACGGCCATCGCTATTTTTGAGCTGACTCTGAAGTTCGAAACATCTAGTCCTCAACGCTTCAATTTGTGGGAAAGCCGCCTTTTCAAAATCAAAAGGCTCAATATTATTTAATAACTCGCCCAAAATTGCCTCGTGTTCTGTTGCTTGGTTCCTGGTGGCCATTGCCTCAACGTGTTTAATTATCATTGCTGAGTTTAAACTATCAAATTTTGGCTTCAATGTTTTGAAATTCTGCAATTTATTACTATCTTTGTTCATCATTTCGGGGGTGCTAGCTGTGGTGGCTGGTGCCTCTTTTGTTTTATGCATTATCTACGTCCTCCGTGTTTACCCGTTACAACATAAGTGCTAGCAGCCTCTTCAATTTCGATTTGTGGCTTCACCCGTACACTTAAAAGATAATTTTCGAGCTCCTCACGATCAAAGAAAATTAATTTTCCATTAGGTTTGTAGTGAGGCACGATTTTTTGAGAGGTCATTTTATACAAACAACTTTTACTCATACCCATGTAGCTAGCAGCCTCTTCGAATGTTAATACTTTTTTAGATTCCATTTTTAAATAATTATTACAAAACGATTAATAAGCTCGGGGCGTGCACTCCCGTCGCTAGTTGACTTGATTAATCATTTGCAAAGAAAAGGCAATTAGGAAACAAAAAGATTATATAACGTTTTAGTGTAAAAGGGTATAAAGAGTTTTAGATGGCGATGAAATATCAAGATGTAATTTAAGAAAGCCCTTATCATATTCGCTAGCAAATTCTGCTTAATATTTAGATTGTTAAGGATGTTGAAATAATTATCAGAAACAAAAAAAACAATGAACATATGAACTAAATATTTAACTTAATTTTATTATGTCAAAAGTTTCCCAAAAAACAATTACTATAGTTCGATTATTTACTTAATATTTCCTATTAAACTTTCCTTTCACACCACTTATATTTGTGAATAATTGTCTATCTTTGTTCAACTTTTGACAATTGAAAACAGAAAAAGCAACACAAACAGGACACAAAAATAATTTCAATGCCTAACAACCCACAACAATTCAACCAATTGGTTTCATTTATTTGGAACATTGCCAACGACGTACTTGTACAAGTTTTTAACAAAGGAGATTACAAAAAAGTAATACTCCCCATGATGGTACTTCGCCGTCTGGATATTCTTTTAGAACCGACAAAAGAAGCCGTTCTGAAACAAAAAGAACAATTGGATAAAATGGGAATTACCAATCAATCTCCCGTATTGATGACGGTTACAAAATATCCTTTTTACAATACTTCAAAATTTACTATGAAAACGCTTACTTCGGAAACAAACCCGATGCGTTTGAAAATGAATTTCTTGGAATACTTGGACGGATATAGCAAAGATGTACAGGACATTATAGAAAAATTCAAACTAAAACAACAGGTCGATAACTTGAGCGAAAACAATCGTTTAGGCTCAATCTTAGATAAATTTACTGATACTTCTATAAATCTTGGGATTAACCCGATAGTTGATGCCGACGGCAAAGAAATATTGCCTGGCGTTGACAATCACATGATGGGTACGGTGTTCGAAGAATTGCTTCGTAAGTTTAATGAAGAAAACAGCGTAACTGAAGCCGGAGAACATTTCACACCACGCGATTATGTACACTTGCTTTCTGATTTAGCGATTATACCCATTGCAGATAAAATTGAAAGTACTACTTATAGCATTTACGATGGTGCTTCCGGTACGGGTGGCATTCTCACCATTGCCAAAGAGCAGATTCAATCGGTTGCCGAAAAGAATAACAAGAAAGTACAAATTCACACCTTTGGTCAGGAATTTCAGCCCGACACCTATGCCACTTGTAAAGCCGACATAATGATTTCTGGGGAGTTAAGACAGTTTTCTTATACGCTCAATAATCAGCAACGTGATTACATTGCTTTTGGTTCTACCATTTCGCAAGACGGACACAAGGGCGAAACCTACGACTTTTGTATATCCAATCCACCATTTGGTACACCTTGGAAAGAAGACCTTAAAAATTGGGGATTAGGTGAAAAGGAAAAAGACAAAATTACCGATGCCCGATTTAAACTACAATTGGAAGAAGGTCAGGAACCCATTTCTTTTATTCCCGGAATTGGCGACCCACAAATGTTGTTTCTTGCAAACAACATTAGCCGCATGAAAAACAATACACCACTTGGAACTCGTATTGTGGAAGTGCATAACGGCTCGTCGCTATTTACGGGTAATGCCGGAGGTGGTGAAAGTAACCTGCGACAATACATTATCGAAAACGATCTGCTCGAAGCCATTGTGGCAATGCCCGAAAAAGACTTCTACAACACAGGTATTGGCACTTTTATCTGGATTGTTACCAACCGTAAAGAAGAACGCCGCCGTGGCAAAGTACAGTTGATTGATGCTACTGCTATAAAAACACCACTCCGTAAAAATTTGGGGGAGAAAAACTGCAAAACAGGAAAGTCAGACCGCAAAAAGATTCTTGATTTACTCATGAATTTTCAGGAGAACGAACAAAGCCGCATTTTCCCCAATGCCGAATTTGGTTTTTGGGAAATAACTGTTGACAGACCATTGAGGCAACAGGTTCGCATTGATAAGGAGACCCTCAGTTCTTTGGTAAAACGGTGTTTGAGAATGGATGTAAAATTCACTGCCGAAGCAGTTAATGTACTTGCTGGTTTTGATATTGATGCCGCTTATAAAGATAGTACTCCAATTTTAGAAGAGGACGAAAACATATTTAGTGATAGATTAAAAAACGAACGAAAAGTAAAACTTCCAAAAACAATCGGTCAACTTACAGCTGATATAATGATGAGCGAAGTAATGATCATTCTTTGTGAATTCGCTAAGCAACAACCTGTTTATTTGAATCTTCAGGAATTTGCCGATAAGTTTGATAAACACAAAAGTGCAAATCAACTCAAACTAAAATTCGATAAACTAAGCGATTTCTTATACTCACTGATAGAAGTAGATGAAAATGCTGACCCTGTAACCAAAAATGGCAAACAAATACCTAATCCAGCTCTGCGTGATACCGAGCAAGTGCCTTTCCTCTACGAAGGTGGTATTGCCGGCTTTATGCAAAACGAAGTGTTACCTTATTTGCCGGATGCTTATGTGGACGAGACAAAAACAAAAATAGGGTATGAATTGAGTTTTACCAAATATTTTTATAAGCCGACGGAACTTCGACCACTCACAGAAATTAAATCTGAATTGATTTCAATTCAAAGCAGTGCCGAACAACTTCGTAAACTCATAATGGAATAATGGAAAAATACACAGCATACAAACCAAGCGGAATAAAATGGATTGGGGATATACCAGAGCATTGGGTGTTAATTAATCTTAAGAGAGTTTTTTCTCAAAGGTTTAGTGGGACTTGGGGTGAAGAACCCAAAAACAACTCAAATGATAGAATTTGTTTGAGAGTCGCAGATTTTGATTATTCAAATTTAAGGTTTAAAGAATTACCTGAATATACTATTAGAAACTACAAAGATGATGAAATTTGCAAATACACATTATCAAAAGGCAGTATTCTAATAGAAAAATCTGGAGGAGGAGAAAAATCACCAGTAGGACGAAGTGTTTTTTATGATTTAAAGTTTGATAATGCATTATTCGCAAACTTTTTAGAATGTCTTGTCGTAAGAGACAACTACAATCCAAAATTTATTGTATATTACTTGAGTGTAATGTATTCAAAAAGAGTAATTTGGAAATATGTAAGACAAACTACTGGTATTCAAAATCTAACATTGTCAAGTTTGCTTTCAATGGAATCTATATACGTTCCAAATATTTCCGAGCAACTCTCGATAGTCGCTTTTCTCGAAAAAGCCACTGCCAATATCGATGCTTACATAAAGCAAACGGAGCAAGAAATAAACACACTAAACGAACTCAAGCAAGCCGAAATTGCCGAAGTGGTTACTAAAGGTATTAACCCCAATGCTCCGATGAAAGATTCTGGTATTCCTTGGGTTGGGCAGATTCCGGAACATTGGGATAGTCGATTTTTATTTCAGGTTTCAAAAGAGCATTATATCTCAAACAAAAACGTTCTCCACCAAAATTTACTGTCATTGAGCTATGGTAAAATAGTCAACAAAGACATTAATAAAACTGATGGATTGCTCCCAGCTAACTTTGATACGTATCAAGTTGTGGAAGATGGTAATTTAATTCTTAGACTTACAGATTTACAGAACGACCATAAAAGTTTGAGAGTTGGTTTTGTTACACAAGAAGGTATTATTACTTCTGCTTATGTTTGTTTGGAAGCATTTAATAATATGATACCCAAATATCTATATTATTCTTTGCATTCGTTCGACATAAAAAAAGTGTTTTATAGTATGGGTGGTGGATTACGTCAAGGCTTAAATTATGCTGAGTTGCGGAAGTTAAATGTCATTGTTCCTCCTAAAGAGGAACAACAACAAATAGTTGAATTCATTGAATCAAGAGTAGCTATAATTGAAGAGCAAATTTCAATTATAAAATCGGAAATAGAGCAAATGCAGGAATACAAACAATGCCTTATTTCGGATGCAGTTACAGGTAAAATAAAAGTATAATACGGTTAATGTAAAAAAACAGCCAGCCGGAATAATTAGAAAACTACAAAGAAAAATATTAAATCATACATAATCTATGAAGGGGCAAGACAAATTTTTGACGGAGTTTATTGATGGTTCTCGTAACCGATTTATCATTCCGGTTTACCAGCGCAACTACGACTGGAAAAAGGATAATTGTATTCAACTCTATAACGACTTGATTAAAACCGCAAAATACAATAAACCAAGTCACTTTTTTGGAAGTATTGTCTATGCCTCAGCCAACAATGGGAATCGAAACGATTACTTAATTATTGATGGTCAACAACGCCTTACCACGGTAACCCTTATCCTTGCAGCCATTGTCAATCTGATGAAAGAAGGCATAATGGAGGCAAAAAATGAGAACTTGAACAAATATATTGAGGAAACTTTTTTGATTGACAAATTCAATCCACTCGAACGTAAAATGCGGTTGAAACCCATTAAGAATGATTGTGATGCTTTCGACAAAATAGTTTTAGGGAAAAAAGACAGTTACGATCATAAATCCAATGTTACTTCCAATTATATCTATTTCTATGAGCGTATTCAGCTAAACGAAATAACGGTGGATGAACTGTGTGAAGCTATCGAAAAACTCAAAATCATTGATATTTTTCTTGAAAAAGACGACGAACCTCAATCTATTTTTGAAAGTTTAAATTCTACCGGACTTGATTTGGAAGAAGGGGACAAAATCAGAAATTATGTATTGATGGGCCTTTCTTCCATTGAACAGGAAGAGTATTACGAAAATTATTGGAATCCGATTGAACTCCAGACCAGTTATAAGGTAAGCTCCTTTGTACGTGACTATTTAGCCATAAAACAAGGTCGTGTTGCGGTGATTGACAACGTACACCCAACATTCAAAGAGTTTATCGAAAATCCAAAAAGTCCGTTAGTTATCAAAGACGTATTGGAAGAGATGGTTGGTTATGCTACTGTTTTTCACGACATTACACAAGCTACAAAATACTCCCCTGCAATATGTGCCATTCTGAAAAGATTGGCTCAAATGGATATGAGCATTATTAATGCGTATCTTATGGCATTTTTCAAATATGCTGCCGATAATCAGGAGACGGAAGAATTCTACAAAAAAGTACTGTTGAGCATTGAATCATTTATTTTTCGTCGGTTGGTATGTAGTTATGGCACAAATGCATTGAGTAAGATTTTCACAACGCTTCATAAAGATATTTTGAAACTGAAAGGCGAAAATGATAACTATGCCGATGTAATGATTTACATACTTCTGAATAAAAAAGGATCTTCTCAATTCCCGGATGATAATGAATTCAGGCAATCATTCCAGACCCGCAATATCTATTCTATGAGTTCAAAAAACAAAATGTATTTGTTCGACAGACTTGAAAATGGCGACAGCAAAGAAAGAGTGGAGGTAATTAAATCTATGAATGACGGCACTTTTTCGGTTGAGCACATTATGCCACAAACACTAACCGATCAATGGAAAAAAGAATTGGGTGATAATCATGAAAATATTTACGACGAATGGCTGAATACAATCGCTAATCTTACCCTCACGGGTTACAACAGCAAATACAAAAATCGTCCGTTTACCGAAAAAAGAGACATTAAGGATGGTTTTCGAGATAGTAATTTGCGCTTAAACAGCTATGTATTAACCTGTACCAAATGGGGAGAAGATGAATTGAAGCAGCGGCGTTCGCTATTATGGTCGCAAGCAGAACGTTTATGGAAATATCCTACTACTACTTTTGAGCCAAAAGTGCTATTACCCGATATGCATAGTTTGGATGAAGATCATTCTTTCAAAGGCATGAAAATTACTTCGTTTAATTTTATGGGAACGCAGTATAAAGTTTTCACTTGGTCAGAAATGATAACCGAAGTAGTGAAACTTATTTACGAAATAGACCCTGCTCCTTTGTATCAGTTAGTGTCCGACAGCTCCTATGACTTAATGAGTACACCTGAAACATACAATGTGAAAATTGCTGATGATTTATACCTTTATACAGCCAATGATACCATGACAAAAATCAGAATACTGAAGAAAATTTTTGCAAAATATGAATTAGAAGAATCAGAACTTGAATTTGGCATTCCGGTTCAACAAGAAACAACAGCCGAAGTAGAAGATTAATTCATTAATTCAATAAATAATGTAGGTTTTTACTTTCAAAATAAGTGCAAATAAAAAATAAGATTATGCCAACAAACACTGCCGAAATAGGACTTGAGACACTAATAGTTGAACACTTGCGCGATAATAACAATTACGAACAAGGTACAAGCTCCGATTACAATACCGATTATGCGCTCGATACGGCTCGTGTTGTAGCTTACCTCCAAGCTACCCAACCGCAGAAAGTTGCTGAATCATTGGCTTTTGCTTCGCCACATAACAAACACAACTTTTTCGAAAGACTTAAAAACGAAATCACCAAGCGTGGTGTTATTGATGTTTTGCGCAAAGGCTATCGTTACAATACACATTTGTTCGATATGTACAGTCCTCTGCCGTCTGAATTGAACGATTCGGCAAAAGAGCATTACAAAAAGAATATCTTTTGTGTCATTCGACAGTTGCATTATTCCAAAACATTTACCAATCTTTCACTTGACGTGGCGGTTTTTCTGAACGGAATGCCATTGATTACTTTTGAACTCAAAAACCAATTCACTGGGCAAAATGTAAGCAATGCCATTAAACAATACCGCACCGACCGTGACCCAAAAGATTTGATTTTTATGCCCAAACGTTGTGCTGTGCATTTTGCGGTGGACGATGATCAGGTAATGATGTGTACAGAATTAAAGGGAGATGCTTCATGGTTCTTGCCATTTAATAAAGGAGTGGACGGAAGTGCAGGTAATCCGGTAAATCCGAACGGTCTTAAAACAGCTTATTTGTGGGAGGAAATTCTTACGAAACATTCGCTTTCGGATATTGTAGAGAACTATGCACAGGTAATTAAAATTTATGACGAAAATACGGGTAGAATAAAATCCGAAAGATGTATCTGGCCACGTTATCACCAACTCGATGCCGTCAGATATTTTATAAAAAGCACCCGCGAAACAGAAATTGGAAAACGATTCCTTATTCAACACAGTGCAGGTAGTGGCAAAAGTAATACTATAACCTGGCTCGCTTACCAGCTTGTTCAACAATTACAAGGTACTCAACCCTTATTTAATTCGGTGATTATTGTTACTGACCGTATAAACCTTGATAAACAAATCAAAGGGAATATCATGGCATTTAATCAGCTTGGAAATATAGTTGGTTGGGCAGATTCCTCTGATACGCTAAGAAAGGAATTACAAGCAGGAAAAAAGATTATTATTACTATAGTTCACAAATTTCAATTTATCCTTGATACAATTGGTTCGTCACTTACCGACAAAAGATTTGCTATTGTTATCGACGAAGCACACAGTAGTCAAAATGGCTCATTGTCGGCAAGCATGAATAGGGCATTAACAGGTAATACAACTCAAAACGAAGATGACCTCGAAGAAATAATACTCTCAGTTATTGAAGGGCGTAAAATGGTTAAGAATGCCAATTATTATGCATTTACGGCTACACCAAAAAACAAAACACTTGAAATGTTTGGCAAACCAATATCCAATGAAGATGGAACTAAAAGTTTTGATCCACACCATAATTACACAATGCGTCAAGCTATTCAGGAAGGTTTTATTTTGGATGTGCTGAAAAACTACACGCCTTATCAGAGTTTTTATAAGGTAATCAAAGCAGTAGAGGATGATCCTGAATTTGATAAAAAACAGGCTTCTAAAAAATTGCGATGGTTTGTTGAAAGTCGTCCCGAAACAGTGGAAAAGAAAGCTGGTATTATTGTACGTCATTTTCAGGAAAAAGTTATTGGGAAAGGTAAAATTGGCGGTCAGGCTCGTGCAATGGTAGTTACTTCAGGAATCGACCGTGCCATTGAATATTATTTTGCCATTACAAAACAACTTTCTCAAATAAATAGTCCATATAAAGCTGTTATTGCGTTCAGTGGTGAAAAAGAATTTATGGGTCAGAAAATGACTGAATCTTCAATCAATGGCTTTTATTCGACTGAAATCGAAGCACGAATGAAACAAGACCCCTACAGAATACTTGTTGTAGCGGATAAATTCCAAACGGGCTACGATGAACCTCTTTTGCACACTATGTATGTGGACAAAGGTTTGTCGGATATAAAAGCGGTGCAAACTCTCTCACGCCTCAATCGTAGTCACCCTAAAAAGAAAGATACTTTTGTGCTTGACTTCGCCAACGACCCGGAAGATATAA